>SPJS01000240.1 GCA_006844705.1 Methylococcaceae bacterium | reverse complement strand
CAAAATACACTGCAATCGACTCAATTGCAGGTCGAAAACAATACCGTTGCGGTAGAAACTGTTAGTGATAGCGTAGAACAAGGCAGCCAATCCGCCGGTTGGTTTAATGACACATCCATCGGAGGGTATGGCGAACTGCATTATCAAAACCGCAGTAAAGAAGGTGGTACTCACCAAGAAGAAGTTGATTTCCACCGTTTTGTATTGTTCATCAACCACGAATTTACTGATGAGCTTCGCTTTTTCTCAGAACTGGAGCTGGAACACTCCCTTTCTGGCGAGGGCAAACCCGGTGAAGTCGAGCTGGAACAAGCTTATATTGAGTATGATCTGACTGACAACGCTTCTGCCAAAGCCGGTTTATTTTTAATGCCAGTCGGCATTATTAATGAGACCCACGAGCCGGATACTTTTTACGGCGTGGAACGTAATGAAGTCGAAAAGAACATCATCCCGACCACCTGGTGGGAAGCAGGTATTGGCGGCACCTACCGGTTTGACAATGGCATCAGCGTGGATGCTGCCGTAATGAGCGGATTGGAAGTCGGTAGCGATTACTCCATCCGCAGTGGTCGTGGCAAGGTGGCCAAACAAACCGCGAATGACCCGATCATCGTCGGCCGCGTTAAATATACCGGAATTCCTGGCCTTGAACTCGCGGGCACGGTATTGCATCAAACCGATCTAGCACAAAGTGACAAAAATCCTGGCGTAGACCTGGGGTCTGCCACCTTGTACGAAGCTCACGCGATATACAATCAACAGATTGGCCCGGGCATATTCAGCGCGAGAGCGCTTTACACTCGTTGGGATATTAATGTAAACAGTGGCGACCAGGCAGCTGAAGATCAGTATGGCTGGTACATAGAACCCGGCTACCGCGTTCCGACATCCATTGGCGACATTGGTGTTTACGGACGCTTTCAAAAGCTCAATTATTTTTCTGGTAGCGACAAAAACTTTGATATATGGGAAGGTGGTGCCAACTGGTGGCTGCACGAAAACGTTGTAGTAAAAGCCACCTATATTTACAAGGAAGATACGCTTAACAGTAATAATGATGAACGCGGCTTTGACTTAGGACTGGGTTACAGCTTTTAAACCCACCTCATTAACAGGTACAATTTGAGGCACAGGACGTGCCTCTCTTCTCTTGTCACCCAAAACCGGATATTATTTTACATGCACCTCAGCTTTTTCCTCCTTTCTTTGTTGTTTTCCACTGCGTTACACGCTGAGCAGTACCAAAGTAAACAACATTTTCTAGCGGAAGCCTTCAATCAACAGCCCCCCAAGCCCAAAGTCTTATGGTTGAAAGCCGATTTAAAAAAAGACGTAGCTGACATCCTGCAACACAAACCTGGTTTTTTAAGAACGCGTTTTTGGCAAAAAGACGAGCGCACGGTCTGGATTCTCGAAGAAATCGGCAAAACCAAACCTATCACTGTAGGCGTCATTATTGATGCTGATAAAATCACACTTGTTCGCGTGCTCGCATTCCGGGAAAGCCGGGGCTGGGAAGTCAAACACGACTTTTTTACCGACCAGTTTAAACAGGCAT
>SPJS01000241.1 GCA_006844705.1 Methylococcaceae bacterium | reverse complement strand
GCAACCCAGGCGAGTTGCTTATTTATAAAATGTGCCGAGTACAACCACTGGTCATGCCCATGACTGAGTGATGTCCAGTTGAGCCCACCATCGTTTGTGTACAATATTGTCCCCGCATCCCCCACTACCCAGCCACGTTTGGCATCGCTGAAATGGATCGACTGTATACCAATATTAAAATTGGCTACCGGACGTGCTTGCCAACTTTTACCACCATTTGTGGTTTTTAGGAGCGTATCGCCATTTGATGTTGCCCAGCCATATTGAGCATTAATAAAGATGATGGAATTTATCAAAGGGTCTGTTTCACTATTATATTGTCGTTGCCAGCTTGCTCCACCATCAACGGTATGAATAATGCCTCTTCGGCCAATAGCCCAGCCTTGTTTTTTGTTGATAAAATCGACTGAATCAAACCGCCCATCTTTAATACTGTATTGATCTTTCCAGCGTTCTCCGCCATTGCTAGTGTGTGATATTGTCCCATTATAGCTCGTCACCCAGCCTTGCTGATGATCGACGAAATCAACTGAGGTCAAAAATTCATTTTTCGAAAGGTTCTGCTTCTGCCAGGTTTTTCCACTGTCTTTTGTATTCAGAATCGTCCCACCGCCTCCCACCACCCAGCCTTGTAGGTGATTTATAAATTTGACTGAGCGTAAGCGGGCATCTGTTGGGCTGTTTTGTCGCTGCCAATTAGCCCCACCATCGCTAGTATGTAAAATTGTTCCACCATCACCGACTGCCCAGCCATGCAGTGGGTCGACAAAATATATGTCATTTAAAGCTGCCAACAACTTATTCTGCTTAAGTTGCTCTGCCTGCTGCTGTAAAGTGGCTTGAACAGACGCCTTTTGTTTCAGTTGAGTATTTTCTTGTTTACTCGAATCAATTTTTTTATCGAACAGGTCCAGTTCGCTTGAGGGTATTTGGCGAATGGCTTTCTTATCGGCAGCAAGCCCCGGTTTAATCAACCAGTCAAGCGTACTTTGCGAATGTTTGATGACTTCTGATTCGGCAGACAGTTTTGGGTATTGCTGTTGCCAACTGTATCCACCATCTTTACTGTGATAAATAAAGCCATCAGTACCGGTGACCCAAAGCAAATCACTGTTAGGTAAAACAAACACATCGCTTAAATTAGAGGATATTCTTGGTAAACGCTGAAATGCATTTTGTTCAACCGGATAGACAAACGTATCAGTCAATGTTGAGGGGGTAAACACATCCAGCCTGGGCTTTTGGGTAAAAGCAAACCATGAACCGATGGAGAGCAACAGCAATGCCAGCAATAATAAAAAAGCCGAAGAATTGAAAACTGAAAGACCTTGTTGTTGCGGTAATTTAATTTTTTTTGTTGTTTTTTCCATCATATGCTCTCTATTGACGGACAGCCTCTTATGGATTATCAACTCGCTGATAAGGGGGTATCGCAAAAATTGTTAAATAACTTAAGGAACTTAGCTGCCTTTTAGCACGGTTTTATCACTTATAAACAGCAAAACATATTAATTTTGCACGTTTTTTTGTTATCCTTGCGCTTTTATAATAAGAATGATTTTGGAGGACTCACGCAATGCTG
>SPJS01000235.1 GCA_006844705.1 Methylococcaceae bacterium | reverse complement strand
GATCAAACCTGTCGGCTTCAAATTCAATACTTCCGTTTGGGATCGTGATATTTGGAGCATCGATTGCACTTTGTAGCGTCATGCCCCAGTCTAGTGTGGCTAACAAGGCTTTAAGCACATAAGAAAAAATACGCCCACCACCAGGCGAGCCAATTACTAACAGGACTTGATCATGTTCATCAAATACAATGGTCGGCGTCATTGAGCTACGCGGACGTTTATTAGGTGCAATAGCATTAGCGATAGGTTTGCCATCCTTTTCTGCGACATAGGAAAAATCAGTAAGTTGATTATTGAGGATAAAACCGCCTGCTGGTAAAAAACTACCAAATGGACCTTGCACAGTCGTTGTCATCGAGACAATATTACCTGCACGATCCATAACGCTAAAATGGCTGGTAGAAGGATATTCTTTACCAATATGTGGTGATTGATTGAGAGCATGATGAAAGCTTGGGTCAAAGTGTTCAGGTTGACCAGCGTAAACTTGATTTGCCTTTTGATTGGGGTTAATCAGTTGCGCTCGGTCTTGAAGGTACAGGTCGTTCAATAGGCCACTAGTTGGGACATCCACAACATCTGGATCCCCAATAAACTGTTGACGGTCCGCAAAGCTCAAGCGGCTGGCTTCAATAATCAAGTGTAAGGCTTGAGGAGAAAAAGGGGCGTATTGACTTAAATTAAACGGTTCTAGAAGCTTAAGTGTTTGCAATAAAAATACACCACCCGAACTTGGAGGACCAATCGAACAGACTTTGTATTGGTGATAGTGCTTGCAGAGAGGCTGGCGGGAAAGTGCTCGATAATTTGCTAAATCATCTGGTGACAAGCTACCAGAGTGAACAGGAGAGGTGTTTACAGCATCACTAATTGCTTGTGCTATTTTGCCAGTATAAAAGCTTTGTGCGCCATTTGCGGCAAGTGTGTCTAGTGTTTTGGCATAGGCAGGGTTAGTTAAAGGATAACCTGCAGGTCTTGCGACACCACTTTCATCATAAAAATAGCGCAACATTTGCGGATGCGCTTGATCATGAGGAAAGCGGTTTAGCCATTGAGATAGTCTAGATGAAACTTCAAAACCATTGATTGCCAACTGCTTGGCATTACCAAACAGTGATGACCAATCAAGCCTGCCAAACTGTTGATGCGCTTGATCAAGCATGGCTACTACGCCTGGAACGCCAACTGTTTGTCCACCAAATGCGGTATCAAAATAGCCTTTGGGTTGACCATTAGCATCCAAGAAAGTGTTAGGCTTTAAAGCTGAAGGTGATAGCTCACGCCCATCGAAAGCATACAATGATTGATCACTCGCATTGTAATAGAGCATAAAAGCGCCACCACCAAGGCCTGAGGACTGTGGCTCGACAAGAGATAGAACAGACTGAATGGCAATTGCCGCATCAACGGCACTACCGCCCCGTTTGAGTGTATGAATGCCAGCTTGGGTCGCACGATAGTCAGCGGTGGCAACCATTGCTTGTTGGTGAGCAGACGACTGCATAGGTTGATGTAAACAGCCTTGCAATAAGCAAGCGACAATGGCCAACAAAGAGATTGATCTACACATAATGACATCATACCGAATGTAGACAACAAAAAAGCCCGTGCTTTGCAC
>SPJS01000236.1 GCA_006844705.1 Methylococcaceae bacterium | reverse complement strand
CTGGGGACAAGCCAGGGAAAAAGCGAAAAAGGGGTCAGGAATAAGGGGTCAAAGCCGAATGGCACTTACTTAAGCCGAATTAATTACGGAATAAAATAGCAACTTACTGAAAAATAATAGAATTAAAGCTGGCGGGATGATAGGCTGGTTGTAACCAAACCTCCAACCCTCACCCAGAGTCGCCAGCTATCATGAAAGTTACTACCAACCGCTCAAAGAATCAACAAAAAAACGTTGCCGATCATGTTCGCGCTACAGATGGCTACGGTTTTTTCAACCTGCTCACCGGACCCGAATTGCTCGATTTTGTCGAAGCGCAGTTGCCCGAGCACCGCGAACGGGTGTTTACGCCGACAGTGACGCTAGCATTATTTATGGCTCAAGCCCTGAGCATTGATGGGTCGTGCCAAAACACAGTGAATAGCTACGCGGTCAGCCGTGTCTTCAATGAGCTGAAACCTTGCAGTACGGGGACGAGTGCCTACTGCAAAGCACGGCAACATCTACCGCTGAAGATGATCAGCACCGTGGCGAAACAGACGGGACGAATGATTGCAGAACACACGCCAGACGCTTGGCACTGGCGTGGTCGAAACGTTAAACTGGTCGATGGTACGACGGTCACCCTGCCGGATACCTCGGAGAACCAAGCCGTCTATCCTCAACAGAACGGTCAGAAACCGGGACTGGGTTTTCCAATAGCACGAGTGGTTGGAATCATTTGTTTGGCTAGCGGTGCCGTTTTAGATGCCGCCATGGGTCCGTTCAAAGGCAAAGGGGCCAGTGAGCATGCGTTATTTCGCCAGTTGCTCGACAGCCTGGAACCTGGCGACGTAGTATTGGCTGACCGTTACTATTGTAACTATTGGTTGATCGCACTATTGTTAGCCATGAAAGTGGATGTGATATTTGGGCAGAACGGTGCCCGTAAAACAGATTTCAGGAAAGGCAAACGCCTGGGTTCGCGAGATCATATTGTCGAGTGGACCAAGCCACGCCAATGTCCAGACTGGATGGAAAAAGCACAGTACGAGCAGTTCCCTGAGATACTGAGCGTCCGCGAGACCCGGGTTGCCGGCAAGGTGCTGGTAACGACATTTCTATCGGCCAGCGATGTGCCTAAATCCGAACTATCGGAACTGTATAAACAGCGTTGGCACGTAGAGCTCGATTTGCGGAATATCAAGACCACCTTGGGTATGGAAACCTTACGTTGCATGACGCCGCAAATGAATGAAAAAGAAATGTGGGTCTATTTCCTGGCCTATAACTTGATTCGTTGGTTGATGTGTGAAGCAGCATGGCAGGCTGAGATTCTTCCCCGGCAGATCAGCTTCAAACATACCCTTCAGGTCTGGGTTGCCTGGAGTCGCGAACATTGGATCGTTGATGGTGATGTCCATATAGTACTGCTGTTTGACTTGATTGCAGAACAGCGCGTAGGCAACCGTTCCGGCAGGATCGAACCAAGAGCCGTGAAAAGACGGCCAAAACCCTACTCTAGGTTAATGATACCGCGTGTGGAGGCACGCGAAAAAATTCGAAAACATGGTCACCCTAAAAAGCTTAAGTAAGTGCCATTCGGCTCTGACCTCTTAATGCAATCAGATTGGCGATACGCCGCCATAGCTG
>SPJS01000237.1 GCA_006844705.1 Methylococcaceae bacterium | reverse complement strand
GCTATTCTCAACATCAACGGTCATATCTTTGGCCAGGATAACAGTAGTATCGAAGACGATACCGTGGCTATAAGACGCCTGTCGATAAATCCGAAGCCAGCACAACCGGAACATAATCCTGAAAAAGCCGTTTACTTTGTCCACAACGACCATTTGAATACACCTCAGGTCATTACTGACGATAACCAGGATGTAGTCTGGCAGGCCCAATATGACCCATTCGGCAAGGCCACAATCACTACAGAAACCATTACCAATAACATACGTTTTCCCGGACAATATTTTGACTCGGAAACAGGCTTGCATTATAACTACTTTAGGTATTATGATCCCCATACTGGGAGGTACATCACAAGCGACCCTATAGGACTTCAGGGTCAGGGCAATCGGGCTAAAAAGTCCTTGAAATTATAATTCAGATGAGGTATTAACTGTATCATTTTGATTTTAAATGACAGACAAGATATCAGCTTCTATTATCCACCATTTTTCAAGCATACAAGACCCAAGAATAAACAGGCAAAAAAAACACCAGTTGCAGGATATATTTTTCATCACCCTTTGTGCAGTAATCTGTGGTGCAGATAATTGGGTTGCTATCGAAGAATTCGGTGAAGCCAAGGAAGACTGGTTTACAGAGCTATTGGGGCTTAAACACGGGATTCCTTCACATGATACTTTTGGTGATGTTTTTGCAATAATTGATACGGAAGCGTTTAGTGAATGCTTTTCTAAATGGGTTTCAGACTTAGCCACACTCACTGAAGGAGAGGTAATAGCCATCGATGGGAAATGTCTAAGGCGTAGTATTGATAAAGCATCAAACAAGTCTGCCATTTATATGGTGAGTGCCTGGGCACAACAAAATAGTTTGGTTTTAGGCCAGGTTAAAGTGAACGAAAAATCAAATGAAATTACGGCTATTCCCAAGCTATTATCTCGATTAGACATTGCCGGAGCTGTGATTACAATGGATGCAATGGGCTGCCAAAAAAAGATAGCCAAACTCATTATAGAAAAGAAAGCGGATTATATTCTCAGTTTGAAAGGAAATCAGGGCAACTTACACGATGATGTCAGGACTTATTTTGAATCTTCATTGTCGCCTGAAACTGCCACTGTTACTTTTGACGGTGGACATGGACGAATAGAAACACGCTCTGTTCGTGTAACAGATGAAATTGAATGGCTAAAAGAAAATCATTCATGGAGTGGATTAAAAAGCATCATAGCCGTCACGGCAAAAAGAGAAGCAAAAGATAAAATAACGGAAGAAACGCGTTACTTTATAGGCAGCCTTAGTGCAGCAAATCCCAAACAATTAGAACATGCCATTCGAGCTCACTGGGCTGTTGAGAATAATTTACACTGGGTGCTTGATATGGCTTTTGATGAAGATAGCAACCGAACACGCCAAGGCCACAGTGCATCGAACCTTGCTGTCATCAGGCATATTGCACTCAATTTGATAAAAAATGAGAAATCATCAAAGGTGGGTGTAAAAACCAAACGATTAAAGGCAGGCTGGAGTGATGATTACCTACTTAAAATCATTGGGGGAATTTAAGCCCGATTGCCCTGCTGACACTGGCTTGCCCAGCGTACTTTAAAGGACAGTTGTTTTTTGAGAGCAAGCAATTCGGCAAC
>SPJS01000238.1 GCA_006844705.1 Methylococcaceae bacterium | reverse complement strand
TGATGTGTATGACCAGCAGACGGTTGGTGCTTTAACTATTGACGTTGGCGCGCTGTTAGCCAACGACTCAGATGCCGATGGTGATAACTTGACTGTGGTTAGCGTGCAGAATGCAGAGTTTGGTACAGTAAGTTTAGAGAATGGTGAAATCACTTTTACACCAATGGACGGATACCAAGGGCCCGCATCATTTACCTATACTGTTGAAGATGGCAATGGTGGCACAGATACCGCTTCAGTGAACTTGTTAGTCGATGGCCGAGAAGTGATTTTAGCGCCAGAGTCTGCGCCAGACATGACACCAGAAACAGACACAGGTGTGAGTGACAGCGATGACTTAACTGGAGACACTACACCAGATTTTGCTATTCAAGATCCTGGTGAGTACACTGCTGTGCTTTATGTCAATGGTGAAGAGGTTCCATCGACCTATGATGCTGGTAAAGGCGTATTAACGCCAGATCAAGCTTTACCAAATGGTGAGTTAGTGATTACTTACTCATTGCGCAATGATCAAGGTCAAGAGTCTCCACAAAGTGAGCCGTTGGATATAGTTGTCAATCATCAAGACTATTCAACAATTACACCTGCTGACATGACACCAGAAAGTGATACGGGTGTCAGTGAAACAGATGATGTGACTAAGGATACGAAGCCATCGTTTGAAATTGATGCGCCAGAAGGTATGACACCTGTGCTGTTTGTGAATGGTAGCCCAGTGGATTCAACGTTTGATCCACAAACCAATCAACTGACACCTGTCGATGATTTACCAGATGGTACGCATGAGATCAGCTATCAACTTGAGGATGGTGCAGGTAACACAACACCAGTTAGTGAGCCTTTATCAGTCGTGATTGATACTGCTGCTCCAGAAACGGGTGAGATTGCATTAACACCTGAAAGCGATACGGGTGAGAGTGATAGCGATGGCATCACCGATGATACAACACCGACATTCAGCATTAATCCCGTTGCCGATGCGCAGCCAACCTTGTATGTGAATGGTGCACCAGTAGCGGCAACGTTTGATCCTATTAACTTTACACTGACACCAGAAGCGCCTCTGCCTGAAGGTGATTACGATATCAGTTATACATTGACAGATTTGGCAGGTAATACGTCTCAGCCAAGTGACCCTGTTGCAGTGAAAATTACAACCTTTGTGCCAGAGAATACAGCACCCGAGGCGAATGATGATGTGATCACTGACTTTGTTGAGGGTGTAGTCAGTATTGATCCAGCGACATTGTTAGCCAACGATAGCGATGCAGATGGTGACACCTTGCAAGGTGTGAACGTACAGGGTGCAGAAAATGGTAGCGTAACATTTGACGGTACTAATATTTTGTTTACTCCAAATGATGGTTATGTTGGTCCAGCATCATTTACTTACACTATTTCTGATGGGCAGGGTGGTACGGATACCGCCATAGTCACCATTGAAAAAGTGGATGGTGTGCCTACGCCAGCAGCACCAGGAGATACGCCAGATTTAATCGCAGCATCTGACACAGGTGTGAGTGACACTGATGATATTACAGCTGATACCACACCAAGCTTTGCAGTAGCAAACGTTGGTGATCATACGCCAAACCTATACATTGATGGTGTTAAGGTTGATGCGAGTTACGCAGATGGCTTGTTAACGCC
>SPJS01000239.1 GCA_006844705.1 Methylococcaceae bacterium | reverse complement strand
CCTGCTGGGGCGCAACGGTGAAGGAAAGTCTACGTTAATGAAAATTATCGCTGGCATCATTCCAGCGGACTCAGGTGAGGTTTGGCGGCAGCCGGAAATCAAAATGGCCTGGCTGGAGCAATCCCCCGACCTTGATGATGAACACACCATTTATGATGCCGTCGCTTCCGGCCTGGGGCAATTGGGTGATGTCATTATGCAATACCACGAAGCACTCAATCACATGGATAGCAGTGAAGAGTCACTCAACGCTCTGGGCGAGCTCCAGCAACAACTGGAAGCCGACCAGGGTTGGCATTTTCAGCAACGCGTAGAAACCACGCTGAACAAACTAGACCTGCCTGCCGATGTCAAGGTCAACAGCCTGTCCGGGGGCTGGAAGCGGCGCGTGGCACTGGCTCGCGCACTGGTGATCGAGCCTGACATTCTGTTGCTGGACGAGCCGACCAACCACCTCGACTTTGACAGCATCAGCTGGCTGGAAGAGCAAGTACAGACATTTAAAGGTGCCGTGTTATTCGTCACCCACGACCGTGCCTTTCTGCAAAAATTGGCCACCCGTATTATCGACCTTGACCGTGGCAACCTGGTGTCCTGGCCAGGTAACTACGAAGATTACCTGCGCCGTAAAGCCGCCGCACTGGAAGAAGAAACCCGACAAAATGCCGAGTTTGATAAAAAACTGGCCAAGGAAGAGGTGTGGATACGGCAAGGTATAAAAGCCCGCCGCACGCGCAATGAAGGCCGCGTAAGAGCATTGCAAAAACTGCGCTCCGAACGCGCAGAACGGCGTGATGTCAAAGGCACAGCACAGTTAAAAATGGAAAAGGGCGAAGCTTCTGGCAAAAAAGTGATCGAAGCCAAAAACGTCAACTTTCACTATGCCGACAAGACCATCATCAAAGACTTTTCTACATTAATTGATCGCGGCGATAAAATCGGCCTGCTTGGCCCCAATGGCGCAGGCAAATCCACGCTGCTAAAACTGCTATTGCAACAACTGGAACCCAGCAGCGGCAGCGTGCAACAAGGCACCAAATTGCAAGTCGCCTATTTTGACCAGCTGCGCGAACAGCTCGATCCGGAAATGAGCGTAGTGGATTCCGTGGCCGACGGTAATGAATTCCTGGAAATCGGCGGCAGCAAACGCCACGTCATGTCGTACCTGGCAGACTTCTTGTTTGCCCCGGCACGCGCACGTTCGCCGGTTAAAAGTCTATCCGGCGGTGAGAAAAACCGCCTATTACTGGCACGCTTGTTCACCAAACCGGCCAACCTGCTGATCATGGACGAACCCACCAACGACCTCGATCTGGAAACCCTGGAAATCCTGGAAGAAAAACTGGTCACCTATGCAGGCACCTTATTACTGGTCAGCCACGACCGAACCTTTTTGGATAATGTCGTTACCAGCGTCCTGGTGTTTGAAGGTGAAGGCACCGTCAATGAATACATCGGCGGCTACGCCGACTGGGCACGACTAACAGAACAGAAAAAGCAGGACGCTGCCGCAGTCAAAGCCGCACAAACTGCAAAAAAGGACAAAACCAAAGACAATAAACCCGCCAAAAAACTCGGCTACAAACAACAGCGCGAACTGGAACAACTGCCTGAGCTGATTGACCGGCTGGAAGCACGCCAGACGGAATTAAACC
>SPJS01000198.1 GCA_006844705.1 Methylococcaceae bacterium | reverse complement strand
TTTTAAATTGGCCTTTTTCATCAGCCCTTCATATTGCTGAGACATAAGGTGTGTTTGCATCTGAGAAAGAAAATCCATAACAACAACTACAATAATTAACAACGATGTACCACCAAAATAGAATGGGACATTCCAATAGACAATCAAAAACTCAGGTAACAGACAAACCAATGTAATATAAAACGCACCAACCAATGTCAATCGAGTCATTACTTTATCAATGTATTTACTCGTTTGAATTCCCGGACGAATACCTGGTAAAAAAGCCCCAGATTTTTTTAAATTATCTGCTGTTTCTTTTGAATTAAAAACCAAAGCTGTGTAAAAGAAACAGAAAAATATAATAGCTAAAGAATAAAAAACAACATAAATAGGCTGCCCGGGTGACAATAATGTTGAAATATCTTGTAGCCAACTAAACCCTTGAGAGTTTCCAAACCAACCAGCTATCGTTGCAGGGAACAAAATGATACTGGAAGCAAAAATAGGTGGAATAACACCCGCCATATTTAGCTTTAACGGCAAAAAACTACTTTGCCCAGCAAACATTCTCCTCCCTTGCTGCCTTTTAGGGTAATTGATAATTATTCTTCTCTGGCCCCTTTCAACATATACAACCAGTGCAGTCACCCCAATCGCAATCAAAAACATCAATATTATAAATGCAGGATTAAGTTCACCAGTATTTGCAAGCTCAAGTGTCGATCCGATTGCAGTTGGTAACCCCGAGACAATACCCGCAAAAATAATTAAAGAAATTCCATTTCCTATGCCTCGCTCTGTAACCTGCTCACCTAGCCACATCAAAAAGATGGTTCCAGTAACCAAAGTTGTTGTCGTAATAAAAACAAAACCTAAGCCAGGATTAATTACAACCGACAATCCACCAGCCGTCTGATTTTGTAAAGCAACAGATATACCTATTGCTTGAAAAGTTGCAAGTACAACCGTTCCATAACGGGTATATTGAGAAATCTTTCTTCTACCCGACTCACCTTCCTTTTTCATCTGCTCTAAAGTAGGGATGACTATGCTCATTAATTGCATAATAATTGAAGCAGAAATATACGGCATAATCCCCAAAGCAAACAGACTTAGCCTGCTTAAGGCACCACCAGAAAACATGTTGAACATATCAAGAATGGATCCTTTCTGTTGTTCGAACATAATGGCAAGAGCTTTGGGATCAATACCGGGCACAGGAAGATGCGCACCAATTCTATATACAAGAAATGCACCTATGACAAACAACAATCTGGATTTGAGCTCTGAAAAATCCCCTAAACGGTTAGCCATATCGGCTCTAGTTGCACTCACTTTTAGCCCTCTATTTTACCGCCTGCGGTTTCAACAGCAATTTTTGCTCCACTTGTTACAGCCAAACCTTTAATAATAACTGCTCTTGAAATTTCACCAGATTTAATAATTTTTATTTTTTTTGTAAACGAAGGAACAATATTGTTTTGAATTAAAAGCTCCTTGGTAATTTCATCTGCTCGTAGAGATTCAATTTCACTAAGCCTAACCTGAGCATAGAATTTCTTAACACGGGATGTAAACCCGACCTTAGGCAATCTACGTTGCAACGGCATTTGACCGCCTTCGAAACCAACCTTGTTAAACCCTCCACTACGCGACTTTTGACCTTTGTGCCCTCTGCCGCAAGTTTTGCCTAAAGTAGAACCTATTCCTCGCCCTACACGCTTGGAGGTTTTACGAGATCCAGCAGTGCAACTCAATGTGTTTAAATACATTACAATTCCTCAATATTCAGCATATACGATACCTTGTTAATCATTCCACGATTTTCAGGGGTATCGATTACCTCAACAGTTTGCCTGATTTTTTTCAGGCCAAGTCCTTTTAAGCATTCTTGATGGCTTTTAAGTCGACCAATTTTACTTTTAACCATCGTGACGGATAATTTCTTTTCGCTCATGTCTATCACTCACCTGTAACTTGCTCAACAGTCAACCCGCGCTTAGCTGCGATCGTTTTCGCATCATGCATACCAGCCAAACCATCAATAGTGGCTCGAACGACATTGATCGGATTATTAGTTCCAATACACTTTGCTAATACATTATGAACGCCTACGACCTCAAACACCGCCCTCATCGCGCCACCGGCGATGATACCTGTACCTTCAGAAGCTGGCTGCATATACACCTTTGCTGCGCCAGTATTTGACATAACTGAATACTGCAAGGTATCGCCTTTTAAAGCAACATCCCTCATATTTTTTCTTGCTTGTTCAAGTGATTTTTGGATAGCGATTGGAACCTCACGAGCCTTACAAACTCCATAACCTACTCGCCCTTCACCATCGCCAACGACAGTTAATGCGGTAAATCCGAATACACGCCCACCTTTCACTACTTTAGCTACCCTTCTAACAGAAACAAGCTTTTCTTGTAATCCGTCTGTACTACCTTGTTGACTTGGTGCAGTTGCCATTTCTCTACCTCTAGAACTTTAATCCAGCTTCACGAGCTGCATCTGCCAATGCTTTTACACGGCCATGATATTTAAAACCAGAACGATCAAAAGCAACTTCTGTTACTCCTGCATCCATTGCTTGTTTTGCGATTTTTTTACCTACTTCTGACGCTGCTGAGATATTACCTGTGTAATTAACAGAGCCCTTCACATCTAATTGTGTAGAAGCTGCACTGGCAAGCGTTTTAGTACCATCGACACTCATCACTTGAGCATAAATATGCTGTGAAGTTTTGTGTATAGTCAATCGATGAACGCCAAGCTGTTTAATTTTGCAACGCTGTCTTAGCGCTCGTTTTAAGCGCGTTGATTTCTTGCTCATAATCCTATACCTTATTTTTTCTTCGCTTCTTTTCTAGCAACGTATTCATCAGCATAACGAACACCTTTACCTTTATATGGCTCAGGTGGACGGAACGCACGTATTTCAGAAGCTACTTGACCTACGCGCTGTTTGTCAGAGCCTTTAACGACCAGCTCAGTTTGACTAGGCGCTTCGATTTTAATTCCCTCAGGCAGGATGTATTGAACCGGATTTGAATAACCTAAAGACAAGGTAAGCTTGTTTCCTTGTACTTGAGCACGATAACCAACACCAATCAGCGTTAGCTTTTTCTCAAACCCTTTAGATACCCCAGTAACCATATTGCTTATAGAAGCCCTTACTGTGCCGGCCTGGGCTTTAGCATTTTTAACTGCATCATCCCATTTAACCTGAATCACATTTTCATTAACTTCAACATTCACGTTTTCATGAATATCAAAGGACATTTGTTCACTTTTCCCTTTTACCGTAAAGCTCTTTCCACTCAGGCTTACCTCTACTCCTGTTGGAATCACTATAGGTGTTTTAGCTACTCTAGACATTTTCCACCCCTGACTAGCAAACCGTACAAATCACTTCGCCACCATGCCCAATTGCACGAGCAGCTCTGTCGGTCATTACACCACTCGAAGTTGACACAATAGCAATACCTAAACCACCTAAAACTTTGGGCAATTCGTCTTTGGATTTATAAATACGTAAACCTGGTCGACTTACCCGCTTAACCTTTTCGATTACAGGCAAGCCGTTGTAATATTTAAGCTCGATAGTCATTTCAATATGACTACCATTTTGCTCTGTTTTATAATCCGCAACATAGCCTTCTTCTTTTAATACTTTTGCAATTGCAACCTTAAGTTTGGAAGACGGTAATTTCACATTTTTCTTACCAGCAGACTGACCGTTTCTAATTCTGGTCAACATATCTGCAATTGGATCTGTCATACTCATTTTTATTTCTCCAGAATCAGGACTACCAGCTAGCTTTGGTTAAACCTGGCAAATCGCCACGCATTGCTGCTTCACGTAATTTATTTCTGCTTAAGCCAAATTTCCTATAATATCCATGTGGCCTACCGGTTAAATTACAGCGATTCCTCATTCTAATCGAGCTGGAATCCCTTGGTAATTTCTGAAGCTTTAATTGAGCACTTTCTCTTTCCTCGAAAGTTGAAGAAGGATTGCGGATTATTTCACGCAATTGATTTCTTTTAGCTTCATATTTCTTTACTAACTTTGTCCGCTTAGTTTCGCGTGCGACCATTGATTTTTTAGCCATATCGATGCCTTTAATTCTTAAATGGAAAGTTGAAAAGCTTTAACAAAGCACGCCCTTCATCATCACTTTTTGCAGTTGTCGTAATGCAAATATCCATTCCACGTAACACATCGATTTTGTCATAATCAATTTCAGGAAAAATTATTTGCTCTTTAACACCCATTGAATAATTCCCAATTCCATCGAAACTTTTTGGGCTCATCCCTCGGAAATCTCTAATACGAGGGATTGAGATGTTAATTAAGCGATCCAAGAATTCATACATCCTATCTCTGCGCAATGTAACTTTGCAGCCAATTGGCATATCATCACGGATTTTAAAACCTGCTATTGATTTTCTTGCCAATGTTACAACAGGTTTTTGACCTGCGATTTTTTCCATATCTGCCAAAGCAGATTGAAGGACCTTCTTATCAGTAACAGCACCACCCACACCCATGTTAAGGGTGATTTTTGTGATTTTAGGCACTTCCATCACTGATTTGTATGAAAACTGCTCCTTCAGTGCAGGAACAATTTTTTCTTTATATTCTGTTTCTAATCTGGCCATTGGTATTCCTAAGCGTCAATCAATTCTTGATTAGATTTAAAAAACCTGACTTTTTTTCCGTCATCAAGAAATTTAAAGCCTACGCGATCTGCTTTTTGGGTTTGCGGGTTTAGTAGTGCAATATTAGAGATATGAATAGGCATATCTTTATCAATAATCCCTCCTGTCACACCCGCATTTGGATTACCTTTTTGATGTTTTTTTGCTTGATTAACGCCTTGAACCAAAACTTTATTATTAGGGAAAATCTTGGTTACCTTCCCTTCTTTTCCTTTGTCTTTCCCAGCAAGTACGATGACTTGATCACCCTGTTTTATTTTATTCATTGCTACGTCCTCCGCCTTATAATACTTCTGGAGCTAATGAGATAATTTTCATAAATTGATCTCCACGCAGCTCACGGGTTACGGGGCCAAAAATACGGGTTCCCAATGGTTGTAAGTTATTGTTTAGAATAACAGCCGCATTACCATCAAAACGAATCAACGAGCCATCTTGTCTACGAACACCGTTCTTTGTCCTAACAACCAGGGCATTGTAAACCTCGCCTTTTTTAACTCTTCCTCGTGGAATAGCATCTTTAATACTCACCTTAATAATGTCGCCTATTCCAGCATAGCGCCTGTGAGACCCACCCAAAACTTTGATACACATGACCTTTTTCGCACCGCTATTATCGGCAACATCAAGGCTAGTTTGCATCTGAATCATCTTACTTACCTTTAATAATTAATTTGCACGCTCAAGTATTTCGACCATTCTAAATGTTTTATTTTTAGAATATGGTCTGCATGAAGTAATGGAAACAGTATCTCCTTCCATACATTCATTGAGCTCATCGTGCACAAGCAATTTTGTTGAGCGTTTAACAATTTTGCCATAAACAGGATGCGTTACTCTTCTTTCAACCAAAACAGAAATTGTTTTATCCATTTTGTTGCTAATTACTCGACCATTGATCGTACGAAGTTTCTTTACTGCTTCACTCATGCTTCTGCTCTCGCCATCTCATTCATAACAGTGTGAACACGTGCGATATCTCGCCTTACTTTTTTCACTTGATCAGGTTTAGAGAGTTGACCTGTCCCATTTTGCATTCTCAAATTAAACTGCTCTCGAGATAAATCCAGAAGCAATGAAGCTAATTCTTCTTTGTTCTTCTCACGTATTTCATTAATATTCATTACAATACCGTCCGCGCAGCAAATGTTGTTTTAACAGGAAGCTTAGCTGCAGCCAAGCTAAAAGCTTCTCTCGCCAATTCTTCAGGCACTCCTTGAATTTCGTATAGCATGGTTCCTGGCTTGATTTGTGCCACCCAATATTCGACGCTGCCTTTACCTTTCCCCATCCTTACTTCTAAAGGTTTTTTAGTAATAGGTTTGTCTGGAAAAACTCTTATCCAGATTTTTCCACCTCTTTTAACATGACGGCTGATCGCTCTACGTGCGGCTTCAATTTGTCGCGCAGTAATTCGCCCGCGAGAAGTTGCTTTTAAACCGAATTCACCAAAGCTAACCGACGAGCCTCTTACAGCTGTACCGTTATTTTTGCCTTTGTGTTGCTTTCTAAACTTTGTTCTTTTTGGCTGAAGCATTGTCTAACCACTAATTAATTTTTTGATTCACTGTTCTGTGAAGCAGAATGTAAATCCATATCAAATACTTCACCTTTAAAAATCCACACTTTAATGCCGATAATGCCATATGTTGTATTGGCTTCAGCAGTGCCATAGTCGATGTCTGCACGCAATGTATGCAGTGGCACACGCCCTTCTCTATACCATTCACCTCGTGCGATTTCTGCACCATTCAGACGACCAGCCACATTAATTTTAATGCCTTCAGCACCCAATCTCATGGTATTTGTTACTGCTCGTTTCATGGCACGACGATACATAATTCTTTTTTCTAATTGCTGAGCAATACTTTCAGCAACGAGCTTTGCATCTAATTCAGGTTTACGAATCTCTTCAACATTGAGCTGCACAGGCACCCCCATCATTTTGGACACCTCTCTTCTCAGCTTGTCAATGTCTTCTCCTTTTTTACCAATCACGATACCCGGGCGAGCAGTATGCACAACAATGTTCGCATTATTAGCTGGACGATTGATTTGAATTCGACTCACTGAAGCATGAGCCAGCTTTTTTTGGATAAATTCTCTAACTTGCAAATCCTGATGCAGAAATACAGAATAATCCTGTGAGCTGGCATACCATCTAGAATTCCAGTCTTTTACTATGCCTAGACGAATGCCTGTAGGATGAACTTTTTGCCCCATTATATTTCCTCTATTCCTGCTCTGACACTTTAACGGTAATATGACACGTTCTTTTCATTATGCGATTGGCACGCCCTTTGGCTCTTGCCCGAATACGTTTTAGCGTCATACCTTCATTAACAAAAGTGGTGGACACGTACAACTCATCTACGTCTGCACTTTCATTATGTTCTGCATTTGCGATTGCTGATTCAAGAATTTTCTTTACAATCTCTGCTGCCTTTTTTGAACTGAATGACAATGTATTCAACGCTTGCTCAACCGGCAAACCTCTGATTTGGTCACATACTAAACGTGCCTTTTGTGCTGAAAGAGGCGCATTGCTCAATTTTGCTGAAACTTCCATCATTTTGATTACCTTGATTTTTTATCTGCGATATGGCCTTTGTAAGTTCTGGTAGGCGCAAACTCACCTAGCTTATGACCAACCATATTTTCCGAAATGAGCACAGGCACGTGAGCTTTGCCATTATAAACGGCAATCGTAAGCCCTAACATCTCAGGACTAATCATTGAGCGTCTTGACCATGTCTTAATCGGTTTCCTGCTATTTGATTTGACCGCTTCATCCACTTTCTTCAGTAGATGGTGATCAATAAATGGACCTTTCTTAATTGAACGTGGCACCTTATTTTCCTCTTACTTTTGCTTTCTTCGTCTAACAATCATTTTGTCAGTACGTTTATTTTTTCGAGTTTTGTAACCTTTAGTTGGCACACCCCAAGGTGAAACAGGGTGTCTTCCACCTGATGTTCGACCTTCACCTCCACCATGCGGGTGATCAACCGGGTTCATCGCAACACCTCTTACAGTAGGACGCACACCCCGCCATCTAGCTGCTCCCGCCTTGCCAAGAGAAACCAGATTATGCTCGGAATTGGAAACCTCACCAACTACACCTTTGCAGTCGGCCATAACTTTCCTCATTTCGCCGGAGCGTAAGCGAAGAGTAACATGCGCACCTTCTTTCGCAACCAGCTGAGCTGAAGCACCTGCACTTCTTGCTAACTGAGCACCTTTACCAGGCTTTAATTCAATACAGTGAACCAACGTTCCCAAAGGCATATTCCTCAGTGCCATACAATTTCCGCTCTTAACCGGGGTGTTTTCCGCTGATAAAACTTCTTGCCCTACCTGCAGACCTTTTGGAGCAATAATGTATTTTCGCTCACCATCCTTAAACAGCAGCAAGGCAATATTAGCTGTTCGATTAGGGTCATACTCAATTCTTTCAACAACAGCAGGAATACCTACTTTGTTTCTTTTGAAATCGATAATCCGATAGTGTTTCTTATGTCCGCCACCTACGTGCCTAGTCGTTATCCGCCCCTGGTTGTTTCTTCCACCAGTTTTACTTTTTTTGTCTAACAACTGAGCAAAAGGCTTGCCTTTATATAGCTCATCATTTTTCACGCGCACAACAAAACGTGACCCTGGCGAGGTAGGCTTAGATTTTAAAATAGCCATATTATTAACCGTATCCTAATCTAATTACTTTTATGCTGTTGCAAAATCAATATCTTGACCAGGCTTCAGTTTCACATAAGCCTTCTTCCAATCAGAACGCTTACCAAATGACCTGCCAAACCGCTTTACTTTTCCTTTGACATTCAACACTTGAACTGAATCAACATCAACGTCAAAAAGAAATTCCACAGCATTTTTTACTTGCAACTTAGTCGCAGTTTTTTCTACTTTAAAAACAAATCTATTTTGCTGCTCTGCTGCCAGTGAACTTTTCTCCGACACGACAGGAGCAATAATTACTTTTGCTAACAGACATTTTTCAAAGCTCATGACAAACGCTCCTCAATCAATTTAATCGCAGCTGAGCTCGCAACAACTTTATCAGCCCAAACCAAAGACACTGGATCGAGCATCGCCACATCCAACACGCTCACATTCGGAACATTTCTGGATGCCAATGCCAACTCTTCAGTAATCGCATCAACCAAAACTAACACTTTACCAGTGATTCCTGCATTATTTAACAACCCCAAAAAATCCTTGGTTTTTTTGGTAGTCGGTTGGATCGCATCATTAACGACCAATCGATCCTGGCGTAACAATTCAGAAAATATAGAACGAACACCAACCTTATACATTTTCTTATTTAACTTTTGAGCAAAGTCTCTCGGCACAGCAGCAAATGTCACCCCACCTGTTCTCCACAAAGGGCTACGTGTAGTACCTGCTCTAGCCTGCCCTGTCCCTTTTTGGCGCCACGGCTTTTTTCCACCACCACTAACTGCAGCACGGTTCTTTTGGGCCTTAGACCCCGCTCTTCCTCCAGCACGATACCGAACCACCAATTGGTGAACCAATGTTTCATTAAATTCCTGGCCAAACACTTGCTCAGCAACCTCTATTGGAGCTACTGAACTCTGACCTTCAAATACAGGTACTTGCAACGTCATCTCTTAACCCTTATTTATTTTTTTTACTGCAGGCGTAATAACAACATCACTGCCCTTTGCACCTGGCACAGCGCCTTTAACCAAAATCAACCCTCTTTCAGAATCAATAGATTGAATTTTGAGATTTTGAACCGTTCTCTTAACTGCTCCTAAATGGCCAGCCATTTTCTTTCCCTTGAATACACGCCCAGGAGTCTGACACATACCACTTGAACCAGGCGCTCGATGAGAAAGAGAGTTACCATGTGTTGCATCTTGAGTTCTAAAATTATGTCGTTTAACACCGCCTTGATAACCCTTACCAATGCTGGTACCACAAACGTCTACAACCTGGCCCTCTTCAAAAATATCCAACCCGATTTCCGCACCAAGCTCAAGCATCTCAGTCTCACCATCAACAAGACTAAACTCCCACAATCCTCTTCCAGCGGTAATTTTGGCAGCAGCATAATGACCAGCCATGGCTTTGCCTACTTTTGATGATTTCTTTTCGCCAACTGCGACTTGCACAGCAACATAACCATCAACTTCCTTTGTTTTTAGCTGAGTTACTTTATTTGAATCGATTTTCAAAACTGTAACAGGAACGGATGAGCCATCTTCGCAAAAGACCCTGGTCATCCCACTTTTTCTACCAATTAACCCAAGTGACATCTGTCAAACCTCATTATTTCTTGTTACTTCAGCTTTATCTGCACATCTACGCCAGCAGCCAGATCAAGCTTCATTAACGCATCAACTGTTTTATCAGTCGGCTCAACAATATCGAGCAAACGTTTATATGTCCGAAGCTCATATTGATCCCGTGCATCTTTATTTACGTGCGGAGAAATCAATACAGTAAATCTCTCTTTTCTAGTAGGCAGAGGAATGGGACCCTTCACCAAGGCCCCTGTTCTCTTCGCTGTCTCTACTATCTCCCCAGCTGATTGATCAATTAATTTGTGATCAAACGCCTTTAGTCGGATTCTGATAGTTTGATTGGACATTCTATTTTTACTCAATAATTGCAGCTACAACACCCGCACCTACGGTACGACCACCTTCTCTCACCGCAAAGCGCAGACCTTCATCCATCGCAATCGGTGCTATCAATTTTACTTCTACTGTGACATTGTCACCAGGCATCACCATTTCAACACCTTCTGGCAGCTCTACTGCACCGGTCACATCGGTTGTTCTAAAATAGAACTGTGGACGATATCCGTTGAAGAATGGCGTGTGACGCCCGCCTTCATCTTTTGACAGCACATAGATCTCTGCTTTGAAATGCGTGTGCGGCGTAATTGTCCCTACGTGCGCCAGCACCTGGCCACGCTCAACTTCGTCACGCTTGGTTCCACGCAGCAACACACCCACGTTATCCCCAGCCTCACCTTGATCCAGCAATTTGCGGAACATTTCAACACCCGTACAGGTGGTTTTGGTGGTTTCTTTGATACCTACGATTTCTATCTCTTCACCAACTTTAATCACACCTCGCTCAACACGACCTGTTACCACCGTACCACGCCCGGAGATCGAGAAGACATCTTCAATTGGCATCAGGAAGTTACCATCCACTGCACGCTCTGGCTCAGGAATGTAGGTATCCAACGCATCAACCAGCTCTTCGACTTTGGGCGTCCAGGCTGGATCTCCTTCCAGCGCTTTTAATGCGGATCCAATAATAATTGGTGTATCATCACCAGGAAATTCATAGGCATCCAGCAGCTCACGCACTTCCATTTCAACCAGCTCAACCAATTCCTCATCATCAACCATGTCCGCTTTGTTCAGGAACACGACGATGTAGGGAACACCCACCTGCCTTGACAACAGAATATGTTCTCTGGTTTGAGGCATGGGACCATCGGCCGCAGAGCAGACCAGAATCGCACCGTCCATTTGCGCCGCACCGGTAATCATGTTTTTTACGTAATCCGCGTGACCTGGGCAGTCAACATGCGCATAGTGACGTGCGTCTGACTCATATTCTACGTGCGAGGTCGCAATTGTAATTCCACGCTCACGCTCTTCTGGCGCATTATCTATCTGATCGAAGGCCTTTGCTTCCCCTCCCATCTTCTCAGCCATAACCTTGGTCAACGCCGCTGTTAGCGTCGTCTTGCCATGGTCTACGTGCCCTATCGTCCCTACGTTTACGTGTGGTTTGTTTCTTTCAAATTTTTCTTTTGCCATGAGTCAACACCTAAAACAAATAATAATTAATTCACCTTGTTAATAATTTCTTCCGCAATATTTACCGGCGCTTCACTATACTTATCAAACTGCATACTATAAGTTGCCCGCCCTTGAGTCGCAGACCTAAGATCCGTTGCATATCCAAACATCTCAGCCATAGGCACTTGGCACTCAACCAATTTACCCGAAGGGGAATCATTAAGCGCATGAATCACACCACGCCTTCTATTAACATCCCCAACAACTTCCCCCATATATTCCTCGGGAGTCACAATTTCTACAGCCATGATTGGCTCAAGCAAAGCTGGAGAAGCATCTTTTGCCCCATCCTTGAAACACATAGAACCAGCAATCTTAAAGGCCATCTCATTCGAATCCACATCATGGTACGAACCATCAAACAGCGTGACCCTGACATCCACAACAGGAAAGCCAGCCAAAATTCCATTCTCCATTTGTTCCTGCACACCCTTATCAATTGCAGGAATATATTCTTTAGGCACCACTCCACCAACAATTTCGTTGATAAACTCATACCCTGCCCCCTGCTCAAGAGGTTCAATCTTTAGCCAGACATGCCCATACTGACCACGCCCACCAGACTGACGAACAAACTTTCCTTCATGCTCAACAGACTGCTTTATTGTTTCTCTATACGCTACCTGCGGCGCACCTACATTCGAATCAACTCCAAACTCCCTTTGCATGCGATCTACAATTATTTCAAGATGCAATTCACCCATCCCTGAAATAATCACTTGTCCAGACTCGATATCCGTATTAACTCTAAACGAGGGATCCTCCTGGGCCAACTTACCCAGCGCCCCCGCCATTTTCTCCTGATCCGCCTTCGTCCTCGGCTCTACCGCAACCGAGATAACCGGCTCTGGAAAATCCATTTTTTCCAAAACGATTGGCGAAGACAACTCACAAATGGTATCTCCAGTCGTCACATCTTTGAGGCCAATCGCCGCAGCAATATCTCCAGCGCGAACCTCCTTAACCTCTTCACGTCTGTTTGCATGCATTTGCACCAAACGACCAATTCTTTCCTTTTTACCTTTAACCGCGTTAAAAACTGCAGAACCAGATTCCAGCACACCAGAATAAACTCTAAAAAACGTCAACACCCCAACAAACGGGTCAGTCGCGATCTTAAAAGCCAACGCAGAAAAATCGGCACTATCATCAGCCAGCCTTTCCTCCTCCTGCTCATCAACATACCCTTTGATCGCAGGCACATCTATCGGAGACGGCATATAATCAACAACCGCATCCAGCAGACATTGCACCCCTTTATTCTTAAAGGCAGACCCGCAAAAAGCAGGAACAATCTCTCCACGGAGGGTACGCACTCGCAATCCGGATTTAATATCCGAATCAGACAGCTCGCCCCCTTCAAGATATTTTTCCATCAACTCATCTGAAGACTCTGCAGCGACCTCAATCAGCCTCTCCCTTAGCTCAGCAGCCACTTCCAGCAATTCCAAAGGAACGTCCTTCTCTTCAAAAGCCACGCCCATATTAGCTTCCTGCCAATATATTGCTTTCATTTTTATCAAATCGACTACACCAGCAAATGACTCCTCAGCACCTACCGGCACCTGCATAACCACTGGACACCCGCCCAAGCGGGACTCAATCTGACCAATCACCCGAAAAAAATCTGCTCCTGAACGATCCATCTTATTGACAAAAACTATTCGCGGAACCTTATATTTGTTCGCTTGACGCCATACAGTCTCTGACTGGGGTTCAACCCCACCTACCGCACAAAAAACCGCACAAGCACCATCTAAAATCCGCAGAGACCTTTCCACCTCAATAGTGAAATCCACATGCCCCGGCGTATCGATTATGTTAATGCGATGCTCGTCATACTGCCCTGACATTCCCTGCCAAAAACACGTCGTTGCAGCAGAAGTTATAGTAATCCCTCTCTCCTGCTCCTGCTCCATCCAATCCATGGTTGCCGCACCATCATGTACCTCTCCAATCTTGTGCGACACTCCAGTGTAAAAAAGAACTCTCTCTGTTGTCGTAGTTTTACCTGCATCGATATGCGCCATAATCCCGATATTACGATACCGATCTATCGGTGTAGCACGCATCAAAAACCCCTAAATCAAAACTACCAGCGATAATGAGCAAAAGCCTTGTTAGCTTCTGCCATCTTATGAGTATCTTCTCGTTTCTTAGCAGCAGCACCACGACCTTCGCAAGCATCAAGCATCTCTCCAGCCAACTTAGCCGCCATCGTTCTCTCATTCCTTTTTCTTGCAGCCTCAATCAACCAGCGCATTGACAATGCCAACCGCCTAGAAGGCCTTACTTCAACAGGCACCTGATAGGTTGCCCCACCGACACGCCTTGACTTAACCTCAACCCTTGGCTGCACATTTTCAAGCGCTTTCGTCAACACGCCCAAAGACTCTTCGTGACCTTTTTTTTCAACCACTTCTAACGCGCCATACACAATCTTTTCAGCAACTGACTTTTTACCATCAACCATGACCATATTCATGAACTTTGACAGCATTTCACTTCCGAACCGAGGATCAGGTATTACCGACCTCTTCGCAGCAACTCTTCTTCTTGACATTATTAAACCTTAACCCTTTGGACGTTTGGCACCGTATTTTGAGCGCCCGCATTTGCGCCCATCAACACCCGAGGTATCTAAACTACCCCTGACAACGTGATATCGAACCCCGGGAAGATCTTTTACACGCCCCCCACGAATCAACACAACCGAGTGCTCCTGTAAATTATGCCCCTCACCACCAATATAACTACTCACCTCAATCCCGTTAGTCAGCCTAACCCTGGCGACTTTACGCAAAGCTGAGTTTGGCTTTTTAGGTGTTGTTGTATAAACACGCGTACAAACACCACGACGTTGAGGACACGCCTCTAATGCAGGCACATTGCTTTTTTCAATTTTCTTAGCCCTAGGCTTACGAACCAACTGGTTGATCGTGGCCATACTTACTCTCACTCCAAAAACACAATAACTAACGCCAAATAACAAAAGAACCGCTATACTTTCGTTTAGCGGTTCTTTATTAAGAGCAGACCCTCTGCTCACGCGAGCAGAGTATAATAATGCTAAATTAAACCCTGGTCAAGAAATATTTCAGTCTGCCGCATTTTCAACATTCAACGCCTGCTTTAATGCCTCTTCTACTTCAGTAGAATCAACCGATGGCATTCCCCCATCTTTTTCAGAAAGCATGTCTTGCGAACGCTTCTTCTTGCGCTGCTCATGATATGCCAAACCAGTTCCAGCCGGAATCAAACGCCCTACGATGACATTTTCTTTCAAACCAGCAAGATTGTCATTGATGCCTCTGACGGCCGCATCGGTTAACACTCTTGTTGTCTCCTGAAATGAAGCGGCAGAAATAAATGATTCAGTGGCCAGAGATGCTTTCGTTATCCCTAACAATAACGGGTCAAAGCTTGCAGGAATCTTATCTTCTTTTTCCAAAGCAGCATTTACAGCTGCCAAATAAGCCCGCTCAACTTGCTCACCTTTAACAAATTCACTTCCACCTGACGCCGTAATTTCAACCTTTCTTAACATCTGACGAATTATCGCCTCAATATGTTTATCATTGATTTTTACACCTTGCAGACGATAAACATCCTGAATTTCCTTAACAAGGTAGTCAGCCAACTCCTCGACACCGCGTAAACGCAAAATATCGTGCGGCGTCAGCTCACCTTCCGCGATAGTTTCCCCTTTCTCAACAAACTCCCCTTCAAACACCGTAATGTGACGCCATTTAGGGATTAATGTTTCATATTGCTCACCTTCAGAGTCAGTAATGATCACCCGCTGCTTACCCTTGGTTTCCTTTCCAAAAGACACCATTCCAGTCGCTTCAGCCAAAATAGCCGGATCTTTTGTCTTTCTCGCTTCAAATAGATCTGCAACCCGTGGCAACCCCCCGGTAATATCACGAGTCTTACTCGATTCTTGCGGAATTCTTGCCAATACGTCACCAACAGTCACTTCCTGACCATCTCTGATACCCACAATTGCTCCAGCAGGCAAAAAGTACTGTGCTGGAATATCAGTACCAGATAAATTGATCTGGACTCCCTGGTCATCCACTAATCGAACCATAGGACGAAGCTCTTTACCTTGCGTACTTCTTTGCTTGGGATCGGTAACCACCATTGATGTCAAACCAGTAACTTCATCTGATTGTTCCTGAACGGTTAACCCATCAATAAAGTCTTTTAGCTCAATCGAACCATTCACTTCCGTGATGACAGGGTGCGTATGCGGATCCCAATTTACAACAATATCTCCAGCTGCAACTGCACTACCCTCTTCAACTGAGAGTACCGCGCCATATGGAATCTTGTAACGCTCTCTTTCACGCCCATAATCATCAACAACACCAACTTCACCTGAACGTGAAACGGCCACCAAATTATTTTCTCTGTTTTTTACGGTCTTCATGTTATTTAACTTGATCGTGCCTGCCGATTTAACCTGAACATTGCTGATTGCTGCAGACCGCGATGCCGCCCCTCCAATATGGAAAGTACGCATGGTTAGCTGCGTTCCAGGCTCACCAATTGATTGCGCTGCAACTACACCAACCGCCTCACCAATA
Source organism: Methylococcaceae bacterium (assembly GCA_006844705.1). Classification (GTDB taxonomy): domain Bacteria; phylum Pseudomonadota; class Gammaproteobacteria; order Methylococcales; family Methylomonadaceae; genus Methylomarinum. The sequence goes on along the minus strand of SPJS01000198.1, from coordinate 59,303 downwards.
TTCACTAGGTGCCCACGCCCCAGGTCTCTACCGTAACATTTAGCACACACACCATAGCGACTTTCACAAGTAATAATTGAGCGCACCAGTAACTGATCCACACCATTTTCTTCAAGCATGGCAACCAAGCTTTCATCTATCATGGTACCGGCAGGAATCAATACACCCTCTCCAGCCTGATCCATCACATCCTGCACATTGACACGACCAAGTACTCGCTCAGAAAGTGGCTCAACGACATCCCCACCTTCAATAATAGGCATTAAGGTCAGTCCTTTATCAGTCCCACAATCCTCTTCCAAAATCACTAAATCTTGTGCAACATCAACCAGCCTACGCGTTAAATAGCCTGAGTTTGCTGTTTTTAAAGCAGTGTCTGCAAGCCCCTTTCGCGCGCCGTGTGTAGAAATAAAGTACTGCAATACGTCGAGCCCTTCCCTGAAATTCGCAGTAATCGGTGTTTCAATAATGGATCCATCCGGTTTTGCCATCAATCCACGCATCCCGGCTAACTGCCTGATCTGAGCAGCTGAACCCCGCGCTCCAGATTCAGCCATCATAAATATCGAGTTGAATGATTTTTGTTTGACAGTTTCACCTTTTGAGTTCTCAACCTCAAATTCCCCCAAACCTTCCATCATGACTTTAGCCACTTGATCATTCGCGTGAGACCAGATATCAACTACTTTGTTATAGCGCTCTCCATCTGTCACCAAACCTGATGCATACTGACTTTGAATTTCGTTGACCTCCAACTCAGCAGCATTAATGATATCGGCTTTCTTGGCAGGAATTTCCATATCCTCAATACCAAATGATACGCCTGCACGCGTCGCATACTTAAAGCCCAGATACATCAGCTTATCAGCAAGTACGACAGTGTCTTTTATTCCCAAATGGCGATAACTGTAATTGATCAATTTGGATATATTTTTCTTTGTCATATCCACATTAACGACAGAAAAAGGCATTCCTTCAGGCACAATATTCCAGATGAGAGCCCGCCCAACCGTCGTTTCCTTTCTGCTCACCTGCTCTTCCTTTTCTCCCTGATCATCTATAATGACTTCCGCAACACGTACCATGATCTTGGTTTGAAGCTCAACCGACCCGTTATCAAGTGCTCTCAGCACTTCATCAACATTAGCAAATATACTGCCTTCCCCAATCGCGTTAACTTTTTCACGACTGATGAAATACAAGCCAAGCACCACATCCTGAGAAGGATTAATAACTGGATCACCGTTTGCGGGCGACAAAATATTATTGGTTGCCATCATCAATGTTCTGGCTTCCAACTGTGCCTCGATTGATAGCGGAATATGTACCGCCATCTGGTCTCCATCAAAATCGGCGTTAAATGCACTACAAACCAATGGATGCAACTGAATTGCCTTGCCTTCAATCAATGTTGGCTCAAATGCTTGGATACCCAATCTATGCAAGGTTGGCGCCCGATTCAGCAATACAGGATGTTCTCGAATCACTTCTTCCAGAATATCCCAGACTTCACTTCCTTCACGCTCCACCATTTTTTTAGCTGCCTTAATCGTGGTCGCAAAACCACGCAACTGCAACTTACTGAATATAAATGGCTTAAACAGCTCTAATGCCATTTTTTTAGGCAACCCGCATTGGTGCAAACGTAACGTTGGCCCAACAACGATAACCGAACGCCCCGAATAGTCCACCCGCTTACCCAACAGGTTCTGCCTAAACCGCCCTTGCTTTCCTTTAATCATGTCAGCGAGTGATTTAAGCGGCCTTCTATTGGTGCCAGTAATTGCCCGACCACGACGCCCATTATCTAACAAGGCATCTACAGACTCTTGCAACATCCGCTTTTCATTGCGCACAATAATGTCTGGCGCATTCAAATCCAGCAGACGATTCAACCGATTATTTCTGTTGATCACCCGACGATATAAATCATTCAGATCAGACGTTGCAAATCGCCCTCCATCCAAAGGCACCAAAGGACGTAATTCTGGTGGTAGTACCGGCAACACAGTCATAATCATCCATTCTGGACGATTATTCGATTCCATTAAAGATTCAATAACCTTTAAGCGCTTTGAAAATTTCTTGATTTTGGTCTCAGAATTGGTCGCGTCTATTTCTTCGCGCAGACTTTTGACTTCCTCCTGTAAATCAATATCTTTCAGCAATTCATAGATGGCTTCGGCACCCATTTTTGCATCAAAATCATCCCCATATTCTTCAACAGCATCTAGATACTCATCATCAGTCAATAGCTGCCCTTTTTCCATAGGCGTCATACCCGAATCAAGCACTACGAAACACTCGAAATACAATACACGCTCAATACCTCGCAGCGTCATATCAAGTAACAATGCAATTCTGGAAGGTAATGATTTCAAAAACCAGATGTGCGCAACCGGGCTAGCCAGATCAATGTGCCCCATTCTTTCACGACGTACTTTGGACAAAGTAACTTCTACACCGCATTTTTCACAAATAACACCACGATGCTTAAGGCGCTTATATTTTCCACATAAGCACTCGTAATCACTGACAGGTCCAAAAATTTTGGCGCAAAAAAGCCCATCCCTTTCTGGCTTAAAAGTTCTATAATTAATGGTTTCAGGCTTTTTAACTTCACCAAATGACCAAGAACGAATCATATCCGGTGAAGCTAAACCAATGCGAATTGAGTCAAAATCATCTGAACGACCTTGACGTTTTAAGAAATTCATTAAATCTTTCAAGAGCTAGCCCTCTCTATTTATTAGTTGTTCAAGTTGTTATTTATCAAAATTAACAACTAATCTTGTTCAAGTTCGATATTCACAGCCAGAGATCGAATCTCTTTTATCAATACATTGAATGATTCCGGCATACCCGCCTCCATAGAATGATTACCATCAACGATGTTTTTATACATTCTGGTTCGACCTGTTACATCATCTGATTTGACAGTCAACATTTCCTGCAAGGTATAGGCGGCACCGTACGCTTCTAGCGCCCACACTTCCATTTCACCAAAGCGTTGCCCACCAAACTGCGCTTTTCCGCCCAACGGCTGCTGAGTAACAAGACTGTATGGCCCAGTTGAACGCGCATGCATCTTGTCATCAACCAAGTGATTCAGTTTTAACATGTACATGTAACCCACAGTGATTTCACGTTCGAAAGGCTCTCCTGTCAACCCATCATACAACTGCGTCTGTCCATGTTCAGGTAAATCTGCTAGTCGCAACATTGTTCGAATTTCTTCTTCTGTTGCACCATCAAATACCGGGGTTGCCATAGGCACACCGCCCACTAAATTACCCGCCATTTCCAATATTTCCTGGTCAGAAAATACCTCCAGCGATTCTTTCCGGCCACTGCTATTATAAATTTTATCCAGAAACTCTCTTACTTCAACCACTTTTGCCTGGGCTTCCAACATCTTTCCAATTTTAATTCCCAGTCCTTTAGCAGCCCAACCTAAATGAGTCTCCAACACCTGCCCGACATTCATCCGCGAAGGAACACCTAATGGGTTTAACAAAATGTCTATAGGCGTGCCATCCTGGGTGTATGGCATATCCTCAATAGGCACAATTTGGGAAATAACCCCTTTATTCCCATGACGCCCCGCCATTTTGTCACCTGGCTGTATCCGTTTTTTAACTGCCAGATAAACTTTTACCATTTTCAAAACACCAGGCGCTAAATCATCACCCATGGTAATTTTTTTGCGTTTTACCTCAAAGCGCTCATCAAAGTCTTTGCGTTGCTGCTCAATCTGTTCAAACATCTTTTCCAACTGAACATTAACATCTTCATCTTGCGTTTTAATTTTCAACCACTCTGAGCGCAGCATGGAATCAAGAAACTCGGATGTAATGCTATCGCCTTTTTTAAGGCTACCCACCGCTTTTTCAAGCTTATTTCCACTCAGCAAGGCAGCAATACGACTATATATATCCGCTTCAAGAATTTTTTGCTGATCATCAAGGTCTTTGCGATAACGGTTTATTTCTGCCTCTTCAATTTCAAGAGCACGCTTATCTTTTTTTACACCATCTCTTGTGAAAACCTGCACATCAATAACTGTTCCACGTATATTTCCAGGTACACGCAAGGAAGTATCTTTTACATCCGCAGCTTTCTCTCCAAAAATTGCTCGCAGTAATTTTTCTTCAGGTGTTAATTGGGTTTCACCTTTTGGTGTTACTTTACCCACCAGAATGTCGCCACCTTTTACTTCAGCACCCACGTAAACGATGCCCGACTCATCCAGTTTAGACAGTGCTTCTTCACTGACATTTGGGATGTCTGCCGTGATTTCTTCAGGACTATGTTTGGTTTCCCTTGCTACACAGGTTTTTTCTTCAATATGAATCGTGGTCAATCTGTCTTCTTTGACAACACGCTCTGAGACCAGAATAGAATCCTCAAAGTTGTATCCATTCCATGGCATAAAGGCAATCAACATATTCTGACCTAAAGCCAATTCACCCAGATCAGTCGAAGGCCCATCCGCCAAAATATCTCCAGCATTAACCTGGTCACCCGGTTTCACCAACGGCTTTTGATTAATACATGTATTCTGATTCGAACGGGTATATTTCGTCAGATTGTAAATGTCTACACCTGGCACACCAGGCACTGTCTCGTCATCATTAACTCTGACAACAACACGCCCTGCATCTACCGCCTCAACCTTGCCGCCACGTGAGGCAACAACAGCCACACCAGAGTCCTTGGCTACAACCCGCTCCATGCCTGTACCAACCAGTGGTTTTTCGGCACGTAATGTCGGAACGGCCTGCCGTTGCATATTTGATCCCATCAAAGCCCGGTTGGCATCATCATGCTCAAGAAACGGGATGATAGATGCGGCAACCGAAACAATCTGTCTGGAAGAAACATCCATATACTGAACCGTATCGGAGGATGCCAGGGTAAACTCATCTTTATATCGGCAAGAAACCAGCCCTTCGACTACCTTACCATTTTCATCAACTGCCACACTGGATTGAGCAATAACAAACTCACCTTCTTCAATTGCTGACAGATAATCAACCTGATCGGTCACTTTTCCATCAACAACCTTTCTATATGGCGTTTCCAGGAATCCATACGAATTCGTTCTGGCATAAACTGACAATGAATTAATCAACCCAATATTTGGCCCTTCAGGAGTCTCGATGGGGCAGACTCGACCATAATGAGTGGTATGAACATCACGCACTTCAAAGCCAGCACGTTCTCTTGCAAGCCCCCCAGGACCCAACGCAGACACACGTCGCTTGTGAGTCACCTGGGACAATGGATTGTTTTGATCCATGAATTGCGACAACTGACTTGAACCAAAAAACTCTTTAACTGACGCTGAAACGGGTTTTGCATTAATGATTTCCTGAGGCATCAAGCCTTCTGAGTCTGCAAGCGTCAACCTTTCACGTACTGCACGCTCTACTCTTACCAGTCCAACTCTAAACTGATTTTCGACCATTTCACCGACTGACCGGACACGACGATTGCCCAGATGATCAATATCGTCAACAGTACCATTACCATTTCGAATATTTATCAACTCCTTCAGAACATCAATGATGTCATCATTACTGAGTGTACCCGCACCTAGAATTTCTTCGCGACCTAATCTACGATTAAATTTCATCCGCCCAACAGCAGATAAATCATATCGCTCTTCAGTAAAAAAGAGGTTTTCAAACAGATTTTCTGCCGATTCTTTTGTTGGCGGCTCACCCGGGCGCATCATTCTATAGATCTCAACAAGCGCCTCAAGACGATTTGTTGTTGTATCCAGTGCCATCGCATTAGAAACATATGGCCCCCGATCAAGGTCATTGACATACAAGGTATTTATTTCTTTAACACCACCGTCGATTAATCGCTGTAAACCTTCTTCAGTAATTTCGTCATTGACGTTCGCTAAAAACTCACCGCTTCCTTTGTCTACAACATTATGACCAAGGATTTTACCGTGCAGATATTCCTGCGGAACTTCAATCACGTCCGCATTGGACTTTTCAAGCTTACGTATGTGTTTGGCAGTAATTCGACGACCTTCTTCAACAATAACATCATCGCCAATTTTGATATCAAATGCTGCCATTTCACCACGCAACCGCTCTGGAATCACATGGAATAAATATTTTCCACCTTTAAATGAGAACTTATTCGTCTCAAAAAAGATTTTCACCATTTCTTCATTTTCGTAACCCAATGCACGCAACAAAATGGTTGCAGGGATTTTACGGCGCCTATCTATCCTGACGTACAAAGCATCTTTATGATCAAACTCAAAATCAAGCCAGGAACCACGATATGGAATGACCCGCGCATTGAATAATAATTTTCCTGAAGAATGTGTCTTTCCTTTATCATGATCAAAGAATACGCCTGGCGAACGATGTAATTGTGAAACAATTACCCTTTCAGTACCATTAATAACAAACGTTCCGTTATCAGTCATTAATGGCAACTCGCCCATATAAACTTCTTGCTCACGGATATCTTTTACAACTTTTGCCGTTGCCGGTGCATCTTTATCATATATCACCAACCGCACAAGAACCCTTAAAGGCGCTGCATATGTCGCCCCACGTTGCTGGCATTCACGGACATCAAAAGTCGGCTCTCCCAGCCTATATTTGACATATTCCAAAACCGCATACCCTGAGTGGCTGACTACTGGAAATACGCTTAAAAACGCAGCATGCAACCCGCAATCATCGCGCTCATCAGCAGCCACTCCGGACTGTAAAAACCGCGCATATGAATCAATTTGAGTAGCTAACAGATAAGGCACCTCAAGAACTTCAGCACCTTTGCCAAAATTATTACGGATACGTTTTTTTTCGGTAAAAGAATAGGCCATATTGCTTCCATACCCCTAACTAGTGAAGATAAATATTTTTTCTGCTCTTACAAGCAGAAAAAGGCCGACGACACTCTTGCCGCCAGCCATTTTTTGACTACGTTGTTCAGAAATAAGCTTATTACTTGATTTCTACAGAAGCGCCCGCTTCTTCAAGCAATTTCTTAGCTTCTTCGGCATCGTCTTTACTTACACCTTCTTTCAATGCAGTAGGTGCGCCTTCAACGGCCTCTTTAGCCTCTTTCAGACCCAGACCAGTAATACCACGAACCGCTTTAATTACCGCCACCTTATTGGAACCAAAAGATGTCATTACAACGTCAAACTCAGTTTTTTCAGCAGCGGCAGCACCTTCGCCACCACCTGCTGCAGGCGCTGCGACAGCAACTGCCGCTGCTGCAGACACACCAAATTTTTCTTCCATTGCAGAGATCAACTCAACGACCTCCATCACACTCATATTCGAGATCGCTTCCAAGATTTCTTCTTGTGTTGCCATTTTAAATATCCTCTAAAATTTCAGGTTAATACTGGTAAAGTTATGCTGCTTCTTTTTGGTCTTTAACCGCAGCAACTGTGCGAACCAATTTCGCATGTGGTTCTGCCAAAGTACGAACAAACTTCTCAACAGGAGCCTTCATTACTGACATCAACATACTCAATGATTGCTCATAAGTAGGCAGCGATGCCAATCGTTTCAATTCAGATGCGTCATACAGCTGACCACCAATAGAAACGAGCTTTGTGACAAGTTTGTCATGTTCTTTAGTAAAATCACTCACAAGTCTTGCAGCAGAACCAGGATCCTCCATCGAAAATGCAAGCATCAGAGGACCAACAAGCCCTTCCTGCATACATTCAAAATCAGTTCCTTCCACTGCTTTTCTTGCCAGCGTATTTTTCACCACACGCAGATAAACGCCAGATTCTCTCGCAGACTTACGCAACTCAGTCAACTCAGTCACAGTTAAGCCACGATACTCCGCTGCAATAGCGGAATGAGCCTTGGCGGCAATGGCAGCAACTTCTTCGACGACTGCTTTTTTGTCATCTAGCCTTAATGCCACAACTTACCTCCGTTTAGCTTTTCGTTAACACGAAAACAAAAAATGTATCTTTTCAGATACGCTCTGTCACGGTCCCTATTACCAGAAACACCGGTAAAGCTCCCGTCTACGTAGGAAATTAAGCATATGCACCTACGGTCTTTGACGGTTGCCAGATAACCGGCAACCCAAAGTAAATCCTGCAAATAATTGCAGAAAATTTCTTAAACTTGAAAACTTGCCTGATCCAGACATAAACCCGGACCCATAGTAGAAGACAATGAAATCTTTTTAAAATACACACCTTTAGTAGCAGCAGGCTTTGCTTTCTTCAAATCTGCCACTAAATATTCAAGATTTTGCTTGATATCGTCTTCATTAAACGACACCTTGCCAATGGAACAATGTACGATACCTGCCTTGTCGGCACGATAACGCACCTGACCAGACTTGGCATTCTTAACTGCAGTTGCCACGTCAGGTGTAACCGTACCCACTTTAGGGTTAGGCATTAGACCTCTCGGCCCTAATATTTGACCCAACTGCCCAACGACACGCATCGCATCAGGGGAAGCAATAACCACATCAAAATCCATCTCGCCTTTTTTAACCTGATCCGCCAGATCATCCATACCAATCACATCTGCTCCAGCTTCTTTAGCTGCATCGGCATTTGGACCCTGCGCAAATACTGCCACTCGGACTGATTTACCCGTACCGTTTGGCAACACTGAAGCACCACGCACATTTTGGTCAGACTTTCTAGGATCAACACCTAAATTAAAGCTTACATCCACTGACTCATCAAATTTTGATGCAGAAAACTCTTTAAGCAGCGCAATCGCTTCAGCAATAGAGTATTGCTTAGTTTTATCGACTTTTTCCTGGATAAGCTTTGCTTTTTTACTCAATTTCGCCATCACTCACCCTCCACATTAAGACCCATACTACGTGCACTACCCGCAATAATCTTAACTGCAGCGTCCATATTTGCAGCATTAAGATCCTGCATCTTGGTCGTTGCGATTTCTTCCAATTGCGCACGGGTTACTGTACCAACTTTTTCTGTATTGGGCGTCCCACTACCCTTTGCAATCCCAGCCGCTTTTTTCAACAAAATTGACGCAGGAGGCGTCTTGGTAACAAATGTAAAACTTTTATCATTATAAACCGTAATAACCACAGGAATTGGCAAGCCTTTTTCAATGTCCTGCGTTTTTGCATTAAATGCCTTACAAAACTCCATGATATTCACACCATGCTGACCCAACGCAGGACCAACAGGTGGACTTGGATTTGCCTCACCAGCCTTTACTTGCAGCTTAATATAAGCATCAATTTTTTTAGCCATTTTCCTCTCCAATTGGGTTCAAACGCTTTCCAGCTCCCCACAAAACTCCGTAGCTAACGGAGACAATCAAACGCTAGAGCTTTTCAACCTGCCCAAACTCCAGCTCAACTGGCGTAGACCGCCCAAAAATCAAAACAGACACGCGCAGCCTGCTCTTTTCATAATTCACTTCTTCAATATTGCCATTAAAGTCTTTGAAAGGCCCATCTATAATCCGAACAACCCCACCAACTTCAAACAGAACTTTAGGCCTAGGCTTGTTAACTCCTTCCTCGACTCTATTCAATATTGCATTCGCTTCTTTTTCGGAAATTGGCGCCGGACGCTCTGATGTCCCCCCGATAAACCCCAACACACGAGGAACATCTCGCACTAAATGCCAGGTTTCATCTGTCAACTCCATTTGAACCAAGACGTATCCAGGAAAAAATTTTCGATCACTTTTCCTTTGCTGCCCCATCTTCATCTCAACAACTTCTTCGGTAGGCACCAGTATTTTTCCAAACTTGGACTGCAAGCCTTCACGCTCAACCCTTTCCTCAAGCGCTTCTTTTACTTTGTTCTCGTAATTGGAATATGCATGCACAACATACCATCGCAAAGACATCGCCTACCTCACAAACCTAGAAGATATTGCACACCAAAGGACAACACCCAATCAAAAAATGACAGCAACAGCCCGACCACTAAAACAGAAGCAAACACCAGCAAGGTCGTCGTGGTAGTCTCCTGCCGACTTGGCCAGACAACCTTTCTTACTTCCTGCCGTGACTCTTGGACAAAACTCCAAAAACCTCGCCCTGCCATAGTTGTCAGCACAATCACCGCCGCCACGACAAACATCAAAACCAATCCTAAGACCCTGTAAAGTAACTGGAACTCAGAAAAATAATAAAACGCCACAACACCAGATATAAGCATTAGTAGCGCAAAAACTTGCTTTACAACATCAAGAACGGGGGCCGTCTCTTCTGCTTGAACATTCATTTGATTAGTTTAAACTGAATAATCTGAACTTTTTCTAAATGGCAGGCCAGGAGGGACTCGAACCCCCAACCTGCGGTTTTGGAGACCGCTGCTCTACCAATTGAGCCACTGACCTAATTTAGAAAACTTAACCGAACTGCTTATTTTATACCAAGAAACAACATTACTCAATAATTGCAGCTACAACACCCGCACCTACGGTACGACCACCTTCTCTCACCGCAAAGCGCAGACCTTCATCCATCGCAATCGGTGCTATCAATTTTACTTCTACTGTGACATTGTCACCAGGCATCACCATTTCAACACCTTCTGGCAGCTCTACTGCACCGGTCACATCGGTTGTTCTAAAATAGAACTGTGGACGATATCCGTTGAAGAATGGCGTGTGACGCCCGCCTTCATCTTTTGACAGCACATAGATCTCTGCTTTGAAATGCGTGTGCGGCGTAATTGTCCCTACGTGCGCCAGCACCTGGCCACGCTCAACTTCGTCACGCTTGGTTCCACGCAGCAACACACCGACGTTATCCCCAGCCTCACCTTGATCCAGCAATTTGCGGAACATTTCAACAACCGTACAGGTGGTTTTGGTGGTTTCTTTGATACCTACGATTTCTATCTCTTCACCAACTTTAATCACACCTCGCTCAACACGACCTGTTACCACCGTACCACGCCCGGAGATCGAGAAGACATCTTCAATTGGCATCAGGAAGTTACCATCCACTGCACGCTCTGGCTCAGGAATGTAGGTATCCAACGCATCAACCAGCTCTTCGACTTTGGGCGTCCAGGCTGGATCTCCTTCCAGCGCTTTTAATGCGGATCCAATAATAATTGGTGTATCATCACCAGGAAATTCATAGGCATCCAGCAGCTCACGCACTTCCATTTCAACCAGCTCAACCAATTCCTCATCATCAACCATGTCCGCTTTGTTCAGGAACACGACGATGTAGGGAACACCCACCTGCCTTGACAACAGAATATGTTCTCTGGTTTGAGGCATGGGACCATCGGCCGCAGAGCAGACCAGAATCGCACCGTCCATTTGCGCCGCACCGGTAATCATGTTTTTTACGTAATCCGCGTGACCTGGGCAGTCAACATGCGCATAGTGACGTGCGTCTGACTCATATTCTACGTGCGAGGTCGCAATTGTAATTCCACGCTCACGCTCTTCTGGCGCATTATCTATCTGATCGAAGGCCTTTGCTTCCCCCCCCATCTTCTCAGCCATAACCTTGGTCAACGCCGCTGTTAGCGTCGTCTTGCCATGGTCTACGTGCCCTATCGTCCCTACGTTTACGTGTGGTTTGTTTCTTTCAAATTTTTCTTTTGCCATTATTCTAAAACCTTACCTGCAAACAATTACACATGGAGCTCATAACCGGATTTGAACCGGTGACCTCTTCCTTACCAAGGAAGTGCTCTACCTACTGAGCTATATGAGCAAATTCCGGTATAGATGGAGCGGGTGATGGGAATCGAACCCACGTGACCAGCTTGGAAGGCTGGAGTTCTACCATTGAACTACACCCGCAGTATTCAAATTTAAAGATTTGGTGGAGGGGGGAGGATTCGAACCTCCGAAGGTAGAACCGTCAGATTTACAGTCTGATCCCTTTGGCCGCTCGGGAACCCCTCCAAAGCTATAAAGCAGGCCATTATGTCCAACTTTATGTTTTAGGTCAACATTTTTTTATACCGTCAGTTTTGATGCAGCTGATTCATCACCTCACCAATCTTTCCACTTACCACATCACTCATTACTTTCTCGACACTCTCAAATGCATGATTAATTTTAATTTGACCATTCACCGAAGGCTTAGACAATACGTAGTGAGCAACACTACCTGTTGACGGCCGGCCAATACCAACCCTTAAACGCAAAAACTCTTTACTTCCCAAATGAGCAATAATGTCACGCAACCCATTATGCCCAGCATGCCCACCGCCCTGCTTAAACCGCACCACTCCCTCTTCAAAATCAAGCTCATCATGAACTACCAATATTTCAGATGGCTGAATTTTGTAATACCTTGCAACCTTGCCTACCGCCTCTCCGCTTTTATTCATAAATGTTTGCGGCTTTAACAACAGCAGCTTGTCAGCCTCAATAAAAACACTCGCACACAGCGCGTTAAAGCGTGCTTCACTTTCCCAGCCTGAAACCAATCGATCCAAAAACAAAAACCCGACATTGTGCCGGGTTTTTTCGTATTGTCGACCAGGATTTCCCAAGCCAACGACAAGCTTAATCACTACATCTACTCTTCTGAATCGCCCCCACCTTCTTCGGAAGACTCTTCTTCTTTCGCAGGCTTTCCTTTCAATACTTGAGCAACGGGCAAGTCGTGATTATCACCATGTGTCAATTCAACAATTTCAACACCAGACGGCAGAGAGATATCAGACAGATGCACTCCCCCACCCAATTCAATCTCAGCTAAATCAACTTCCAAATACTCTGGCAACACACCAGGCAAGCAAGACACCTCAATATCTACAGAAGAATGAGTTACCACCCCTCCCGCTTTAACTCCCACACATATATCTTCATTAATAAAATGCAGAGGAACATGCATCTTAACCTTATGCGTCGCATCAACACGCATAAAATCCATATGCAAAACTTGAGGCTTTGCGGGATGACGCTGAACAGCCTTTAGTAAGGCCTTCTGAACCTTACCATCAACCTTCACATCCAGTACATGCGAATATACCGCCTCATGCTCAAGATGTTTTTCAACTTCATTATGATCAAGCGCTATCGTTTCTGGCCCAACAGAACCCCCATAAACAACCGCAGGAACTTTTCCTTCACGCCTCAAACCTCTAGCCATGCTTGAACCCGATCCACTCCGAGATTCCGCAATAAATTCAAAAATATTTGACATATCGTTCTCCAAAGCCTGCCTAGCAAGCCATAATCAATCTATATAAAGCGAGCTAACAGACTCACCCACCGCAATACGACGTATGGTTTCCGCCAACATTTCAGCAATACTTAACTGACGAACTTTGCCCACCGCCTTCAGCTCATCCGTAAGCGGGATGGTATCCGTCACCACTAACTCATCAAGCACCGAACTTCCAATATTGTTCGCCGCCGCACCTGACAACACAGCATGCGTACAATAAGCCACCACCTTCAACGCACCACTGTCCTTCAACGCAGCCGCTGCGTTACACAAGGTACCAGCAGTATCAACCAAGTCATCGACTATAATGCAGGTACGCCCTCTGACATCACCAATAATATGCATTATCTCAGAAACATTCGCTCTAGGACGACGCTTATCAATAATCGCCAAATCGGCATCATCCAGCCTTTTAGCCAACGCCCTGGCCCTGACCACCCCTCCTACATCAGGAGAAACAACCATTAAACGATCATACTTTTGACGCCAAATATCTCCCAGCAATATAGGTGATGCATACACATTATCAACTGGGATCGCAAAAAAACCCTGAATCTGATCCGCATGCAAATCAACCGTCAACACTCGATCTGCACCCGCATTATCCAACATATCCGCCACTAGCCTCGCCGTTATTGGCACTCTGGCTGATCGCGAACGACGATCTTGACGAGCATATCCGTAATATGGAATCACCGCAGTTATGATCCCCGCCGAAGCACGCTTCAAGGCATCAATAATCACCAGCAACTCCATTAAATTTTCATTTGTTGGCGAGCATGTTGGCTGAATAACAAACACATCCTGCCCACGCACATTTTCTTCTATTTCTACAACTATCTCCCCATCGCTGAATCTGCCAACCGTCGCCATACCTAGACGCATATTCAGTTTTCCAACAATCCCTTCAGACAAAGCTTCATTAGCATTTCCTGAGAACACCATAAAGGAGGCATCACTCATTAAAAAATACTCCCTAAGAGATAAAGTTTTGGAGATAAATGGCTGGGCTGCCAGGATTCGAACCTGGGTATGCGGAGATCAAAACCCCGTGCCTTACCGCTTGGCGACAGCCCAATTATAGAACAGCCTTAGAACTCAGCTTTTGTAGCAATGGAGACTTACTCACACCTTTTGCCAAGTAAACCTGCCAATCCGATCGAAATCGTGAATACACGCTAAACGCTTCCTCATAACTATCGAATAATGCAAATACACAGGCACCAGTCCCGGTCAACCTAGGTTCTGCATAATTTGACAGCTCACACAAAGCATCATCTACCGACTGATATAACTCACGAACAACGCTCAAGCAATCATTTGAACAGCTGCCCGCAAGAAAGTCCGCTATTGTGATTGGTTTACTGTTTCTTGTCAAATTTTTATTATTAAAAATCAAGCCGGTATTCACATGATCATCTGGCTTCACAACCAGCACCCATTTCTCCGGCACGTCGATTTCTACCAACTCCTCTCCGACACCTTCCGCCCAAGCAGATTTTCCGAAGATAAAGAACGGCACATCAGCACCTAGCTGAAGCCCCAGCTCCAATAATTTTTGCTGACTTAAACCTAACTCCCACAAATGATTTAAGACCACCAGCGTGGTCGCCGCATCTGAACTTCCGCCGCCAAGCCCCCCGCCCATCGGCAACTTTTTTTGCATCTCGATGGAAACACCTTTGCCACACCCAGTCTCTTGCTTTAGCAATTTTGCCGCCCGCACAGTCAAGTCATCTTCAGCAGCGACAGCAGGCAACGGATTTGCCAACTTGACACAATCTTCGTCCAGCGAACGAAAGATCAATCCATCACAAAGGTCCACCAATTGAAACACTGTTTGCAACAGGTGATATCCATCGTCACGTCGTCCCACAATACGCAACATCAGGTTGATTTTTGCAGGCGCCGGCCAGACCTCTCCCCAGCCTTCACCAGAATTCACTATTGAGTTACTATCCATTGATCAATAAAAAACTTTACTTTGACATTTTGATTTTTTATCCGAAGCTTTTTAGGCAAAAGCCTCTCTCCCACTTGCTGCATTCCCTGATATTCAACGTCCCAGCCATTTTGCTGAAACCCATGCTCTTTTTCTATAAATATATAACGCGGATCTGGCTGCCCAGACAACCAATATGTGTAGGATTCAACAGGCAAATCTACACCATAATAATGAGAAAAAACATCCTCAGGATGCCCGGTATAGTCCTGCAACTGATGGCCATCATCTATGCTCACTTTATGCTGGCCAAGGATTATTTTTACCGCGCCTTGACCCAATGGCCCTGACAACTCTATAGTTTCTAATGCAGGCTCATGCGACCAATTGACCGATGCTGAAAAAGATTCCTGCGGAGATATCACGCCCATTCTTCCTTTCAGACGCCATCGATCCGATAATGGCAACAATTGTTGCTGTGAAAGACGATACCCATGATCAGACGCTACATGTAATTGTGAACACCCGGATAGCCCCATCACACACAAAACCAAGCCAAGCTTATGCAGCACCTGGATCACTTTTGAAAAAATCGCTTCTTAAAATCTAACAAATACTCATTATCAGGGGCTTCCACTGCAACCTTGTTTATAATCTCCTTAGCCTGTTCTTTTTCCCCCATCACCCACAGCACTTCCGCCAAATGGATCGCAATTTCATTTTCTGGATATTTTTCATACGCTTTTCGTAAGTTCTCCAAGGCTTTCGCGTAATTACCCAGCTTGAATTGCAGCCACCCATAACTATCAATGATGACCGCTTCTTCAGGCTTCAATGCAAGCGCCTTGTTGATATAAACTGCAGCTTCCTCATACCGTTGTGTTTTGTCAACCAAGGTATAGCCTAGCGCATTCAATGCTCCGGCATCATCTGGATTGATGTGTAGAATTTTTAACAAATCCGATTCAAGCACATCCAGCCGATCAATTTTTTCTGCCACCAACGCCCTCGCATAAAGCAAATCACGATTGTCAGCATCCCGCATCAACACCTCATTCAGCACCTCTAATGCCGCCTGATAATCTTCAGATTTCGTCAATAAATCCGATTTTAACAAAATTAACCGCACGGCATGTTGGGGGTACCTGAGTTCAGCACTATCAATTTTCGATAATGCAACATCAAATTCTGACTGATCAATTAATATTGAAATTGCGGCGACATTTGCTTCAAACTGAAATGGCCCTGAAGTTACCTTCTCAAACCAGATCAAAGCCTCATTCTGGTTTTTTCTGATAACTTCCAATCGCCCCATGTAATAACTTGCCTGAGCAACCCAGGCCGGATTCATTAATAGCTTTTTGAGATCTGCTTCTGCTTGCTCATATTCTTTTTGCTGCATTCTCAACAAGGCAATGGCAAATTGACTTTCTCCGTCTTCCGGTTGAGTTGCGAGCAAACCTTGATAAACTTTGACTGCCTCATCGTACTGCTTGTCATCAATATACACTTGAGCCAGCATTTTTTTAATTCTCACATTATCAGGAGACGCCTTCAATGCTTGCTGCAAATATTCCACAGCCTCCGTTAATTTACCTTCACGCCCTGCCAGTTGCGCCTGAAAAACCAAGGCTTTACTCCACTTCGGCTGTAGCGCAAGGGCTTTGGCATTTTTTTGGTGTGCCAATTGGTTATCCCGCCAACTTGATGCAAGTTTCCCCTGCATATAATACAAAACCGCTTTGTCTGGATAACTCAACAGCAATTCATCCAACACATCAAATACAAACTGGCTTTTTCCTTCTTTTGCCATTGCTTTGCTGATTTCCTGCAACAGAGACTCAATTCCGGCAGGATTCAAATCAAACAACGCTTTTAACTGAAGAATCGACTGCTCTTTGTCAGCCTTCTTGAAGGCAGACAAAACAGCAATTTTTCTCGCCGTCAAATTTTCCGCATCTTGCGCCAACCAAAGATGAACAGCCTCTTCAGTTCGTTCGCTGTCTTTTAAAAACAAACCGATGCGGGCTGCCCGTTCTGCAATGCGAGGGTCATTGACTGACCTGGCTGCCTGTAAATAACCTTCTAATGCCACTGCGTACTGGTTTCTTTGCCCAGCCAGCTCAGCAGCCATCAACAAATACATAACCTGTGGATCAATCGCTGTAGAATCTATATTTTCTATTTCAGACTCAGCTGCTAGCGGTTCGACTTTAGTCTGTTCCTGCGGGTTATTTTCTGCAGGAGTGGCAACCTCTGTCTTAGAAACAGGCTGGGTAGCACACCCAGTCACCAATATCGTAAATAAAGCTATCCATTTTTTCATCAAGACAAACGACCTGTTTTGAATATTAATTACTAAAGATTAGCAGAATGTGTTTGCTTATTGTTTGGACAAACACAGTAAACTATTTAGAATAAACGGTTTTTATTCGCAATTCGCTCCATGACTTTTCTTGCCGTTGGGATCAATTATAACACCGCTCCAGTCGCGATTCGCGAAAGGCTGGCTTTTCCTGCGGAAATATTAAATGATTCTCTGCAAAGTTTATGGCAACAAAATGAGATTAGCGAATCCGCCATCCTTTCTACCTGCAACAGGACAGAATTCTATTGCCATGCCGCTTCAGCCGACCAAAATACCCTAATCAACTGGTTGGCACAAAACAAAAACATTGCCCCGGCGGATTTCACCCCATATTTATATAACTATCTTGATGACCACTCAATCCGTCATATGTTCCGTGTCGCCAGTGGTCTTGACTCCATGATTCTGGGTGAACCGCAAATCCTGGGGCAAATGAAAACCGCCTATCAAGCTGCTAATGATGCTGGCACATTGGGTAAAAACCTTAGCAGATTATTTCATCACACATTTGCTGCGGCTAAAAAAGTCCGTACTGATACTGCCATCGGTTCCAGCCCGGTATCCGTGGCTTTTGCTGCCGTACAACTGGCCCAACAGATTTTCGATAAGCTTAGCGAACAAACCGCCTTACTCATAGGTGCGGGCGAAACAATAGAATTAACTGCACGCCATTTGCATCAAAAACAAATCGGCAGGATCATTATCGCCAACCGTACTTATGAAAAAGCACACCAGTTAGCCAGCCAGTTTAACGGGTATGCGATTGCGTTAGCCGAATTACCCTCACATCTCGCTGAAGCTGATATCGTCGTCTCCTCCACGGCAAGTACCCTGCCTATTCTGGGCAAAGGACGCGTGGAAAGCGCCATCAAACAACGCAAGCACAAGCCAATTTTCATGGTTGACCTAGCCGTCCCACGCGACATTGAATCCGAAGTTGAGCAACTCAAGGATGTATACCTTTATACTGTTGACGATCTGCAAAATACCATTAATGAAAACATGGATTCCCGTCGCCGTGCAGCAGAACAGGCTGAAGAAATCATCGACTCGGAAGTTCAGCATTTTCTTTCCTGGCTACGCGCACAAGGCGCTCAGACTACGATCACTGCTTACCGGCAGCAGGCGGAAAACCTGCGTGACGAGGCTTTGCAAAAAGCGGTCTCACAGTTGAAAAATGGCGCTGATGCTGAAGAGGTAGTCCAAAAAATGGCGCACACATTGACCAATAAACTGATCCACACCCCCAGTGCACAACTGCGTCAGGCCGGTGCCAATGAGCGCCATGACCTGATTGCCGCGGCACGTGAAATATTCAAACTGAAACAATAATGAAAGAGTCCATAATCCACAAACTGGACGGCCTGAAAGACCGTTTTGATGAAATCGCTGTTTTGCTTTCCCAGCCGGAAGTTCAGAACGACCAGAATAAATTTCGCTCGCTCAGCCAGGAATATTCTCTGCTTGACCCGGTAGTCGACTGTTATTCCCGTTTTCAGAAAAACGAGGAAAACCTTGAGGCAGCACAGGACATGGCCAAGGACAGCGATCCGGATTTACGCGAAATGGCCAAAGAGGAAATTGAGCACGCGAACACGCTCAAGGAACAATTTGAGCATGAACTGCAAATTCTTCTGTTACCCAAAGACCCGAATGACAACAGCAATATTTTTCTGGAAATTCGTGCCGGAACCGGTGGCGATGAAGCGGCTATTTTCTCCGGTGATCTGGCAAAAATGTATCAGCGTTATGCCGAAAAGCAGGGCTGGAACATTGAAATCATCAATGAAAACCGCGGAGAACATGGCGGCTACAAAGAAGTCATCATGCGGGTAAGTGGACAAAACGTGTATTCTCAACTGAAATTTGAATCCGGTGCGCATCGTGTACAACGGGTGCCGGAAACGGAATCGCAAGGCCGTGTCCACACCTCTGCCTGCACCGTGGCCGTGATGCCGGAAGTAGACAGCGTCAATGAAATCGAGATTAACCCGGCTGATCTTAAAGTCGACACATTCCGCGCGTCTGGCGCCGGCGGTCAGCACGTCAACAAAACAGATTCGGCAATTCGCATCACCCATCTTCCGACCGGTGTTGTAGTGGAATGTCAGGATGAACGTTCGCAACATAAAAACCGGGCGCGTGCAATGTCCCTGCTGCAATCACGCCTGCTTGCTGCCGAACAGGAAAAGCAAAGTGCAGAGCAGGCAGAAAACCGCAAACTGCAAATCGGCAGTGGTGACCGTTCGGAACGCATCCGCACCTACAACTACCCGCAAGGGCGCATGACAGATCACCGCATAAACCTGACGCTGTATAAACTGGAAGACATAATGCAGGGTAGTTTGGAGCATGTGGTTCATCCCTTGATCAACGAACATCAGGCAGAACTGCTAACCCAGTTGGGCAACGAGTGACCGATATTCAGCAGGCGCTAGCTCAAGCCACCGAGCAATTGGCTGCGAGTTCCGACACCCCGTTACTGGAGGCCGAAGTATTGCTTTGCCATTGTCTTGACAAGCCGCGCAGTTTTTTACGCGCCTGGCCGGAGAAGTTATTGGAAGCTGCCACTTACACTACATTTTCTTCCCTGATCGCTGAACGTCAACACGGTATGCCTGTTGCCTATCTGACCGGGACGCGCGAATTTTGGTCGCGTGAATTTCAGGTAACGACGGAGGTACTCATCCCGCGCCCGGACACCGAACTGCTGATTGAACTCAGCTTATCCCTGTTACCTAAACACCCGCTCAACATTCTCGATTTGGGTACAGGCTCCGGCATTATCGGCATTACGTTAGCGGCAGAACGCCCGGATTGCCGGATTACCGCCTGCGACGTCAGCCCGTCAGCACTCGATGTTGCTGAGTCAAATGCACGTAAACTGAATATCCAAAACATAACATTCATTCATTCAAACTGGCTGGAAAACATCAACGACAAGAACTTTGACCTGATTATCAGCAACCCGCCCTATATTGATGCGGAAGACCCTCACTTAACCCGGGGGGACGTGCGGTTTGAACCAAAATCAGCCCTGGTTTCGAGCCAACAGGGGCTGTCTGATATCAAGCACATCCTGCAACAGTCTGCCATTTACCTGCAAAAGAGTGGGCTCGTCATGCTTGAGCATGGCTACCAGCAACAAAATGAAGTTCAGGCCTTATTTAAAAAATACAAATACCAAAATATATCGACTCACAAAGACCTGGCCGGCCATCCCCGTGCCACCGTGGGCAGCAAGCCATAATTGAATCATGACCATGCACAAACAAGAATTATTTATCCCCAGAAAACTTGCCACCCAATTACTCCATTTGGCACAGCAATCACCCGATCAGGAGATCTGCGGATTAGTGGGAGGCAAGGGCAATACCGCCCATCATTGCTATCCTGTCTCGAATGTTGCTGAAACGCCTGACAGGCGTTTTTTGCTGGACCCTCAACAACAAATTACTGCCATGAAAACCATACGGGATCGTGATGAAGAATTATGGGCCGTGTATCATTCACACCCCAACGCTCCCGCCTTTCCATCCAGCGTTGATCTGCAGCAGCTTTCCTACCCTGAGTCTCTATTGCTGATTATCTCGTTGAACACCAAAGGTGTACTGGAAATGCGCGGATTTCAATTTCAACAGGGCCATCTCGAAGAAGTGACTTTAAATATGATAGAAATGTAATTTCTGGACACAACAACACGTCTTGTTTCAACATTGTATCCATGTCCACAAATCACAAAATCATTTTGTGATGTTGTTAAAAATGTTGGCTCTCTGCTGTTTTTTCAGATTGAAATTCTAAAACGATAATCTAGTCTTGCCCATAACAATTTCTTTTTTTGTTTGAGGGCAACATGAAAAAACAACAGGGGTTTACACTCATTGAAATAGCAATCGTCCTGGTGATCATCGGCTTACTGGTTGGAGGCGTTTTAAAAGGCCAGGAGCTGATAAAAAATGCCCAAGTCAGAAACGCGATCAGCAGCATGGATGAATTAAAAGCATCCGTATTCGGTTTTCAGGATCGCTTTCGCGCTCAACCAGGTGATATGAGCAATGCAAGCAACATTGTCGGTAATGGAGCCGTCAACTGTCGTTGGGCTTGTGATAATGGCTTGATCCAGCCCTGGAGAAACACCTCTCTGGTAACCAATAACTTATCCGCAGCAGGTTTTTACAGCGGTGCATTCAATACCTCGGAACAAAACATTACGCCTACTTCGCAAAACTCACCTGTTAACCCATGGGGCGGTGCAATGTTTGTTGCTTTTTGGAACCAATATAATGCAAACGGACGTGCATCCACAGCGTCATCCAATGGCATCTATACAGGCCAATCCGTTGCCTCAACCGTATTGGCGGAAATTGATCGAAAAATTGACGATGGCAACCCGCAAACAGGTTCCTTCCGTTCAGCCTGGCCACGGTTGACTACCGCTACCTGTGTAAGTGGAACAAACTGGGTGGTCAATAATGGCAGCGCTGACTGTTCTGGTATCAGCTTGTATTAATACGCATTAACATAATTTTTTACAAAAAACCGTATCAGTTGATCTGCTACGGTTTTTTTATGCCTATCCCTCCAACAAACCCATTTGGCAACTATACTTTTTATAACCTAAGTAAACGGAAAGCCAGTGCTCTCATTTTCCAATCTGACAAAATCCTATTCAGATAAGCCTGTCCTCAACCAAATAAATCTAACACTTAGCTCAGCTACGACCACCGGCTTAATTGGCGCAAATGGTGAGGGAAAAACGACGCTGTTTAAATGCCTGCTAGATATTTGCCATGTTGATGAAGGCGAGATCCAAATTGCACACACAACTCATAATAAATGCCAGGCGCGTCAACATCTTGCGTTTTTGCCTGAACATTTCCAGGCGCCCCATTATTTAACGGGCAAACAATTTTTAGACTTGATGCTGTCTTTGTATGATGCAGAACCGAATATTGGCAAACTGGAACATTACTTAACCACTTTATTGTTTGATTTAACTGCGCTTAAACGCCCGGTACGCACCTATTCCAAAGGCATGATGCAAAAACTGGGCATCACCGCCTGTCTGGCCAGTGAAAAACCACTGTTAATCCTTGATGAACCCATGTCAGGTCTGGACCCTACCGCCCGCTTTGCCTTTAAGAAACTTTTGCTTGCCCAGAAACAACAAGGGAAAACACTGATATTCAGCACCCATTTATTGCATGATATCGAGTCTATTTGCGACCATATTGCAATCTTATCCAACGGCCATATCCGTTTTCACGGCCCGGTCGATATGGCATTGCAGCAATTTCAAGCCGACACGCTGGAACAAGCCTACATCAACTGTCTAAATAACCAACCTCATGTCAACGCAGAATAAATTAATCAATCGAAGACACGATCAACGCCTTCCTTTACAAGGCCTTGAGCTAAAGATAAGAAAAACAGGATTTAATCATAATCCCCCCGCCTATCATCTTTGCCGTTCTATTGATTTGAGCCTGAATGGTCTGGCTTTTGCCAATGATGAGCTGACTTTAAAAGTCCCGGAAAAAATTGAATTTATCCTTAATCTTGAAGAACATGAGATCAAAGGTAACGGTGTTATTTGCAATAAGCGAACATCGCAAAATGAAACCCAATACGGGTTGATGTTTTTAAATGTCACGCCAGAAATCAGTCGGGTATTTGATAACGATCAACTCTCTACCCACGAACTGGAACATTTAACCATCAACCTGGCGGAGCAATTTGTTTTTTCCAATATAAAGACATCAACGCCTTTGGATAAGCTGATCCTCAAAAGACAGCAGCAATTGTTTGATGCATGCCGGTGCTATCTGGTCAGGCTTGGGGAAATGGGGGTCCGCATGCCAGACATGAACACAGAAGTATTACTGTTGCCAGGCAAAGCGGTCAAAATATTCAGAACCCCTGCCCAAACACTGTTATTGCGCTGGCATAATGAAGCAAACGCAAACGCTCAAGAAATGACGATTGCAATCCAGCAAAATTCTCTGGATACCTGCTTTATGGTGGATGAGAAAAAGGCATGCCACAATATTTTACAGGTACTGGAAATCCTGGGTGATAAACTCCAACCCAGCATTCACTTTATCTAAAGGACGGCTGAAAAAGCTGCTTAATCCCCACCTTTCAGCGTCTGCAAACGTTGATTTAAGTAATATTGCTCCTGTGGATCATTCAAAAGCGATTCGTTAAGCAGGCCCCCAATCAGCATTCTCGCACTTTCATACTCGCCATTTTCTTCCAAAATGGTAATCTCCATCTGTCTCGCCCACCCAGGAATATCTGATGCCAACGTATATTCCCGCAACATGCGGGCATACTTTAACGCTAACGCATTGTCTTTCAAACGATGTCGCGCCATAATTGACGCATGAGCCAACCAGCGCCAATAACGTTTTGGCTGCTCTTTGAATCGGGCTTCGATAAAGTCAAAAATCAGCCGTTGTCTTTGCGGCTCTTTTATCCCGGCATAGATATAGGCCGCCGAAGACAAAGGATAATGCGACCGCTGATCGAGTCGACTGATCTTTTCCAGCCAGGCTACAATACGATGATAATTCAGCTCTCGCAACGGAACACTCACCCCGGGTTGATTATCAAAAGACTGCAGCCAAAGCATTAATATGCGCGCCAGTACCTCCTCTTCACCCAACGCGATGACTTTTAGCTGCTGGTCTGATGGTGGTTGACTGAGAAACGCCCTTTCCACATGGTGTCTTGCTGAATACGCATGCCAACCAAGCTGAAGACAAAAGGAAACCATCAAAATTATCAGCAAACTTCGGGGTATGGCCTTAAAAGGACGATCCTGACTCAATTTCAATGCGTTCATCAAACGTTTGAATTAAATGTTTTTTCGATAGACATCCACACATGCCGTACACAACAACAACATCAAATATATGATGGACTGTTGAGTGATAAACCATAGCTCGCTAGTACTTAATTCTCCATACATCAACCATTCACTGCGGGTAAACCGATCCAGTCGGGGCAATAAATAATCAAGCAAATGAAGAATACTCTGCATAAACCGGTCGATTACGGTTTCTTCGTGAGAGCGTAACGGATTACTCGACATTAAAATAATGGACGGGAGGCTACGAGACAGCAGATAAATACCTGAAACAGCGGCAAATGCAGGAGTGATTTGTCCCAGACTGAATGCACAAAGCAAACTAAATCCAATCACAATCCAAGCTTCAAATAGCAAAGAAACACTCCATAACAACGCAGAATGAGCATCGGTGAATAGCAATAAAAAGCCAAATGACAAGACGGCCAATATCGCGGCCATCAATGCAAACCCACAGAATTTACCCAGCACAAATACTTGGCGCGACACAGGCAATGACAAATACAACAGCAGCAATCTGTCATTCTGCTCTCGATTAATACTGTTGATCGTAAACAAAGCCAAAAAGAACAGCAACGCCAATCGCAGGAAGGCTGCAGACATGCCAACCTGAGTTTCGCGAGTTTCAACGATGGCAATTTCTCCTACAAACAATGCTATGCCTGCCCCCACCATAAAAATCAACCCACAACTCAGGATGATATTGAGCGTAATCGCCTCAACGAACACGGTATAGGCAAAAAGCCGGCAATGCTTCAACGCATGCATCATGGCAATCGCCCTGCATTCACCATTCGGTTGGATAAAATGCCAGGCACCATCCAGACGATCAAATCATCGAATTCAGACCCTGCCGCGCTGGAATAATTTTTTGATACAAATATGGCATCGTTATCCGTATTTTCAGCTTCATCATTCGATGGTGCACGGGTCCAGTTCTTGCCGCGTGAAAATATGATGGCAGGCACATTGCTAGCCACTTGCCCACCGCCTCTTGCATCAAGGACTTGAATATCGCCATTGGAGCATAATGAAAATGAAACGCCAGACGTTGCGCTACCACAGCCGGTGCCATCCACCGTATCCGCATACGCATTAGTGACCCGATAACTAAATGTCTGTCCCCATGCATCGGCATTTGCAGTCGCCAAACTGGCCCAGGGCAAGCCACCGTTCACTGAGGTGCAGTTTCCGCCAGACCGGTTTTCCATGCCATTGCCTGAGGTATCTGGACATGGCAACCGACCGTTCATGAGCGCATACCCATAAATCGCCTCAAATGCCTGATCTATCATGGCTCGCGTATCATTCCTCCGGGATTTTTCCATTTGGGTGGATAAAGGCATCATCATTCCACCTAACAACAAACCCACAATCACAAGCACAATTGAAATTTCTATTAGACTAAACCCCGACTGCTTTCGGGTGGTTTTTTGCATAATCTGACGTATCATGGACATGATTCCAAAGTACAAACATAATCATTAAAAAAAGCAGCATTGCGGTCACTGCTTACGAACACCTGGTCTCCTGGAGGCAATAAACCGGAAGCCAAATCGACAATGTTTTCTGTCTCCAGGTAATTGCTAATCAGCGACTTGGTTAAACTATTTGTTCTGACCTGGGCGGCGCCCTCTCGCCCAGCGACAATAACTGCGGCTGCACTGGCACTGCCATCCACTTGCAGCGTAAATGCTCCAGGTACTCCGGTTGCCGAGGCCACCGGGTCTATGGCATAAAATGTATTTTCTTGAAAGCCGGGCCACCACCCCCAACTAAAGCAGCGAACCCCGGGCTGCAAAGGGTCCATTGGCCACAAGGAACTCAGCCCATGCCCCGCACTGTTGGCAAGATTGGCAGGAAATCTGCCAAAGCGTAATGCGAGTGAATTATCATTAAAGCCCGGCAGCCCCCCTGTATTTAAGAGTGCCGGCCAGGGCAACTTGCCACTATTGTTATCACTGTATTGTTTTAGACATTGTCTTACCCGGTTGCCTACCCACACCTGCATTTGAGTATAGATTTTTTCATAATGCTGAGGCGTAATACTTATCAGCACATCATTGAACGATGCCGGCAGCCCTTTTGCACTGTCTGCGGCCGGGTTATACGATGCGATGAATGCCGAATAGCCATTTCCACCAATCGAAACAACAGGCACACCTAATAATTGTCTGCGATTAAAAGTCCCTGTCGCATTATTGATGCCATTATGAGTATCAAGATGATGCCTGCTCAAATTAATTCCATCCGATACACGTTGGCTCCCGCACTCTGTTGCATTATTTGTACTGACCGACCTGTTCTGTCCAGACAACGCTTTGCCTGCAGCAAAAACAACCGCTATCGCGGCATTATCCACATGTGCACCATTTAGCGGATTCAGCTCACTGTCAACAACCAAAAACTGCCCATTAGCATCGGTGGCTAACAGGTTGGCAGGATTTTCCTTATAATCCCCGGAAACGGCATACCACAAACATTCACCTGCACTATCCCGCAACGGTTGTAACCCCAATGTTCGCCACGGCAAACGACCGATAACAGAGTGCCCGGCAGCTCCGCAACTGACTTCTGCCAAGCCATCTCCATTCAGATCAGGACAAGGTAAGTAGCCGGGCATAGACCCGGCATTGCGTTCGGCAAAACTGACGGCATAGCCTAATAATGCCTGGCGCGCCGTTTTTAACACACGGCTATCACTGGCTTGAGTAAACTGAGGCAAAGAAACATTCAGCGCTTTCAACATCAATGCACTGGCAGCAATCACACCGACCATTACAAACATTAACAATGCCGCACCGCGACATTGAAAGCGCCTGACCGGAGAACTACATTTCATCCATCATCTCCCGAACCTGTTTCACATTTTGTAAAGAGGCTTTTACAGGGCTTGATTGCTGTCCAACACTCTCTGTTGTGTCATCCCTACTGACATCATCAAGGAATTCATCTAACACATCCGTATTTTCAGTCGCCTGGTGCTCATAAATTTCTGCCACTTTTCTGCTTTCCACATCCAGCTTTTGACCCGGCATCAGCTCTGCCCTTTCGCCTTGTAATTCGACAGAAATACTGTGTCTGGGATTAATCCAATGCTGAATCAAATACGTTTTACCCGCAGTCTGCTGGCGCTCAACACCGTTCACCCAAATTGTATGGGGCCCAGCACTGGGCTTGATAAATCCGTTAAGATGCACTTGGCTGGGCGCTTCGCTTTCCACCACGACATCTTCACTGCCCTGTTGTTTGCCTTGGTCCAGTTGCATACGTTGTTCTGCAGATATGAACAAGCGCCCCATTGCCATCACCTGCGTTGAAAGCAGTAACCCGTAACACATAATAACGGCCAGAGAAATAGCACTTTGTTTAACAAACATCAGAACATTCCCTCTGGCATCATGGCGTCCACCGGATCATCAATTCCTCGATCAATTTCATACCATTCAATTAAACATTGGGCGAGTACATTGGCTTTATTGACCTGAAACTTCGCTCTGTTCTTTTCCAGCGCACATTGCTCCACACTGAACATCCCAAGATCAGCATTTTTCAATGATTCGACAACATCCAACAGTTGCGCACCATGGACCAGGCCGGCATTAATTTCAACTTTGGTTTTATAGACCCTGTCTTCAATTAATTGTTGGCCGAATTGTTGATCAGGCATGCGCGCACTGATATTAAATGTCATCGATGGTAATCCATGCCTCTCACCTTCGCGTTGCAGTACTTCCATCCAGCCTAATTTGTCTGACCAGGCATAAGAAAAGCCATTTAATTCATGAAGTTTATGTTTAATTTTCATAAAAATTGCATTTCCTTCCAGGCGCTTATCAAGTTTGTCTTTCACGTCCTGAAAAGATTGCTCCATGGAGCGCTTGATCTGTATCTCCGACTGATAATAACTATTCGCTCCCAATACAATCGCCACACAAAACAATAACGATAAGATGAAAATAATGAGCTGCAATTTAATTAAGGAAAAATCAATATCAGCCATCATGTCTCGACCACTCCATTTCAAGAACAAACTTGGCTTCTTCTCTGGTTTTACTCATTGAACCGCTTAACTCTTTGCCAGAGACATTTTCAACCGGCAAACTGAGCGCGACTACATTCTTTAGCCGCTCGTTTTTCTCCAGTGTCAGCCGAAATTGCTCAATTTTATTTAATGCATCTCGATAATCACCTTGAAATCCATCAACTCTGCCTTCAATTTTTAACGGCACCGTTTGAATCTCAGCCTGCGCAAAATCCATCTCTTGTTCCATCATGGTGGGGTCCATCATCAAATCAATACTCTCATTCTGTCCATCTTTATTAGTATTTTCGCCTCCCCATTCAAGTTTGCGCATAAAAATCTGAGGATGGCTTTCTAAAGCCAAACTTATCGACGACAAAATCTGCCGGGGAGATAACAGATGTTTCTGTAAATTGGATCGAACCTCAAAGTGTGTAATCAGTTGAAACGAACTCAACCCATGAAACAAGGGCGTTTCTTTTGTTTTGGCGATTTGCCCCAGGGTCTCAATTCTGTAATGACGCAGGTTTTCATACTGGTCATGCAATTTGATTGCCCCCGATATGTCGCTCATTGCCAGCCCCAGGCCTAGCAGCAAAACAGCCGCACTCCCCATGTTGAGCCAGCGACGCAGCTGAAAATGCAGAAAATAGAAACGCGTACTGTTATCGCTATAATGAGGTTTTAGCGAAAACCGTCTGGCATTTATTCCGGCCAGGTATAAAGAAAGCCCGCATTCGTCAGCAATGTCATCACCCTGCATTTCTGCATAGCGCTTGCAGGCAATCAATTTGGGCGTTAAATTTATCCCGGCAAAATTAATTTGGTTAAACAATTCTGAATCAGCCGTACCTGCCGAAAAGAAATAACTGGATAAACCGCTCTCTGAAGAAAGACCAAAATGGCGTGAGACAAAACGCTGACTCCGGTTAACGTCTTCCTTTATTTCTTCGCCTAATTGTTGCCAGTCGTCTACGTTAATCTGTTTAAACCGGCTTAATGCCAATATGTCATTGCGGAAGAATGACTGTCTTAACAGCACGCCCTGTTTGCCTGCCACCAGACTGATGATTAATTTGTCTGTAGAACCTTTCAACTTTCCGGCAATTTCCTCCAGCAATATAGGCACTGAATATAAACCCTCAACTTTTACCTGAGCAAGATACAACATATGCAGCCAGCCTTTAATCACATCATCATCATTGATGGCTGAAAACAAGACCAAATCATCTCGCCGTTCATTAGTCCCTTTAGCCTTATGTTGGTAATGACTGAACTGAACTCTGGGAAACAACTGTTTGAGCTTGCGTTTCATCATCAACTTACGGTCACTTCGCTTGAGATGAGGAATTGATTCAAGTGAATAGGTTTCTTCAAGAATATCTATAAAGACCCTTACCGGCCCCACATGCTGAGTCTCAAAAAAATCCCTGATAGCAATAAAGGCTTCATCAATATCGCTGATTTTAAGTTGCTCGTACAAACGATTCTTTTGCCATGCATAAACAGTTAACCCGCTGTTATTGATATAGATAAAAGGATGCTTAGCCATGATTACATTTTGATGTTTGTGATCAGGTCGTAGATCGGCCCTAATACCGAGACCATCACCCAACCTATAATTAAGCCTAATACGACCGTCATGGCAGGTTCGATCACTGCCTGCATACCATCAATGGCGTCATCCACATCCCGTTTATAAAAATAACTCACGTTTTGCAAAGAGGTGCCCAGCTCACCCGTTTTTTCCCCCACATTAATCATGCTAATGACCAGGCGGGGAAATAGCTCGCCCATTTCAAAAGCCTGGCCTACCGTGGCGCCTTCAGCAATCAGGTTTCTAATATTGATTAATGCCTGCTCCATCGCTTTGTTATCCACAATACCTTCCGAAATCTTCAGACTCTCGATCACCGGAATACCGGAGTTGTATAACAACGCAAAATAATTACTGAATCGCGCCAGAATAATTTTGTTGATAATCGGCCCAAACACCCAGATTTTTAATTTGTTTTTATCACATAAAAATCGTACTTTAGGATTGGTTTTGATGGCGTGTTTTAAGCTGATGAATACAATAAAAGGCGACGCAAGAATTCCAGGCCAGTAGGTCACAAAAAAATCAGATACTTTTATCAGGATTTGAGTATGCAGAGGCAACTCTTCACCCATCATGGTAATAAATGAAACCAGCTGAGGAACCAGAAACGTCATCAGAAAAAATACGACTGCAAAGACAACAACAAAAATAAACGAGGGTAATGTTAAGGCTTTTTTGGTCTGAGAAATCAATTCATCCTGCCATGTCAACGTCTCAGTCAAGTCTTTCAATACATGGGGTAATTCGCCACTTTTTTCACCGGCTTCAATCAAACTGACAAACGTGGATGAAAAAATCTGCGGGAACCCTTTGAGCGTTTCTGAAAATGTTTTACCGTCACGTATTTCACGCACCTGAACGCCAATCACTTCACTGATGTAACTGGGTGACATACTGGTCTGCAAATCCAGTAAGGCGTCAACGACAGAAATGCCCGAATGAGTCAATTGCTCAAGATAAAAACAATAATTGATCAAATCACGACGTGAAACTTTTTTAGCATACCCCAGGTAGAACAGCGGCTTATGTTCTGAGCACGAGACAAGTTCAAGTTTTAATTTTGACAACAGGGTTTCCAGTTCCCGTTCAGATGCACTGGTGTGGGTTCCTGAAATCATCCTGCCTTCTGCATTGATTGCTCGGTATCTGAACTGGGCCATAAGCTATTGCAATCTGTAGGTTAAATCGACGATACGCGAGAGCTCCTCCAGGCTGGTCGTGCCGTCTATAATCTTGACCACCCCTTCATCCGCCAATGAACGAAAACCATTTTTCCTGGCCTGCTTTTCAATTTCCATTGGCGTAGCTGCGCGTGCGATTAACGCATCCAGTTCACTATCAATTCTCAATACTTCCATAATGGCATGACGGCCCTTGTATCCACTTTGATAGCATGCTTCACAACCTGCCGCTCGAAAGACTTCCTGTTTTGAGGTCGAAGACAAACCCAAGATTTTTCTTTCGATTTCATCCGGTTGATAAGCTACTTTGCATTTATCACATAAGCGCCTGATCAAGCGCTGGGCAACTATACCGATGATATTGCCTGTCATGATACTGTCTTTAACCCCAATATCCTGCAAGCGGGGAAACGAGGCTACTGCAGAGTTGGTATGCAACGTGGTGAATACTTTATGTCCGGTCATCGCCGCCCTAAACGCCATGGATGCTGTTTCTCCATCACGCACCTCACCGACCAGAATAATATCGGGATCCTGCCGCATCAAAGACCGGATACCTCCGGCAAAGTCCATTTTCAAGGACGGGTTGATTGAACTTTGGCGTACCATGGTCAACGGATATTCCACTGGATCTTCCAGCGTCATAATATTTACCGCCACATCGTTCAGATGATTGAGCATGGAATACAACGTGGTGGTTTTACCACTACCGGTAGGCCCGGTGATGATAATGATGCCTTCAGGGCGCGCCATCATCAGTTGCAATTGAGAGAAGGCCAACGCGCTTAATTGCAGTTTTTCAATCGGCACAATGCCCTTTTTTCGATCCAGAATACGCAGAACGATATTCTCGCCATGCACGGTCGGTTGCGACGCCACCCTGAAATCAACTTCATGGGTGCCTATATTTAAAGTGATCCGGCCATCCTGTGGCAGACGCGTCTCGGTAATATCCATACCGGAAATCACTTTCAGCCTGACGACCATGGCAGACCAGAATTTGTTATGCAGACTCCGTATCTGACGCAAGACCCCATCAATCCGATAACGTATGCGTAAATACTTGGCTTCCGGTTCAAAATGGATATCCGACGCCCCCTGCTTGACAGCATCGAATAAAAAAGAATCTATCAATCGAACCAGAGGATGACTGGTTTCCTGCTCAAGATCATCCTTCTCAATATTTCCTTGTCCTTCAAGCTCATGCAGAATGCCATCAATTGATAGCTCAAACCCATAAAATTGATCCAGCGCAACTTCCAGATCCGTCTCACTAACCAACACTGGATCGATATCAATATCGCTACCGACAACTGAAGCAATCCGATCAATGATGACGATATTGAAGGTATCTGTCATGCCTATGGTTAATTGCTTCTTGTCGGGCTCATAACTGATCGGCAAAACTTTCAACTGTCTGGCCAGGTTTTGATCGACTAACTCCAGCGCAACTTTATCCGGAATCAGGGTTTTCAGGCTTAAACTCTGCTGACCCAGGGATTCACCCAGTAAATCACGCAGCATTTCTTCGCTGACAAACCCCAGCGTGACCATCACCCGCCCTAACTGTTCACCTCTGGCCTTTTGCTCAATCAACGCAATTTTTAGCTGATCCTGCGTGATAATTCCCTCATTAATGAGTAAATCACCCAGTCTAACGGGCTTTTTTCCACTCATTGATTAACATCCTGTAATTGCTGGATCCTGTTAGCCGCCTGAGCAGAATTAAATGTGGCGGGGACTATTTTGGCTAATTCAACAGCCAACTGGTAATAGCGTAAGGCCACCGCTTTTTTACCTAAATGGTCCAGACAAATCGCCAGATTAAAATGATAGTCTGGATTTTTTGCATCTTTTTCTACGGCTTGAAAGTAAGCCTGCTGGGCTTCATTCCAACGTTGCCGAGCTGCATAAAAATTTGCCAGAGAAGCATAGGTATGGGCCTGTTCAGGATATTGTTCCAGCAACTGTTTGTAGTGACTTTCACTCTTCGTTTGAGTGTTTGCACTGTTAATACGGATGAGAGCATTGTTCGCATAAATATGGTTTCCATCCAGATTAAGGATCTTTTCATAGAGCACCTGGGCGCGTTTTAACTGACCAAATTGCTCTGAAATACTCGCCAGCCCTAATAATGCATCAATGTTGTTATGGTCTTTCTTGAGAATCTGTGTATAGATATCCCTGGCTTGATCAAAATCTTCATTCTGATAAGCGCCATAAGCCTTTGAGAGATGGCGTGATAGTGTGGATGTTTGTCTTTTTATTTTGACTTGAAAATCATCCGGATAGTCAACGGCCGTCACCGCATCATCGCTTGTCGAAAAACGATCTTGCTGCTCAAGCTGTTGCGATGCCGCCGCCTCAACAACGTAAGTTTTTTTCTCCGGCGCAGCCATCACCTGAATTGAATCGTTGCTTGCTTCCGAGCGTGTATCCTGTGTCTTTGATTCTTCGTTACTCTCGACGACAATGCCGCTTTCTTGCATCATCAAGCCATCGCCCATTCCATCATTAATGATGAACTCTTCAACGTCTTGATTTGTTGCTGGAACAGGTTTGGCCAGAAAATATAAATACATGCCGGCCGCTAACACTAGCACCACGATAATCAGTACTACCCAATATAAATGTCGTTTATTGATATTATTGCTGACAAACACTATCTCATGCGCCAGTTCTGCATCCGTTTGTGGGCTTTGCTCGGGTTGGGCCTCGAGTTGAGACTCGGCTTGAACAGGTTGATCTTGTTTTTCTACTGCTGTGGCTGGCTCCGGCTTTTGATCTGAACGTTCAACCTGTTTAGCAAGCGATGGCGATACGCTTGCAGCTTGTTCTGCCGGTAACTCATTATCATTCAATGGAGAATCAGTGTCTTCCGCTATCGCTGAGACCGGTTCTTCTTCCTGCACGATGTCTGGCTCACTCAGTGAACGCTCAGTGCTCTCCTCTTCGCTCCGCTGTTCTACAATAGTGTCATCAGCGCTCTCGTCCGTTACCTGTGATTCAGGCATTTGTTGTTCTACGGATAAATCAAAATCTGGCAAAACATCCAGTTCAACTAATTCATCTTCAGCACTGGCTTCAGCAGAAGGCGTATTCGTTACATCCGGAGTAGGCGTATCACCTTTCTGTTCCTGTTTGTCCTGCTTGTTTTTTTCAGCCTGACGTAATGCATCCAGCAGTAAACTCATCGAATCTCCGGCAATTCGAATTCGTAAAGTTTATCTTCCAGAAAAGGCGAAAAATCCTGCAAGTCGCTTTTAATGCTTGCCGTCTTTATGATTCTTGGACGTAAAAACACCACGAGCTCGGTTTTCTTATTCTGCTTGTTCTTATAGCCAAACAAATTATCCAGATAAGGTACTCGACTTAATCCAGGGGTGCCTTCCGTCTGATTTTCAATTGAATCCTGCATTAATCCACCGATAACGCCAATGGTGCCGTCATTCAGTTTTAGTACTGATTCCATTTCCCGAACTTCGATGACCGGGATTCTGCTTTCAACATTATTGGATGCCAGATCAGGATGTGGATCCAATACTTCCGCCACTTTTCTGGAAATGCTTGGACGCGCATTGATGATCACCTCATTGCTGTCACTGATCTGCGGCATGATACTCATCACCAAACCGATTGGGACAGTGTGTAATTCGGTTTCAAATGTTGTGGTAACCACACCCTGGGTAGAATCAGATTGTGCACTGGTGGTGAAATACACATCATTTTTGACGACTTTCAAAAGAGCACTCTGATTGTTTAACACCATCAGCTTGGGGCTGGATAACACACGCGTATTGCCAAATGAATCCAGTAATTTGATCGAAGCGGCTACATCTCTGCCGGTAAAGGCAAACGCAGCAGGTGTTATGGCAGGGGCTGCACCCACGACCAAGTCTTCAAAGCTTTGTGTGTGGGAAAATGAAAAGGCACTGTTATTCGCCAGAAAGCTCCAGTCCACCCCGGTTTGATATTGATCATTCAATTCAACCTCTACGATGGTTGCTTCGATCAATACCTGTCTTGTTGCCTGCTCCACCACATTATCAATATACTCGCGAATGACGCGGTGCTGTCTTTCTGTGGCCCGGATGGCAATCATGCCGGTTTCCTGGTGCGCAATCAGGCTGTTTTCCTGCTTTTCCTTACTCTTTTCCAGATCCTGTCCAATTTTATTTTCCAGGTTTCTAAAACTGTCCTGTTCCCTGATGATTGCGCGTAAATTGTCAATCAAGGCTTCCCAAAACTGATAAGAGGATTCTGAAGTGATCACGGCTGATGAAACCGAACTGTCACCACCGCTGTCCTCGCCTGCACCTGAACCTGTTGAGCTCACTTCAGTCAATATATTAGCGGTGGTAACGCTTTCCCTCCGGATATTCAGATAAGGCACGTTATATTGAACGAAATAAGGCGCATCCGTTGAAATCACCAAAGTATCGCCCATCATGCGATAACGTATATCAATCTGTCTTCTTAAGCGCTCAAGAATCTGGGTCATTGTCTGGTCAATCGCATTCAAGGACACTTTTCCCTCTATGCCGGGTGCGATATCAACATTCATTTTTGCATCGCGTGCCAACGCAAATAGCAGTTCCCTGGCAGGCAAATCATGAACCACAACTGTAAATAGCTGCTCTGGGGCACGCTGCACAGGTGGTGGCAAAAATACTTTATCAACTACGGGTTTGGGAATATCCTGACTATCCTTGGCGACCTTCTCTGTTACTGGCTTTAAATGAGCGGAAGAGGTTTCAAATGGCTTCTGGGCACATCCAAACAGGCTTGTTCCCAGTACATAGACAAGGATTTTTTTGCTATATGAATAACGTTTTCTGTTCATACCTGGAAATATAGTAAACAACTCATCGAATGCAATCAGCTAACCCATTGATTTAAGTTTTTGTATCAAGTTATTATTTTCTAACCGGTTTTTCTCTTTCTTTTGAATGTAGGGCCGGTTATGCGTGAGCCTTTCTGGCAGCTGCAGTTTCATCGAAAGTGCTTCTTGATAATGAAGGTAATTACCGAGAAACACCTGAAACAGATTATTTTTTAATGGATAAAAAAACACTTCATTATGTAAACCGCTTGGAATCAAGGCCCTAATCGCCTGATGAATATCGAGACCATCTTTTACTTGAACCTGCATCAATTTAATAACGTAGGCATGCGCAACTGCCAGACTTTCTTCATCTTCTGCCGTTAATGCTGCTGTTGGCATCGACGCGGTGATTTGATTAACGTGCGTGACTAACGACGTTTCATCACCCTGTTCTATTTCCTGTTTAGCTATATTTGTAGGGGACATACCCACGCTATCTTCTAATATTTGTTTACTTACCCACGCATTCACATCAGGCATTGACAAGCCTGCGATCATCAATATGCCGGTTAACGCTGATGCAAATTTCGCCGTATGTCCACGGCCTTCATTGATCACCCGCCACACTGTTGACACCCCGACTTTTCTTGATTGTCTGCTATAGGCCGTCAATAAACATTTATCGGCAAGAATATTCAATTTGCGTAAGTAGCCGCCCGAGTTCATTGTAATCAAACCAACAGCTAAAGATGAAAAAGGAAAGACACCTTGGAACCCCGCCTTTTGCAAGCGGAAAAACAAATAACGCCCGACTTCTGGCCGGGTAAGACGAGGCAAATGAAAACTGTGAATAATCCGCTCTCTAATCTGGCGAACCTCATATTTTTTCAGTTTTTTCTCAAGCTCGGGTTGACCAAACAACACAATCTGCAACAGTTTATGTTGTCCTGTTTCAATATTAGACAGCATTCTGATTTCTTCCAGTGTTTCCAGCGGAACCACCTGCGCCTCATCAATCAACAGTACCGTTTTTTTATTTTGCTGATGCAACGCCAGCAATCGCTGCTGAACTCGATGTAACAACGCCACTTTATCTTCATCCGCACGTGCATCCATACCTAATTCAACTGCAATTGCATACAAAATCTTGTCTGCTGAAATGCGCGGATTAATGAGATAAAGTACTTCAAAATGCCCAGGAAGCAATTCAGCAAGCAAGCGGGATAGCAAAGTCTTTCCACTCCCCACTTCTCCAATCACTTTGGTTATACCGTCACCATTGGTCACGGTATAAATAAGCCCCTCCAAAATTGCTTTTCTACTCCCTTCAGCAAAAAAACATTCTGTATCAGGCGTTAACTTAAAAGGCGCTTTATTCAGTTTGAAAAATTGTGTGTACATGTCGTCCGTCTACAAAAACAGCATCAGTTATGACTCTTAATTTAAGCCTAATGAAAGTTTTCGAATTTACTAGACCAACATCAAAATAATTTTTGTGAAATTGTGAGCTTGTACAGAGTAAATCTTGCGCATGCTATGTGTTAACACTGAATAGCATTATCGACACTTATTAAAGATTGCCACATGATTACTTTTGCAGTAACTCCGGGCTTATCTTAAAAAACAGGGTGATGTTAGGGCCCAGTCCACCCCCCAATCTAATGCTCTTTTATGACTTGTCCCTAAGAAGCAGAAAAATGAGAATTGAATACACTATTATTCTACGGTGACTGATTTGGCGAGGTTACGAGGCTGATCAACATCCGTTCCTTTCAGTACTGCGACATGATAGGACAATAATTGCAGAGGGATTGTGTAGACGATCGGCGAAATAATATTGGCTACTTTTGGCATTTTGATAATTTGCACATTTTCTGCTTCTTCCGCTTCCAATGTTTCATCCATAAAGACTATCAGCTGCCCTCCACGCGCACTGACTTCCTGTATGTTGGATTTTAGCTTTTCCAGCAGGCTGTTGTTGGGCGCAACGGTGATGACCGGCATTTCCGCGTCGATCAATGCTAACGGGCCATGCTTGAGCTCGCCTGCAGGATAGGCTTCGGCATGGATATAGGATATTTCCTTAAGCTTGAGTGCGCCTTCCATCGCGATAGGATATTGCGTGCCCCTCCCGAGAAACAATGCATTGTGTTTTTCTGAAAACTGTTCTGCCAGGTCTTCTATCTGCTGGTCAAGTTCTATCGCTTTTTCTATTTTGCCTGGCAAGGCAAACAATTCAGATGATATTTGCTGTTCTTTTTCTTGTGATAATTCAAAACGACGTCCCACAGCAATCGTCAGCATTAATAATGCAACCAATTGGGTAGTGAATGCTTTGGTTGAGGCAACGCCTATTTCAGGGCCGGCACGGGTCATCAATACCAACTCAGATTCTCTTACCAGCGAACTTTCAGGTACGTTACAAATGGTAAGCGCATATTTCACGCCCATTTTTTTTGCTTCCTGCAATGCGGCAAGCGTGTCTGCCGTTTCCCCTGATTGTGAAATAGTCACCACTAACGTATTTTTTGCAATCACTGGCTGACGATAGCGAAATTCGCTGGCGACATCAATATTACAAGGCACGCGCCCCATTTTTTCCAGCCAGTATTTGGCAACCAGACCGGCGTGATAACTGGTACCGCAGGCCAGAATTTGTACAGAATCAATGTTATCGAAAATTTCAGCCGCATTATGACCGAAAGCTGAATCTTGCAGACGATTGTCTATGAAGCGCCCTTCCAGAGTTTGGCTGATTGCCCAAGGCTGCTCATACACCTCTTTCATCATGAAATGACGATACTGCCCTTTATCAACAGAGTCAGCTTGTAACTGACTCTCTTTAATAGGTCTTTCCACTACCTGCTCATCTTTATCGTAGATGGTCAGCTGATCAACCTGGATTTCTGCAATATCGCCCTCTTCAAGAAAAATAAAGCGCTGTGTGACGGGTAACAAGGCTGCAATATCAGAGGCAATAAAGTATTCGCCAATACCCACCCCAATCACTAATGGGCTCCCTTTTCTGCAGGTTATCAACGTATCTGGGTGTTCTTTATTGATAACGCCTAGCGCATAAGCACCTTCCAGTTCCGCAATTGATAATTTGACGGCCTGCAGTAATGAATCTGTTTGCTGAAGTTTTTCATGCACTTTATGCACGATGACTTCGGTATCCGTTTCCGACGTAAATAGATAACCACCGGAACTTAAATCGGTACGCAGTTGTTCATGATTTTCAATGATTCCGTTATGTACAACGGCCACTTCATCTCTTGATATATGTGGATGTGCATTGGCGGTACTGGGTTTTCCGTGCGTTGCCCAACGGGTATGTGCAATACCCAGCTTTGCATCTACCGGGTCTTCATCTATCAACGATTGTAATTCACTGACCTTACCCAATGCCCGCTTTCTGAAAACCGATGTTTCCGAGATACCCGCCAAGCCCGCTGAGTCATACCCCCGATATTCAAGTCTTCTTAAGCCTTCCAATAAAATAGGAATTACATTACGTTGAGCGATTCCACCGACAATACCACACATGTTATTTCTCCTTTTTCACCGGTCTTTGCCACCCTTCCACACTTAGCTGTTTGCTTCTGCTTAGTGTTAATCGATCATCTGGAGTATCTTTTGTGATTGTTGAACCTGCGCCGATTGTTGCATTCTTGCCCACAGAAACCGGAGCGACCAACTGGGTATCAGATCCGATAAACGCGCCATCGCCTAT
This sequence comes from Methylococcaceae bacterium, assembly GCA_006844705.1. Taxonomy (GTDB): domain Bacteria; phylum Pseudomonadota; class Gammaproteobacteria; order Methylococcales; family Methylomonadaceae; genus Methylomarinum. The sequence goes on along the minus strand of SPJS01000198.1, from coordinate 19,583 downwards.
GATTGTTTTAAATTTATTGGCGCCATCATAATTGCAGGTAATTGTCCCCGCCCCAATATTTACTTTGCTACCTACTTCAGCGTCACCGACATAACTTAAATGGTTGATTTTGCTGCCAGACGCCACAGTCGATTTTTTGATTTCGACAAAATTACCAATATGTACATGATCAGCTAATTCTGCTTGTGGACGTAGCCTTGCATACGGGCCGATTCTCGATTCAGCCCCGACAATGGCATCTTCGATAATCGAATTTGGCAGAATTTGAGCACCTTGTTTGATAACTGCGTTTTTAATGACACAGTTCGCGCCTATGAACACATCATCTTCAATCCTGTTTTCTCCTTCAAAAATAACATTGATATCTACTGAAATATCTGTTCCCAATTCAGTAAATTTTCCGCGCACATCGATACGTGCGGGATCAGCCAAAGTGACACCCTGTGTCATCAATTGTGCGGCCTGGTCATTTTGATAGGCCCGCTCAAGATAGGCGAGCTGCTCCCTGTTGTTTACGCCCAAAACTTCATCCTGACTTTCCGGATGGCTGGTTTTGACCGTAACCCCTTCATTCACCGCCATTTCAATAATATCGGTCAGGTAATATTCATTTTGCGCATTGTTATTGCTCAATTGCGACAGCCATTTTTTCAACTTGTCTCCTCTTGCTGCCAAAATACCTGTATTGCCTTCGGTAATGAGCAGCTCCTGTTCATTTGCATCTTTCTGCTCAACAATTTTGATCACTTTTTTATCGCCATCTCTTACAATGCGTCCATAGCCATGTGGGTCGTCAAGTATTACCGTCAACAACGCCAGTGTATTTTCATCCACATTTGAAACAATCGTATTTATGGTTTCGGCTTTTAATAAAGGCACATCACCGTACAGAATGATGACGATATCTTCATCTTCTATCAAGTGAATCGCCTGCTGAACCGCATGACCGGTACCCAATCGTTCTTTTTGCTCTACCCAGTTTGCATCAAGATGTTTCAGTGTTTCTAACACTTGTTCGCCACCATGACCATAAATGATATTCACCGCTGCATCTTGCATTTGCATGGCTGTATCATAGACATGCTCAAGTAATGATTTGTTTGCAATGGGATGTAATACCTTAGGCCGTTTGGATCTCATCCGTGTTCCCTGCCCTGCCGCGAGTATGATTGATTTGGTCTGCATATTTATTCGTGAATAGTTGATTTAATCTTAATCGAAAGTATAGGTAAACAATCTGCTTATTATCCAGTTTTTCTGTGAATGAATTATTAAGCTTCACTTACAGGCAAAAAAAAACCCGCCAACATTGCTGCGGGCGGGTTTTCTCATAATTCAATTGAATTACGATGTTCTTTTTCTTAAGCGATCAAGGGTTCTTAATTGCATCATGGCTTCTGCCAGCTGCGCCTGAGCTTTTGCGTAATCAGCTTTACCGGTTTTATTCTGCAATGCTTCTTCTGCTTTCGCTTTCGCTTCCAGAGCTGCTGCTTCATCAATGTCTTTAGCTCGGATAGCAGTATCTGCCAACACAGTCACGATGTGTGGCTGAACTTCCAATACACCACCGGAAACATAATATGCATAATCTTCCTTTTCATTGATTTTGACTCTGACCTCACCAGGAACCAGATTGGTAATCAATGATGCATGTCGAGGAGCAATACCTACTTGACCCATTTCAGCGGGGGCAAATACCATTTCAGCCAGACCGGAATATATTTCCTGTTCAGCGCTAACGATATCAACATGAATTGTCATTGTCATAAGACTTACCTTTTATCGTTATTGCATGCCTTTGGCTTTTTCAATCGCCTCATCTATCGTGCCGACCATGTAGAATGCCTGCTCTGGCAATTCATCATACTCGCCATCAATAATACCTTTAAAGCCCGCAATAGTATCTTTCAGAGAAACATACTTGCCCGGTGCCCCGGTAAATACTTCCGCAACAAAGAAAGGTTGAGACAGGAATCTTTGAATTTTACGAGCGCGTGATACAGTCAGCTTATCTTCCTCAGACAGCTCGTCCATACCCAGAATCGCGATAATATCCCTCAATTCTTTATAACGCTGCAAAATACCCTGTACGGTACGCGCAACATTATAATGCTCTTCACCAATAACCAGAGGATCTAACTGACGACTACTGGAATCAAGTGGGTCAATCGCAGGATAAATACCCAGCTCAGCAATTTGACGAGACAATACAACAGTCGCATCCAAATGTGCAAAAGTGGTTGCAGGTGACGGATCAGTCAAGTCATCCGCCGGTACGTATACCGCCTGGATTGAAGTAATTGAACCGGTTTTAGTCGACGTAATACGCTCCTGCAACACACCCATTTCCTCAGCCAGTGTCGGCTGATAACCTACTGCTGACGGCATACGGCCCAATAGTGCAGACACCTCGGTGCCCGCCAGAGTATAACGATAAATATTATCAACGAAAAAAAGTACATCACGGCCTTCTTCACGGAAGTATTCCGCCATGGTCAACCCTGTCAAAGCCACCCGCAACCTGTTTCCTGGTGGCTCATTCATCTGTCCATAAACCAATGATACTTTGTCGATTACATTCGAATCCGTCATTTCGTGGTAGAAATCGTTTCCTTCACGAGTACGCTCACCTACACCAGCAAATACAGAAAAACCACTGTGCTCAATCGCAATATTACGAATCAGCTCCATCATGTTAACCGTCTTACCTACACCGGCACCACCGAACAAACCGACTTTACCCCCTTTCGCAAATGGACAAACCAGGTCAATGACCTTGATTCCGGTTTCCAGCAGCTCATTGGCAGGCGCTTGCTCATCATAACTGGGTGCTTCACGATGAATGCCCCATTTCTCTTTTTCGCCAATCGCGCCTTTTTCATCAATCGGTTCACCGAGAACATTCATGATGCGTCCCAGTGTTTCCTGACCCACTGGCACTTTCAGTGCATCTCCGGTGTTTTTTACGTCAACTCCACGAGCCAGGCCATCTGTGCTTCCCATTGCAATGGTACGAACGACACCATCACCTAATTGCTGTTGAACTTCCAGAACCAGACCATTGCTCTCGATATTCAGTGCATCATAAACTTTTGGTAGCTCTTCACGTGGAAACTCCACATCAACAACCGCACCAATGATCTGTACGATTTTACCCAAACTCATGTTTTTGTCCTCTTAATACTTTATAAATTCGCTACGAGATGCTTAAACTGCAGCTGCACCACTCACAATCTCAGAAATTTCCTGTGTAATCGCGGCTTGACGTGCTTTGTTATAGACCAGTTGCAGTTCTCCGATAATATTGCCCGCATTATCAGAGGCGCTTTTCATCGCAACCATTCTTGCTGCCTGCTCACAAGCATTGTTTTCTACTAAACCCTGGTAAACAATTGACTCAATATAACGAGTTAACAGATTGTTCAAAACTTCTTTTGCATCCGGCTCATAGATATAATCCCAATGACCTTGGGCTTGTAATTCATCTTCAAGCTCACCTGCAGCTACTGGCAATAGTCTTGTTAGCACCGGTTTCTGTGTCATGGTATTAACAAACTCATTATGCGCTACATATAATGCATCTATTTTTTCGTCATAAAAGGCATCGAGCATCAATTTGATGATACCGATAATGTCATTCAAGTGGGGCGTATCGCCCAGCTTTGTCACCTGACCAGTGAGATTGGCACCTATCCCATTAAAGAAACTGGCCCCCTTAGAACCAATGGCGCAAAGATCAACTTCCTTGCCTTCTTTTTCCCAATCTCTGAACTGAATAACCAGCTTACGGAACAGATTAGAGTTCAAACCACCGCACAATCCCCTGTCTGAAGTGATAACAATGACACCAACTCTGTTAACCTCTTTCTCAATCAAAAAAGGATGCTGATATTCAGGATTAGCTTGAGCTAAATGCCTGATAATCTGGCTGATCTTTTTTGAGTAAGGACGGGTGGCTTCCATCTTGTCTTTTGTTTTACGCATTTTACTCGCAGCAACCATTTCCATTGCACGAGTTATCTTTTGAGTGTTTTTAATACTCGATATCTGACTGCGTATTTCTTTACCAACGGCCATTAGCGTTTCCTTTACCAGGTGCTAGTTTTTACGAATTTCTCAATTGCCTTTTTCAGCCCTTTTTTGATGTCATCGTTGAAATCACCTGTTTCATTGATTGATGCCATCAAGTCAGCTTCCTGTGCTGCCATGTATGATTGAAGAGCATCTTCAAAGTCACGCACTTTTTCAACTTCAATGTCATCCAGGAAACCTTCGTTTGCAGCAAACAGTGATACCGCCATTTGAGCCACAGACATAGGTGCATATTGATTTTGTTTCATTAACTCAGTTACACGCTGACCCCGTTCGATCTGCTTACGTGTACTTTCATCAAGATCTGATGCAAATTGAGCAAAGGCTGCAAGTTCGCGATATTGAGCCAAGTCAAGACGAATACCGCCACCCAGCTTTTTAATAATTTTGGTTTGAGCTGAGCCACCTACCCTGGATACCGACAGACCCGCGTTTACAGCAGGGCGTATACCCGAATTGAATAAGTCAGTTTCCAGGAAAATCTGACCATCGGTAATTGAAATCACATTGGTTGGTACGAATGCAGACACGTCCCCACCCTGGGTTTCAATGATAGGTAATGCCGTTAATGAACCCGTTTGCCCTTTCACTTTACCATTGGTTAATTTTTCTACTTCATCCGCATTTATGCGTGATGCTCTTTCCAACAAACGCGAATGAATATAGAAAACATCCCCTGGATAGGCTTCACGCCCTGGAGGACGACGTAGTAACAATGAAATCTGACGATATGCCCAGGCCTGCTTGGTCAAATCATCATAAATAATCAATGCATCTTCACCCTGGTCTCTGAAGTATTCGCCCATGGCGCATCCAGTATAAGGTGATATAAATTGCAATGCTGCTGATTCAGAAGCTGACGCCGATACGATAATGGTATGCTCCATTGCGCCATGCTCTTCCAGTTTTCTCACTACGTTGGCGATTGAAGATCTTTTCTGACCGATCGCAACATAGATACATTTAATTCCCGTGCCTTTTTGGTTGATGATAGCATCAACAGCGATGGCTGTTTTGCCAGTCTGACGGTCACCAATAATCAATTCCCGCTGACCCCGTCCAACCGGAATCATTGAGTCAATCGATTTCAAACCAATTTGTACAGGCTGATCAACTGACTGTCTGGCAATCACACCGGGTGCAATTTTTTCAACCGGAGAAGTTTCTGTTGTTTCAATCGCACCCTTGCCATCGATAGGGTTACCCAAACCATCAACAACACGACCCAGCAATGCTTCACCTACCGGCACCTCAAGAATTTTACCGGTACACTTAACTATGTCGCCTTCTGAAATGTGCTGATATGCTCCAAGCATTACCACACCCACTGAATCTCTTTCAAGGTTCAAGGCCATTCCATATGAGCCGCCAGGGAATTCCAGCATCTCACCTTGTAATGCTTCAGACAGTCCGTGTACTCTAACAATGCCGTCCGTAACACTTACCACAGTTCCTTCGGTGTGCGCTTCGACACTGACGTCAAAATTTTCGATCTTCTGCTTGATCAGATCACTTATTTCAGATGGATTTAATTGCATTTTTGTTTCCTACTCTAGATATTGTTAGAGTTGCTTTGCTAATTGATTCAGTCGCCCATTGATAGAGGTATCAATTACCTTATCCCCTGCTTTTGCTATTACACCACCTAACAGAGAACGATCAATTGATACATTGGCGTTAACCTTTTTCCCTAACTGCTTTTCAAGCTGCTCGACATATTTATTTTCTTCCGTTTTGCTTAGCGCATATGCTGAAAACAGGTCGACATTCACATAACCTTCGTCATCAGCTTTGTACTGTTCGAAAATTTCGGAGATTTGAGGCAAGAACTTCAACCGTTCATTCTCAAGCAAAATTTTCAAAAAAATAAGGCCTTCCTCATGAACCTGATCCTGACAAATATCAATCATCAATTCAGCAAGTTTCTCATCACTTACCCGAGGATTTGCAATCAACCCAGCAAGCGCCTCAACTTGTACTGCACACGCCAGAAACTGTAGCGAATCAGACCATGACTGTTTATTGTCCGTTTCCTTAGCGCGCTTAAACGCAGCTTCTGCATAAGGTCTGGCTAACGTTGCTAATTCAGTCATTTCTTACCCTAACTCTTCCGTTGCCTTGGCAAGAATTGCCTGATGCTTGGCCTTATCGATTTCGCTTTTAAGAATCTGTTCAGCTGCTCGCATTGCTATTGAAGTCACTTCTTCACGAAGATTTTCTCTTGCCTGACTCATTTCCTGTTCAATCTGGGCCTGAGCAGCATGCAATAAACGCTCACCTTCCTGTTTCGCGTTATCTTTAGATTCTTCAACAACTTCGTTAGCTCGCTTTTGCGCCATGCTCACGATTTCTGCCGCTTCATCTTTTGCTTCCTTCAGCACTTTTTTGGCTTTTTTCTCAGCCAGCTTGATATCTTCCTGACCTTTTTCTGCTGCGGCAAGACCTTCAGCAATTTTTGCCTTACGCTCTTCCAGTGCCTGCATGATTGGTGGCCAGACGTACTTCATGGTAAACCATACCAGAAGTGTAAAGGTAATCATCTGCCCGATCAGAGTAGCATTGATACTCATGATGCCTTCCTCTTATAGCTGTTTATTGACGGGATGTACTCAGCCTGCAGCAGATTGTACGGCAGATAAAAACGGGTTTGCGAAAGTAAAGAACAACGCCATACCCACACCGATCATGGTTACCGCATCAAGCAGACCCGCCACGATGAACATTTTAACCTGTAGCATTGGGACCAGCTCTGGTTGACGAGCAGCTCCTTCAAGAAACTTGCCGCCTAACAAACCAAAACCAATCGCGGTACCTACAGCACCAAGACCCAGAATAATGCCCACTGAAATGGCAGTTAAACCTTGTACCTCTGCAATTAAAGATGCAATTTCCATAAAAATTTCCTCGTTAAAAATAAAAAATAATTATTTGTTTTTTCTAATTAATGATCTTCGTGAGCCATACTCATATATACAATGGTTAACACCATAAAAATGAACGCCTGAAGGGTGATAATCAGAATATGGAAGACAGCCCAGGGGAAACTCAACACTGGCTGAATAAACGCGGGTAATAACGCGATTAATATAAAAATGAGTTCTCCAGCATACAGGTTACCAAACAGCCGCAGTCCCAATGAAATTGGCTTGGCTATTTCTTCGACGACCTTCAACAGGAAGTTGAATGGCATTAACCAGGGGCCAAATGGAGTACAGGTCAGCTCTTTGGCAAACCCCAACACACCTTTAACCTTGATGCTGTAGAAAATAATCAGAAAAAACACACTTATTGATAATGCGAAGGTTCCATTCAAATCTGTACTTGGAACTACGCGCAAATACTCCATCCCCATCACTTTTGCCAGAGACGGCAGCAGGTCTACAGGAATCAAATCCATAAAATTCCATAAAAAGACCCAGCAGAAAATCGTCAAACCCATGGGTGCTATTAATTCGCTTTTGCCATGAAAGGTATCTTTGACTTGCCCATCGATGAATTCAACAAGCATTTCGGCAATATTTTGAGTAAGATTGGGAACACCTGCAGTGGCCTTATCTGCTTGCGATTTAAAAAACCAGATAAACAGTCCACCAAGAAATGCTGAGAAAAACAAGGTATCCAGATGTAACGCCCAAAAACCTTCCCCCACTGACAACGGGGTTAAATGGTGAACAATATACTCTGTTGCACCACCTTCACTCACTGCACCTTCGCTAGACATCTTTCCTCACAATCTTATTCACGCCACACAAGCAGGGCAAACCAAAACGCTGACAACACTGACACATATCCAGCCAGTACTGTTAATAAATTTATTCCGGGAAGCTGAAACACCATTGCAAACAACACAAAGGTCAAGACGATTTTAATCGACTCGCTTACATAGAAGGATCGAACAATTTGTTGTACTTTTGCATTACGCTTTAAAAAAATCCGCAAGGCAAAAAAAGCATTAGGAATGATTGCAACCAATGCTCCTGACAATGGAGAAACTGCCCCTTCCCATCCTTCCAGCAGTAAAAAGCCTGATGTCACCAACAGTGCAATCAGAACTTGTAAAAGGACTATTTTTTTGACTGTAGAAAACTCATTTCTACCTGTCATTTTTTATCCCATTTCATCGCTGGAAGGATTATATCGACCGGCTTGTTAATAGGCAAGAAACAAATAGACTGATTAGGTAAACAATCTCTTTCAGTAACGCAATCAATTACCCTGCCGTAAATAAGGCTATTATTTGAGCCTGGCAACAATTCCATCCAGCTCTTCCAGACAGGCATAAGTCAATGTCAACTTCCCCCGCCCGCTCGGCGAGTGGTTTATTTCAACTTTTGCACCGATGGCTTCACTCAAATCACGCTCCAGTCTCACGGTATCCGGATCTTTTTTCTCATCCGTCATGAGCTTTTGCTGCACAGGCTCCAACAGCTGCTTGACCAGCTTTTCAACAGCTCTGACAGTCAACCCCTGTTTTACCGCCTTATTGGCAACGATTTCCTGTTTCTCTTCATCCAGACTCAACAAGGCTCTGGCATGCCCCATCTCCAGCAACCCTTTAGCCAGCAAATCTTTTACCCCGGGCGATAAATCCAGCAAACGCAACAAATTTGAAACCGCTGTCCTTGACTTTCCAACAGCCTGGGCAATTTGCTGATGCGTCAGCCCAAATTCATCAAGCAATCGTTTTAAGGCTTCTGATTCTTCCAGTGGATTCAGGTCTTCCCGTTGAATATTCTCGATCAGCGCTATTGCCATCACCGCCTGATCCTCAAGCTGACGAACAATCACAGGTACCTCTTGTAGACTGGCCAATTGCGCCGCTCGCCAGCGCCGCTCACCGGCAATGATTTCATACTGCTCTTCAGCCAGTTGGCGAACAATAATCGGCTGAATAATCCCTTGCGCAGAGATGGAATCCGCCAACTCCTTAAGCTTTTCAGGATCCATATCTTTTCTGGGTTGAAATTGTCCTCGCTGCAAAAACTCAATCGGCAAAGACAGCTGCGTCTGCTGCCTCTCATCTTCTGTTTTGACAACCGGGCTCACTTCTCCCAACAAAGCATCCAGGCCACGCCCCAACCCTCTTTTTTTGCTTGCCATAGATTATTTTTTTCCCTTTTCTTTTCTAATCAACTCACCGGCCAGCGCAATATAAGCTACGGCACCTCGCGATGATTTGTCATACATCATCACGGGCAATCCGTGGCTGGGCGCTTCCGCCAACCTGATATTACGCGGCACACAGGTTCTGAATACCTTATCACCAAAATATTCGACTAATTGATCGGCGACATCCTTCGTCAAACGACTGCGATTATCAAACATCGTCCGCAAAATGCCTTCCAGATCCAGCGACGGATTCACCGTCTCCTTGATGTTGCGGATGGTTGACATCAATGCACTCAAGCCTTCAAGCGCATAATATTCGCACTGCATAGGAATCAACACACTGTTAGCCGCCACCAATGCATTTAATGTGAGCATATTTAAAGAGGGCGGACAATCAATCAACACGTAATCGTAATGAGCCTGTAAAGGCAATAAGGAATCGGCCAGACGCCGCTCTTTATGTTCGACCGACATTAGCTGTACCTCGGCAGCCGTCAGATCACTGTTTCCCGGGATAATATCAAAGCCAATCTCTTTATTCTTAATCACCGTTTCAGAAACCGGCACCTCTTCCAGCAACAATTCGCAACTGGAATACTCGACTTCATCTTTATCTACACCACAGCCCATCGCCGCATTGCCTTGCGGATCAAGATCAACCAGCAGCACACGTCGCTTTGCTGCCGCCAGGGATGCCGCCAGATTCACGCTGGTTGTCGTTTTGCCAACGCCACCCTTTTGATTGGTCACCGCAATGATCTTAGCCATCAGTCTGCCTCTGAATTTTTATCAAACACCTCTCGACATCCAGCCCCGGCACCTCAAGAGGAATGACATCATACGTTTCTACAACACTGGCAAGCTCATGCGCTTGAATATTCGCCTTCATCGCCAGCACCACGCCTTGCTCGTCCAGCAAATGAGAGGTCAAACCCATGATTTTTTCCAAGTCTGCAAATGCCCGCATTATAACCGTAGAAAATAATTGCGTCGGATGAAATTGTTCGACTCTGGCATGTTCTATCTGAACATTTTTCAGGCCAAGTTCCAGCACCGCCTGCTGAACAAAACGCGTTTTCTTGGAGTTTGAATCCAGTAAAGTGAATTGAATATGCGGGCAAAACACGGCCAGTGGAATCCCTGGCAAACCGGCGCCTGTTCCAATATCGGCAATGCGCTCTCCATATAAATGAGGCTGCACAGCCAGACTGTCGAGCAAGTGTAAACGAGCAATATCCCGCTCGTTTTTGATAGCGGTCAGATTATAGGTTTTATTCCACTTTTGAATAAGGCCCGCAAACGCCACCAGGCAATCCAGCTGCTGTTCCGAACAGGTCATATTCAGTGACGTCAGCCCCTGACTTATAGTTTCGCGACACCTCTGCATCAAGCAGATTTCTTTTTAAGATGCACTAATAATAATGAGATGGCCGCCGGTGTCACCCCAGGTATGCGCGAGGCCTGCCCCAGCGTCTCCGGCTTTTGGATTTTCAGTTTTTCACTGACTTCGTTCGACAACCCTGACACATGACTGTAATCCACATCTTTCGGCAGGCGCAGATGATCATAACGTCGTGTACGATTGATTTCCGTTTGCTGGCGATCAATATATCCCGCGTATTTGGCCTGAATAGCCACCTGCTCGGCGACCTGCTCGGGGACATCCTGCTGTTGGGCAAAACTCAGCAGATTAGCAACATCAACCTCTGGGCGACGCAGCAACTCCAGCAAATTGACTTCCTTCTGCAATTTTTTACCCCAGAATTGTTCCGCCCTATCCGCTTGTTCTGACCCCGCGCGCACCCATTGTTTAACCAGACTGCCCTGTAGCCGTTCTATCGCCTCGCGTTTTTCACTAAAGGACTGCCAGCGATGCTCATTGACCAACCCAAGCTCATAGCCTTTTTCAGTCAAACGCAAATCGGCATTATCTTCGCGCAACATCAAGCGATATTCTGCACGGCTGGTGAACATACGATAAGGCTCCTGCGTGCCGCGGGTGATCAAATCGTCAATCATTACCCCGATATACGCCTCATCACGCGCCGGACACCAGCTTTCTTCGCCTCGCACCAGACGCGCTGCATTTAATCCTGCAATCAGACCTTGCGCCGCCGCTTCTTCATAGCCCGTAGTGCCATTGATTTGTCCGGCAAAAAACAGACCGTTCATATACTTAGTTTCCAGTGAAGACTTCAAATCGCGCGGGTCAAAAAAATCATATTCAATCGCATAGCCCGGACGGATAATATCCGCCTGCTCAAAACCCGGCATAGTGCGGACAAACTGATACTGCACTTCAAACGGCAAACTGGTCGAGATGCCGTTGGGATAAACCTCATTGGTATGCAAGCCTTCCGGCTCGACAAAAATCTGGTGCGAATCACGATCGGCAAAACGCATCACCTTATCTTCAATAGATGGGCAATAACGCGGCCCCACGCCTTCAATCACCCCAGCATACATCGGCGAGCGATCCAGTCCGGAACGGATAATATCGTGGGTTTCCACGTTGGTGCGCGTGATATGACAAGGAATCTGGCACGGATGCTGGTCGCGCTGCCCAAGAAAAGAAAAGACCGGCAAGGGGGTATCACCATGCTGCTCTTCCAGTTTGCTGTAGTCAATCGTGCGCCCATCAATCCGCGGCGGGGTGCCTGTTTTCAGGCGATCAACGCGAAAAGGCATCTCCCGCAATCGTTCAGACAAAGCAATGGATGCCGCATCGCCGGCACGCCCGCCACTGTAATTTTCCAGACCAATATGGATACGGCCACCCAGAAAAGTCCCGCTGGTCAACACGACGGCACGGGCAAAAAACTCCAGGCCCATCTGGGTTTTGACGCCAGTGACCATTTCGCCGTCAACAATCAGGTCAGATACCGTCTGCTGAAACAGGGATAAATTGTTTTGATTTTCCAGCATTTCGCGAATGGCCTGTTTATACAACACGCGATCAGCCTGGGCTCGCGTTGCGCGTACTGCCGGGCCTTTACTTGCATTCAACGTGCGAAATTGAATCCCGGCCAGATCAATAGCTTCCGCCATCGCGCCACCCAGCGCATCGACCTCTTTAACCAGGTGGCCTTTGCCGATGCCACCGATTGCGGGATTACAACTCATCTGTCCCAGCGTCTCTATATTCTGGGTAAGCAGCAGTGTCCTGGCGCCTGTACGCGCCGAAGCCAATGCCGCTTCAGTACCAGCATGACCGCCACCGATGACAATTACATCAAAATCTTTCTGGAACTTCACGGGGAAATTATGTTCAAATAAATCCTTCATTCTAATCCTTTAGCGGGGAAAAATCATGAAAAAACGAAAGAAATCAAAACATTTGCAGACACCGGTCACACCAAACCCGGTCGCAAAATTCGCCCATCAATTTAACAAATCACATCAATTTGACGACAAAACAAAATATCGTCGCCGTAACAAACACAAAGGCCAGGAGCCATTTGCAATGTGTTTACTGAATACATTGCAAATGGCTTTTGTATAAACGGCCAGATTATTCTGATCGCAAAAAACTCTTCGTACATCCTCCCCAATTGACCGCCTTTAATCAGTGTTACGTGCCTTCCTGAGATATTTTTTATGCACGAAATCCACCAGCCAGCGAATGTATTCCAGCTCGCTATCTTCTTCTCGAGTGGCCAGATACATCGTTTTTTTTAAATCAATTCCGGTCACAGGCAGCGCAACAAGTTGTTCTTGGCTATGCATGCCCTCTCCCACCACCCATTCGGGCAACAGACAAACACCTCGTCCGGCAGCAACCATTTGCAACATAATCGCGGTTTCTTCCACCGTTTTATGCATGCCTGGTGAAATTGAATTGGGGACCAGCACCTTTTGAAACATATCCAGGCGCTGTTCATCCACCGGGTAGGTCAACACGGTTTCTTCACTCAAATGTTTAGGTACGACCGATTCTTTCACAGCCAATGGGTGAGACTTGGCCACCAAAAGTTTTAATTCAAAATCAAACAATGGCTGAAACCGTATCCCTGCAATGTCACCCGGATCAGCTGTCATCAAAGCATCTAGCTGATAGTGGCTGATCGCTTCTAATGCATTAAAACGATACTTGGACGTGACCTCAATTTCCAGGCAAGGCCATGCCTGAAGATATTGAAATAGAAAAGTATTAAACCATTCGTAACAGGCATGACAATCCACGCCGATGATCAGGTTTCCGGTTTTGCCTTCGGACAACAACCGCAAATGACGCTCGGCCGCGTCAACGGTAGTCAACACTGACTCCGCAATATCACAAAGATAACTACCCGCCTGGGTAAGCACTAATTTACGCCCATGTTTGCGCCATAACACAACACCCAGTTTTTTCTCCAGATTCTTGATTTGATGGGACAACGCAGACTGGGTCAAACACAACTCATCGGCAGCAGCAATCAGTGAACCTCTACGCTGCAACGCCAACAAAATTTTCAGATGAATCAATTCCATTATGAATAAATTTCATTGTTAATTGAAAAACTATCAATTTTACTCACCTATGTTCTTGCCTACAATCTCATTTTTTTAACTCACCCGATTCAATCATGCTTAAAATTCATAACCTGGGTTTTCCCAGAATTGGCGATCAGCGCCAATTAAAATTTGCACTGGAAAAATTCTGGCGCGGAGAACTTACTGAAAATGAACTGCTGGCCACAGCTGCTGACATTCGTCAACACAATTGGAAAGTCCAGGCCAATTGCGGACTTGATTTAATTCCTGTCGGTGATTTCTCACTATACGATCAGGTGTTAGATAGCTGTTGTCTATTAGGCGTCATTCCACACCGATTTCAATCTCCGTCGTCCTCAACCATCGATCTGCACACCTACTTCCGCATGGCACGTGGCCGTTCTGTAGATGGGCAATCCTTTCGCGCACTGGAAATGACCAAATGGTTTGATACCAACTATCACTGCATGGTACCTGAGGTCGATCCGGCACAGAAATTTAACCTTAACCCCCAGTCTTTGCTTGAGCAAATTGAAGAAATCACAACCCTGGGTTTACCTGCAAAACCGGTGATTATCGGCCCCCTCACCTGGTTATGGCTGGCAAAAACGACCTCATCATTTGATAAATTATCCCTGCTGGAAGACCTGACAACCACATATGCTGAATTGCTTCATATTCTAAAGGGACTAAATATTACATGGGTCCAAATAGATGAACCTGTTCTTGGAATGGATCTGCCAGACTGCTGGCAGGACGCATTTAAAACGACCTATGACCGCCTCCAGCACAATGCGCCCAAGCTTCTCCTCACCAGTTATTTTTCAGGCCTGCAGGATAATTTACCGCTAGCCTGTCAGCTACCTGTTGATGGCATTCATCTTGATCTGATCAGAGACCCTCAACAATGGCAAGAGGCACTGAAATATCTTCCCGCCGGGAAAGTGCTCTCTGTGGGATTAATCAATGGACGCAACATTTGGAAAAACGATTTACCGCAAACCTATCAGACGTTATTGCACATTAAAAACGACCATAAAGGCGACCTGTGGCTGGCCCCATCATGTTCATTACTGCATGTGCCGGTAGATTTAGACTCAGAAAACCAGCTTGATGAAGAGGTCAAATCGCGCCTGGCTTTTGCCAGACAAAAATTGACTGAACTGGAATTGTTGCGTCTGGCCGTTGCAGAAGGTATCACGGCTGTCGGCAAGGAATTTAACGACGTGACATCATGTTTACACCAACATTCTTCCGCAATTGAACATCCCGAGATTCGCCAGCGCTGCACCCAACTCAATGAAGCAATGTACCAACGGAGCAGTCCGTTCAGTATTCGTAAGCCTCTGCAACAGCAACACCTCAATCTGCCCCTGTTCCCGACCACAACCATTGGTTCATTTCCTCAAACGGATAAAATCCGCCAAACACGCAAAGCCTTCAAACAAGGGGATATTTCAGCTCAACAGTATAAAACCGAAATGGAACAGAACGTTCGATTTTGTATTGATCAACAGCTTGCCCTGGGGCTGGATGTTTTAGTGCATGGGGAAGCGGAACGGAATGATATGGTCGAATATTTTGGCGAACAGCTGGAAGGGTTTGCATTCACCCGTTATGGCTGGGTGCAATCCTATGGCTCTCGCTGCGTTAAACCTCCCGTAATTTATGGTGATATTCAACGTCCACAAGCGATGACAACCGCCTGGATAAACTACGCCCAATCATTAACGGACCGCCCGGTAAAAGGCATGCTTACCGGCCCGGTTACTATTTTGAACTGGTCTTTTGTCAGGGAGGACATTCCGCGTAGCGAAACAGCAACGCAACTGGCATTGGCTTTGCGTGATGAAGTCTGTGATCTGGAAGCCAACGGCGTGGCGATCATTCAAATTGACGAAGCCGCACTACGCGAAGGCCTGCCACTGCGTAAACATGACCAGGCAGGTTATTTACACTGGGCTATCCGCGCATTCCGCCTGACGGCATCCGGAGTGGCAGATAAAACCCAGATCCACACCCACATGTGTTATTCAGAATTCAACGATATTATTGAGTCAATTGCCGATATGGATGCTGATGTTATTACCATTGAGACATCCCGCTCTAATATGGAACTACTGGATGCGTTCGTTGATTTTAATTACCCCAACGACATCGGCCCAGGTGTATACGACATCCACAGCCCAAATATCCCGGAGACCGAAGCGATTTTAGCGTTAATGAAAAAAGCGCAAATAAGAATTAATGCGCCGCAATTATGGGTCAACCCGGATTGCGGATTAAAAACCCGCAACTGGAACGAGGTCACCGATGCTCTCAACAACATGGTGACGGCGGCCATCATGCTGCGCAGTGCTTATCGACAAAACAGCAATTAATCCTCTGAATATGGCGGTGCAAAGCCATGCTTTGCACCGCTGCCCTATCCCTCCAAGCTCAACGCCATCTTAAGATATTCCAAAACAGTACATAAATTTGCAGATTTCCGCTTTCATTATTACAGCTCAAAGTGAACTTTTTTTAATCCCAGGTTCCTAACAGAGTGTTGAAAAATATTATGAGCGCAGCTTACATTTGGAGTAAATGTGCACTTTGAGTCATTTTTTACGCCGAATGGCAAGCGCAATAGTTTTTCAACTGCCTGCCAGGAGGCTGTCGGGTTATGAGGGTCGTAACGAAAAAGACCGGAAAAATCAGCCGATGTCCAATCGCCGCAATAGAATCATCCAAGATCCGACAGATGTCTAGGCAACAATCACTTGAGCACACTACTCCCGTTTTACCAACAACACGGGTTTAGCGAAGAGGTAGGCGATATTCAACTCATGCACCTAGTGCGGCCATGACGCATAAGACCATTCACCCCAATCAACTTATCAATAAACCATCATGCAAGACTATCTGCAATCCAATCGTGACACATGGGACAAAAGAACACAGATTCACATCCGTTCCAAATTTTATGACGTGGCGGGATTTCTGGCCGGCAAAACCTCTTTGCAAGAAATTGAACGCGCCGAGCTCGTCGATGTGGCTGGAAAAAAACTGTTACATTTGCAATGCCATTTCGGTCTGGACACACTGTCCTGGGCAAGAAAAGGCGCTATCGTGACGGGTGTTGATCTGTCGCCAATCGCCATCGAGCAGGCACAATCCCTGGCAACGCAAGCCGGGTTACAGGCGCGCTTTATTTGTGCAGATGTTTTTGACTTCGGACTTACCGTTCACGCCGACTACGATATTGTCTTTACATCATACGGAACAATCTGCTGGCTGCCCTGCTTAACGCAATGGGCGCACACCATAGCCAACAGCCTGAAACCTGGCGGCGTGTTCTATATGGCGGATTTTCACCCCATCTTTGACCTCATTTCAGGCTATACATATTTTCACTCAGCGCAAGCGGATGTTGAGGAAGAAGGCACTTACACCGAGAACTGCAACGGCGAAACCACCACGACAATGACCTGGGCGCATGCTATCAGCGACATTCTCAACGCCCTGATCAACGCAGGGATCAGCATCACCACCTTTAATGAGTTTACGTACAGTCCGTATAACTGTTTTGACGGTTTGACCGAGCGCGAAAGCGGACGATATTATGCAAGCCATTGCGGAAATGATGTCCCTTTGGTTTATTCCATTACTGGCATCAAAAACAGGTAAAGCAAAACAACAGGTAAACCCTGTTCAACTTGTTTAACGTCATCAAGCAACAAAGACATCGGCGGGCATCATGTTCGCCCCTGAGCAAATACACCACTTTTAATAGCGACATCACCAGCCACTACCCATCAAGAACATTTTTATGCTGATCTCCCTCAATCAACAGCATGTGCCAGCCTGCCGGGAAATTTATAAATCCTCAGTATATGCGGTAGACGACCAAGCCTACTCACCTATGCAAAAACAGGTGTGGGCAAATTTTCATGCCAGCGATGAATTTGCCGATTTCGTATTACAAGGTCTTTGTCTCGGAGTGACCGCAGCGGACGGTCACCTGCTTGGTTTTTGCACTGCGACCATGCGCGGGCATATTAAAAGTTTATTTGTTCACCCCAACGCGCAAAAAAAGGGGTATGCCACGCTATTGCTGCAAGAAGCCATTGGTAAACTACAGCATAATGATCGGCTCACAGTGGACGCATCCAAATTGAGCCTCCCTGTTTTCCTTCGCTTCGGCTTTACCGTGATTGAAGAAGAAACCGTGACCAGAGAAGGCGTACCATTTGATCGATTCAAAATGATAAAAATCACATCATCCTGAACGTACATAAAATAGTAAGTAAAATAGAGGACAGACCACGATTAAGGAACAATAAACGTGGTCTGTCCCCCGTTTTACATGAGCACGACCTCACCCCCTGCATTAACTCCGTGGAGCTGGAAACTTTGTTTCGCTAAATCAATTCCTAACACTGTAATCGGTCTTTTTGGGGTATTATTCTTCATGGTTTGTCTCACTTTTGTTTTGATGTTTTCTATAAAATTACATCATGGCCCATTTGAGGCCGTTGAGGAAGTGAGGCGGACCATTCCATTAGACTCGATTGAATATGATTTTCTTTGCTTTCAACCTAAAACTAGCCTGACTACTGGTAAAATGATTAAAATAGAGAGGCTATTCTGATTACCAATCGAGTCTGACCCTATTGGTTATCGCTATTGGTTATCGCTATTGGTTATCGCTATTGGTTATCGCTATTGGTTATCGCTATTGGTTATCGCTATTGGTTATCGCTATTGGTTATCGCTATTGGTTATCGCTATTGGTTATCGCTATTGGTTATCGCTATTGGTTATCGCTATTGGTTATCGCTATTGGTTATCGATCGAGTCTGACCCTATTGGTTAGGCGCAAGGCGACAGAATAAGGCGCTTGACGAAGTCAGTGCCGGATTAAATAGGGGACAGAATAAGGCGCTTGACGAAGTCAGTGCCGGATTAAATAGGGGACAGACCACGTTTTAAATAGGGGGCCGTTTTAAATAGGCTGATTTTGTCAGGTTTGTTGCCACTGGTAGCGGTATTACTGGCTAATCCCATGATTCACGCCTATTTCAACAATATCACATCCAAAAATCATTCGCTTTAACCGCACTGTAGTCATTTTGGCGCTTTTCTTGTTTATAATCCTAAGAACCTGTACGCCATTCAATTTTATTTATTTAAATTACTGTTTAATAATATTATTTTTCGATAACCGCGCAACGCTTAAACAGGTTGTCAAGCGGACAGGGAACCGACAATGTAAGCTTTGTAACAAATTTTAATGAGGACGATGAAATGTTTTTAGAAGATTTAGATATCGGCGACGTCGTTTATGCCGCCAAAACTATTGTTGACGACGGCTCAATTCCCGATAGCATGGAAGGCCAAGTATTGGCTGAAACAGGCTCTCGAGGCGTAATCACCATGATAGGACACTTAGAAGAAGATCCCAGCCGCACCGTTTGGCTGGTACGATTTGAAGATCAAGACCGAAAGCTCGGCAATCCCATCGGTTGCTTGGCTGATGATTTGGTTGTAGAAGCTAAACGAGAAGAAATCGTTATTCCAGCTCATTAATACGCAACGGTCAGCACGTCTTCTCCGACTTGAAGAATAGGGGACAGACCAGAAGGAAAAATTAGGGTCAGATCTATAATTATCAATAAACGTGGTCTGTCCCGAATGGCACTTACTTAAGACATAAAGTAATTATAAATCAATATCTTAATTTAATTTGAAATGGTAATTAACAGGGTTTAACACTTGTTTTTATCCAGATTGTATCAATCTAACGATCATGAAGATGCTTCCATCACCCCGGAAAATGAAAGATACTGAGCGGGAGGCGGCAGGATGAGGTCGATCAATTTTTTAGAGATTCGATCCTGAAACCTAACGTGACCCGCACAAACTGA
>SPJS01000074.1 GCA_006844705.1 Methylococcaceae bacterium | reverse complement strand
AAAAACAGTTGCCAAACAAAAATTTCTCGTTATAATTGTCAATCTTTGTCGGGTCGTTAGCTCAGCCGGTAGAGCACCGCACTTTTAATGCGATGGTCGAGCGTTCGAATCGCTCACGACCCACCATCATATTCTATGTAAATCAAGCAGTTATCGTTCGTTCGATACTGCTTTTTTTATGCCGGTCGTTTTAGTGTGCTCCAAAATGTGCCCGGTGCTGCCGGAAATATTGGCTGCATATTCAGCTAGATGTTCCGGGGCCAGATGCGCATATCGAAGAACCATTTCATACGAATTCCAGCCGCCTAATTCCTGCAGAATATTTAACGGTGTTCCACTTTGCACATGCCAGCTGGCCCAAGTGTGACGTAAATCGTGCCAACGAAAATCTTCAATGCCGGCTCGATTCAGCGCTTTTTTCCAGGCTGCACCTCCTGCTTTTTTGACGGGCTTCCCTTTAAAACTGAATACATGGGAGTCATGTTGTCCGATTTGTCCACGAATTACCGCTATGGCTTCAGTATTCAACGGAATACCTATGGCCTTTTTTGCTTTAGCCTGATCAGGGTGGACCCAGGTAACTTTTCGTTGCATGTCCACCTGACTCCATTCCAGGCCGGTCACATTTGATTCACGTAATCCGGTGGCTAAACTGAATCGAACCATCGCATCCAAATGCGGCGGCAATTCTTTACAGAGTCGCTCCGCTTCCGTTTTGGTTATCCAACGAATACGTTTATCGCTTTCTTTTAGGCGACGTATCGCCGGTGCTTTGTCAATCCAGCCCCATTCCCGTTCAGCTTTGCGTAAAACCGCTCGAATTAAAGCAGTAATTCGGTTCACCCGTCCGGGGGAGGACTCCTTTGATTTTTGTTTGATGATTTTTTCCACCTGATCCCTCGTGATCTTATCCAAAGGCATACCACTTAAAAATGGGTCTAAATAACGAAACATTGAGATATCGTCTTTAATTGATTTCTTTTCTACTTCGTTGATCCATTTGACCACGGCATCTTCCCACAAATACTGTGGTTTATGCCCTAGTTTGATCTGATCCCACAATTGCGCCTTATGTTTGTCGGCTAATTCTTGCGCTTTTCTTTTGTCGGTAGTTTTAGCAGATTGGCGTACTGTGTTGCCGTTGGGATCGGTGAATTTATACCACCAATATTGGCTGTTTTTTCTTTTAAAGAGCATGTTTTTTTGCCTCCTTGCCCTACATCCTGCTGAGAGCTATGGTACTGTGATCTAAGCCAGTTAATCAAATCATCTTCAATAAACACCCAGCGTTTACCAGGCTTAGCTGCTGGAATATCACCAACACGAGCGCGTTGTAAAACGGTTTGGGGATGTATTCTTAGCAAGCTCGCTGCCTCATTTAAGTCTAATGTCTTCATAACTAAGCTTTTCAAGCCATCCAAAAAAAATATTACAGTATTGACCTATCAATAGAAGTGTCAGATTTTTTAAGATGATCGAAATTACATCGAAACACTCCGCTTTCATAAAGGTTACGAAACAGCAACGATTTTGTAACTGTCTAATTGATTGGGTAGATTTTTCAAATTTCACGCGTTTTCCTAATTGGTTTGAATAATTTATAAAGTGTTCAGGCAACTATTTTTTTTTTGTCGATAAAAGTCGTCCCCGGAGTGAAAGCAAAGATCGAAT
>SPJS01000073.1 GCA_006844705.1 Methylococcaceae bacterium | reverse complement strand
AACTTCCCAGAAATCGGTATGCAGCAACAACCACACACTCACCGCTTGTTACACATTCATAAAAACAAACCGGGTGTGTTATCAGACATCAACCACTTGTTTGCGGAAGAAAACATCAACATCTTGGCACAAAGCCTGATGACCCGTGATGACATTGGTTATCTGGTCATGGACGTCGCGGATGTAGATTCACAATTAGCGTTTGAGCAGTTGGATAAAGTAGATGGCACGATTAGGCTAAGATTGCTTTACTAATCTCCTTCTCTCCAATACCTAAAAAGCCTTGCTAGTTTGCAAGGCTTTTTTTTATAAAAGGCTTAATGCTATATAGGGCAAGCAATGTATTACATAACCACTTCTTTCCAATTAAGCCCTTCCAATAAATAACACTTCATTAACACTTACTAACTTTAGACGAACATTTTTATAGTAACTTGGTGACTAGTGATATTCAAAAATCCCAATAAAAATAATTATTTACGTGGATATAGCCATTCAATTGGAGGTTTCAAATGACAAGACAACTAGAGAAATATTCTCAAACAAGAGCTGGTAAAAGAGTCTTTAAAGTGGTCATCGCCCTGACACTAATGCCAGCGATTATCCTGCGTGCCATTGTGCTTGATGCATTAACTGACCGTACAAACAATCTTAGCGGTTGCGAATAAAAAAGCCCTGCAATAATGCAAGGCTTTTTAGCGAGTAAGGCGTATCAATAAGATTTACACGTGCTTATTTTTCAGCCCACCCTTTCAACTTACTAGTCTTACCGATCCCTGGATTAAAACTATTGGTCGGGTCTAGCTCACGATAGAATTTTTTGAGTGTGTCTTTGGCATGATACTCGTGCCCAACATTATGCTCAGCTGGATATTCAGCACCACGCACATCAAAGGAATCTAGGATTTTTTGTTTCAATGCTTTGGCATCTACGCCTTTTTTAAGCACATAGTTTTGGTGCATCACGTGGCAGAATAAATGCCCGTAATAAAACTTGGCTTCGATTAAGTCGTCTATCTCTGCTGGTAGCTTTTCAAACCATTCGGCTTCGTTTCTGCGCAAGGCAATGTCTACTGTCATCATCGGGCCTACTTTGTCGCCTTTGAGTGCTTTATAGCGACCAATGGCACCTCCAGCGACAAACCGGTGCAAGATGGCTTTGTCACCTTCTTCTGGTGTACATTCAAAATATCCACCTTCATGTGTTTTAAAGAACTCATTTAAATATTCACTGGCTTCTTCAATCCCGTCACCACTCATCTCTAAAATCCAGTGATGTTCATACTGCTTGTGAAACTCTTCCATACGCTTGGGTAAATGGCTGGGCAGCAAATAGCTCATCCATTGCATCGCCACTTCTGATAGCTTCGCTGGCAAAAATTTAAAGTTAGACGCAAGGCGGTCTACCGTACGTTTAACGCTAAAGAGTTTAGGAATAAATTTTGAACCCAATTTATCAATCACCCAAAAGGTATCTTTGCCGTACTTTTTGCTGACTGCGTAGCAGTCACGGTGTAGGTACTCACCTGATACTGGCAGCGTTTTAAATTCAGTCAAAATGTTGCGGCGCATTGTTTCCAGCACCTGATCATCATTAGTGCCAACATAAAAAACCTGTTGTTTTTCAATTGGATAAGTATCCACACGTACGGCAAACACGGCCAGCTTACCGGCACAACCTGATGACTCGTGCAAACGGCGACCATCGTTAT
>SPJS01000071.1 GCA_006844705.1 Methylococcaceae bacterium | reverse complement strand
CAGTGCTCTTAATGCCGCTTTGGCCGATGCAAAAGCGGTAAAAGGCGGTTTGCCACGTAATGAAGCCGTCGCCCCGGTAAAAAATAGTGTCCCTTGCTGCTTGGACTTCATACAGGCAATAGCCTGTTTGGCAAACAAAAAGGCCCCCAGGCAATTTTGTCGCCATAGCTGGGTGAAAATTTCTGTCCCAGTTTCCATAATGGGAGCTGGAATATTGCTGTCTACATTGTAAACAGCAATTTGTAATGTAGTCGAATGAAGCTGAATAAGCTCGAACAATTGTTTCACATCCTGTTCTTCTGTCGCATCGGCAACGACACAACTCACGCTGCCCGCCTCTTGTCGAATACTATCCGCCACTTGTTGTAGTTTTTTTTCACTCCTTCCTGCGATAAAAACGTGTATGCCTTCGGCGGAAAACCGTTTAGCAAGTGTAGCGCCCAGACCTCGTTCGGGCCCAACACCGATGATGACAGCTGAACATGATGCTTTCATTGTTTACTTCCCGGCTTCTGTTGCTTCTGGCACTTCAATCAAGCTGCCTGTTTTTACGTCATAAATATAACCATAAACGGGGATATCAGCGGGTACTAAGGGACTTGATTTGATTCGGATAACATCTTCAGCCACACTTTGGGCCTGGTCTTTAATGGTTAGCCAGTTGATATATTTGCCTTCTGCCGACCCCGGGCCTTCACAACAGTCATGCCATCCACTGGCATCCACCGATGCGGTTTTCAGGCTGCTGTCAAGAAGATCGCCCATGATCTCGCTGGAAAATGTTTCCATACCACAGTCGGTGTGATGAATAACAAACCATTCACGGGTACCCAGTAATTTATATGAAATGACCAGAGAGCGGATCGCATCGTCACTGGCAC
Source organism: Methylococcaceae bacterium (assembly GCA_006844705.1). GTDB lineage: Bacteria > Pseudomonadota > Gammaproteobacteria > Methylococcales > Methylomonadaceae > Methylomarinum. The sequence continues at coordinate 844 of SPJS01000071.1, read as the reverse complement.
GTCCTCCAGCATTGCGAATGACATGGGCATCGCCTTCTGCAAGCCCGGCATACTTGGCAGGGTCAAGCCTGGCATCCATACAAGTTAGAATGGCAAATTGACGCCCTGGCGGCATGGGTAAATCCCCTTTATCAAAGTCGTTGCTGTATTCACGGTTCGCCAGTAAAACTTCATTCAGTACTTTTGACATAATATTCCTCTTTCAGTGTGTAATATTTATTATAGTGATGTTACTTTCTGCCAAAAATCAGCGAAAAATTATTAGCAGGCATATCGATTTGCTCTTTTAATTCCAGTCCATGTTTTTCTGCGGCGGCTCTTAAATCGGCAACATCTTTTAATCCCCATTCAGAAACACCGGCGGAACTCAAGGTGTTGTGAAAATCTTCATTTGAATCAGTTGTGAATTCACCTTCGACCTGGAAAGGGCCATAAATTAATAAAAATCCATCATCGCTCAGTAAATGTTCAGCACATTGCATCATGCCATCGGCTATCGAGATAGGTGCAACCTGAAAAATATTGATACAAAAAATAGTTGAAAAAGAAGCTTTTGTGCCAGCATTAAACCAGGTGTCAGGATCCGTTAAATCCAGGTGTACAGGGTCTGCAATATTGTCGTTTCCATGATCAGTTTTCAGGGTTTTGATATTATCAAATACTTCGATATCTTTATCTGAAGGATGGAAATGTAAATGATCAAAATGGGGGGCAAAATAGTTGATATGCATACCACTGCCACTGGCCATTTCCAGTACTCGCCCGGGATCTTTGGGTAATTTTTCTTTGAGCACCCCGAGTAAGGGCTCACGGTTACGGTTCCCCGCCCAGGCAACATATTCAC
>SPJS01000072.1 GCA_006844705.1 Methylococcaceae bacterium | reverse complement strand
AAAACCATCAAAGCGCTCGGTATTGCAATCACTGAAGAGGTTGAGATTGAGGGCGCTAAATTCTTTTTTATAAGAGACCCTGATATGAATGTCATCGAGTTTCATCAACCAGCAAACAGTTAAAAGGTCAGCCTGTGAAATCAATTACTCTTGTTTGGTCTTGATTGGCAACCACTGCTGGCAACGTTATGAGTGGTACGCAATATGTTCATTTGCAGTATTCTTACTGGGTACTTGGCAATCTACGTCATCGCTACCGCATAGTTTAATCAATCCCGTGGCAGTATTTTGCTTGCGGAATTTTTCCATTTTTAGCTAGTGCATCCACTCTTTCCAGACGCTCTGCCATACGATACCTATCTATTGATTATTGTCTACGCTGATTACTTCATTGTCTTGCAATGAGATGCTAACAACCTAAGGCGCAGTAGCAGATGTTATACCGCATAAAGAACTAACTAGTGGCTAATCCGGCGCACACCTTTAGTCAGTTGCGCCTTACTTTACCTAACTGCAGATAACTCTCAAGCAGCCCCAATTATTTCAATTATTGAAATAATCAATTTACATATTTGAGTATTCTTCTACATACCGGTTTAAATATATAGTTACACCTGTGCTAAACAGCACATATATTTATAACCCATTAGGAGAAAAAATCATGTTAAAACAATTTCTTACCACAACAACGGTTACAGCTTTACTCGTTGCATCAGCAATTAGCGTTGCTGCTGATATTGATGCAAACGCTGATGCCAATGACTTGGCCATTAAAGGCTATGACACTGTCGCATATTTTACTAAAGGCGCACCGACTAAAGGTTCTGCTCAATACGCAGCGACGTACAAGAATGCCGTTTATCACTTTAGCTCAGCAAAAAACCGTGACCTTTTCCGCGCTAGTCCAGCTAAATATGCACCTCAGTTTGGTGGCTACTGCGCCTACGGTGTTACGAAGGGCCGAAAATTTGATACTGACCCGACAGCATGGCGAGTGGTAGATAACAAGCTATACCTAAACTTAAACCACGATGTACAAAAAGTTTGGGTAAAAGATGTGCCAGGCAATATTACGTTAGCGCTTGATACTTGGCAGACCATTAAAGCATTTACAGATAAAACACTTGAGTCTTTCTAAAGGCCTCAACACCACATGAAGGAGAAACCAATGAAAAGCAACGCGATTATTGCAGCAGCGATTGCTGCGACTGTTTCAACCGCAGGGCTATTGCCAACACATGCTGATGCAGCAAGTAAAGAAAAGTGTTTTGGCGTAGCTAAAGCAGGACAAAATGATTGTGCCAACATTGCTGGCACGCATTCTTGTGCTGGGCAATCTAAAGTAGATAACGATCCTGGTGAGTGGAAATTAGTGCCTGCAGGCACATGTAGCGAGCTTGGTGGCCTATCTAAACAAGAAGCCAAACAAAAATTAAGCAGAAAGTAATGTTTGAAATTTATGGGGGCAATGATGATTCAGATAGGTGTTGGCTTACGTTCGGAACATTATGAGGCGGCAATGAATCCCGCCTCCATAGATTTTGTTGAAGTACATGCTGAGAATTTTTTTGCGGATGACGGCGCTAGCATTGATTTGTTGCAAGAAGTCACACAACGCTATGCGTTAAGCCTGCACGCGACATCTTTGGGGCTGGGATCTGTCTACCCAATGCCCGAGCAACATTTACAAAAGCTCAAGCGGTTAGTTGATCGTTTTTCACCTATGCTGGTATCTG
>SPJS01000069.1 GCA_006844705.1 Methylococcaceae bacterium | reverse complement strand
ACTGGACGCGGTATTGGGGTCATATATGGTCCGCCCCGTATTGCAAGTAAAATTTTGATCGTAACATAAAGAAATATTGCATCCATATATCCGGCTTTTGTAAGAGGAGGTCTAATGCCTCTAGCCCTGATGGAATCCGCGCATTCCTCACCTAATCAGACTCACGGCCTCAATGGGCCCTAGACCCCAGCAGGTTCTTAGGAATGCAGGTGTTACCTTTTATGCCATCACTTAAAATTTTATCTACGCAACTCGTTGCTAACGCTTTCTTAGCTATTGTGTTTGTTTTACCATCGTTCTTTTCTCTTTCTTTTGTGTCGGATTTGGGCCTGTCAAGGAGGAACGCAGACGCTTGCGTCGAGTAGTCCTTGACAGGCCCAAATCCGACATTACCCTATTGGCAGGGGCCGGTGATTTCTGGCCCCTGCCTCCCGGCGAGGGTGGGGTAAGCCGTGCGGCGAAGGGGCAAAGCCCCTTTTGAGCTCTTAGATTCATGCCTTTTTATGCCGCTTTAGCTTGATAGTCTTCTTTTTTAGTCAGCAACGCCCAGGCTATCCGTGCATTTTTATTGGCGACTGCCACAGCGGTGATGTTTTTTCCGCGCCGTTGTTCAACTTCTCCAATCCATTGACTACGCTTGTCCTGATGCTTGTGGGCACACCTGACAACAGAGCGCCCTCCATGAATTAAGAGTGTTCTAATGTAACTGTCGCCTCGCTTACTGATGCCTAGCAACGTCGGCTTGCCCCCTGTGGAGTGTTGTCGTGGAACCAGTCCCAGCCAGGCGGCAAGCTCCCGAGCGCTTTTAAAGGCACCTATGTCACCTATCGCTGCAATCATTGCTGTTGCAGTCATTAATCCTATGCCTGGAATAGTCAGTAAGCGCTTGCAGTCTTCATTCTGGTTACAAATCGTTTTCAAGCTCTTTTCTAATGTCTCAACCCTTTCATCAAGATGTACCATTTCATCATAAAGAGCACTGAGATGCTCTCTAAAAATATCCGTCAATCGATTTTCACCATCCTCTAAAATATCAGGCAGGTTTTTTCTGATACACTTGATTCCCTGAGGAATGATGATGCCATATTCCATTAATAATCCGCGTATCTGATTTGCCTGAGCCGTTCGTCTGGCAACCAGCTGGCTGCGAATGCGATGGATACTCTGGATATCCTGTTGTTCTATGCTTTTCGCAGGTACAAAGCGCATATTAGGTCTTTGAACGGCTTCACAAATCGCCTCTGCATCAACTGCATCATTTTTATTGGATTTAACATAAGGTTTGACAAACTGAGGCGCCATCATCCGCACTGTATGCCCCATTTCGGTAAAGATTCTCACCCAGTGATGGGAACCTCCACAGGCTTCAAGTCCGATTAAACAAACCGGTAAATTGGCCACGAAAGCACTTATTTGTTTGCGGCTGAGCTTTTTCTTGAGCACGACCTTTCCTTCTGCATTCACTCCGTGAAGTTGGAAACTTTGTTTGGCTAAATCAATTCCTAACACTGTGATCGGTCCTTTTGCGGTATTATTCTTCATGGTTTGTCTCACTTCTGTTTTGATGTTTTCGCTAAAAATTACATCATGGCTCATTTGAAGCCGTTTGGGAAGTGAGGCGGACCATTCCATTAGACTCGATTGAAGTTGTTTTTCTTTGCTTTCAACCTAAAACTAGCTTGATTACTGGTAAAATAAATAAAATATAGAAGCTATACTGATTATCAATCGAGTGTCGAGTAGCAGACCAAGGGCTCAGC
>SPJS01000068.1 GCA_006844705.1 Methylococcaceae bacterium | reverse complement strand
TGCTGATAAATACTGTCTCATCATTTCTAGAACAAGGTGGCACTCCGCTTAGTATCATTTTGCTAACTTCGATCCTTTTGTGGAGTCTGATTTGCGAACGCCTGGTTTACCTCAAATACCAATTTCCCATAAAACAAAAAGAATGGCTTAAAGATTGGCAAACATCACCACCTCTCAATCAGAAGCAATCATTACATGTCAAACAGCTGATCATTTGTCAGGCAAAGATATGTCTTGAATCACATACCTTGTTAATCAAAACGTTAATTGCTCTTTGTCCACTACAGGGGTTGCTTGGAACAGTCGCAGGCATGATCCATGTCTTCGATGTCATGTCAGTTATCGGCAACAACCCGCGCGCCTTGGCCGCCGGAATTTCACAAGCCACACTGTCAACCATGGCCGGCATGGTCATCGCCATCAGCGGACTGTATTTTCTGGCGTTCATTCAAAATCAAGTGCAACAGAAATTACTTGCCCTGAAAGAAAAAATGAAACCCTCATAGAAAAGAGCTTGGATAGCTTCCGAAAAGATGCAACACGTCCTACTCTACAGACTCGCCCATATGACGAACGGCATCTTCTATCCCGAAATACTCTTGCAGAACCGGCCGATGAAAATAAACACCTAACACCGCCATCACCATGAAGATATAAAGCGTATTAAAGTCGTCGCCCAGCACAAACATCACAAACCCAAAGATAGCCAGCCACTCAATCATCATTTGGGTTACCAATACGGTAATAAAATAGCGGCTCGCCGCACTGCGTTGACCCGGCATCGTATGGTTTAACCGCAGCAAAATATATCTGACCAGCTTTGTAAATGGGAGCAGAATAATGCCAACGACATACAGAATTGAACGAATCAGCTCACGTTGTCCCGCATCAATACCTTGCTGCAACGCCTGCTGAAAAACATGACTACACACCAGAAAAACGATCATTGAAACACAAACAGATGCAACCACCAGCCAATGCAAAAGCAACGGATTAGCATTAGTTTTCTTCATTATCTGCACCCTGCTGGATTGATTGATAAACCCGTCGCACAAACATAAAAGCCAAAAAGTCATACGTCGCATGGATCACAACGGGGGTCAACAAATTACGTTCGCCAGCATAATCCAGTGACAGCCCCAGATAAATACTGACCAGTGTTGCCAGTATTGCATACATCGGCGTTACCGCATGCACCATCCCAAAGATAATACTACTGAACACCAAGCCCGCATTCATGCCCCAACTGTTTTCCAGCCACGGCTGCAGTACGCCACGGAACAGCACCTCTTCTGCAATGCCTGCAATGGCGGCCAAAATCATTAAATCGGCCCAGTTACATTTCTGCAACATGGGCCCAAGAGTTTGCAGAAGGATGCGTGTTATACGTTGAAATGCCTCAATTTTGACCACCTGCAAGGCCAAAAAAAAGATAAACAAGGGAGCCGTGCCCAGCAAGCCGTACAATACCGCCTGCTCTGAAAATACCAGATAGACAAAAGGATCAATGTCCGCAAACCACCCCAATATCACCGCCACAACCAGCAAAGAGCCTTCAAAAATACACGCGGCCTTAAAAAAATTATCCGGAACAGGCGGTTGAGAATCTTCCATAGCATCATGTCATTTATATGTCAGATTCTATTCTACGCTAAAATAACCGTGAATCACGAACCTGGACAATTTTATGCAGTGCTACATCTACAAAAGCCTGAAAAAAGATGAACTTTACTTATATTTAACCCGCAAGGATGATTATTCCG
>SPJS01000070.1 GCA_006844705.1 Methylococcaceae bacterium | reverse complement strand
GACCAGGCCGTGGTTACTTAAACCATTGGGTAAGGTTAGATTATTAACATGTACCTCGCCATTATTTTGCACCGCGCCCGCACCGGTCACGCTGCCATCGCCACTAAGGATACCCGTATCCTTGATCTGGGTGCCGTTGCTAGCCGTCAGCGTTGCGCCATATCGTAGTTGTAGTGTCGCAACACCGTTGTTGCCGCCAATTTGCAATGATTTTACGGTGGTGTCGGTTGTCGGGCCGTAGACAGTCACACTGGCTGTCGGGTCAATCATGACATCATGCACATGCGCGGGGTCAAGCCCCAGCGTCCAGTTTGAACGAGAGCTCCAACTACTGCTAAATGAACTTCCCCAATGCACGTCCGGGGTATACACGACCACCGCATAAGTGCCGTCAGTAAATCCGGCCGAATAGGCCAATTGGCCATAATCATTAAAGCCTGCGCCGTGGCTGTCACTGGTGGGTGAAGTATTAAATGACATACCGCTGACTGTTTTTCCGTTCAGTATGTCACCTTCTCGCACCACCAGCAGATGGTCGCCATAGCGACCGGCCAGCCATAAGCCATTATTGTTTGTGTTCGTCGCATCGCCGCTACCGGTTCTTAAAAAAGCTTCATAGGCCAACTGGCCGCCATTGTTCATGGCAGGAGAAAAAAAAGATGAAAATACGGTGCCGTCAGTCGTTCCGGGTGCCTTAAAACCTTCACGGGCGATTAACGTGCTACCTCGCCAGAGGCCGGAATTATTGTCTGCGGTGACATCACCGGTAGTAGTTTTCAGGAATGCTGAATAGGCGACATCTCCAGCATCATTCAGTCTGGGGGCGCCAAAAGAGGAAAACTGCGTGCCGGTTGGCGTCCCACCGGGGCGATTACCTTCGCGCGCAATGAGCGTATTATCGCGCCAGAGGCCATTGTCATTGTCGCTCGTCACACCACCACTGCCAGTCCTTAGAAAGGCTTCATAGGCGACCTGACCCTTGTTATTCAGCGTGTTAGTTGAAAACGATAAAAACTTGGCGCCAGATGGCGTGCCAGGGGCTTGCTGATCTTCCCGGGCAATTAATGCCCCATCACGCCATAACCCTTCTTCATTCGTTGAGGTAATAGGGGCGGTTACTTTTAAATGACCTTCAAATAGAGTTTGTCCGTGGTTATTAAGCGTTGGAGTATTAAAGTAGGAGAATTTACCCCCTGAAACGGGTGCAGAGTTGTCTTCACGGGCAATTAAACTACTGTTGCGCCACAGGCCGTTATCATTGCTGCTGGTAATGCTGCCGCCTGGGCGTAAAAAACCTTCATAAGCCACATGCCCCTGATTATTAATGACAGGGGAATACAGGGTGTTAAACAGGCTGCCTGATGCAAGCCCGCCTGCTTGTGAGCCTGTCCGTGCGATCAATGTATTTTCTTGCCAGATGCCACTATTATTGGTTGTTGAGCCAGATAAAGTCCCTTTATACGCCAGTTGTCCACTGTTGTTCATGGTCAGGTTGCCAAACCCGGCATATTGTCTGGATAAAAAAAATGACCCATTAAAATAACTGGTTCCAGCTGCAAAACCTGATTCACGCGCGATCATTGAATTATCACGCCAGATACCCGCATCATTTGAGCTGGTGACACTGCCAAAACCTTGTTTTAAATTCGCTTGAAAGGCGACATTACTGTTGTTATTGAGTAATGGCGCTGAAAATGTAGAAAATTGGGCACCGCTTGCCGTCCCCGGTGCCTGATCACCGGTTTTATAGATAATCGTATTATTGGC
>SPJS01000197.1 GCA_006844705.1 Methylococcaceae bacterium | reverse complement strand
GTATCAGCCAGTAACATGCCGTGAACAATAAAATCCAACACGGCCCACACCAGAAAGACAATACCGCTGGTCATCATCATTTGTTTACTCATCACAGACTCCTTTAGCTGGTCTTGGAAAGAATGTCGACAATAATATAAATGATAGCCTGGGTAAACCGTTTATCAGTTATTGAACCGTACTTACCGGCACTACCCGCAATACTTCTTCAATTGATGTTATTCCATTTACGATTTTCTCTATCCCGCTGATTCGTAAAGAACGCATGCCCTCTTTGATCGCCTGTTTTTGTAACGCTGTTATTTCACAATCTTCAATCAGGAGTTGTTGAATCGCCGCACTGTTTTTAAAAACCTCATAGATACCCACGCGCCCGGAATAACCGGTTTGGCGACAGTCATTACATCCCACAGCTTCATATATTTTTACCGGCTTTCTAATTTTGTAGGGATGACTCAATGCATTCCACTCCTCATCACTCACCTCTCCGCTTGTTTTACATTGAGGACACAATGTACGAATCAGGCGTTGCGCCATCACGCCTAATAATGTTGATTTGATCAAATAGGGTTTTACCCCGATTTCCATCAGTCGGGTCACTGCCGAGGCCGCATTATTGGTATGTAATGTTGACAACACAAGATGACCGGTCAAAGACGCCTGGATCGCCATTTCTGCTGTTTCCAGATCACGAATTTCTCCCACCATGATGATATCTGGATCTTGCCTGAGTAAAGTTCGGATGCCTGCAGCAAAATCCAGCCCGATATTATGCTGGACTTGCATCTGATTAAATGAGGTTTCGATCAGCTCTATGGGGTCTTCTACCGTACACAAATTAACTTCGGACGTGGATAATTGTTTCAGCGTGGAATACAGCGTTGTTGTTTTGCCTGAACCGGTCGGACCTGTGACCAGAATAATGCCATGCTTGTGCGCTGTGATTTCTTGCCAATGTGTCTGTTCATTTTTGCTGAATCCCAGTTGAGAAAAGTTTCGCAGTAAAATTTCCGGATCAAATATTCGCATCACCAGTTTTTCACCAAAGGCTGTAGGCATGGTAGATAATCGTAATTCAACTTCATTTTCGCCATTCAGGGTTTTCAGTCGTCCATCCTGAGGGCGACGTTTTTCTGCGATATTCATTCTACCTAGCGTCTTGATTCTGCTTAACACTGCATCCATCACCGTACCGGGTAATTCATAGACCTGGTGCATAACCCCATCAATCCGGAACCGTACACAACTGGTATCCCGCCTTGGCTCGAGGTGAATATCACTGGCTCGCTGATCAAATGCATATTGAAACAACCAGTTAACCAGATTCACAATATGCTGGTTGTTGGCTTCCAGATCGTTTTGTTCGCCCAGTTCTACCAGCTGTTCCAGGTTATTGATCTGATTTGATGTTGGAACAATGCGATCAGACGCGCCTTTTACAGACTTGGAAAATGCATACAGCTCTTCCGTATAGCGCAAGATATCATTTGGATTGGCATAAACACACTGAATGGTTTTTTTAAATAAATGATGAAGATCCCTTTCCCATTCATGCATGAATGGCTGACTGGTGGCAACTGTAATAGTCTGCTCATCCACTTTAACCGGTAAAATTCCAAATCGTAAGGCGTAGGGCTTACTGCATACCGCTGTTACCGAAACAACATCAATTTTGAGAGGGTCTATATAAAAGTAAGGAAGGTCTATTTGCGTACATAACCACTGGTTAAACTGGTCTTCATCAAACTTACGTTGATTTAACAGAGGGTGCTGATCATGATAAGAGAGAAAAATATCAACTAGCGGCTTATCCCTAAACTCCCATTGGGAGGCAAACTCCATTAAATCATGCATCTCCTGAGGACAGATGATGTCATCATGAAGCAGCCATTGCGCGACTTCTTCAATTTCCAGTTTTCGTTCTTGTTGAAATATTGCTTGATCCATACGTCTAAATATAGAAGGTTTTCAACTTTAAAATACTTAGAACGCGTCAATGACGTCAGGTCGACTGACAACAATGGCATAGCTAACTGCCAAAGCTGTCATTTAAACAGCTGGCTTACCCTTCAGATTCGGCATTACTCAATGCATTTAACCTATTGGCACAAGCGTTGCTTTAACCACAACAGAAGCTTCTGTCACACACAATCCTTATAAGGTGGTCAGCAGTACGACAACAAAACCATTCATCAGGTTTTTAAAAGCGGCGCTTGCGCCGCTTTTTTTTTCTTTGCGAAACCCCGTCTTTAATGGGCTAAACAAATTTCTACTAATGAGCTGATTGATTCCATTTCCTGCTCTATTCCGTTCATTAATTCATTGCAGTCTTCAATACTCAGATTAAGTAAAGACAGAATGTCATCTATCTCATGTTGGGTTGACCCGTCACCAATATTAATCTGAGCAAGTAAAAAATCACTCGTAAACGTCAGCAAACTCAGACGATGGTTGTCCCCGCGATAATGCGGATTATGGTGATGATAAATCACATCCACGATTTCTTTAGGCATTTCCCAGGTATTTAATAACCAGCTGCCCAATTCGCAATGACTTGCTCCCAGCGAAAATTTTTCGAGTTTCACCCGGTTCAGCCCCGGGTTGGCTTCAACCAGGCTAGTCAGATAATGAAATTGACTGCGAAATTGATCACCTAGCAGAGGGAAACCGATATTATGCATCAGTGCCACCAAAAACACGGTTTGCTCGTCAAATCGATGGTCACCCAATCTTTGATTTAACGCCATCATCAATCGGGTACTTGCCAATGCATGTTCCCAGAACACACGCATGCCAATCACACCTTCAACAGGCGATTGCAATGGCTTCAATGCGGTTAGCCCTAACACCAGGTTAAAAACAAAGGTATAACCAAGGACACTGCTAATTGCATCCTTGACACTGGTGATTTTACCTCGAAATCCATACAGTGAAGAACTGGCCCAGCGAATCACCTGAGTCGTGAGTAATGGATCCATCTCAACGATTTTAGCCAGTTTGGCAGCATCAGCATATGGATCTCCAGCCAACTGCATGATCTTAGCGGCTATGCCGGGCAATGGGGGCAATGCCTGAATATTTTGAACATCTGCCTGCAAATCCATCGGCGGTATAACTGTATGATTATTCTCTTCAATACTGTGCAAGGTCCAGTTGACCAGTTCAGGTGTCATCATCTTGTTAGCTTAATTCAAATTAAAGCGTTTTAATTTTCTGTATAAGGTACGTTCACTAATATCCATCTCAGCGGCAATCAATTTTCTGTTTCCCTGATATTTTTCTATCAAGTCTTGAATGACATTGCTTTCCATTTGTTCCAACGGATTATTTTTTCTGTCCTGAAAAAGGTCACTATTTGACATATGTGTTGGGTGATACACAATATTGCTTTCTGCTTGCTGCATATAGTTGATATCCGCTTCACTGATATGAGCATCCACAGACAAACTGGTAGCCAATTGCAGACAGTTTTTTAACTCTCGAATATTGCCTGGCCATTGATGCCTTAAAAGTTTGATCAAGGCACTTTTTTCTATTGAATAGTTCTTTCCTTCTCGCTGCCCCATTAAATGGAGCAAGTAATCTGTAATCTCAGGAATATCATTCATTCGTTCCCGCAGCGCAGGCACTTGTACCGGAAAGACTGATAACCGGTAAAATAAATCTTCTCTAAACAAACCGTCTTTCACCATCCGTGCCAAATTGCGGTGAGTCGCACACACCAGCCTGACATTGGAATGCAGGGCTTTGGTCCCCCCTACACGCCTAAACTGTCCGGTTTCCAAAGCCCTCAATAGTTTGGGTTGTTGAGATAAAGGCAACTCACCTATTTCATCTAAAAATAATGTACCTTTATCTGCTATTTCAAACAGCCCTTTTTTTGCATTTCCTGCGCCGGTAAACGAGCCTTTTTCATGACCAAATAACTCACTTTCAAACAATTCTTCACTTAATACCGTACAATCAACAATGACTAATTCATACTCAGCTCTTTCCGAATGACTGTGGATAAAATCGGCCGCCAATTCTTTGCCCGTACCGGTTTCGCCGGTAAGAAAAACAGGCACTTGAGATTGCGCAGCCTGCATTAATTTTCGTTGATAACTCATAAATGAAGTACAGGACCCTACCATTTTAGGTTCCACCGAATGAGTTTTCTCATGAGAAATTTTCTTAACCATCTCACCCAGAAAAACCTGCCCATCATTATCAAGCAAGGGCACGCCCCGAACATTTAACTGGTGATTTTGTTCGTTTATTATGCTTGCTTCATAAGGTTCCAGCTTATTAAACAGTTCCTGATGACGACAGTTTGGCGCATTACTGCAACAAGTACGCCCTATATATTCTTCACGATTTACAGAAAAGCTGTGTTCCCACGCCTTATTTACACCAACGATTGTAAGCGCGCTATCTATCACCATAAAAGGTGACTCATGAGTTTCCAGCAATGTCTGCAATGAAATAGAATTTTTGGGCATTTGTATGTGTAACTCGTCCTTTACTGTGAATAACGTCAGACATGCCATGACAGCTGACGTATCAACTGACAGTGATGTCAGTCGATACGTTCTAGTCTAGCCAAAGATTGCAGTATTTAAAGGGTTCACAGTTTTGGCATCAAAATTGATTGCTAGATCACAAATTATTGGAGATCCAACTGTGAAACTAAAAAACATTTTAATGACCAGCTCGATTCTTTTCGCACTCTCAGGTACTGCAAATGCAGCTTTTACCATTGATGGTGATTTAAGTGATTGGGGCGTGAGTCAAAATGGTAATGCCAATGACTGGACACCTAACGCTGGTATTTTCCATACCATTGAAGATCAACATTCCAGCTTCTTAAGTCCGGGTTACGGTGGTCAAGCCTATGATGCAGAAGCACTGTATGCCTATAAGGATGATCAAAATGTTTATGTCGGCCTAGCTACTGGCCACAACCCGGAAACCGCACAAAACCCATCAGCTAACAGCTATGGGGCAGGGGATTTTGCTTTTGACTTCGGCATCAATGGTCAGTATGAAATGGGCATAAACGTCAAACCAGGCTGGGATACCTTTGGTGTCGAAGCCGGGGTATATCACAATGTTGCATGGGACGAAGGGTTGTGGGCTGATAATACGGTGCCGGGTTATGTGAAATCTGAACACCCCACTTCCATCCTTAGCGGAGACCTATTGGGCACAGCATTATTAGTTATCAGCGATGCCCAAACAGGGTATGGGGAATGGACGAATGATGTTCACTATTTCTATGAATTCAGCGTGAGCCTGGATCTCCTACGCCTTGCTGGTTGGAACGGGGAAAGCTTCAATATCCACTGGACACAGAACTGCGCCAATGACTCAATCCTGGTTGATCCGCCTGCCGATGTACCGGAACCAGGCAGCCTTATGTTACTGATGATTGGTATGACCGGTATTATTGGTATACGTAAAAAATCATTGGCTTAAGTGTTAATATCAGTTGAGGAAAAACTATGTTATCAAAAAAATCTATACTGCAATTAATCCTGACGGGTGTATCCGCACTGACGCTTACTCAGGCATCAGCAGCGCTGCCCCCAAATTTGTTAGTGCCTCCTGTTAATGTCCCCGTACTAATGGCGTTTAATGTAAAAGCCTTTGAACACAGCAGCGCTCTGGGCAATGGCTATGACACAGGCATGATATTTGATGCAGGTGATTCAATCTCGGGGTTTGTTGATACCGATGATTTATGGAATGCAGGGGCATTACCTCGTTGGTCTAATGCTGATGGCTTGGTTAATGATTTATATGCAACAGGGTCAGATGACTCTGCTCAATCTACTGGCACACATATCGGCAAAGATTTCGGTCAATTTACCATGCACGGCTTCTCTGCTCCTTTTGGCGCATTGGTTGGTAACATCGGCAGCAGCTACTTTTTGTTAGGTACAGCGTTTGATGTTCTGGCTCCAACGAATGGTTTATTGAAATTATTCTACTGGGATTCAAGCTACAGTGATAACTCTGAGTACATTACTGTATCCATCGAAAAAAGCGTTTCCGCTGTACCGGTTCCTGCCGCTGCATGGTTATTTGGTTCATCTTTGATAGGCTTGATGGGTCTACGCAAAAAAGCGGCCTGATTAAAGATAGCGTCATCATTTGACGACACTATCCAGAATAATGCTGTGTCTCAGCATTAGCACCTCATCAGGAGATGAGGTGCAAACACAATCGCCAAGGCGGTTGTGATGCGGTAATCCCTCTACCGCAAAATTCATAAACCTCACGGTTTAAGAGTAGTTAATCATTTTCGGTACAGGGAAGTACCTTTTTTTAAAGCCTGACCAACACTTCCCCTTTCCCGGTTTCTGCCAGATCGCCCCCAAAGCGCTGAACTCGATTAAACGCAACATCGGCATCGGCAAATTTACTATTCAATTCTGCAAACGATTTAAACAACATCGGCAAAAATGCCAGGGTATGTGACCCACAGTCGCTGAACGTTGCGGGTAATGCAGGTTTATTCCACATCAACAAGGTTCCCCGGCGCATGGCATAGCCCAGATAACGGCCACTTTGCCCCATCACTGCAATGGTTCCGGCCACCATTCGCGAACCACAATAATCACCGACATTACCTTCGATCAGAATCGCTCCGCGGCGCATGTGGTCGCCCACGCGGTCTGCCGCATTACCCTTGACCAGAATCGTGCCACCTTTCATGCCTTGTTTGTTGCCGGGAAGAGCTGCGCCGACAAAGTCGCCTGCATCGCCATCAACTTGCAACAGACCGTTTTTCATTTCGCAGCCGGCGTATAATCCAGCATTGCCGCTCACATGAATTCGCCCTGATTTCATCGATTGCCCCAGATAGGCACCGACATCACCTTCTACCGTGATGCTGCCCTCTTGCAGTTCTTTGCCGATAAAATCCAGTTTGCTAAAACTGCCAGCAATGATGATATGGCTTGTAGCTTCGCCACTAATAGAAAACAATTCATCGGCACGCAATTTCAGCTTGCCACATTGCAGTTCAATACTTCCGATATCAGCTGGCGCCATTCCTTCCAGTTTTTGGCATACCAGCGGCGACATATCCACCCGTTGATCGGTGCGTTTTTTTAAATTAAAGGTCAATGCACTCATGCCATGATCTCCCGCAAATGAAAATGAAATGGCCCCAGCTTGCCGCCGTAGTTTCCAGCGCTGATGCGCTTGATACCGTTTTCTGCACCCAGATCACATACCGCTTGTATGCCGACACGCATAGCCTTATCAATATCTTCTTTACTCAAGCCGTCGATGACAATTTCCATGACTGATTCAATTTCTGGCGACAAATCCGTTTTGGTCACGCCTTTCAAGGTCGGACAGAACGCATCATTGGTTGAAGCTCCCAAAGCCGGATATTTAGAGCCAACTTTAGAACCGGAACGTACCACCCCGCCCGGGAACGGCATGATGACATTCGGAATTTTACGCATTTCTTCAATCGCGGCTTCACAGGCTGCCAACGCTTGCGGTTGTGATTCTGCCAATACCAGGAAGTTACCGCCACCGACTGACTCAACCTGGGCTGTGGTGGCTTCTGTCAGAAACTCGCCATCCATCACCGGCACCCGCCAATAACGCTTGCCGTTGATTTTTTTGGCGATTTGAAAACCATCACCGAAATAGCGCAAATTTTTACCTAGTGGAATTTGTTTACCTTCATCAATTCCGGCAAACAAGGCCGAGGTCGGTGAAGTCAGCACACACTGTCCGGCACGGGTTTCCAGTTGCTTGGCTAGTCCCTTGCCGCCCATCGCAAAAATCATAATCGACACGCCCGGTCGTCCATCCGGCGTCTCGGACGGATCAAGTACACGCTCGATACCTGCTTCACAACCGCAGGCAATCACCGAGGTGGCAAAACCGGTCATGGCTTGTGCTGAAATCATCGCCCATTTTTCGTTTTGCGCCGTGATAATGGCGCGCGTGCCTTTCATCGGAAACGCTTCGGCAAAGGTATCGTCGATACTGACACCGTTGATAATCATAAGCGGCCTCCCTGTGTTGCATGCACAGTCAGACTGGCACGGCCATCTTCAGTGAATTCGTCATCACTGATCTTGAAGTTACCCAGTTTCATCGTCAGATATTTATCAAAATAGCTGGTAAGGTCTTTTTCAATAGCGGCATCGTAATCTGGCTTGACAATATGCGTGGTACCCCAGGTCACATGCACCACCTGGCCATCCTGTACCACCAGTTCGCCGTCCTTGAAGACGTAATCCGGTTTTTCGAACATTTTTTCACGATCATTATTTTCTGTGTACACGGTGATGTCGGCAAAATTGCCTGCCGTCAGTCCACCGCGCCCCTCCAGTCCAATCAATTTAGCCGCGCCTGCACGCGTCATGATGGCGATTTCCTGCAATGAATATTCGCGATCAATGGAGGCCAAAGTCGTCATTTTTTGCGCTTCCGGGTGTATCGTCGCCAGCATGTCATTACGGAACGATTTATCCATCAACAGGCGAATCAAATGTGGATAACTGGTAAACGGCGCCCCGTTGGGATGATCGGTAGTCAGGAACACGCGCCACGGGTCATCGACCAGCAGGAAGATTTCCAGTCCGATGGCCCACTGTAATGCGTTAACAAAGTTCTGGTCGCGGTATTTGAATGGCACGACACCGCACCCGGCATCACATTCAATATCCATACACACCCATTTGTTGGGGCTGGCAAACGCGTGATTAGCATGCTGACGCATGGTATCGCCAGAGGCTGTCACCGTCTGCCCGAACAAAATCTGGCCGACATCGGCTGTGATATTCTTGTTTTTGTTAATTGCTTCGGCAATCTGCGCGCCACCGGAAGAAAATTTAAAATCACCTTCTTCGCCATAACTATGAAACTGGATATGGGTCAAGTGCATCGGCAGGCCGCCACTGCCCTGGATGGTATCCAGCGTGGTCTCGATATTACCCGGCACCCCCAGGTTACAACCATGCACATGCAAAGGATGACTCACACCAAGTTCTTTTACCGCCGTCGCCAACGCATGCAAAATGTCACGCGGGGTAACATCGTAATAGGTGTTTTTTTCATCCAGATCAAGCTTGCGCTGATTGAATTTGAAGGCATTAATGCCTCCGGGGTTGACCACTTTAATACCAATGGCTTTGGTGGCATTCAGCGTCCAAGCGACATAGTCGTTAATCGCTTGCTGGTCTTTTTTAGCCGTCATCATGCGCAACAGAAAATCGTCACTGCCCAGCATAGCGTAACCGCCTTTATCCAGAATCGGCGTGTCGCCCATTTCCATATGCGCCTGACGCGCATTCACCGGCAGCACGGCCGGTTCAAAGGCGGCGGTGTAGCCCATCTCGGCATAACGATAACCCGTCACATAACTGCTCGGCATGGCATGTCCACTGCCTGAACGGGTTAACTGCGTGCGTATCACCGGATCGGCTCGGTGGTCTTCCGGCAACATTATCCGGGCAATATTGCCCTTACCGCCTCCAATATGCGTATGCATATCAATCGCGCCAGACATCACGACTTTACCTTTTAAATCATATTCCTTAGCAAGCGGGGTTCCCGCTTCCGGTGCGGCAACAATTTTGCCGTCTTCTATATAAATATCCTGTATCTGTCCATCAATCCCGCTTGCAGGATCGTACACAGTTCCACCTGTCAGTTTAGTCAGCATGTTTCACCTACAACGCTTGTTCAATGGCTTGCAGCACATCTGCCGTCGATGGCAAACCCGCATCTCGCAATTTTTTAAGACGCAAAGCCACCACACTATCCAGTCGATAACTGTGACCCGCATGATCTATACCCGGCACACCGACAGGAATGAAAACATCCGGCACGCTATCAAACGTCATGCCGGAACGCCCTACTACAATTGTCGGTATATCAGTCTCAGGCGGCGTGGCATCGACATTATAAGAATGAACCCAGAGCAAGGCATCAGCTTGGCCGTCATTCAACATGATCTGACTATCAAACAGAAAGGGATCGTATTCAGGGTAACCTTTATTAAAATTCACTCGTGCCGGGTATCCGGTAATCCAGCCGCACACCTGGTTAGCCGTATAATCGCCTTCTTTTCCACCCAGCGGAAAGCCTGAGCAGCGTGCATCCTGGTTATTGATTTCCTTAACAATATTGCACAGAGTCTGCACGGTTAATTCGGCATGAGAATAATCAAGCGTACTTGAAGACCAGGTCACCACACTGTATTTGGCTTCCTGCAATTGTTTTGCAATTTCGGCCAGAGTGCTGACAGCAATACCCCCTACGTGCTCAACGGCTAATGTTTTTCCTTTAACCAGAGCAGACAAAGCGGCCACCACATCGGGCACGTTTTCATTGGCACATGCAAATACATCAGGTTGTTGGCCGGAAGGAGACGTTGCCGCTTTACCCGAAGGCGCCGCACCCAGATAAACGATCTTGCGCGCGGTATTCTCTGTTAAATAAAGAGGTTCTTCATTCCACAGGTAGCGCTCGAAAAAACGTGGGGCAAAGCTTTCAAGGTCCACGCCGAAAACCAGTAAAAAATCGCAACGATTTTTAATTTCTGACAACGTGGTATTCATCCAGCCGCTGTCTTGCATGGCCAGAAAATTATTACGTGTTGCATTAAACTTCATGTTATCGACCACGGCTCCTGATTTATCAGCAACAGCCAATAACGCTCTCATACCACTTACATCAGTCGCGCACCCTCCAATGAATGACTGTTTTGCCGATGATAGTAACTCGGCCGCTTTGTTTACGGCCTGTTCCAACGATACCGATTGACCTGATATCTTGGCTTCTGCACTACCAATAGGCTGTTCAAAACCTGCTGATGTGACTGCACACGCATTCGCGGTTATCGACACCTTTGAGCCATCCACCTCAACGTCAAGATCATCAATACCGATACCGCAAAAAGGACTGGGCACTTCAGAAAATTTCGCCACGCTTTCCCCTCTTAGCATTTAATTATTTATGTGACATCTCCAGAAACACTCCAGAAATGTAAATTTGCCTAATTCTAACGTAATTTTGAAAACCGCGCTCCCGCTCACGAAAAATCAATTTCAATTTTGATTAATGTCATGGTTTGACATATTGCTAAAGGACAACTAGGTTTTGAACTGTAAATTCAACCCTCTACAGTCCACCACTATGAAACAATTACATCTAATTTTGCCATTATTTTTTATTTTCAATAATGTCGTCCATGCCTCTGTAACACACTACTCAGGCACTTGGAATAACACCACATTTCAAGCATCAGGAAATGCGCACCTCGTCATCAACACGGATACAGTTGTTCCCGGCGAATGGGAATTAACTTTCGATCTGGATGGCGATGTTTTTTTTATTGCAGACCCTGCGCCAGAAATTTTCACTATTCCTGACCTGTCACTACCCGGCACAATAGAAGATACTTTTTCAGGCGGTTTTTACGGTGATATCAATCTGAAATATGAATCAAGCCAACTTACAATCACAGGGACTAACCTTCCTGCTGAACAAGGCGAATTTATTATCCAGACAGATTTATCCGGTTCATTTACACCGACATCCACTTCATTTATTTTTGATTATATTGTCTGGTTTGATGGCTCAAACCCGGCTGCAGGCATTTTCGGAAATTCTGAATTCATAAATTATGCTTTGGGGGACATTCAACTCACTAAAGTTGATGAGGTTCCACTACCTTCCGGAATTGTCCTTATGTTAACTGCATTAACAGGTCTGGCAGCATTTTCCAGGCGTAAACACCCCATCATCAGCATTTTTGCAGAATAACCACATCATTATGATAAAACTCCAGGCTAGCCTGATATTTTTTGGCCAGCCATTGGAATGTTTCCCTACTGAAAAACGAAATGTGCGTTAAATCGTTTTTATAATGCCAACGCGAAAAAGCGTCTCTGTCCAAGACCATTTTCGTCATTATTGCCATCACCCCTCGTGGCTGAAGTAATGAAAACAGCACATCAAAGGATACCGAAGGCTGTCGAAAATGCTCAACCACTTCCGTACACATCAGATACTCATACTGGCTTTCTAGTACACCTGGATCATCCGCATAAACAGGATCATATTGCTCAATCTGAAAACCATATTCGTGCATCATCGGGACAATGGCTGACCCTGGCCCGCAGCCGAAATCAAGACCGCAGGCATTTGAATTTAATTTATCGCGCAGTGGGTCAACAGCACGAGATAAAAACGCCCGATATCGTGGATCGTAGCGATCATTTTGGTGAAGCTCATAAATGGCCTTTTCTGCGGCCAAAGAGAGGTGTTGATATTCAGGTACAAAGACCAGAAGACATTGGGAACAACGAAAATAGCTTCGCCGCTTATCTTCATGGAAAACATGGGCATTATCCTCTCCGCATAACGGACAAGTTTGCTGCACTTTATTATTTGCTGTGTTCGTTAATCCATTTAACGCTATCGTTGACTAATTCATCAAGCACAGAGTCATCACTGCGGTTTAGCCGCTTCAGCATTTTGAAAGAATGGTCGCCCCCTTCAATAATACGCAAATCAGCTCTGCCCTGAATCTTTCCTACCAGTGGCTTGAATACTTCAAGCTCACATAAAGAGTCGCGGCTGCCCTGAAAAAACAGCATAGGTGAATGAACGGAGTTTAAGTCTTCACTACGCGGCTTATCTTTTCTTCCAGGCGCATGCAATGGATAACCGTACAAAATGATCCCGGCAAACCCATCCATCTTGGCCGCTAATAATGTTGCATAGCGTCCGCCCATGCTTTTTCCTGACAGAAATATTTTTTCTTTGGGGAAACCGGTCTGTGCTATCACGGCATCGATTATAGCCAGCCAAGTATCTTCCAGTATTGACGGCGTATTGGGTGCATTGCGACCAATTTCAAGATAAGGAAAATTGAATTTAACCGTCATTATTCCCTTTTCTGCAATACCTTTATGAAGATGACTAATGAACTCTGAATGCATATCTTTCCCTGCGCCAGGCGCAATCAATAATATTGCATCATATTGATTGGGAATTAACCAGTTGGAGGAAAAATAAGCTTTAGGACTAAGCGTAATCTTGTGGGTTTCCGTTTTCATGCCTTATTAATGCTTGACGATCAAAATCTCATATATATAATACGCCCTTCTTTTTCGGAGCGGTAGTTCAGTTGGTTAGAATACCGGCCTGTCACGCCGGGGGTCGCGGGTTCGAGTCCCGTCCGCTCCGCCATTTTGGCTTCATTCTAGCTGATACATTTCGCAAAATACATGCTTGGCTGCATCTTTTATTTTCCTTCAGAAAGTGATACCCACCTTTCACAAACCTTTAACGGTTTAGCTCTATTAATTCCTAATTTCTCATCGCTCAAGTTTTCATCTTGAACCGATGACGCTATTCGACATTTCCCCCGCATTAAGCAAATACATCGCTTACTTTTCAATTCTTTCCGGCCAGGAGACTGTAGGATTATGGATAATTCTACTGCGGCGATGGGACATCGGCTGATTTTTCCGGTCTTTTTCGTTACGCAGCCCCACTATGCACCTCAGAAGATCAAAAAATCCCTCGATGCCCCGCTCGCCTCGCTACGAACCCGATAACCCGACAGCCTCCTAGACAATACACGTTCTTCATCTATATTGTTAGTAAATCAACTTAAATTTCATTCATGTCATCTGTAGCGAGTGATTTACAATTTGGAGGCTTAACCCGGTGCCTGATCTCTCAAGGTCTTCTTGATGAAGAATCGGCACAGATTGCTATTCAGACAGCTTTAGACAAAAAAGTGTCACTGATCAGTCATCTGGTTAACGACCTAAAAATAGACAGTAAGACTATTGCCAGCCTGGCATCGACCGAGTTTGGCCTGCCATTTCTAGACCTGGATGCGATTGAATTACAAAGTGTACCTGTAAAATTAGTCAGTGAAAAGCTGATCCGCAAACACCACATTCTTCCTGTATATAAAAGGGGCAACCGCTTATTCATAGCCACATCAGACCCAACTAATTTTCAGGCACTGGACGAGGTTAAATTCCAGACTCGCTTAAATACTGAAAACATTCTGGTTGAAGAAGATAAACTCAATAAAGCAATTGAATCTTCACTGGAAGCGGCAGACACGTCAATGACCGACCTGCTGGATGAGGACCTGGATAATATCGACATCTCGTCCGGCGAAGATGAACTGCCCCAGGAAGACACCAGTTCTGATGTTGATGACGCCCCCATAGTCCGCTTTGTAAACAAAATCTTGCTGGATGCCATTAAAAAAGGGGTTTCTGATATACACCTTGAACCCTTTGAGAAAAAATTCAGAATTCGCTTTAGGGGAGACGGTATATTATATGAAGCTGCATCACCTCCTTCCAATATATCCAATCGCATTATTTCACGTCTGAAAGTCATGTCGAAAATGGATATTGCCGAGCGCCGTGTCCCCCAGGACGGCAGAATCAAAATGCAGCTATCTCGAAACCGTGCGATTGACTTCCGGGTCAATACCTGCCCAACGCTGTTTGGCGAGAAAGTCGTCCTGCGTATTTTAGACCCGACTAACGCCCAACTTGGGATTGAAAAGCTGGGGTTTGAACCTGAGCAACAGAAGTTATTGCTGGATGCCATCCATAAACCTTATGGCATGGTATTGGTTACTGGCCCGACAGGCAGTGGTAAAACAGTTTCCCTGTATACCAGTCTAAACATTCTAAACAGCACAGAACGCAATATTTCAACCGCTGAAGACCCTGTAGAGATCACCGTGGAAGGTATCAATCAGGTTAATGTCAACCCCAAAGCAGGACTCTCCTTTGCAGAAGCACTTAAAGCCTTTTTGAGGCAAGATCCTGACATCATCATGGTGGGTGAAATTCGTGACCTGGAAACAGCCGGCATCGCGGTGAAGGCCGCGCAAACCGGTCACCTTGTGTTGTCCACGCTGCATACCAACGATGCACCACAAACCATTAACCGCCTGGTGCAAATGGGTATAGAACCTTTTAACATTGTCTCCGCTGTCAACTTGATCATGGCGCAAAGACTGGCGCGCCGACTATGTGAACATTGCAAAAAACCGGCTGATTACCCCGAAAATGTATATTTGGAAGCTGGGTTCAAGAAAGAAGAGCTTCCTGAGCTTAAAATTTATTCACATGATGGATGTGAACATTGCAATGGAGGCTATAAGGGGCGGGTCGGTATTTATCAGGTCATGCCCATTTCTGAAAACATGCGTGCCTTAATACTCAGAGGTGGCAATGCCATGGAAATGGCTGAACTATCTAAAAGTGAAGGCACTAACGACTTAAGAACTTCCGGTTTGCTAAAAGTAAAGCAGGGAATCACAACACTGGAAGAAATTGACCGAGTAACCAAAGAATAATTATGGCAGCAAAAACCGCAGATCAACCAACCGACTTCATCTGGGAAGGTTTCGACAAACAACGTAATAAAACCAAAGGCGAACTCACGGCTAACAGTGAAACTGTCGCCCGCGCCGAATTACGCAAAATGGGCATTCGTGTCCTCAAAGTGAAACCCAAACCCAAGCCCATATTCAGCAAACGGGCGCAAAAAATAACTGCAGGCGATATCGCAATATTTTCCCGACAACTGGCCACCATGCTTGAGGCAGGCGTTCCATTGGTTCAATCCTTCGAAATCATCGGTAAAGGCCATGAAAATGCAAGCATGTCTGAAATGCTATTATCGATTAAAGCTGATATTGAGGGCGGGGATACGCTGGCCCAGGCTTTGGGACGAAAAAACCTGTATTTTGACGACTTGTTCTGCAACCTGGTCGATGCTGGTGAGCAGGCCGGTGTACTGGAGTCCTTGCTGGATAAAATTGCCACTTATAAAGAAAAATCCGAGTCCATCAAGAAGAAAGTAAAGAAGGCATTAACCTATCCCATCGCGGTTCTCGTTGTGGCCTTCATCGTAACCGCGATTTTATTGATTTTCGTTGTACCGGTTTTTGAAGACCTGTTTAAAGGCTTTGGCGCTGATTTACCCTCATTTACCAAATTTGTTATCACGCTCTCTGAATGGCTTCAACAGTGGTGGTGGGCAGTTCTGGGTGGTGTTTTCAGTACAGTATATACATTTAACTTCTTCAAAAAACGCTCTCGGGCCTTTAATCATTTCCTTGATAGGTCCATGCTAAAAATTCCAGTTGTTGGAACGATATTGGACAAATCCGCAATTGCCCGTTTTTCACGCACGCTGTCAACCATGTCTGCCGCCGGCGTCCCCCTTGTAGAAGCATTAAACTCTGTTGCAGGCGCTTGTGGCAACGTGGTGTTTTACGAAGGTGTCATGCAGATGAAAGAAGACATCGCAACGGGTCAACAGCTACAATTCTCCATGGCCCAGACAGGCATTTTCCCCCACATGGTCATCCAGATGGTCGCCATTGGTGAAGAATCCGGCTCCATTGATGCCATGTTGGATAAGGTTGCAGATTTTTACGAGGAAGAAGTCGATAACCTGGTCGACAACCTTAGCAGCCTGATGGAGCCCCTTATCATGTCTGTGCTTGGAATACTTGTTGGGGGCCTGATTGTAGCAATGTATCTGCCTATCTTCAAAATGGGTGCCGCCATCGGTTAACAGTTAATCTTGTCCATAAAAATAGAAAGCCGACTACGCTATACATAGTGGAAACAAAAAGCTTCCGACTATGTAACTATTTTAAAAACAGTGTTCCCAGGTGACTGAAAGCACTGTTTTTTTCAAATGTCCCAGTTGCTCATCGCCCTGATAGATTATCCGGGTTAATCAAAAAACACGTACACTTTTCATGCAACCGATATTAGATTTACTCCAAGAATCACCGACACTATTAATCAGTCTGACGTTTATCTTTAGTTTGATGGTAGGCAGTTTTCTAAATGTTGTCATTTATCGCTTGCCCATCATGATGAACCGGAACTGGCGCAAGGAGTGTCTGGAATACCTTGAACTAGCACCAGATCCAGAACAAGAAACATTTAACCTTTTTCTCCCACACTCCAGCTGCCCTCACTGCAATACACAAATCCTGCCACAACAAAATATCCCCGTGCTCAGCTATCTTTTTCTAAAAGGTGCCTGTGCGCATTGTGGCACCCCCATATCCCCTCGCTACCCCCTCATCGAAGCCTTGACAGCCATCTGTTCTGCCATGGTTGCCTGGCAATTTGGCTATGGCGTTGACATGTGTTTTGCCCTGCTCTTAACCTGGTGCCTAATTGCCTTAAGCTTTATTGATATTGATCATCAATTATTACCCGACTCAATGACGCTGCCTCTTCTTTGGCTAGGTATATTTCTCAGTTTATTCGATGTATTTACCGACACTGACGCCAGTATTATCGGTGCCATCGCCGGTTATCTAAGTTTATGGTCGGTGTACATGGGATTTAAATTGCTGACCGGAAAAGAAGGCATGGGATTTGGTGATTTTAAGCTGTTAGCCATGTTCGGTGCCTGGTTGGGCTGGCATTACATTGTCCTTATCATCTTGTTATCATCCCTGGTGGGGGCAACCATTGGCATCAGCATGGTATTACTCACCCAACATGATCGCAATATCCCTATTCCGTATGGGCCATACCTGGCCGCCGCCGGCTGGCTGGCTTTGTTATGGGGCGAACAAATTAATAATTATTATTTAGATTTTCTTGCTTTATAAACACACAACGCTGTTTTAACCATTATACAACTGGCCTATCATGTTGAAAGAAAGTGAAATCAGTGACTTAATTAATCAGAGTGGGCGGTTACGCATGCTTTCCCATCGCTCCGGCATGCTTTTATCGTTTGTGAGTCATTCTTCATCCCCTGACCCTTGGTTTAGTGATGAACTGGAAAAAACCAGTACCAATTTCCACACCAGTTACCAACTCATTGTCGATAAAGTGGCCAATGACGCAGACCTCTCCCGATCATTTCATGCATTGCTGCATAAGCGCGCTGAGAATGAGAGTTCCATTGAATCAGTCATCAGCGACTTCATGACAAAATCATCAAGACTCAGTGAACATTTACCCACAGCAACTCAAGCAACATCAAGTTCGTTGCAACGCTTTTTAAAACTCATTGCGACTGATTTGCTGGCGGCGCTAAACAAAATAGTCAGTTTTTTTGAATCCCAACTAAATAAAGTAAGTGATAACAAATCGGCAGGCATTAGCGACCTGGCGAAAGAAGTGGAAGACTCATTAAGTGACGTAGACAATATTAACCTGACTGTAAAAATGCTGGCACTGAATGCCTCGGTTGAAGCTGCCCGCGCCGGAGACGCTGGCAAAAGTTTTGGTGTCATCTCCAAAGAAATGAATGACCTCAGCCAACAAATCCGCCAGGTTTCAGATAATATAAAACGTGACTTAAAGTCATTTGTAGAGCACATGTAAATAGCAAGCACCGATCAGATTATACCGGATGACCTGTCTCTGGTCGGTGACTTACCATAGCAAAAAAGACTAAGATGTCTTGCGCGTCATCCTGAACCCTTGCAAGCCCAGTTTCTCCAGCTTTAAATAAAAAATTGCGCCCATAATAAGCCAGGCCACTCGCATTTTTCTCTGCAACGCCCGATGATGCAAAACTGACTTCATCACCATATTCTGCCACAAGACTTTGCGCAGGCGAGGCATAAGAAACTGTCAGCGTCGTGCCGCCATTAAATGCTCCGTCTTCGCTTGTTTTAACCCCTCCAATGCCCGAATATTCTATACCTGTAAATTCAGCCGTAGATATGGGGGTATGACTCTCACCTGGCACTGTTACAGTCGTAGGCGTCATAACAGCACCACTCTTTTTTAGTGTTGACCAGTAGGTTTCTAGCGCTATCTCACTTAACATAACGACATTGGCTTACGCACTTGAAGAAAAGCACAAGGCGAGCGTGATAACAACGTTTTTATATGACATGATGAATTCTTTCCTTAATGAAAATGATTGGAAGATTCATACAACTAACACTAACACTAAACCTCAACCTAAATTATCTTTATTCCTTTACTCCCCATGCTTAAAATTGGTTTAACTGGCGGCATAGGCTGCGGCAAAACAACCGTGACCCGATTGTTTGAACAATTAAACATTCCTGTCATCGATGCTGATGTCATTGCTCATCAGTGTGTTGAACCTGGCCAACCGGTATTAGACATATTAAAAGATAGGTTTGGCACCCATATATTACAAAGCAATGGGCAATTAAATCGCGCCTTTTTACGCGACCAGGTCTTCTCAAGCCCGCAACAAAAAAAACTGTTGGAATCCATCATGCATCCGCTCATTTATCAACGCATAGATGAACACGTAAAAACCTTGGGGCATCAGCATCCCTATTGCATTTTAAGTATTCCATTATTGCTTGAAACAAAACAGACCCGTCTGGTTGACCGTGTACTCGTTATAGATTGCCCAGAAGCGCAACAACGGCAGCGAGTAAGGCAGCGTGACCAGCTATCTGATGCACGTATCGACAGTATTATTGCCAGTCAGGTTTCACGCAAACAACGGCTATCTCAAGCCGATGACATTATTGATAATAGTGATTCTCTGGATTCACTTGCAGAACAGGTAAAAAAACTGCACAATCAGTATTTAAACCTGTCTTAGTTTGTGGCGTTGTTTGTCAGCAGATTTTTTGTTTCAACGCCGGGACAAAAAGCAAATCGCTTCCCATTAAAGTGCTGGACATTCGATAAATTGAGCTAACCTCAGGACACACCCGGTTTGAATACACTGACCACTTATGAATTCCCGCTAAATGAACGGATTCGTGTTTTTATGCGGCTTGAACTGCTTTTTATGCAATTAAGCCATTTTTTAGCCGGCGCTTCCGTATATGACAATCGCGCCGCGATTTCGGTATTACTTGAGATTCTACAGATTTTCAGCCGCAATGACTTAAAATCAGAATTACTTAAAGAACTGGATCGTATTATCAAGGCGCTCGGCCAACTGGCTGATAACCAGGGGGTGGATAGCAGCAAACTTGAAGACATTCTGGTGCAACTGCATCAGGTCAAAAACGAATTACACCAGGCAAATGGGAAAATCGGTATCAATGTCATGGAAAGTGACCTGTTCCAGAGCATTGCTCAACGCAGCTCCATTCCTGGTGGCAGTTGCTCTTTTGATTTACCTGCATTTCATTACTGGCTGGAACAAAGCGATGCAGAAAAAATGGTGGATCTTGAACGCTGGACCCAGCCTTTTACAAAAATTCAAACTGCCATTGACCTGGTCTTAAATTTCGTCAGACAAAGCAGCGTCCCGCAACAAAAGCAAGCCACAGCCGGTTTTTTTCAAATGGGGCTGGATAGCAGCCAGCCTATTCAATTGATTCGTGTTGGCGTTGACCCAACGCTTCCCTGTTTTGCGGAAATCAGTGGCGGTAAACACCGGTTTACCATTCGCTTTATGAAGCCTTCATCTGATGGTAGCCGACCATCACAAATAACAGAAGACATTTCGTTTTACCTGACCAACTGCATGTTCTGATGACACCCCCTTCCTCTCCCGTCGTTTCCTGTCCAACCTGCCATAAAAAAACTGAATGGCGAACAGACAATGAGTTTCGCCCGTTCTGTAGTGAACGTTGTAAACTGATTGATCTTGGCGACTGGGCCAGTGAAGCGCATAAAATTCCTAGCGACCCTGCCAACGATGACGAACCGTCCAATCAGGACAGCTATTATCTTTAACCCGCTTTCATGATCAGTGTAAACAACCTGTCGTTCTCCTATCCCACTCAGGGATTTTCGCTACGTATTCCCGAATTAAGCATCCAGCAGTCGGAAAAAGTCGCCATTATTGGCCCCAGCGGTGCCGGCAAAACGTCTTTACTGAAACTGCTGGCCGGCATTCTGGTACCCCAACAAGGAAAGATATCGATTGATGATGTCGGCATCCACCAATTGTCCGATGCTCAACGCCGCGACTTTCGCATCAGCCGCATCGGAATCATTTTTCAGGATTTTGAACTGATGGAATACCTGAATACACGCGATAATATCCTACATCCATTCCGTATCAGCCGGGCACTTAAACTCAATGCTTCAGTGCGCAACCGTTGTGATGAGCTGGCCGATGAATTGGGCATAGCGGATAAACTCAAGCAACTCAGCCAGTCCTTGTCTCAGGGAGAAAAACAACGCGTGGCAATTTGCCGCGCCATGCTGCCGGAACCCGATGTGATTTTGGCCGATGAAGCCACAGGCAATCTTGATCCGGCCAACAAAAGCAAGATTCTGGATGCATTGTTCCGCAGCGTGGAAAAACGCGACGCCACCCTGATTGCCGTCACGCATGATCATGAACTGCTGGATCGTTTTGACCGGGTGATTGACTTCAAACAGTTTTACCAGCAGGCAGCTTCGGCATGAATGACATTTTTTATCTGGCCTGGCGCTATATCAGCTTTAACCGCTTTAAAACATTGACGCTGGTCACCTGCATCGCGCTGATTCTGTTTCTTCCGCTTGCGTTAAAAATGCTGTTAATGAAAAGCGAGCAGCAATTAATGTCGCGGGCAGTCTCCACCCCGCTATTACTTGGAGCGCGTGGCAATTCGCTGGATCTGGTGATGAACTCGCTGTATTTTGCCGATGAACGCCCGGACAGCATCAAAATGCAATCCGTTGAAGACATTTATCACAGCGGGATGGCCTTACCGATTCCATTGTATGCGCGCTTCAAATCCGGCGACCACCCGATTGTCGGCACGTCACTGGATTATTTTGATTTTCGTCAGCTGGAACTTTCCAGTGGCCGACTTTTTGCCATGCTGGGTGAATGCGTGATTGGCGCTGAAGTTGCCGAACGCCTTGGCCTGTCGACCGGAGATAAAATTTTATCCTCACCGGAAAACCTGTTTGATCTGGCAGGTGTTTATCCGCTAAAAATGACCATTACCGGCATTTTGAAAAAATCATATTCTGTTGATGACAAGTCTGTTTTTGTTGACCTGAAAACTGCCTGGGTGATTCAGGGGCTTGGCCACGGCCATCAGGACGTGAACACCATTACTGACAATGAAACCCTGCTGAACCGCAATAAAAACAGCGTGACCACCTCGGCCAAAATCAAACAATACACTGAAATTGACGGCAACAACCTGGATTCTTTTCATTTTCACGGGAATCCCTCCATCTATCCGCTAACCGCCATCATTGCTGTCCCTACAGAAAACAAATCCGCCACCATTTTGCGTGGGCGCTACCTGTCTTCAGAGCAGACCGAACAACTGGTACGCCCCCAGGACGTCATCTCCGACCTTCTCAATACCATCTTTAAAATGAAGAGCTTTATTGATGCTGTAGTTTTCATTGTTGCACTGGCCATGCTATTAGCCATCTGCTTGGTCTTCAGCCTGTCTTATCGTTTACGAAAAAACGAGATCAATACTATTTTTCATTTAGGTTGTAGCCAGGGAACCGTTATACAATTGATTGCTGCTGAGATCAGCATTATTCTGCTTTTCAGTGCAGGTTTGTGCGCCCTCGGCTTGCTGGCTTTACAGCATGTTCAAAGCGGAATTGTACTCCGCCTTTTTGTTTCATAATCAACAACGATAAAAATGAATTTATTGCAACGCATCCTGCTTCCCATCGCTATGGCCGGAAGCCTTTTCTCAAGCCAGTTGCCCGCTGCACCAACCTTGCAAGTAGCGACTGTAAACTATCCACTGCACTATTTTGCACAGACGATCGCAGGGCCACACGCCGACATTTTATTGCCCATGCCTGCCGACATAGACCCTGCTTACTGGAGCCCTACGGCGGAAAATGTAGGCCAACTGCAGCAAATGGATCTCATTTTGTTGAATGGTGCCTATTACGCGAAATGGCTGCCAAAAGTTTCATTGCCGATATTCAAGCTGGTCAATACCTCTTCCGATTTTCGTAATGCCTATATTCCGCTGGAAGAGGACGTCACCCATAATCATGGCTCCGGCGGTGAACATTCTCACAAAGGCACCGCTTTTACCACCTGGCTGGACTTTTCCCAGGCTGCGTTACAAGCAAAATCTGTTTATAAAGCATTAGCAAAAAAACGACCTAAATATAAAGCGGATTTCGTCAAAAAATTTATTCCCCTACAGGATGCCCTGCAACAGCTCGACAGCTCTTTAAAACAAACCGGAGAGGCATTACAAGGTGCGCCCCTGATTGGTTCTCATCCTGTTTATCAGTATCTGAAACGGGCTTATCAACTGAATCTGAAAAGCGTACACTGGGAACCCGGGACATTTCCTGATGACCAACAATGGCAAGCATTTGCAACATTACTGCAAACACATCCTGCCAAATGGATGTTATGGGAAAACCATCCGAATGAAAAAACAGTTGCCAAACTGCAATCTTTGGGTGTACAGAGTATAGTATTTAACCCTGCTGGGAACCGGCCGGAATCCGGGGATTTTTTAACCATCATGCAGGATAACGCACAACGATTGAAATCTATAACCAGTTCAAGCCCCGAATAACAGGGACTTTATTGTGGTCTTGCTTATAACGACAATAATTAATTGAGGAGAAGGTCCATGAAAATAACTCGTCTTACCCCGTTTGTTTTACTGGCTGCATTGTTTATTCCAACAGCCCATGCCGAACATCTTCCTGTCGGAGCCGATGTCCTGGCTAATTGCCATGGTTTTTTCAGCAAAGGGAAAATCAAACGCATGCACAAGGAAAATTATGTCATCGATTTTTACAAGGATTCACGCCCATTGATGTGTACCCCATTTGCCTGGGAAGCCACATTCCTTGTCTTGTATAAACCGGTTACTGAATATAATGGCAAACTGGTCACAAAATCCGGTTTCTTCAGTGTGTCGAACGAAGAGCTGTTCCGTATTGGCGACAAACTTAAAATCAAATTCGAAGCGAAAAAAAATCGTCACGCCTTTTTAAGCAAAACCTTCACGATTACCACTACGATCAAGGAAATTAACGAAAATGGCGCTGCCACGCTGGAAGCGGTTTCAGGTGAAACCACCGCAAAACAGGCATTCAATCGTTTTGTAGGCACTAATTATGTCTTACTGGACTTTACCAAAGATCATACCGCAGAAACACTTTCGTTTCTTGAAGTAGAAAAAGTTGAAGATTAACTAAATGACGGCTTGATTACCTGCCACACCTTGATGGCAGGTAACCGTTTTTGTCCTGCATCAAATAGTACAGAATAACATTCATGCTACACTGACGGATAACACTGCCAGCCAGGCACACTGAACAATGTCTACAGTCCTCGCTGCAATCATTTTTTATTTTTAGCTGTAATACATTATGGAATCGAATAATTTCACCTTGTCTTTCAAATCAGGAATTAATAAATACCACATCGGTATTGTCATTCTGGTTATTGTTCTGTTTTTTATTTTTAAGCCCAGTAAACAGGACGCGGTTGTTGTCGATAACATCCCCCCTGTTACTCAGGCTGTGTTAAAAGCCTTACGGGAACAGAATCGTGACAAGCCTTTGGAATATAACGAGGTAAAACCAACCTATATCAACTCAATGACCAAACATTTGAGAAATTTTGATGCCCTCATTGAAACTGATCTCGAGAAAGCTAAGGGACAGCTGATTATCGTCAGAAGGCGCTTGCAATACATGGAAAATAAAGAACTTGATATCAGTGATGCAGAAAAGGTTTTGAATGACCACCTTAATCTGTATTTCAACCATTTCAAAGTGGCAGATGATTAATCAGACAAAAAAAACCCCGCTTAAACGGGGTTAATCAACGTCCTGTTAAACATTCCCCTCAATCAGAACTCCAAACTAACCTGCACACGAATAGAGCGAGGTTCAACCGGATGAAAATGCACATCATCCACGCCTGCGACTGCTTCACCTGACAACCGTGAGGTATAGTGATAGGCAATATCCCTGTCTCCGGAATCAAACAGGTTAAATACATTTAATTCCACCTTGTAATCATGGTAGCGATAACCGGTACCTAGATTAACCACCGTGGTTGAACCTGCTTTTACGCTATTGTCTTCCGTTAACGGCACATCATCAAAATGTCTGACCCGCATGCTGCCGAATAAGCCATAGGGCAAATCAACTGTTGCTCCGCCGGCGATAGTCAACCCAACAGAATTGGTGACTTCATTTGCATTGGCGGGAGCGTCACTGAACTCTGCTTCGGACAAGGCGACATCAAAGTCCAGCGTCAACCATTCGACCGGTTTGTAATAATTGGTCAGCTCAATACCATAGCGCTGGCTTTTGCCTGACTCTTCCGTTCCACCAGCATCGCCAATAAATACCAGTTCTGAATCCAGCTCCAGCCACCATACCGACAAGGTAGACACCAAGCCTGGAATAGCCTGACTGCGAATACCAAATTCTGCACCTTTACTTGCCACCAGCGGATCCACCTGAGAGGCAGATGCCAATGTAGCCGGATCAACTTGAATGGTTGTGCCTCGCGCATCATTACTGTGAAAACCATAGCCAGCATTGGCATAAAACTCTGTATCAAACCACGGCCCAAACACCAGGCTGATCTTGGGGCTAAACTGTGCGTCATCAGCACTGCCAGAGTTGACCGCAATATTATGGCTATCGACATCATAGTGATAAAAATCACCACGCAATCCGATGATCGACTTGAACTTGTCATGCCATTGAATCGTGTTTTCAAGAAAAACACCGACACTGGTCTGACTGACATCGTGTTCCGTCACGGTGCTCAAAATTTCGCGCGAACGGCTTTTGTATAAGCCAACCAGCGGGATGTAATCGTGACGCGCCTGCACCCCTACCGTGTTAAACCAATCAAGACCGAACCATTCATCATTACGGCTGTGTTTGACTTCACCGCCAAATATATAACGCCGATCACGCTGGGTAATCTGGTCACCGTTGACCGGGTCATCAAGGAAATAAGTAAAATTGGAAAACAGGTTAAAATCACTGTAAACCGCAAAAGCATTGATTTCAGTGGAGCCATATTCTGAATCGCGCCACCAGTTGGCGGAAAAGCTGTAGCGCTGCATGTCTCCCCCGGCGGTATCATCCAGTGTCGCCCGTTCATTTAGTAAACCGCTATTTACCGCGCGTTGCGGAATCTGCTCGGTAGAATCCCAATTGTTATGATAAGTATTGAAGATCAGCGCATAGCCGGTATAACCTTCATCCACGGTATACCGCAACATACCATTGAACTTATTAAGTTTTTCGTCCTTGATCCACGGCCCGTTATTGAAATTGACCTCACCCGCATAGAGCAGGTCGCCATCCCCGATTTGATGAGAATTGGCCACCACGCCGCGGTAATATTCGTATTCGCCATAACCAAACTTTAGCAAGGCCTTGTCCAGGCGGTGTTTGGTATGAAAACGCACGTGACCGGCAGATGAAAAATCACCCACTTCGGCATGATAAGGTCCTTTACCGAATTCCACCACATCCACCAGCTCCGGAATAATACTGTTTAAATCCAGATAGCCCTGACCATGCCCATGCGTTGGCATATTCAACGGCACCCCATCGACCATGGCTGAAAAATCAGTGCCATGATCCAGGTTAAACCCGCGCAGAAAATACTGATTGGCCTTGCCGTTACCACTGTGCTGGGTTGCCATCATGCCCGGAACCACCTCGACCAACTCCCCTGGCCGTGACAATGGCCTGAATTCAAACTCCGGCTGACCGATAAACCCGGTAGATGCCGAGTCCGTTTGTCCCAGCAAGTCCGCTGCCCGCCCGGTGACTTCCAGCACGCCTAAATCGGAATAGCTATCGGCCTCATGCTCAGTATGTGCGAATACCGGTGACAGTGCTCCGCTGACTAAACCAGTTCCCAGCAAAAGCATAATGCTATGTTGCAGTTTTTGATCAAGTGGATTTATTGTCATGTCTTTCGCTAATTGCTCTGAGGAGACAGAATTTTATCGATTGCACGCAAACAGCAAGATGACGGCAACATTACAATTTTGTCATTTTTACCGCTCCTGACTACTGCAGAGATTCGGCTGGGTCAACAAGCTGATTTAACGTAGCTTACGCTCCATGTCTTGTTTGACTGCCAGAGGTGACGGCTAAATTGTCGCCAGAATCATTGCCCTGACGGGTGCCGGATAACCTTCGCAGGTCAGCTCGGGGTTTTCCGGGTCGAGAAAATGGGTTAGTGAATAGGAGGTCATCCAATCGGTGCGCCGCTGTTCTTCTGTAGTGGTTTTGGTGACATCAATCACTTGAATATTCTGGAAACCACAGCGCTGCATCCAGCCGACCAACGTATCCACAGACGGAATAAACCAGACATTTCGCATTTGCGCATAGCGGCCAGCAGGCACCAGGGACTCACCTTTTGTTCCTTCAATAACCAAAGTTTCCAGCAATAACTCGCCACCATTGCGCAAACACCCTTTCAGTTCCATCAAATGATCAATGGGGGAGCGCCGGTGATAGAGCACCCCCATAGAAAATACAGTATCAAACAAGCGATTTCCGGCCGGCATATGCTCAATACCCAACGGTAAAACAAACACCGGGGC
Organism: Methylococcaceae bacterium; assembly: GCA_006844705.1. Lineage (GTDB taxonomy): Bacteria > Pseudomonadota > Gammaproteobacteria > Methylococcales > Methylomonadaceae > Methylomarinum. The sequence goes on along the minus strand of SPJS01000197.1, from coordinate 54,884 downwards.
ATCCGCCTGCATTTTTTTTACCACCTGAAACTGCAATACGCTGAGGATAGTCGGATCTATCCCTACCACCATGTCTGCACCCGCTCCCAGCATGCGCCAGCAATGATAGCCATTGCCGCAGCCGACATCCAGCACAAAACGTCCGTTGAGCGGGCTGATATGATTTTTCAGTCTGTCCCATTTCCAGTCGGAACGCCACTCTGTATCAATGGGTATACCAAACAGTTCCAGGGGGCCTTTGCGCCACGGCATCAGCATTTGCAGGTGTTGTTTAAGCTGCTGTTGCGTTTCCGCATCAATGTCTTCCGCGGCCCCGATTACCAAACGGGACGCATATTCAGCATGCCGGGTTGTGATAAGCGGTATGCCATCTACAACCTGACACAACTGCTGCTGCTGACCATTCGGTTTGCTGTCAAACGCGTGTTCGATAAGCTGAGGCAGCTCTTCTGCCCATTGTTCAGCGCCCATCGAGCGCAACCGGCGGTAAAGTAGCGAGTAATCCATTTATTTCAACGCCACCATGGAAACAAAGTTGAAATACTGAAACCATTGTTCAGCACTATTGAACCCCACCTCTAGCAATCGTTGCTGATGCTGCGCAAAGGTTTCCGGGATTAACACATTCTCCAGCGCGGTGCGTTTCTGACTGATCTCAAGATCTGAATACCCTTGTGCCTTTTTGAATGCATGGTGCATCTCGGTCTGCAGATTTTGCTGACATGCATCATTAAACTGGATTTTCTCGGAAATAATCAAAATGCCGCCCGGCAACATGCCCCGATAAATTTTGCTTAACAAGGCATGGCGGTCGGCCAACGGAATAAACTGCAAGGTAAAATTTACAACGACGACCGAAGCACGTTGAACATCTATGTTGCGCACATCTGCACAGCGGGTTTCAACATGAACATGGCCGGTGTTGGCAAACAGGTTATCCTGTAGCTGTTCAATCATCGCCTGTGAATTATCTACCGCGATAATCGTGCAATTTTCAGCCTCAATTTGCTGACGCATGGACAATGTCGCCGCCCCTAGCGAACAGCCAAGGTCATAACAGTAAGAATCATGCTGGGCGAATTTTCCAGTCAACAGCCCGATTGCATTGATGATGGTGTTATAGCCCGGCACAGAACGCCGAATCATGTCCGGGAAAACGTCGACGACCTGACTATCAAATGAAAAATCACCAATCTCCTGCAAAGGGTTGGCATATATGGAATCTTTTGCGGACGGCATAGCGAGTGAGAGAGAAAGCCCGCTGATTCAAGCGGGCCGGTGAGATTAGGAGTTTTCGTTTACAGCAAGTGCTTCAGTATTGCGTTTGGCCAATTGGTCAATCACCGCTTGCAAGGAACCGGCGCGCTTCACTTCGTTTTTAAACGACGTGCGATAATTGGTCACCAGACTGACACCTTCGATGATGATGTCGTAGGTTTTCCAAACACCATTTTTTTCATACATACGATAATTCACGCCGATGGGCTGAATTCCCGGTTGTAGAATTTCGGTTTTGACAATGACTTTTTTGTTGACATCTTTCACCATAAGCGGCAAAAAACGTACCGACCAGTCTTTAAATTCAACAAACGCACGCGAATAGGTTCGTATCAGCATCACACGGAATTCCGAACTGAACCCAGCTCGTTCTTCTGCGGAAGCCTTGCGCCATAATTTTCCTAAAACCAGTGCTGAAATACGGTTGAAATCTACATGCGGAGTGATAGTGGCTTCAACAAACGCGTTAATCTTTCGAAAGTCCTTCTTAAAATTTTCATCCTTCAACTTTTCCTTTAACTTGTTAGAGGTGCTTTCAATCACCATTTGAGGCTCCTCTAGCTGAGCCGCCTGCAGATGAGCTAAAGGAGCCATCAACAGGATAAAAAAACCTGCATTAAAATAAAAATGTTTTACGACGTTCATAATAACTCCTTACATTGCAACCAGTGCTTACATCCATTTGCATGATCCGCTTTGGTTAAGTAATATCCGCTGATGATAATATAGGCGAAGTTTAACAAGTTTGTCATATGGGCGCCTCTATAAATATTTTTTTCCGCGATAGCGGCGTTGGCAGCCTGCTTACTGTCACAAAATGTATTATTTATAAAGGATCCCATAAATTAACATAAATTAATATTGGTTTTTATCTCAGCCTCGCCCCCGGATCCTCATTCAAACATCCGGATTTAAAGAATTCAATAGTGAATATTTCACAATATATGTATGCAAAACCCAATGTCTAATACTCGCACTTTTCCTTCCTCGCGCATGCGCAGAATGCGGTTTAATCCATTCACGCGCAAGCTAATGAGCGAACACTGCTTAACTGTAAACGACCTGATTTACCCCATGTTTATCGTGGAAGGCGAAAACCAGACTCAAGCCATCCATTCCATGCCGGGTATAGAAAGACTCAGCCTGGATTTATTATTGAAAGAAGCCGAGCAGTTAAGTTCATTCGGCATTCAGGCAATTGCACTTTTCCCTGTGGTTCCGGCTGAAAAAAAATCTCTCAATGCACAAGAAGCATGGAATCCGGAAGGTCTGGTGCAACGCACCCTACGCCTGCTAAAACAACATGTCCCACAACTCGGCGTAATCACCGATGTCGCTCTTGACCCTTTCACGACTCACGGGCAAGATGGTCTGATTAATGATGCGGGTTATGTTTTAAATGATGAAACTGTCGAGGTGTTATGTAAACAGGCGCTTTCGCATGCCGAAGCCGGCGCTGATATCGTCGCGCCTTCAGATATGATGGATGGACGCATCGGCGCCATCAGAAACATTCTTGAGCAACATCACCATATCAACACCTGCATTTTGGCCTATTCTGCCAAATATGCATCCAGTTTTTACGGCCCGTTTCGTGATGCAGTGGGCTCAGCCGGAAATCTGGGCAGCGGCAATAAATACAGTTATCAAATGGACCCGGCCAACACGAATGAAGCATTACGAGAAATTGCGCTTGATCTTCAGGAAGGGGCGGATATGATTATGGTTAAGCCTGGCATGCCCTATCTGGATATTGTTTGCCGGGCAAAACAAACATTTGGCGTACCAACATTTGCCTATCAGGTCAGTGGTGAGTACGCTATGCTGAAAGCTGCCAGTATGAAGGGCTGGCTGGATGAAAAGCAGGTGGTGTTAGAATCCCTACTCTCCTTTAAACGAGCAGGCGCCGATGCGGTACTTACCTACTTCGCCAAATCGGTAGCAATGTGGCTTCAACAAGAATAACCAGAATGAATAACGAGGTCTATCATGCAGGAAAACGAGGCATTCATAAGTAAAAAAACAAAATTCCAGATTGAAGAAGGCATTTTAATTATTTTGCTTTTGCTTTCTTTGCTGGGTATCGGCATTACCGATTTTAATCCGGATGATGGCTATGGCTACTGGTTGATCATGGTAATTGTATTTGCCATGTGCGCCATCCTGATTGCCTGGCTGCAATCCAAAAAACATGATGTGATGGATTTCACCTCAATCCTGAAAGAACAGTTTCTGCACTGGACGACCTCACTGGTCGTTGTCGGTGGCACTTTTTTACTGCAAAAATCCGGTCAGCTGACTGAAACCAGTGCCAGTCTGGTCATCCTGTTGATCCTTGCACTGGCTACGATGCTGGATGGTATCCGCATTGGCTGGCGGTTCAGTGTGGTCGGACTGTATCTGGGCATTTCCTCAATAATCGTTGCCTATATTGAAGATTTTATGTGGGTCGAAATTGTCCTTGCCATCATTACGGTAATCCTCACCATTTTTTGGGAAATCTGGATAGACAAACTGAACAATGCCCCCAATTGATGCCTATGCGGTGTTTGGGTCACCGATCAAACACAGTAAATCTCCGGTAATCCATAGCATGTTTGCCGAGCAAACCGGCCAGCAAATGCAATATGATAAGCAGGACGTCCCAGCCGAACAGTTTAAGGCCGCGATTTCCCAGTTTTTTGCGCAAGGCGGACGCGGTGTAAATTGCACTGTACCTTTAAAAGAACTGGCATTCCAACGTGCCGACACGCTTACCCCCAGAGCACAAAAGAGTAAAGCCGTAAATACGTTGGCCATGCAATCTGATGGCTTATTACTAGGCGATAACACGGATGGTGTCGGGTTAGTGACTGACCTGAAAAACAATAATGTCACCTTGTCTGGCAAAAAGGTGTTAATTCTGGGCGCAGGGGGGGCCTCACGTGGCATTCTATTGCCATTGCAAGCAGAAAATGTCACCTCAATTACCATTGCCAATCGAACGGTCAATAAAGCGGAACGGCTGGCTGATGAGTTTAAAGCGTCCGGATCGACCTCTGGCTGTGGGTTTAATGACCTGAACGACCAACAATTTAACATCATACTCAACGCTACCTCGGCAAGCCTGAGCGGAGATCTACCGCCCCTTCCGCCACATTTGCTGGCAAACGACGGCGTGTGTTACGACCTGGCTTACGGCAATGAAGATACCCCGTTTGTCACCTGGGGATATCAACAGAACGCCCAAAAAAGCCTGGATGGTCTGGGCATGCTGGTTGAACAGGCCGCAGCCGCTTTTTTTATCTGGCGGGGTGTACAGCCCGACACTGCACCCGTGATTACAGCGCTCAAAAGTTGATTTCGTTTATTCACATTAAACTAATGTGAGTTCCAGTCTTTTGATTGCCTACAGAAAATATCCAGGAGGCTGTCGGGTTATGGGGTTCGCCGCGAGGCGAGCGGGACATCGAGCGGATTTTTTGATCTTTTGAGGCGCATAGTGGGGCTACGTAACGAAAAAGACCGGAAAAATCTGCCGCTTTCCCATCGCTGCAGTAGAATCATCCATAACCTGACAGTCTCCTAGCGTTTCACAAAAGTATAACGATAAGAATGCGAGCCTTTTATGCACCCACTTGTACAAGATAAAAAAAATATCCTGATCTTTGGCACCATTAGCTACCTTATTTTCCTGTTGACGTTTCTCTATGCTATCGGCTTTATCACAAACTGGCTGGTACCCACATCAATTGACAGTGGGACGCCAGGAAGCTCGCTATCCGCCATTATTATCAACTTACTGTTATTAAGCCTTTTTGCAGTGCAACACAGTGTTATGGCCCGTCCAAAATTCAAGGCATGGTGGCACCAATATGTGCCTGAATCAGCCGAACGCAGTGTCTATGTGCTGGCATCTAGTCTGGCATTATTATTACTTTTCTGGTGTTGGCAACCCCTACCAGGCATGATCTGGCATATAGAAAACAGCTTTTTTAGTCGTTTGATGTGGGGGATTCATGCGGCGGGTTGGGGGCTGGTGCTGGTTGCGACCTTTCTCATCAATCACTTTGACTTATTTGGTCTGCGACAAATCTATCTGAATTATAAAGACCAACCTTATACGCCATTGGAGTTTAAAACACCCTGGCTGTATCAATATCTCCGACACCCCTTGTACGCAGGCTGGTTTATCTGCTTTTGGGTGACACCATCCATGTCCCAAGGGCATTTATTATTTGCCGCCGTTGCATCAGCCTATATTCTGGTGGCCATTCAACTGGAAGAAAAAGATCTGGTTCATTTTCTGGGAGACGCTTATGTTAAATATAAGCAAAACGTCCCTATGCTGATTCCATTCTGCAAAAAATAACTCATTCATAGCTGGAGAAAACTGACTTCAAACTGCTTGAAATAAGACGTTGAATTAATTTTATTATTGATGCGACAGGACCTTTTCTGGGTTCCCGACGTAAGCGTAATAAAGTCACCTTCTTTAAAATCCCGACTATTAATAATGATCGTGTTGGGTTGTTTTATTGCTTTCAACTCGGGCAATAAAACACCTGTTGTCTTTACTTCAGACTTCGTTTTTAACTGAATATCGGCCAGCCCTGACGATATCCCCAGTAATTCCACGCCTAAATATAACCGTTCATTCTCCAGGCGATGAATATGCCTTACCACGCCTATCTCAAAAGAGTGATCTTCTCTGACAATAAAAAATAATTCTCCTATGAGTGCATTGACAACATTAAATTTGGCTGATAAGCCAAAACCTTTGGCACCACTGTTTAACTTTCCATAGTCTGCGGGCGATATTGACTCAGGTTGGCTGCCATCAATCGCATCTGTCCAGCTGGCTTTACTTAATTGATTACCCGATACAAAAATATTCTGAACCTTTTGATCCGCTCCAGCATTCTCGACTAAAGAATTATTCATTTCATAGATGAACTCTTCGCCTTCCTTAACCAACTCAAAGTGTTCAGTACTGTATTCAAAACCCGGCATTAATGACTCAGGCAGAGTTATCGGCCCGCGTTTTTTTTCAATCTGGTTTACATAATCAAGAAAATACTGCAAACCGGCGATAGCGGAAAACTTTCCTTTATCCTCCTGTCTTTTAAAACGCCTCTTATTTACTTGCGCTAAAGCCTTAGCCACTCTGACAATGACATGAGGCTCAATTTCACCAACTTCCTTTTTTATGTCTCCTGAATTTACCAATGCCATGAGCAAAGCAGGCGCAACAGAAAAGTCCAAAAGCCTATGTTCACTTGATAAGTCACCTTTTTGAAAGAATTTTTTTGGACTTTCGCCATTAGATAAATCTAGCACATAGAGCTTTTCCACATACTCTGCACCCAGATCAACCTTAATATCCAAATATTCAGGGTGCTTGCAAAACAGTTGAAATATCTGCCGCATTTCAGTTGGCCTGAACTGGCGAAAGTCAGACACTGCATACAGAACAATAGCTTTAAAAACCTGTAACGGGGTATAGTTGCAATCACCTGCATCTGACAGTTTTTTGAAATCCAGCAATCCTTCCTTTTCAGCTAATTGGTAAAACCAATAGCATAGCCGCCAAAAATCATCATTAGGATCAAAATATAAGGACGAAATATGTTGTAGAGCTCGCGCCAACACGTGCATCGCAAGTGAAATAAGTCCTAATCGTCCTTCTTCATCTTCAATACTGTCCAATGCTAATTGAATGCCTCGCACCAGACGCATATCACTCCATATAAGCCACTCAACCTGTTCCCTTTTTTCTCTGGACAAAGGCACAGAAGCATTTAAATATCCTCGCTCTATTTGTTTATCTAAACTAAACAGCTTTTGCGCAAATATTTCAAAATATGATTTTCTTACTTCGATTGAAATTGAAGTCTGATTCAGCTGATGCAAAGCGGAGCAAATTTTTCTACACGCATGTTGTGGCTGCAAAGGCAAATCAGCAATCCACACCGCTAATTGCCCGGGCTGCCAGGTCATTACATTTTGCAACATTTCCTGTTCAGGAACATTCTTAAAGCGAGCTTGCTCTATTGATGACATAAAATATTAATTAAACACTGTAGAAAGGTAATGTTTTTCAGCACATCTTTAAACGTGTGGGCTATCGCTGATTTATGATGAAATAATCATAGCAAAATCTTTAGTTATGTCTGCGCATAACACACCATTAACCCCTAAAATTGTCCCCGTCACCTAAAAAATATTAGACAAATGCTATTATTTTCTAATTAGATACAAATAAGACTGGCTTTCAAATTACACATGGCATCAATGGGATCGTTTTTCAAAAAGAAAAGCAACGATAAAAAAGATCACAAGAGCATTGAGAGTGAGCAACTTTCTGTTGACCAGCTTAAAAAGTTCATTCCTATTCGCTCACTCAGCGAAGATAAGCTTTCTGCGTTTGCCAGTGAGCAACATACGGAAGTCATTTTAAAAGGGACAACACTTTTTACTTTTGGACAACCGGTCGAATCTGCGATTTACCTGATAAATGGCTGTGTCTCTTTAACAGACCAGAACAAAAACAGTCATGACGTTGATTCAAATGCAGCTTTATCAAATTTTCCCTTATGTTCAGGCCATACTCACAGCACATCAGCCGTTGCCAAAACTGATGTCTGCATTTTACGTGTATCCCCTGCAATTATGAGCCTTAAAGATGACTCTGGCCATGCCGAGCTGGTCATCCCTCCCAAGCTGGCGCAAAATCGCTTGCTGGAACTGTTTGCCCAACATTTTAAGGAAGAACGCCTGGAAGTCTCTTCTTTACCCAAAGTTGCACTGAAACTCAGAGAAGCCATCCAACAGGATATTGGTATTGCAGAAGCCACAGACATTATTCAGCATGACCCTGTTATCTCTGCAAAACTCATTGATATTGCCAATTGCCCATTGTATTTATCACTAAATCCTGCGAAAAGTTGCCATGATGCGGTTAAACGCATTGGCTTGAATGCAACGCAAAACCTGGTCACCAGTTTTTGTATAAAAGGCGTTTACAAGGGGCATTCTGAAAACATAAAAAAATACCTGCAGTATCTGTGGCAAAACAGTGTAAGACTTTCCAGTCTGTGCTATGTTCTTGCCAAGGAAAGTAAACAATACAATCCGGAAGAAGCTCTTTTAGCAGGATTAGTCTGCGATATTGGTGCCATCCCCTTTTTGAATTTTGTCGCCAATTTGCCCCAGGAGTACCAAAACAAAGAAGAAATAGACCAGGCATTGCCTACCGTAAAAAAAGTTGTCGGTGCCATGGTATTGGAGCAATGGAGCTTTTCCAGAGAATTTATTGATGTCACGCTGGAGTCAAATAACTGGTTTTATCATCAACAGCCTCAACTTACCCTAACCGACCTGGTGCTTTTATCTCGCCTGCACTCCCAAATCAATCAAAACAAACATCACGCCTTGCCGCCAATTGCTGCTATTCCCGCATCTGGAAAACTGAATGATTTTGCTTTATCTCCTGAGAACACATTACTGATTCTTCATCAGTCCAAACAAAAAGTGCAGGAAACCATGCGCCTGTTTATCTGACATCAACCGTTATTTTCATAACCAAAAAACAAACCTGTTGTCGGTTGGTCCCTCACAAGCTACACTGCATGGCATTCAAAATAACTTGCCTTGAAATAATCAACCCATGTCCAACCCGTTATTAGCAACTACCGATCTCCCTCAATTTTCCAAGTTAAAACCCGAACACATCGAACCCGCAATTGACCAGTTACTGGCTGATGCACGTAAAGTCACTGCCGAGCAGCTGGCTAAGCACAGCAGTTACACTTGGGATAACCTGGTCGCCCCCATCGATGAAATCGAGGACAAACTGAACAAGGCCTGGTCGCCGGTCAGCCACATGAATTCTGTCGTCAACACGGACCCATTGCGCGATGCCTACAATGCCTGTTTACCCAAGCTGAGCGAGTACGCCACTGAAATGGGGCAAAACAAGGATTTATACAATGCCTATCGCAGCATTGCCGATGGCGAAGAGTTTGCCACACTGGATAGTGCCCAACAAAAAATCATCAGCAATGCCTTGCGTGACTTTCGCCTGTCCGGCATTGATCTACCGGAAGATAAGCAGGCGCGTTACAAGGAAATCAGTCAGCAATTATCCAAACTCACCAGTCAGTTTAGCGACAACGTACTGGATGCCACCAATTTCTGGAGTAAATTAATCACTGACGAAAAAGAGCTGGCCGGCCTGCCAGACACTGCCCTGCAACAGGCAAAACAAAGTGCCGAACAGGAAGGCCAAGAGGGTTGGATGATAAACCTGCAGTTTCCATCCTATCTGGCGGTGATGACCTATGCCGATAATCGTGAGCTGCGCAGAGAACATTATGAGGCATTCGCTACCCGCGCATCGGAACAAGGCCCGCACGCCAACCAATGGGATAACACGCAGATTATGGAAGACATTCTGTCCCTGCGCCACGAGAAAGCTCACTTGCTCGGCTTTGCCAATTACGCAGAATTATCCCTGTACACCAAAATGGCAGAACAACCGCAGCAGGTCATCGATTTTCTTAACGACCTGGCGGAAAAATCCAAACATCAGGCAGAACATGACCTGTCCGACCTGCAACTGTTTGCCCATGAACACTACGGCATCGACAAGTTGGAATCATGGGACATCAGCTATTATTCCGAGAAGATGCGCCAGCATCATTACCAGTTGTCGCAGGAAGAAGTCAAAGCCTACTTTCCGGATAACCGCGTCATTCCCGGCATGTTCGCGGTGGTGGAAAAACTCTACGGCCTGCACATTACAGAAATCGATGAATTTGACCGCTGGCATGATGATGTTCAATTTTTTGAGATCAAAGACCAGAACGGACACCTGCGAGGTCGCTTTTATCTTGACCTCTATGCGCGACAGCACAAACGCGGCGGCGCATGGATGGATGATTGTGTGGGACGCAAAAAACACAGTGACACGCTGCAAAATCCAGTCGCCTACCTGACCTGCAACTTCACCCCGCCTACGGGCGACCAACCTGCTCTGCTGACCCATGACGAAGTGGAAACTCTGTTTCATGAATTCGGTCACGGCCTGCACCACATGCTGACCCAGATCGACCACCTGGGTGTATCCGGCATTAATGGCGTGGAGTGGGATGCGGTCGAGCTGCCCAGCCAGTTTATGGAAAACTGGTGCTGGGAGAAAGAAGCGCTTAGGTTAATTTCTGGCCATTACCAAACCGGTGAACCGCTACCGGACGAGTTGTTCGAGAAAATGCTGGCCGCCAAAAACTTTCAAGCTGGCATGCTGATGGCCAGACAACTGGAATTCAGCCTGTTTGATTTCCGTATTCACCTTGAATACGACCCCGCACAAGGCGGCCGCATTTACGATATTCTGCAACACGTGCGAGATCAGGTAGCTGTAGTAAAAGTCCCTGACTTTAATCGCTTTGCGCATAGCTTTTCGCATATTTTTGCCGGGGGGTATGCCGCCGGATACTACAGTTATAAATGGGCGGAAGTACTGTCCAGCGATGCCTTCTCACTGTTTGAAGAAAACGGCATTTTCGACCGCGCCACTGGTGAAGCTTTTTTACACAATATCCTGGAAAAAGGCGGCAGTGAAGATGCCATGACTTTGTTCAAAAACTTCCGTGGCCGTGAACCGCAAATTGACGCTCTGCTACGCCACAACGGCATTGCTGCATGAAATACAAAGACCTCAGAGACTTTATCGCGCAGCTGGAGAAACAAGGCGAACTAAAGCGCATCAGCATGAACATCAGCCCAGTGCTGGAGATGACTGAAATCAGCGACCGCGTGCTAAAACAGGAAGGCCCGGCGCTGTTGTTTGAAAACCCCACCGGTTTTGATATCCCGGTACTAGCTAATCTGTTTGGCACACCTAAACGCGTTGCTATGGGCATGGGGGCAGAATCGGTCGGCGAACTGCGTGAGATCGGCAAACTGCTGGCTTATTTAAAAGAGCCTGAACCTCCCAAGGGCATGTTTGATGCAGTAGAGAAACTGCCGGTATTCAAGCAAGTACTTAACATGGCGCCCAAAGTGATTAAATCACCACCGTGCCAGGAAGTTATAGTGCAAGGAGATGACATTGATCTGTCCAATTATCCGATCCAGACCTGTTGGCCGGAAGATGCAGCGCCACTGATTACCTGGCCGCTGGTGATTACCAAAGGCCCCAACAAAGATCGCCAAAACCTGGGGATTTACCGTCAGCAGGTGATCGGCAAAAACAAGGTGATCATGCGCTGGCTGGCACATCGTGGCGGTGCACTGGATTATCAAGACTGGCTGGCGACACATCCCGATAAACCCTTCCCGATTGCCGTCGCATTGGGGGCTGACCCTGCCACCATTCTGGGCGCAGTCACCCCGGTGCCCGATCCTCTGTCAGAATATGCCTTTGCCGGGTTGTTACGCGGAAGTAAAACCGAAGTGGCCAATGGCGTACTCACTGGCTTGCAAGTGCCTGCCAGCGCCGAAATCGTACTGGAAGGCTTTATCTACCCTGGTGAAACCGCGCCGGAAGGCCCGTATGGTGACCATACAGGTTATTACAATGAAGTCGAAGAATTTCCAGTATTTACCATCGAACGCATCACCCAACGCCAATCCCCCATCTATCACAGTACCTACACCGGCCGTCCACCGGATGAACCGGCTGTTTTAGGCGTGGCGCTTAACGAGGTCTTCGTCCCGATTCTGCAAAAGCAGTTCCCGGAAATTATCGACTTTTACCTGCCGCCGGAAGGCTGCTCCTACCGCATGGCCGTCATCAGCATGAAAAAACAATACCCTGGCCATGCTAAACGCGTCATGTTCGGCACCTGGTCTTACTTGCGCCAGTTTATGTACACCAAATTCGTCATCGTCGTTGATGATGATGTGGATGCACGCAACTGGCAGGATGTCATCTGGGCGATGACCACACGCATGGATCCTGCCCGTGATACCACCTTGCTGGAAAACACGCCTATTGACTATCTTGACTTTGCTTCACCGGTTTCTGGCCTGGGTTCCAAAGTCGGCTTCGATGCCACCAATAAATGGCCGGGAGAAACCAGCCGCGAATGGGGGAAACCGATTGTCATGGATGAAGCAGTGGTGAAGCACGTTGACAACTTATGGGATCAGCTTTTTTAGCCCTGAAATCCCCCAGTTGAATTTACTCGGTCAACATGACCCATTCCGAAAACATGCGACCTTCTCTTCATTGAGGCCGGTTCGAAATCACTATTTCTTGCTCTTTATTTTCTTCAGAATGAATATGAATCGTCAGCTGTTTAGATTGCTTAGAAAACATAAACAAATGACTTCTATCCTTTTGTTTTAACTCAGCACCCACACCTTCATTGTCTGAAATGGGTAATACATCCATTTCTTTTTCCTGCGTTGAGAGTTTTGGATCATAAACCGTCAAAAACTGGTTCTGTTTTTGGGGGTTGGAAGGAATGACTTCAACCCTCCACTTTCCCGGTTCTACCGGATATTTTCTTCCATTATCCATATTGCCTGATAATTTCCCTTTTTCATCATAGTTTTTGTAACCTACAAAAAACTCATTGCCTTTCCCGCCGATGATGTTTATATACGATTGCCGGGGGAATAACACGGTTGCATCCAGCACCCCATCCACCTGGTTTGACCTGGCTCGCCCTTCTGCTCTGGTTGTAATGCGATTCCCCACCATATAAGGTCGATTTAATGAATGAAAGATTGATCTTTTGGTGAAACTTTCATCAGTCGCCGTAATATTGTCAAAAATCAACACGGCATCAAATACCCGGTCATAAACGAAAATTCTCCAGTAATCTTCTACTCTACGGGTTCTTGCATGAAATGTCCCTGTCCCAGATTTAGAATTCGTATACGCTGGTGTCAAGTTTGCAATGGCGACAACAAACTGTTTATCTTCATAAAATCGTTCAATTTTCCCAGTATGATAGTCATCAATATGTTGATTCCATTCATGAATATCTAAAGGGGCTCGCCTGCCCCACCCTGACCCTACTCGTCGTTGCCCACCGTCGTTTGCTATCGAGCGGGGCTTTTTATTTTTTTTGTTTTTCTTACTCAGCAACGGGAGGTTATCCTCTGGATCGGTTACAGTAATAACATTGTGAGCTATCGACTGATACATATAATTTTTATGATGATCTGAACCATATCCATGGTATACCCCACTATCAATAGCCAACGGAGCACCTTTAAAAATAGTAAATGCGCCTTGATCAAGATGGGTATGTGACCAATAATTATCACCCGTCTTAAAAACCACATAGGTGGCATCTTTTTCCCAGCTGCTACGGGCAATCACCATCCCTATTCCATCAAACCATTTGGTTAAAGGTAGCTTTTTTTCAGCCTCAAACAGACAATAATAGTTTGAGGTTAATGGCCCCCAAGGATACGATGAAGGCATGTTTTCTTCAGGACAACCATGCAAGCTGTAAGCAGCGAAATGATTCAATTCAATTGCCAATGCATTTTTATCCTGTACTTTTCGGTTAAAAAACATCCCGTCCCCCCAGCGAATGTGACTGCCATCAGGGCGTGTGCGGTACACCAGAAAATCCAAAAAGCCTGAAATACCCGATTCCTTCAATAAATAATCCTCTCCGGTAGCAGCCCTCCACATGGCAGGAACTTTATATACCGCCTTTCCAATACCAATCGCTACATATTCAGCCCCCTCATGCCAACCGCCATTTTTACCCATCACTTGCCGCCACACAGGTAAAACTCGGTTTTTCCAATAATCATGAGTAAATCTCATGCATAAATCATCCTGCTCTGGAATATCCTTGTGCAAAGCAATTGCTGCCATCATCATCGATTGGAATGGACTGTTATAAAGGAACACATTGTAGGGAGACAACGCCATTTTGTTGCGGATAATATGAATTTGGTAATCACAGGCTTCAACCAATTTCCTTCTCAATGAAGATTGTTGACTATGCGTCCACTGTAAATACAACCAGTCATAAGCAACAGCAATAGGATTTGTTTGGGCTTGTCCACGGCCAGAAAATTTCAATGCCATTAAATCTTCATGTAAACGATTCAGGTCAATTTCCCCGGGAGATGTATATGCGATCAGAATTCTCGCATTGATATCTCCGCGTTGAGCCGAAATACGCTTATTTTTAAAGTACAGCGGATTTTTCATCTGTAATGTTCTAATGTCAGAAAAATCAGGGGAAGGTAGCCGCGGATGATCAGCCATAAAACCAGGCAAATTCACAGCAGGAAGCTCATTAATTTCAGGCAGAGTATATAAAGGTTGATTGTACGCCGGGGCCTGAATAGAGTTACTACTTGTTATTTCTTGATTCCAAAATATCAACAGTAATACTGGAGCAAAAAAACCTGCGCCTATAATATACGCTGACATTTTACTTTTTGAACGACGTCGCGACTTAGTAATCGGTTTTTCAGCCTGGCTCTGATATTCATTCGTCGATGTAATAAACACCAGCCAGGTGGAAAACGCGATGACAACATCAGTAATATCACTGTAACGCCCAGGAATGTACTGCTGACTCCATTCCAACCCGAAAACAAAAATAATTAGGAATACACTGCCCCATAACAGCAACATTTCTTTCTTTTGAGGAAAACACGAAGCCATTAGAAAACTGATAGCAGAAAACAAGGCGATTTGAGCAATCAGGTCATCTATGCCCACCAATGTATTCATTTGTTGGGCGAATGGAATCCAGTTCATCTCATGCAATGCATCATTGTTCCCATAGACCAGAGAGCTTATGCAATAGCTCGCTAAAGCTGCAAAAAATGCCTGGTGTTTAAGGGAGTTATATTTAATTTGATACGTCACCAGTAAAACCAGGAAAGCAGATAACATTGCCAATAGGTTTTCCAGAGAAATCTGGCGGCTTAACACCGGTATTTTCAGTAGTAGAACACCACTAAAAAAGAGCAGGATCAGTTTTAAATTTGCAGGCGATCTTACTAATGACGTTCGCGCAATTATCATGTAAACACTGAACAACAAGGCTTCTGCTAAATATTTTTTAACATTAAACAAACTAAAGTCCGTCAACGTTCTTAGCAGAGGAGACACCCCTTGCAACAAATAACTTAATTCAATTGAAGGAACAAAAGGACTCAGTTGCGCACTGCTCCATAAACAGACTGAAAACAATCCGAGCTTACTTAAAGGTTTGTCCGAGACATTATTTTTTGCCCACAGATGGAGACGTTTCTGTACCGCTGAATGACCAAATAAAAATGCCCACCAGGCACCGGCGAAACTGCCTAACGTATTTAACAACACATCAGACAAGGAGGTCACCCTTTGTGGCAGGAATTGCTGAAAAAACTCCAGACAAAATGACAAACACAATCCGGCTATCCCCATCATAATAATGGCGGATGCACGTCGTGATTGACTGACAAGTACGCCTAAAAAGCCAAATGGGACATAAACAATCAAGTTCATGACAAAATCAGCTTTAGATACATTTTCGGGAACTGCAATTGAAAAAAAACGGCTTATGCTTCCCTGCTCCCAATCCCAGTCACCGATGGGAAACAAGGTTCCATAAATCAATAAAAACAAATAAATGAACCATAAAGTTTTGAACAACCTCTGGCTTTCAGGTGTTGACGGCTGTGATGGGGTATTCATGAGTGACTGAGTATCAAGTTAGAATGATCATTGGTAATATTGTCTAAACACACCTACAGTGAGTTTCAATTACTCACCGTTAAGGTTAAATGATCAGGAGCGTTCTCTCAAGCTAAAGCTGCGTAGTGATTAAGCCAAGCCGGGCAGCCATTAACGTCAATTCTGCAACAGATTTTACAGCCAGTTTTTCTTTGATTGACGTTGCATGATTGCAGATAGTTTTATTGCTTAAAAACAACTTTTCAGCCGCGTCTTTAGACGTCAGCCCACTGGCAAGCAGGCAAAAAACCTCAAACTCTCTGGGAGATAATAAGTTCAATCGAAGGGTATCAGTATCTTCATCAGCGTGATCTGGCAGGGTATCTGCCAAACTGTCTGCCATAAAGAGCTCGCCCTGAGCCACTCTGTATAATGCATTGACTAACGTTTCCGGCGCACTGCTTTTATCAATATAGCCTTTTGCACCTGCTTGAAGCGCACGGTTAATAAACACAGCTTCATTATGCATGCTAAATACAAGAATTTTGCACAAAGCATCATAAGCCAGTAACCTGCGGATTGTTTCCAGCCCGCCTATTCCAGGCATAGACAAATCAAGAATGACAACATCAGGACGATATGTCTGATAAGCCTGACAGGCTGATTTACCGTCATCCGCTTCATGAACCTGCCCGACAAGATCGGCAAGTTGCAGAAACGTCTTATATCCAGCCCTGACAACGGCATGGTCATCAACTAGTAAGACACTAATTTTGTCCCTCACGTCATTCACCACGCTATAAGAAATGTTTAGACAAATTTATCCGGAAATTTTCTCTACGCTTTGCACAACTTCTGTCGATGCCAGTTCCAGCCCTTTTTTAAAGCAGTCACTGGCTTTTTCCATTTCACCTTTTCCCATAAGCAGGTCACCCAACATTTGATAGGCTGCCACGGTAGGGTCTGAAGCAATACTTTTTGCCAGATATTGTTCTGCTTTTTCCATTTGCTCGCATTTTGCACTAATTTTACCCAAAACGCGTAACAACACAGCATCATGAGGATGAACGGCCAGCCACTGCTCTGCTGTTTGTAACTGTTTTGCGTAATCTTCCATCTGAATATTGCCGTAC
Organism: Methylococcaceae bacterium; assembly: GCA_006844705.1. Lineage (GTDB taxonomy): Bacteria > Pseudomonadota > Gammaproteobacteria > Methylococcales > Methylomonadaceae > Methylomarinum. The sequence goes on along the minus strand of SPJS01000197.1, from coordinate 37,841 downwards.
AGTACAAGTAACGTATGATCCCAGCCTTTTATCAACGAATTCACCAGCGCTTCTTCTATTGCTGCGCCCGCCCCCACTTCAATCATGGCGGCATAATAAATACTGGAAACGCCGGGCACCAATCGAATATGTTCCGGTACGTTTTCCCAACACGATTGAATCTCGCCTATACTGCCATCATGTGCGGCCTGTCTAAGCAAATTACTGTGGGTTTCCGTTTCCAGCAGTTTAACTTCCGCTTCCATCAATATTTTGTTTTTGTGCAATGACGGAATTAACTTGCTTAACCCTTCCCAATCACCTGCCAACTCATAACTTTGATGCATCATTTTCAAAACACTGGCATGACCAGGGTCAATAGTATGCAGTTCGGTCAATGTCTGCAATGCCTGATCAAACTGTTTTTCAGACAAATGCAGTTCGGCACGGGTTAAGCCCACTGCAATATCCGTATCGGCTGATTGTTGTGCGGCCATGCCAAGGTATTCATCACGCTTGGCGATTGCACCTCTCGACTGCGCTGCGCGTGCCGCTGTCAAATAATGCAATAAAGGGGCACCGCTGTTGGTCGCATGTTTTATCAACACTTTTTCCGCCTTTTCCCAGTTCCCTTCAGCTGAATCAACCAGCCCTGCAATCAAAGCGTCCTGAGAACGATTCATTTTGACAGAACGCCCTTTGTTTTTCATTCGCCCTGGCAGTCGGAACAGATAGCCCAGTAAGCGGAAGAAAAAATAAAAACAGAAAAATGCAAATATCAGTGCCATCAGAAACACCACCAACGATGTTTCCAGCGACCAGTGGCCAAACCCCATCAATACATAGCCGGGATCATCATATTGAGTCAGCCACGCATGAATACCAAACGCTAACAGTATTGCAATAACCAGCGCGCCAAGAAAAAAAAGGATACTTTTCATCATCTTCTGTTATTCGGCTGGCGCTGACGTTTCAGCTGATTCAGGTTCGGCGGCTAATGCGGGTTCAGGCGCTTGAATAGGTTTGGTATCTTGCACGGTTTCAGGGGTTGACTGATCCATAATCACCTTGTCGCCGTCAATTCTCAGTTTGACAATATCACGCAACATTTTCAATGAGACACTGATATCCGGATAACTCCCCTTACTTTGCACCTGAAACAGTTGATCAAGCTCTTTATTGAAGGCCTGGGCAAACTCATTCATGGTAAAGTTGGCTTTCAACCATTGCTGAGCATCGGTAATGGCTTCTTTATACAGCGCATCATTTTCCTGCACCATGGCAATTTTGATCAGCTCAAGTTTTGCCCCCATCTGGCTTTTGATAAACTTGGCCTCTTCCGGTTTCAAAATCTCTGTCACAGCCAAATCACTGTGGCGCAACGTAACATAACCTTCCAATTGAGCAAAGATAGTGGTCAGAACACTATGTTTATGATCATCAGGAGATTCATGACTGTGAATAGAACTGGATTCGGTGATTTTTTTGCCGGCATGCGGCAAACGTACGGCTAGTTCTTTCACTTTCTCTTTCAGGTTCTGCAACGTCGCATAATTGCCCACAATATCGGGCATGCTGGTCTGATTCAGTGCATCCAGTTCTTTGGTAATTTGTTCCCGCACTTTGAACACTGAAGCATCACCACTTTCACGCAATCGTTGATCTGCAGCAATCAACGCTTCGCGGGTCGTATTCAAATCGCCGACCAGATAAAGGCGTTGATTTGCGACACTCAATAAATATTCAGCATCAGCAACCAGCCAGTCCCCGCGGGTTTTGCCTAATTGCCTTTGTACAAAGGTGATGGAATCTCCCAGCTCCTTACGCACCAGGTTCAGCTTTTCACTATGCAGCTCGGAAAAATCCGTGATTTTCTTGTCGAAATAGCTATCTTTTCCCGTCACATCCGCGTCCATCGTGGCAAGTTGTGATTGCATGGCAGCCAGTTGAGATTGATAAGCATTCACCTGCTTGTTCATCTCAATCATTTTCAGCTCGTTCTGATGGGCGGTTGTATCCAACTGCTCGCGCAATTGCTGGATCAAATAAAATCCTGCGCCGGCCAGGACCAACATCAATACAACCAGCACAATAACCAACAGCGTTGAATTATTGGAATTTTTAACTTGAACCTGTACCGGCTGCTCCTGATTTTCCGCAACCGTATCAGCCGCTTGTTGTTCTGTTACCTCTGCCACTGTTCTCCCCGTTGTAAGCCGGTTAATGCAGTCAGGATATCATCATCCTGAGGGCCTGCACTTACGACCAAATTTTTAAATCCAAAACCTTGCGCCTGCTCTGCAATACGCTGGCTGATGACGACAAAAGGTATCTGAACAAATGCTTGCATGTCCTCTCCCCATATCGTCCTGAAATTCTGTAATGCCTGCACACTGGTCAAAATAACCGCAGAAATCGACCGTTGTTGCAAACCCGGCGACAATAATTGCCGATCAACATCAGGCATCGTCCTTTTATAGACTTCTAAATAAGTCACATCTGCACCTCTGTCACGCAGCCTATCAGCCAATAATTCACGCCCGCCTTCACCACGCACAATGATGATCTGTTGCCCTGAAAACTGGCTGAATTCAGGAGCAGCAAGTAACGCTTCAGAGTTATAAGCCTGTTCAGGCAATACATCGACCTGAATGCCTTTTTCTTCTAAAGCGCTCGCTGTTGCCTTACCCACAGCCGCCACTCTGACTTTTTCAATATTGGGTATTTTGCCATTGTTCCCGGCAAGCGCAAAATTTACTGCATTTGTACTGATAAATATCAACCATTTGATGTCAGGGTTTCCGGCTAATCGGGTTTCCAGCTGGCCAGATTCTTCCGACCGTTCAATCTGCAAAAGTGGTAACCTGATCGTTTTTCCTCCTAACTGTTCAATCTTTTCACATAGATTGCCCGCCTGGTTGACCGGACGTGTCACGACAATAGTCATTCCGCGCAAACCAGTCATTCGTGATTGTACAGCTCGGTCAATACCTTGTCGGCCCCCTGCGATAATAAAGCGTCGGCAACATCAATTCCTAATCGACCTGCTTCCGACAAATCACCTCGCTTTTCTGCACGAAACACTTGACGGCCATCAGGGCTTCCAACCAGACCACGCATAAATAACTGGTTATTCACAATTTCAGCATAACCGGCAATCGGCACCTGGCATCCCCCATTCAAGCGTTCATTCATGGCTCGCTCTGCCGTAACTCTTATCGTTGTCGGCTCATCTTTTAACGTCTGCAAAATTTCATTGACCTCAGCATCCTCAGACCGGCATTCAATGCCTATTGCTCCCTGGCCAATCGCCGGTAAACTTTCTTCCGGTGTCAAAGATGCGGCAATCCTGTCAGCCATGCCCAAGCGCTTTAACCCGGCTGATGCAAGGATAATGGCATCAAAATCACCATTATCCAGCTTCGCCAGTCGGGTATTTACATTGCCCCGCAAATCCAAAATTTCAGCATCAGGAAAGCGTGCTTTAATCTGGCATTGGCGACGCAAACTGCATGTCCCGATTCTGGCATTTTGCGGCAACTCATCCAACGAAGCATATTTATTAGAAACAAACGCATCTGTGGGGTCTTCCCTTTCCAGAATCACTGAAAGATGCAAGCCTTCAGGAAATTCTACCGGCACATCTTTCATCGAATGCACCGCAAGATCGGCATCTCCCTGCAACATACCTTGCTCAAGTTCTTTAACGAATAACCCTTTCCCACCTACTTTTGCCAAAGGCGCATCCAGAATCTTATCTCCCCGGGTCACCATGGTCACCAGTTCAGTTGTCGTCTCTGGAAAGTTTTGCTCAATCAATTTCGCCACATGCTCCGCCTGCCATAAGGCAAGTGGACTCTTCCGGGTGGCTATGCGTATCGTGTTTTTCAAAGCCGTACTTGAATTAAATAAAATCTGGTTATTTTAAACCCATTTTGGGTTGAACGCTGTGTTTATAGAATTTGAGCCTTTAAGCGACAAGCAAAAAACACTTAATTACCACACAACACACAAGGTTGTAACTTATTAAAAATAAAGAACTTTTTGTGTTTTATGTTACCATTGCCAGCGGCTCGGAATGAGCCTGAACACATTACAACACAACGAGGATTTTTACCCATGGAATTCATAAAAAAATTTGTTATGGCATTTGCTTTAGCCTTTGCAATGGTTTCAGTTGCACCCACAGCCATTGCTGCGGGAAAAATTGAGAACGCAACAGCGGAAGAAGTGGCTGCCGCAATTGATGCTTGCGTCGACCTGACTGCTGAAGCATTATCTGCGGTACAAAGTGGAGAAGACAAAAAAAGCATTTTGCCCATTTTGAAAAAGGTAAAACAAGCTGCAAAACGCATTGAAAGCAATGTCGTATGGCGCTTGCGTTCTAAAGCAACAGAACGCGTCACTAAAGCCCGTTCAGCACTTAAAAAAGGGGACAACGACAAAGCTGAGAAACTTTTGACTGAAGCCTCTGAAATCTTTGCTGAAGTAAAAAGCAAATACCACGCATTCAACTGATCAGAATACGCTTTTCTTGATCACCAGCCTTATCGCCGCTACTCACAATGGGTGGCGATAACGCTCCTTTCACTCTTTTTAATTCTTTACCCTCCTATCCTTATTATTCTTGCATTCAGGTAGGCAAAATACCTTTCTAGGTCTAAGCTAGTTACAAAAACCCAGACTGCTTAGACAAACCGCATGAATAACTCACAAACCAAGTCTCAATTTGTTGCCGTAGCCTCCATTGCGGCAGAATTAAGCGCAGTAATGGATGTTGCAAAAGAGATTTCCCTGGCCGCTGCAAACGCAAAAGCTATCGCATTCAGGGCAGGAGAGAAAGCAAAAGGCTTTCAGCCCATTACAGATTTTATTAATGAATTGGCCAAAGAAACCATTGAGCTGGTCAATGACATTAACGAGCATGCGTTGTTACTCTACCAATTAACTGTAAATGAGTATCGCACCGCCAGCGCCTACAACAAACTGCAGGAAGTCAACACTCTGGCCGTGGAAGCTCGCTATAGTGAAACACTTCATCCCTCATTACAGCATGCTTCAGAACAAAATTTGGAATGCCGCAAACACTTCAACCAGCATGTCTCTCTACTCCTCGATCAACTCGGAGAGGTCATGCACCCTGCCAGAGCAGCCAGAGTTATCGCAGCAAACTCGCGCATTGAAGCTTCACAAGCAGGTGAATATCTGCAAAGTCTGCAAGCCGTCGCAGAAAGTGTTGATCATGCGGCCCAAATCATTCATGAAAAAGTACAAAAATGCAGAAGTGCACTTAACGTTATCAATTTAAGCGAAGCCGCCTAACTATAGCTATAACAACTACCGAGGTTATCCGCCATGCAAATGACTAAAATTTACGAGGGGGCATATCAGTGGATTATGTTCGCCCGTGACCCAAACAAACCAGAGAAAATCATTGATACCAACCAATATGTCGTCAGAACAGGCAAACGATGCTTGCTACTTGATCCCGGTGGTGTTGAGTTGTTTGCTCCGATGCTTGCTGCTGTACTGCACCATGCCCCTGTAGAAGAAATTACCGATTTATTTGCTTCCCACCAAGACCCGGACATCATCTCCTCGTTAGGCTTATGGGACCAGGCATTACCCCACGCCAAACTTCACGCACCTGAATTATGGGAAGGTTTTTTACGCCATTTTGGTTGTGAAACCATCGAATATGTTGGCATTCCAGATAATGGCGGCGTCATTCAACTTGATAGCGTAGAATTAAAACTCATCCCTGCACATTACCTGCATTCCTCGGCAAACTTCAACGTGTATGACCCGGAAGCAAAAATTCTGATGTCTGGGGATATTGGCGCAGCCCTTGAAGAATCCGGCACCCCCATGTTTGTAGACGACTTTGATGCGCACGTAGAAAAAATGCGCTTCTTCCACCAGCGCTGGATGCCGTCCAACCAGGCCAAACGTGTCTGGATAGAGCGGGTGAGAGAGCTGGACATAGACATCATGGCGCCTCAACATGGTCGCATCTTCAAAGGCGATGACGTAAAGAAATTCCTCGACTGGTTCGAAGCGCTTCAGGTAGGTATTGCAGTATAGTTTTACAAAATGGTGACAAAAACAGTTGCCAAACAAAAATTTCTCGTTATAATTGTCAATCTTTGTCGGGTCGTTAGCTCAGCCGGTAGAGCACCGCACTTTTAATGCGATGGTCGAGCGTTCGAATCGCTCACGACCCACCATACAAATTATTGAAAACATTAGGTTTTCTCAAGTAAAGCCAGCTTCCACGCTGGTTTTTTTATGCTCGCTGACAACGGATTGTCAACGCAGGATTTTTTCTAACATCTCGTTCATAAAATATGACGTAAGGAGTACATACCTCATAGTCATTTCTAGAACTATGTCCTCTAGGAGGCTGTCGGGTTATGGGGTTCGTCGCGAGGCGAGTGGGACATCGAGCGGATTTTTTTTGATCTTTTGAGGCGCATAGTGTGGGGCTACGTAATGAAAAAGACCGGAAAATTCAGCCGATGTCCCATCGCCGCAGTAGAATCATCCATAATCCGACAGTCTCTTAGTGTAGCGCCCTAAACTCATTCGTGATGAGGAATAGCTGCATTAGCAATATTCAATTTGAAGCATTCTGCCATATCTGATTATGGCAACAACATACAGTCAGGACGGGACAACAAAGCCAGCCTTAACCAAAGGAGTGTAGATAAAAACCGCTCCACCAAACAGATAGAGCGATTTTTATATCATACAAACTTACATATTACCTTCAACCAATTGCTGGCTAAACTGAAAAACTTCATCAGATTTAGGATCAACCAGTACTTTGATCCAGTGAACATTGCTGGAGCCAAAGGTTTCCACTCGCGTGAAGTTTGGCAAGAATGCATCCGCATCAGTCAGGTTAACAGGCAACTTGGGTTTGTCTAAACGGAAGTAATGAGAATCGCCATGCGCCATGATTACCGGCTTGCCGAATTCTTTGCTGCGTGTTGCGAATTCAATCAGGAATTCTCTAAATCCCGTTCTCAACAAACGCCCATTTTCATCTCTTTCTGCTGATTCCAGATACAATTTTTCCAGATCCGGGTTCGCATGGATCATGATAAAAACACCCGCTGCATTTCTTCTTTCAGCTTGATCAAATGCCTTATGCAACCAGTAGATAGCGGCTTCAGTACGGCGCGCAACTTCTTCATCGTCTGCCACAGTTCTGACGGCACTGCCGTTTGCATCAAACGCTTTCAATCCGTTGTCACTGCCTACGATGTGAATAGCAGAAAATACGACATTGCTTTTACTCCACATCACGTTTTCCGGGAATTCTTCAAAGCCGTCAAGCCAGGCTTGAGTGCGCACCCATTTTTTTCTTTTGCCCAGCGTTTTACCCGGCTTGCTATAGAAAATCTCACGCAATTTGGCCAGACGCTCCAAAGGTTGATATTCGCCGGCTCTAACGCGATGGCAATCCGTCCACTCGTTATCACCCAGGGTTAAAATCAGCGGACGTTTAAATTGGTTAAAGCGTTTCTTTCTGTCGTAAAACAGCTCATCACTGCATTCGCTAGATCCACTTTTGATATCACCTGCATGCAAAACCCAGCGAATGTCTTTATCGGCATTAATCTCTTCCACCATATTGTCATACGGCAAATATTCTGAACCCGCAGGTACGCCATAAGGCACATCACCAATCAGCGCAAAACTGAATGCTTTGTTTTTCTTATGATAATAATGGCTCGCCTTGGGTCCTGCACAAGCCACATTTGCGGCTAATGCGAGCAAAAGCGTCGTTATCAACGTTGTCGTTTTCATATCCCTTCCACCTTGTTGTTTTTTAAAGGAGGTCAAAACATACGTTGACAAAGTGACAATCCCGTGACGTTTTTATGAAGAATAGGTGAAACCTTTGTAGTACTTTTGCTCAAATTATTACCTCTTGCTGATCCTTCCAACCAAATGCAATCAGCATGATCCCACAGACAAAGCGGAACCAGCAACATTCAGGATTCCATTCAATATCCCAGTGGTGACTTTTGCTTTATTAAAAACCACATCCAAGAGGAAGCAAAAAATTACGCCCACGTAAACCAGACAGCCAAATCCAATGGCTCCAACCAACCTCAAGGACGTCTTCATGAGATATGTTCAATTCATCAGTGTAACAACCCACAATGTGTGAATTACCGTTTTATACAATTTACACTCTGTTCAGTTGCAGCAATAAATTGTGACTCCCATTCCTTATTGCCAGTGAGCTCAGCTTCAGCAACCATCATTTTCTGCATCAGGATATGATCCTCCAGATGCGATTTTATTAAACATGACCTCTTTGACTTCTATTGGATAAGAATCAATATATTTAAGATGGCAATTAATTATTTTTTCAACAAATACACCAGCTTGTTTAGCCGCTTGTTCTGAAGTTAAACCTCGCTGTTCAAAACCTCTGGCCATAAGCTGTTTTCCATGTCTAACGTGTTTTGCATAAGCGTCTGCATAATGCGATTTACCATCGGTTTCGGCGTTACTGGTAAATGCAATCAATGATGAACTTAAAACGAATAAAAACTTGTAGCAAAAACGTCATGAAGCCTCCTAATCTAGAATTTGAACACATGTATATCGATAGTAATGCAACATTCTCCTGTTTTCAGTGCCTGCAGAGAATTTTATCTTAAAGCCTTACACCTAAAATAAAAATACCAGTCACAGATTCAATTTAACAGCCGATGGTGATAAGGTGGCAGCAAAAATCCTTTGAGGAGCGCCGTTTGTGGCTTTGATTTCGTTACGTCAATTACTTGATTTCGCTGCTGAGTACAGTTTTGGGGTGCCGGCGTTTAATGTCAGCAATATGGAGCAGATGCAGGCGATTATGCAGGCGGCGGATGCGTGTGACAGCCCGGTGATTATGCAGGGCTCGGCCGGAGCGCATCGTTATGCCGGAGATATTTTTCTGCGCCATTTGATTGCCGCGGCGGTGGAACAATGGCCACATATTCCACTGGTGATGCATAGGGATCACTCCCCGGCACCGCGGGTTTGTGCACAGGCGATTCAAACCGGTTACAGTTCGGTTATGATGGACGGCTCGCTGCTGGAAGACATGAAAACGCCGGCCTCATTTGAATACAATGTGGATGTCACCCGTACCGTGGTAACCATGGCGCATGCCTGCGGGGTCTCGGTGGAAGGCGAAATTGGTTGTCTTGGCTCCTTGGAAGATATATCAGTCGGCAGCGACGCACACGGCAAGCTGTTGACTGACCCTGATGAAGCTGTCAATTTTGTCAAACAAACCGGAGTAGATGCGCTGGCGGTGGCAATCGGCACCAGCCACGGCGCCTATAAATTCAGCAAGCCGCCCACAGGTGAAGTGCTGGTCATCAGCCGCTTGAAGCTGTTGCAGCAGCGTCTGCCAAATACCCATTTCGTTATGCACGGTTCCAGCTCGGTGCCACAGCAATGGCTGAAGGTGATTAATGAACACGGCGGCGATATTCCGGAAACCTATGGCGTACCGGTGGAAGAGATTGTGGAAGGCATTAAATACGGGGTGCGTAAAATCAATATTGATACCGATTTACGCTTGGCTTCTACCGGTGCCATGCGCCGTTTTATTGCGCAACCGGAAAACGTCGCAGAATTTGATGCGCGTAAAGTCACTTCTGCCGCACGTGATGCCATGCAATCACTGTGTCAGGCACGCTATGAAGCATTTGGTAGTGCCGGGCACGCCAGTAAAATCAAGGCGTTGCCGTTGTCAGCGATGGCGGCTAAATATTAAAAGCACCTAATTGTTTGTGGAAACACGTTCAATTTCAATACAGTTTCCCTCTAAAGAACTTCCGATACATATGCCAGCACCCTCAGTCAAAACCATTGCCCAACAAAGCCGTATTGCCTCTCGCGTACTGGCTTCATCCTCAGAAAAACAGCGAAATCGTGCGTTAGCCAGTATGGCGGAAGCGATGCAAGCGTCCAGACAGCTCGTGCTGGACATTAATGCGCAGGACGTGGAACAGGCGCGTGCAGCGGGCCAGTCTGCGGCCATGGTCAAACGCCTGACTATTAACGACAAGGTCTTTGATTACATGCTGTCACGTCTGCATAAAGTGGCGCAACGCCCCGATCCACTGAACCGTGTACTGCAGGGCCATACTAATGCCAATGGTCTGCGGGTATATAAAAAATCTGCTCCGCTGGGTGTCGTCGGTATCATTTATGAATCGCGTCCCAATGTTACCAGTGACGCGGCTGGCGTCTGTATAAAAAGTGGCAACGCGGTAATTTTGCGGGGTGGTTCAGAGGCGATTAAAACCAACACCCTGCTGACCGATACCATAATTGAAGGTGCAATGGCGGCAGGACTGCCGCAGCATGCGATTCAGATTATCCGTATTCCCGGCCATGAATCTGTCGGAGCATTACTACACCAACATGACTCGGTGGATGTTCTGATTCCACGCGGTGGCAAAGCATTGATCCAACGCATTGCCGAAGGCACCCGCATACCAGTGATCAAACATTATGACGGCATCTGCCATTTATACATTGCCGAGGATGCTGATCTGGAACAAGGGGTAAAGCTGGCTGTTAATTCAAAATGCCAGAGCGTACAGGTGTGCAACGCGCTGGAAACCCTATTGGTAGACAAACGCTGTGCTGCCGATGCGCTGCCGCTTCTAAGCTCGGCATTCAGGCAAAACAACATTGAATTACGTGGCTGTGATCAAACTCGACAAATCCTGCCTGATCTGACAGCCGCCAGTGAAGATGACTGGCATTCCGAATATCTGGCGCCAATATTATCCGTCAGAGTAGTTGACGGTATTGAGGCCGCCATCACCCACATCAACCATTTCGGCTCTGGTCATACCGACAGTATCGTCACCCAAAGCCTGCACAATGCCCGTCTGTTTGAGCAGCGCGTCGATTCGGCTTCGGTATTGATTAACGCATCTACGCGATTATCCGGGGGTGGCGATTATGGATTAGGCTCCGTGGTCGGCATCAGCACCGACAAACTGCATGCCCGCGGCCCGGTCGGGCCAGATGAGTTGACGACGTACAAATGGGTTGCTTATGGCGAAGGACATTTGCGGGAATAGCCCTTCGCCCGGCAACTCATCATGTATTCAAGGTATCCATCAAATCAATCATAAATTCGATGTCTTCTTCACTGACTTTTTCCCAGCCACTAAAGCCAAGACTCTCCAATACGCCCTGCCCTTTTTCAATGTGCGGCATATTGATCAGTGCATTCAGAATCGCTTCGCTGTGATGTTGAAATTTAGGGCCGACCAGCAAGGCATGGTGAATCACATCGATCTGGCTTCTCACCAGAACACGCAATTGGCTTTTGATCATATCCGACAAGTCATCATAGGCTTCTGCAAGAAAAACACCTGCATCAGCGTTGTTTTGTAACACATGCTTGGCGATCACCACATAGCTTGAAGATTCCACTTCGGTAATAGTGCTGCTGTCGAGATCAGCCGGTTCCAGCATGATCATGCCCATCAGCTTAACATCGGGATGATGGGCGAAGGCGATGTTGGCGCCGGGGTTCAAATCGGTGACATCATTCAAGCTGGATTCTGCATTACAGGCAATCACAGCTTCGTCTGCGGCATCCTTGACTTTGGCAATCACCTGAAAACCTTTTTCTCTAACCAGCATGGCTGCATCTGATGGATTGGCGTAGATCAAATCAACCGCATCATTGACAATAGCTTCACGCTGACTGTCAAAATCATTGTACATTTCAAGATGAATGGGCTGATCAATCTGCTGTTGCAGCCAGGTATTGAAAATATACCAGCCTGATAAGTGGTCAGGCGTGAAATCCGGGCTTACGGTAAATAAAAAACTCATGGCAGTTCCCTCTTCAGAATAAGGTCGGGTAAATTCGAATACATTCTTCAATCTTGGCGCGGGACGGTTTTCTTCTGACCGAGGTGTACCCCACCACCTGATTATTCCGAATATTGGGAATCACAGTGGCCTTGACCCAGTAAAAACCGCCATCCTTGCGCAGGTTTTTGACATAACCCTGCCATTTCTCACCTTTCTGGACAGTCTCCCACAATTCTTTAAATGCGGCGGGCGGCATATCCGGATGCCGCAAAATAGCATGAGGGGCACCGATCAGCTCTTCCTCCAGATAACCGGACATTTCCACAAATGAGCGGTTCACATGGGTAATAATGCCATCCGGTGTTGTCGTTGAGACGATCAACTTGCCATCAGGATAAGGCGTTTCTATTTCTGTATAGAGTATTCTGCGGCTGACCGCGTTGAATAAATTCAGCGTCGTTTCCCTGAATTCTCCAACAATATCAGCGTTCTGCATATCATAAATCATAGTGATCCCCTTAGTGCTTTGCGGGTATTAGGCTGCTGCCGGGTTTGATTTGCTGTTCGACGTTTCCTGGACATGTCGTCACGGGTTGAAGAAAGAGACAACACTCTCCAGGAGACTGTCGGATTATGGATAATTCTACTGCGGCGAACCCCATAACCCGACAGCCTCCTAGAGCAACTCTCCAATCTGTTGAGCCGCCCGTTTAACATCCAGAAAAACCAGCCCCAGCTTGGTGTTTGGTTTAGCCATGATGGTCAACACCGCATCTGTACCGGCATAAGTCATCAGTACATAACCGTTGTCACCCTTGATTAGCACCTGCTCCAGACGGCCCCGGCTAAGTTCCTGGGCGGTTCTATCACCCAGCGACAACATTGCGGCACTCATCGCGCCAACGCGATCTTCATCCAGCCCTGCAGGTAAGACTGACGCAATCATCAAACCATCCGTTGAAATCACGCCGGATGCTTCAATATCTGCCGACGTACCGTTCAATTCCGTCAAAATAGAATTCAGTAATTCTGCTCTCATGTTCAGTTCCTCTATAGGTAGGTAATTTGTGACTGTCTATGTATTTGCATAGCGAATACATAGCACCCAAATCAGATTAATAAATTGTGGGTGATTAAATTCAGAACGTCCGGCACTCACAATCACGAAGCGGTGCGTGCCGATAAACAGCGGCCAAAAGCCAATCTGACTGTGTCCGTAGGCATCAACGATGGCCCAGGCATGACTGGGTATCGACAAGTTTTTGTTAATCACCCCGGAACGGCGATTATGTATAGTGCTGATTTCCGCACTCAAGGCGGAGAGCTCTTCAGCCGTTTCGTGTGCAAAGCCATGATTCGCCATATAAAAGCCCTGCTCATCGGCCAGCAGGATTTTTCCTGCGCCAGAAAAATGTGCGAGCAAGGTTGGCAACATATCTTCCAATGCATCATCGGGTGGTTTTATCGCCTCATCCACCCCTTGAATCCATTTCAGATTCTGGCAATGATGAAGCATTTCAAATGCGGAAGACTTGGTTTCACACCCTGTCAACTTAAGCACATTGTCCAGATTCAATGCTGGAGCCTGTTTCTGTTGCAACAAGGATTGCAGAAATTGTTGGCTGCTGTTTTTGCTATTGCCGGAGACCGCATAATAAGCACCCGATGCTGTCGGTTGCAGAAAAACACCCTCGGTCAGCGTATAAGAAACCGACTCACTCACAGCTGACTCCCGGATCAATGGCAAATAGCAACGACTGCACAAGAATCGATACATCCTGAGTTTTGCGGGCATCCACGGCAAACACGGGTGGCGGGCAATCAAAGGATTTCAATTGTGCGTAATATTCTTCCAGAGTCGGCGTTTGGCTTTTATCCATCTGTGTAACCCCGATAGCTACACTGGTTTTTTCAATAAAATCGGAAAATGACTCAAGAAAAAAAGCCATATCCTTAAACGGTGCTGCGCGGCTGTTATCGACCAGTAACACCAGCCCAATCCCGCCGGTGACCAGAATATCCCACATAAAATCAAAGCGCTCTTGCCCCGGCGTGCCATACAGATGGATTTTTTCGCCACCTTCCAGATTCATGACGCCATAATCCATAGCAACCGTGGTCGCTTTTTTGCGTTGTCTGGTCATATCACTGGCATCGGCATCCGTCTTGATGGCAGGAATATCACTGATCGAATCGATCGCGGTGGTTTTACCGGCGCCCACCGGACCGGTAAAAATTATCTTATGTTGATTCATGGGTATCAGACTCGCCAGGAACAGGAATATGAAGTTTGTTTAATATTTTCTTGAACAACCCTTTATGCCTCTTAATAGGGGGAGGCACAGGCTGTATCAGGGTATCCGATTGACGGCGTGCAGGCGCTAACAGACCACTTTCATAACAGGTGCTGGCAAATACAAACACGTACTGCGGACTGATATCCAGCTGTCTGGCCAGCTCTAACACAGAGCGCGGGCCTTGCATCAATAACGCTGCAATTCTCAACGCATGCGGAGTAATCAACAAACGGGTAAAATTTGGCCAGTGTTTAAGATACACAGGGGCATCAAGCGCCAGCTTATAGGGATATCTTCCTCGCGATGTCCAGATCACCAGCTTCCAGATAAAAGCCTCAATCGTCTGATTGTTTTCGTCATTCAGATCCGGCTCGGGCCGACCAATGGCCTTGAATGACAGATTATTATTAATTTGATGCAAAGGAATACCGGCAAATGCACGTAGCTGCTTGTCATTTGCTTCCAGATTTATCAGGCCATGTTGCGGATAAATTCTGATGGTTTTCCAACTGGTACTCATCTGCATGACGTCCCCTGAACTCTTGGCATGGTTGATCACTGCTTTGAGATAACCCAGCAGATAGTCCTGCGCCTGATAGTAAGCAGAAGCAAGTTGCTGTTGATCGGAAAAATCAATGTCATTCAAAATACCGATAAACGCCGCCTGATTATGCTGTGCAGCGGAATGATCAGGCTCATGTTTGGGGTCTGCTTCCTGTTTGAGCGGTGGCTGTTCGGGTTGTTCTGGAATGCTTGAAGTCTGTTCAGTATTTTGAGGCGCTCTGCTCGTTTCCGCTTCAGGTATACTCTGTTTTAACTGTGGAAATGCCGCTTTCAGGTCAGACAACACATGTAAAAACTGGTCGCGAGACACTGGCTTGGTCAACGAAAGCGTATGTTCCAACGCTACCTTTTCAAGAGACAAGGCCAGCAGAGTACGTTCAGGATGCTTCTCCAGACATTGATCATAAAAATCTTTTGCCTGCGGATGATCAATATCAATTAATTCACAATCAGCCTGCTCTGGCGCGACAATCACTGCTTCACCATGACACGGGCCTTTTAAAAACAACTGCATGGTTTTTACACTGCGTTGATCCATTCCGTACACGGCAATTTTCAATGGTTTTTTATCCATGATCCTGTCAGGTTGAAGCGCTTAGTTGTTGTTCAAAATGTTGCCAGTCAGGCACCAGTTTGCATTCAAATTCTTTGGCGAGAATAATGAAATCCCTGAATTGTTCCATGCTGTCAGTACGTTGATACAACTCCAGCAACTGCTTTTGCATTGCATCAGACAGCCCTGTGGACAGCAGGCGTTTTTCCAGAAAGTCCATGGCTTCATCAAGCTGACTGTATTCAATAAAATCTTCTACAATCTGCTCGGTATCATCTATTTGCTGTTGAAGGTCTGATTTTTTAATGAGAGGAAGGGGCTCCACACTGACATATTCCAACGCACTACCGCTCATGACACTTGTCTTTTGCACTGGTGTGTCGAGCATGGCGCTTAATTGCCGGAATTGATCATCAGTCAGTTTGGCTTGACTATGTAGCAGCACACGCTCGGCCAGTTGCTTTCCCTTGTGTTTCAAGACCAAAAAAAGATCCACTACACTGACATAGAGATGCGCCTGGTTATCCGTTTGAAAGCAATAAAAAATGCGCTGCAAATGCAGCAGCAAACCCTGCGGATTACGGCGGATAAGGTAGGCCATTCTCTCCAGTTGTTTGTCACTGTTATTTTCCTGATCGCTGAAATACACCGGCTCAATATCCAGAAAATGACGGGGACGCATCATCGCTGGCTTCCCGGTAGTTATTAGTTGTGTATTTATCATTTTTTCCATATCACAGCAGATAAAAAATTAATTCTCTGGTGTACATGCTCAGTCTAAAACAACCCTAACTATAGTGTGCTTAATAGGTAATACCAGCCAATACCCACTCTTTGTGAGGGGTTTATCAAAAAATATTTCTGTCTCTCACCCTTCCCCTCGCCATCCGTTTTGCAGTCAACAACTACACTTTGTTTTGTCTCCCTGCGACCAGCATTAAGAGGCATGCCTTTATGCGTACTATCTGATGAGCCTGAATATGAAACCGATATATCTATTGATCTTTATGTCTTCCATTTTATTGGCAGGCTGCACCAACCCTTCCAGCCCGGCAGGGCACGAAGGCTATGTGACAGAACATCCCAGATTTTGGGGCAAAGGTGGGTTTGCCGGCATATTGAAGGGGCCGGAAAGTTACGGCAACTCGATAAAAAACCTCAGTGTGGAGAACGTTGATTTCAGGCCGAAAACCTATTCCGAAAGTTTCAAGATTTTATCCAGCGACGAACTCAACATTACCTTGCGTTGGCAGACCATCATAAAAATCCAGCCGAACACGATTAAAGACGTGGTTGAGAATTATGCGGGCAACAATTTTTATGTGCGCTTCATAAAAGAACCCTTACGCTCCATGGTGCGAAAGCATGTGCAAAATCTGGCCAGTCGCGAAGTAAAACAAAAGCGTAATGAAATTTCAGCGGATGTGATAAAAGAACTTAACGCTTATCTTGAAGATACCCCTTTTGTGGTCATCTCCGGCGTGGTCGGGAATATTGACTATCCTCTCATCGTCACTGAAGCGGTTGAAAAAAAACTAGCTGCGCAGCAATTACTGGATGAAAAACAAACGCAAATTGAGATCGCGCGCAAAGATGCAGAGATAAGAATCGAAGAAGCCAAAGGCATCGCCAAGGCGCAAGAAATCATCAATTCAACGTTAACGGCGAATTATCTGCAACATGAAGCTATTAATGCACAACTGAAAATGGCAGACTCGCCAAACCACACGACGGTGTATATTCCTTCTGGTCCTAATGGCATCCCTTTGATCAGTCCGTTGAAGCGATAGCCTGACTATAGTTGAGAAGCCTGTTTTAAGAGAATCCGCTTCTCAAAAAATCAGGCTTTCAGCAGATGCTTCACGGCACGGGCGATTAAACCATCACGCAGCGATGACCGTATTAATCAAGGTCATGCCTATCCACACAAAACCGATCGTGGTGATGGCAAAACTGATGGCGGTATAGATTCGCCAATGGGCCTTGTTCCAGAATTCCGGATCAAATGCGGCGATAACAAACACCGTCGGGTTGGCAAAACCACCTATGGCAACACACCAGCAGGCGAGCACCGGCAGCTCTATTCCCAAACCATAAAAGCCAAGATTGAATAACGCCATCAACGCATAATCCACATGCGCTCTGATCATGGTTTTGTAATCGACCAGAAATTTTTCATCGATGCCTTCGATGGGGAACCAACGCGCAAAGGTCATCAACCAGGCCGAGATAATCAAAGCCATCATGCATGCGAACGCGCCAATCAAGAGAATGTTCATAGGGATACCTTTTTGTTGTTATTAAATCGTTGATCTTAAAGATGCATTTGGTTAAATGTCATCAATAGTGTGCTTTCATAAACTCAAGCGCGGTTGCAGCCAGATCATGCGAGTCTTTCCACAAATTACGCCACACGCACAGCGTATTGGACAAGTTAGCATCAACCACTTCTGAGGAAAAGGATTCAAATGTCATCGGCCCTTGATAGTCGATTTTTTTGAGTGCCGCAAAGAAGGTATCGAAGTCAACATTGCCCGTACCCAGATAGCCCCGATGGCTTTCACCGATATGCACAAAGCCCAGTCGGTCCCCTGCGGCCAACACCGACTTTTCCATGCCGTCCTCTTCAATATTCATGTGGTAAGTATCCAGATGCAAAAAGGCATTGGAGCGGTTGACCTCATCCAGAAAAGCCAGCCCTTCCAGACCGGTATTGATGATATTGGTTTCGTAACGGTTGACGACTTCCAGGTTGATATTAATGCCTTTGTCGGCGGCATAATCTGCCAGGCGTTGCATGGCCAAAATGGAATTCTGACGATTCTCTGCACTGGCTGGTGCCGGGTATTTTCCCAATGCACAATAGATAACCCCGCAAAGTTCCGTGCCTCCCAGGCCATACAGAACATCTGTCGCTTTGCGCAGCAGTTCATCGCCCCTGGTAATGATGTCCGGATCGGTGCTGGTGACATCGGTCGTAGCCGACAAGCCCAGCGAGGCATGTGCGCGAATGTTGTATTCCTTGAGCAAATCTCGCGTCATGGCAACATCCACTTTCCAAGGATCCAGCAGCGCGATTTCAATGTAATCATAGCCTGCTTTGGCCGCCCCTCCGATGGCTTTTCTTGCGCCTTCTGCCGTCCAGTCACCAGACCAGACTAATGCATGCCCACCGTATTCCAGGTTCTTGTTAAATGCCATATTACCCTCTTTGTTGTTTTTGTCAGGGCATCAATTCTATGCATGGGCGGGTGTTTAGGCAATGTTGTTGGAAGGAGGGTATCAATACGGTCAATGTGATACTCCATTATTTTTTAATCTCTGTAGAGCGCCGGTGACGGAGGAATCGCACTTTACGCCTGCTTAACTTTTGGCTGTCAATGTGTTCCTCATATTTTATTAACTCCCCCCATTGCATTGCCCAAAAGAATAAAATCCATCAGCATTCTCACCTGGCATATCGATAAATGCCTGGTAACTAGGGTAATTCGGGTAATTTACACACACTTTACGTTGGTCAGCGTTAATTTTTACCGGCCATAACGTTCGTTTCCTTGTGGGAAGTGAGTCGTGGGTCTTTAATTCTAAATGAGATTTCCAATTTTGTCCCAATCCGGCACCAGAAGTATTACGCAATACAAGACCATTCACAAGTTGCTGCCCATCAACACCGTCATAATCCCAAAACCCTACGACTTGCCATTCATCCCTATCCTCGCCTGAATAAGTGGTCGAAGCTCCAAAAGCTTTCGGCATCGTTTGAAAACCAAATAAAACCAATGCTATTTCGACAAATAAAATCATGTTCTTTTTAGTCATGTCTAAGCGCTCTCATCATTACACAAAATAAAAAATGGAGACCAGAAAGAGTGGCTCTCGCCTCATACGACTCTTCAAGCCTCGTGAAATTATCAACGTTGCAACCACTACTTGGATGGCCTTTAGGTGCGCAGCATTAAACCGTTGGATGACGTCAACCAATCCGATCAATTTTATGCGCCTAAAGCATCTAATCAGTCGTTGTATCGTTACTCAACTCTTTTTTACTGGATAAAGGTAATGGTAATATTTTGATGAATGATAATCAACTATTCCGTTAGACTTTCTAAAAACACCACCTGCTCAACCATTGATAATGCCTCCCGCATATGTTCAAAACTATGCGAGCCACCCTGGAAAGTCTCTACCCTTGCCCTGTCGCGGTATTTTTCCAGCGTCATTTGTGCATCTATCAATTCATCAGCCATATCCAGCAAAAGGGTTCTTTTAATAGATTGCTCGCTTGCAGCCAGCTCCTGTTCATAGGGTATATATTGTTCACAGTGGCTTTGTTGCCATTGATAGGGTTGGCCGGTTTCATAATTGGCTTCTACGCCGACAAATTGCGGCAACAGGCTGGAAGGTGAGAGTGCCGGATTTATCATGATGGCGCAACAACCGGTTTTCAGGGCCAGATATTCACTGCTGAAACCGCCCATGGACGAGCCCATGAATACGACATCATAGCCTCGATCAAGAAATTGATTCCATTCAAATAACATGTCTTCGACAATGGTTTTGAAATCACGGTAATCGACATTGGGGGTAAAAAACACAATATCATGCTGTGTACAAAAGTCGTGCATTACTTGCAATTTATCTTTGCTGACCAGCAATTCCCCGTGCACATCAAGCGAAGCAGAATTGAACCCGTGAAGATAAATAATGGCTTTTTTGGTCATGTAGTCAACACTCTTAAAAGTTTTACATCTGTAAGTCCAGGTGGCTGCCCGAATACTGGCTGATCTGCTGCAAACGGGTCTGATTGGCCAGCCCCCTCCTTGGCATGATAGTTTAACAAATCATCAATGGCTTTCATCGTCAAGAGCACTAAGTTCTTGTAGAAAATTACCTTTTTATTTGAGATCAATTTATCTATTTCGCAGTGCAATTGACCACATCATTTTCTTTCCTTGTGTCTTATTCTATGCAACGTAGACACATTAATCATACAAGGTGAATAAAATGAATAAAACCTTTCTCCTACTGACAGTCATTTCTGCGATGGTATCCAGTATTTCGTTAGCTGATGATGCCACTTATTCTGGATCCAGCTGCGTTAAATGGTCAGGTGGTGATGTTAAATATGGAGGGCATGGCGCGGTTTACAATAACCACGACACACACAAAGCCTATGTATTATGTAATCTCCCGCGCACTGATAACGGGGGCGTTTACGGTGATGTGGCTGAAATTGATTACGCTTATTTTGGTGCGATTGATAAACATAATACCCAGGACGTGAAATGCCGCTTTATCTCTCAAAATATCTATGTTTCAGGTTCGATACAAGTATTTTGGGGTGGCAAACGAAGCACTTCGGGTTATGGAACGCAAAGACAAAGGGTCGAGCTTCCTGAGAGCCAGACAAATATGTTTTCAAATTTCGTTTTACGATGTGAATTACCCCCTAAATCAGCGGCAAACGGTGTGTCTAAAATATTCCACTACTATGTTCGCCAATAAGCGTGCAAATTTTCTGAATTGAGCTTTTTTTATCTGAGAAAATGATCATGAACAATAAAGTTTTGTATAGCTCTTTAATTTTTTTATTGGGTGTAACGAGTACCCTGTTGCTGACCCAAGCTTCTCGTCCAACTCAAGAGACACACATCGTCACTGATGCTAATGTTCACCCCGCTTTAAGTCCCTCGCCACGCACAGATAAGCAACTGGTTCTGGCTCTGGAGGACATGAACCAGAAATTAAATGTCTTAAGCAGTCGCCTTAAACAGGTGAGAAGTGATGTTGATTCCATCTCCCTGAATGCGCCTGATACCCGCGAGGCACCCAATATGGAAGAACAACAGACGTTACTTGAACAACAAATGGTCGCTCAACAACACGGCTTTGAGATGCTGTTTCAATCAGAAGTCCGCGATGACAACTGGAGTCATCACGTTGAAAATCAGGTTATTGATGCTTTCATGGATAAAAGTGAATACATCACAGCGGTTGATATGCAGTGCAAATCATCCATGTGTAAGCTCACATTGGCTCGCAGCCATGATCGGGTAGATACTGATGATTTCATGCAGGCCTTTGAAACCGGCGTCGACTGGGAAGGTGAAATATTTTTGAACTTTGACCCCGAAACAGGCGATGGTACAGCATTTCTGGCTCGCCCTGGCCAATCATTATTGATGACGGATGAAGGGTGAACAACGATCAGTACCCTCTATTGCATCCCCTTTCTGCCCTTTCAGGTCAGTATTGGGGCTGACTCCCTCCAAACCATCATCCTCTTCCTTGTACTACTCAGTCATTTAACCCGAATATTTCACACGGGCTGCTCTCCACAAAAAATTTCCCACGTTAAGCGTGTGACAAAATACCCTGCTTGATGCGTATTTTTTATCAATTAAGCTGCGCAATACGCTACATCACTTTCAATCTCAACGCCTTAATCTATTCAGCGTAGACAACAATCAAGACCAGAAGGTGAATACCATGAAACTATTATCAGCAACGCTAATAAGCTGTGCTTCCATCCTATTTACATCAAACGCTTATTCAGAGACTAAAACCTACCCAGGATCTAACTGTGTTAAAAAGTCTGGGGGGATAATTAAATATGGTGAGTATGGAGAAATTATCAATACTCATAACTCTGAAGCCGCGCACATCATTTGTAATATTCCACGCCGTCCAGGAAGCCTGAGCGGCTGGTTTAGGGCGGTTAATAACCACCCTGCCAGAAGAGTTAGATGCAGAATAAAAGCTGCGCATTTTTTGCCAGACAGAATGATAGGTATTCTGGGCGGCGAAAAATTCATCCATCCATTCTTTTTAGGCGACCCCAGAAAAGTTGCCCTGCCTTCCTTTATAGCCCTCAGTGAAGCCTACACATCATTGGCTTGTAAACTCCCGCCCAAAACTGCGCATG
The DNA here is from genome assembly GCA_006844705.1 of Methylococcaceae bacterium. Classification (GTDB taxonomy): domain Bacteria; phylum Pseudomonadota; class Gammaproteobacteria; order Methylococcales; family Methylomonadaceae; genus Methylomarinum. The sequence goes on along the minus strand of SPJS01000197.1, from coordinate 15,661 downwards.
GCACTTCAAAATTATTTTCTTATCAAATCAGCCAATAGCCGGTAGGTAGTCTGGCCGGGTTCACTAACCTGGCCAGACTTTGTTGTGCGTTACAAATTATACGGCGAGGAAATCCAGTCACGCAGTACGGCTTCATCACGTTTGGGCAGGTAGGAAAAGTCGCCGGTTATGTCTTGATACACGGCTTCTGCATTATGCGGTGACACCAGTTTGCCTTTAACCATGTAGAAAAACCACGCAAAAGGGTAACCGGCCTGACGGTCAAACCGCATCAGCAGGTTATTGAGGTTGTCGCCTTTTTTGCTCACCAGATCTTCAAGGTGCGGCAGTTGCTTTTGCTGCACGTTAATGATTTCTGCATTGATAATTTGTTCACCATAGCGCCCGACATGTTGATAAGGCCGGATGATCCAGTCCTTGCAGAAGACCGATTCTGCCGCGCTGCTTCTGTTCCAGTCTTCAACAAATCGCTGTACCGGATGCTCTTCTTTATGGTGCAGATTGATGGTTTCCAGAAACAGGGCAATATCAGTTTTACGTCTGTATTGATAGCGAAAATGTCCGATATGACTGCTTTGAATGCTGGCCGGTTCCAGTGGATCGATAATGTCTTCCAGGTCTTCCGGAAGTGCATCCTCGTTAATCAGCAAACGGTCAGAAACTTCATGTGTTTTATCAATTTCAAACAAAACAAAGTCTTCGGCTTGCGGTCCGGTTTGCGCAACGTAGTATAAGGTATGACCTATCTGGCGGGTGGCGATAAGCTGTTCGTCCAGCGCATAATCAATCAAGGTTTGCAGGTTTTGTCCGCATTCAAGAAAGGTTCTTTCTGTCCATTCATTTACATCAGATGCAACTCTGTTAGTTTCCCTGTCGACCACACCTCCCAGGCGGTACCATTTGTCGCCAGTACGCGCCAGACTGACTGGCGCATCCGGTAACAGAGATTGCAATCGGTTCAACAACACCTGATCATGCTCATCTGGAATTAATTTTTTACATAAGGATGCAATCTCTTGCCCTCTTAATGACATTCTTATTCTCCTTTGGCTTTTTTAGCCAGCCGTTCCTGTGCAATTGTGCGCACATCCGGCTCTTCATCATTCTGCATCTGGCTCAAGGCGCTGACCGGGACATGCTGAACCGCATAATAACGTACCATCCAGTCATCATCATCCAGCATATCGACGGCTTCTTCATCTGTGATACGTTGCGCCACAATGCGCCTGACTTCTGCCGCCGTATCGGTTTTCATCAAACCCAGGCTGACTTGTGGCAACCGCTCAGCCACCACGGTTCTGACCTGTTGATCCTGATCTTTGATATAGCGAAACAACCTGCCGGGTGCCAATCGTTTTGCCACCGTCAAGCGAACAATATAGTCCGGATCACCGGCCAGTGCTTCCAGTTGCGTTTGATCAATACGATCCGCCACGTTCATGCGCACTTCTCGATCAGGGTCGTTGATAAACGGCGTCAGCTGGTGGGCTGGCAATCTGAAGGTAATCGCACGGCGCACGACTTCATCTTCATCATCATACAGTTTTGCCAGTGCAGGCAAAGGCGAATAGCGCACTGCGATGGCTCGCCGTTCCCAGAAACGATCCTCAAGAAACAAAGGTGCATAATGCGGGTTGATGCGAAAAAACCGGTCAATCTGGCGACCACTTTCAGCCAGCACACAGGTATCGCCCGGCATGCAGCGCCCCATCAACAGCGTTTTGGAACGGAAGCGACACAAGCCGCAATCAGCCATTGGCACTTTGTCCTGCTCATTGTTCTCAGCCATAGACGGCTTAGTCCTGGTAAATTTCTGCGACGACAACACCGGTGGCATTTTCAAAATCACTGGTCAGGCACAAACAATGCTCACGGCCATCAATCAGATACAGATTGAACGCGCCCTGTTCCAGAACAGGTTCATTATTGGGAATATCATCTTCACTGCAATAAGTGAAATGGACATCATTAAATTCTTCGCGTAACGAAGTGATCACCGTTTCATCCACCCCTGAGCTATTAAGTTTATTCGCAATCTGGTCTAACTGCGTTTGGCTGATCATACTGTTTCTCCCAGTAAAGAAGGTTGTTGAATGGCAGACTCTATTCCCATGGTTTTTGCCAGCCACGGTGGCGGAGACGTGGAAAGGACGTGCTGCAATTGTTCAATAATGGTGCTGGCCTGCGCAATATGGGTCAGCTTGATAGGATGCACACCGAACTTGATCACTCTGGCTGCCGCCTGCGCACTGATCGAATGGCTGTACAGTACGTTGCAATCTTCAATCAATTGCGCGCGGTATTGCATTTTCTGCTCTGCCGTCAGTGCCTCTTTGGTGTTGGCAGAGCGTATCATGATTAAGCGCACTTCAACCGCTGATACTTGAAAGATATAAAACTGATTGCACTGACTGAATTGCCCATCAATATACACACCTTGCTGGCTGGCGACGGCGACTCTGATTGAATGCGGCATGTCACCCCGTTGATACGCCTGCAGTGCTAATGTTTGATGCTGACCAGAGTTTCTGCTGTACTGAAGACAGTCATAGGAAGGCTGAACCTGAGCTGTGCTGAACGAGGTTTGCAAATTTCGGTTAAGTGCTTTTTTATATTGCTGTAATTTTAGCTGGGCGAGATTTTCTGCTGTGATGGGGACGCCAATACACCCAATCAATACAGAAACCAGTTGCGCTGGCGTAATATCGGGTAGCGCACGTGCCGCCAGCCCGATAGCAAGTGCCAGCTCACGTGACAGGGTGGACTGGCTCATCGTATTAACTCGCTACCGGTAGAATGCAGTTATCAATAGGACAAACTCTGACACATTCCGGTGCATCAAAGTCTTCTTTACATTCTGTACAGGTTTTTTTGTCTATTTCAAATACGATGACACCCTCGGTAATTGAATTTGTCGGGCATACCGGCTCGCAATCACCGCATGAAATACATTCTGCCTCGTCTATGAATAAAGCCATGATATGTCCTCATTGTCTGTGAAAGAGTAGGGCATAAATCCCCTGCTAGCCAGAGACGTTACCGTCAGGCGAAACCGAATTCACCGCCAATGGACTGCAACCATTGGTCAATTCTTTCTTCATGCTTGTCACTCTGGTTTTCCTGGTCGAGCACCAGGCCGACAAATTCATCATCAACCACAGCCTGAGAGCTATTGAATTCATACCCTTCGGTTGGCCAGGTACCGATGAAAGTTGCGCCACTTGCGGATAATTCATCATAAATAATACCCAGCGCATCAACGAAATTATCGGGGTAACCTACCTGGTCACCCAAGCCATACATAGCGATGGTTTTACCGCTTAAATCTGCTTCTGCCAGATCTGGCAGTGACTCTTCCCAGCTTTCATCTTCTGCACCTGCCGTCAGGCCGGGTAATTCGCCATCACCTAATGTTGGTGAACCTAAAATAAGATAATCGTATTCAAGAATTTGATCTAAACTGGCGCGATTGATATTGAGCGGTTTGGCCGCTTCCTCGCCAATTTTTTTAGCCATCATTTTGGCTATTTTTCGTGTATTTCCAGTATCTGTACCGAAGAAAATTCCAATTTTTGCCATCATTAACTCCTGCGGTCTATGAGGTAAAGTCTTGTTTAAATTCAGTAAACGCCATCAATCGTATCGATGGGTTAGTAGATAGTATCGTCTCATGGTGAAGAATGAGGCAAAAATGTTGATGTTGAGAACCGGGAGTATCAATGTACGCCGGAAGCGCAAAAAATCAGCATGTGCAATCCATCATCCAACTCGTGTCGATAGTATCTAGAGCCTTTCAAAAAACGGTTTATTAATCTGCAGATTCCAGGCGTTTAGCCCGTAAGGTAATCGGGATGTCTGGAGGTGTGTCCATGGGTTCAAAATAATATTTTGATCCATCTCCTAAAATAACTTCGCCCCCCCATTTATCGGGACTGTCGAATTCGAGTGATTCAACGGTTTCTTCCAAATCTTTCTTTGCCACATAAAAAAGCAGCTTTCCATCTTCTCTGTTTCTCAGCATTACACTGGGCATAAGTTTCCCCTAGTACCAAGTAGCTGATGACTGACCTTAGGGGCCAGCCAGCAGCCTGTTGTGACAAATATTAACGAATCAAATCGTAGTTGTAGTCAGTTGTACCCATACCTCTGGTGTCATCATCCAGTTGTTCAAGTACCGCATTTACGATGGTTGTTAACATGTACATACCACCTTCGTAGCCCAATGTGGTCATACGATGCAAGTGGTGACGATCAAAGATTGGAAAACCAATTCTGATCAATGGTACTTCATGCTCATCGCCTTTATATTTGGTATCTCTCTGGATAAATTTACCGTAAGAGTTACCAATCATGAAATCAGGCTTGTTGGTGAATAACAGTGAACGGAAATGCCACAAGTCTTTACCCACATGGACAGTTGAATTTTGACCATAAGGAGAATCAGCCAGCATTTTCTCAACCGCTTTTTTCCAACGTTTATTAGCATGGTTACATAAAACATCAGTCGGCTCTGCACCCAGTTCCAACAAGAACTTGGTCATACCTAATACGAAATCAGCATCACCGTATAATGCGAATTTTTTACCGTGTAACCAGGCGTGCGAGTCGGTAATCATGTCAACAAAACGACCACGCTCTTTTTCCAGAGATTCAGGAATAGGTTGGCCTGTGATTTCAGAGACTTTCATCAACAATTCGTCAGTCCACTCCAGTCCCATAGGAATGTTCATTTTAGGCACTTCGTGCTTCCAGGTGCCTTTCAGGTATTTTTCGGTTTTAACCAACTGCCAGGGTTGCAACAGAATAGTGTTTTTTGCATTCGGCGCATCTTTCACTTCTTCCATTGTGGTACCGCCGGAATACATGCGGAACTGACCATCAGCGGGTGTATCCAGAACTTCTGTTGGATCACTCAGCATTTGGCAATCAACACCCATTTCACCCATCATGCGGTTAATCACACGATAGTTGCCAAGATAGGTTTCAAAACCCGGCACGAAGTTTAACTTGCCGTTTGAACCTACTTCCTTGCCTTCCATTTCGTTTAATGTGAAGTAACGCAGGATACCTTCAAACATGTTATCCCAACCTGTCGTATGACTACCGACAAAGCTTGGAGTATGCGCAAAAGGCGTTGGATAATCTTCTGCAACATGACCTTCTTTTTTAGCATTTTTAATGAATGCATTAAGGTCATCACCGATCACTTCTGCCATACACGTAGTAGAAACAGCAATCATGTCTGGCTTGTACAATGCTTTTGCATTTTCCAGACCGGCAAACATATTTTTCTGTCCACCGAATACCGCCGCATCTTCTGTCATAGAGTCAGAAACACAAGCTACAGGCTCTTTAAAGTGACGGTTAAAGTAAGTACGGAAGTAAGCAACACAACCTTGTGAACCGTGAACATAAGGTAAGGTTTTATCAAACCCTAACGCACACAATACGGCACCTAAAGGTTGACATGCTTTCGCAGGGTTAACCGTTAATGCTTCACGGTTAAAATTCAGTTCTTTGTATTCTTCAGTGGTTGTCCACTCGAATACTTCATCGATTTGGTCCTGAGGAAATTTTTCCTCATACATTTCCTGTTTTCTACCCAGATTTTCCTTGTACTCATCAGTACGGAACAATGGATAGCTCGGTTGGATTTTTTCTACATCTTGGCTCATGATAATCTCCTACGCGCCACTAATCTGTGGACGTCGTAAAAAAGTTGGAAGGAAAATAAAGGCTGCGCCCCGGCTGTTCATTTCAGCCGGAACGCAGTGTCACCGTCAGCGCTTACGCGCTTGCAGCCATTGGCGCTTCGTCAGCGTCGTCTTGCTTCCACGGTGCTTTCACGCTTTTCCAGCATGGGTTATTGATTGTCATATCCATGTCACGGGCAAAGATAGCGAAGCCATCATAACCGTGGTAAGGACCTGAGTAATCCCATGAGTGCATTTGACGGAAAGGAACACCCATTTTCTGGAAGATGTACTTTTCCTTGATGCCTGAACCAATCAGATCAGGTTGTACTTTCTTAACGAATTCTTCAAATTCGTAACCCGTGACATCATCGTACAACAAAGTGGCATTACCCATTTCTTTGATGGTACGGTCATAATCGTCGTTATGGCCAAACTCATAACCAGTACCGACAACTTCCATGCCCAAGTCTTCGTACGCACCGATCACGTGACGAGGACGCAAGCCACCGATGTACAACATGACTCTTTTGCCTTCCAAACGTGGACGGTATTTTGCAATCACTGCATCGTATTCCGCTTTATAACGCTGAATGACTTTTTCGGCACCTGCTTTGATTTTGTCATCAAAGTGGTCGGCAATCCTGCGTAAAGATTCAGCGATTTTTGTTGGACCAAAGAAGTTGTACTCGATCCAGGGGATGCTGTACTTTTCTTCCATGTGACGTGCGATGTAGTTCATCGAACGATAACAATGGATCAGGTTTAATTTTACTTTAGGGGTTTTTTCAATCTCGGCGATTGTGCCGTCACCAGACCACTGAGCCACAACACGCAAGCCCATTTCTTCCAGCAACGTACGTGATGCCCAGGCATCCCCACCGATGTTGTAATCACCAATCACTGCCACATCGTATTCTGTGGTTTCAAAACTGTCATCGCCATCGCGATTTTCCAGTACCCAGTCGCGAATCGCGTCATTCGCAATATGGTGACCCAATGATTGTGATACACCGCGGAACCCTTCACAACGCACAGGTACCACAGGTTTTTCATGTTCTTTATTTTTTTGCTTGGCAACCGCTTCAATATCGTCACCAATCAAACCAATCGGGCACTCTGACTGAATTGAAATCCCTTTATTCATTGGGAAAAGCACTTCAATTTCATCAATCAGTTTAGCCAGTTTTTTGTCACCGCCAAAGACAATGTCTTTCTCTTGGAAGTCAGATGTGAAGTTCATATCACCAAACGTGTTCACACCCGTAGTACCTACATAGTAGTTACGACGACCGGCACGTGAATATTGTCCACAACCAACAGGACCATGCGAGATATGAATCATATCTTTGATAGGGCCCCAGACCACTCCTTTTGATCCCGCATAAGCACAACCACGGATGGTCATTACACCCGGCAGTGATTTACGATTTGAAGTGATGCATTTATTTGATTTCTCAAGTTCTTGATCGTTTATCGCTAAATGCTTTGCACGATCTTTCTTCGCTTTCTCAGGATAGACCTCAAGGACTTCCTGGATCAACGCTTCTGTTTCTTCTTTGCTTAACGCAGGCATAATATTTCTCCTATTGTGCAGCGGGTAATCTCCCGACAGCTAATTCAGGAAAAAGGAGAGCGCCGCAGCACTCTCCACAATTCAACAGCTCAATTATTCTGAAACTGCTGTTTGTCCAACAATTGACTCATCTTCAGCTTCCATAATGCCGAATTCCATCAATACTTCTTCCAGTTCGTCCATTGTGATTGGAGTAGGAATCTGCAAGTTTTTGTTATCGATGATTTTATGCGCCAATGCACGGTACTCATCAGATTGTTTTGCTGATGGATCGTATTCAATACAAGTCATACGACGAATTTCAGCACGTTGTACAACGTTGTCACGTGGGATGAAATGAATCATAGTTGTATTCATTTTTTCAGCCAATTGCATAATCAGCTCATCTTCACGATCAGTGTTACGAGAGTTACAAATCAGACCTGCTAAACGTACACCACCTGAATTAGCGTATTTCACAATACCTTTAGCGATGTTGTTAGCGGCGTACATTGCCATCATTTCACCTGAACAAACGATGTAAATTTCTTGCGCCTTGTTCTCACGGATTGGCATGGCAAAACCACCACAGACCACATCCCCAAGTACATCATAAAAAACAAAATCAAGTTCGTCATCGTAAGCACCTTCTTCCTCTAGGAAGTTAATAGCTGTGATCACACCGCGACCAGCACAACCTACACCAGGCTCTGGACCACCAGATTCAACACATTTCACATCGCCATAACCGACTTTTAATACATCTTCCAGCTCTAAATCTTCAACTGAACCCGCTTCCGCAGCCAGGTGCATGATTGTAGTTTGAGCTTTAGAGTGTAAAATCAGACGTGTTGAATCCGCTTTTGGATCACAACCGACGATCATTACTTTTTTACCAGCTTCTGCTAAAGCGGCTACCAGGTTTTGGGTAGTAGTCGATTTACCGATACCGCCTTTACCATAAATTGCGCATTGACGTAATGCCATGACATTCTCCTCTTTGGGTTGGTTTACAAAAAAACACAATACTGATAAAGCAACGGCTATGCCAAAGAGAAAATTGAACGCAACACATTGATTTAACTTTATTTTATTTTTTCACCCATTGATCTTTGTAGCGACAATACATACATTTTGTGTGGATTCTTGTAAGCTTACTTACAGCATGGTTATTCTCTTTCAGGTAACACACGCCCCCATCTCCCCTCTTTGCTGTCTTATTGAATTGAATGCGGTGACACCTATATACACCTATATATATTGGATTTAACCTGTATCCGTGACATCAATGCGTATAACTGGGCGTAAGATAGTGGTTTCATAGCAGCTAGCTTCACAGATTAATGCCCTGCATCGTCTGCATACACCACATCCATGTGTTAAAAAACCTTAGCTTTGCCTACACGGATGTAGGTAAGGGGCGTAAGCAGGAGCGGAAGCTTTACACATATATAGGTTAAGCGGGTATTTTTTTGACCACTGTGGAATCAAACGCTTGCGTTCTGTGCCGTAGTGATGTCACGGACTCAGGTTTAACTTTTCGTTAGAGTCGTAACAACTTGTCGTTCCAAACACGACAAATTTCCAGCTGGAATTTTTGAGCGCTTTTTATTCAAATATTTATTCTTTTAATTTCATTAGCTTACCCAAGACACCTTTCATTTTATGATTTGTGGTTTATTTTTTGCTTTTACTATTTTATTTCTCATGGAGATAAATATGTCTGCAATCGTCGATGAAATCCTGAGTGGCCTTTATGACAATACCGTGGTGCCTTATCTAGGGCCCGGCGTATTGTTTGATTCAAGCAATAAATTAACCGGAGAACCTATTCCGGCTGGCAGTGAAAGCCTGATTCTGGCCATGAACAATGGCAAACCTATGGCGCCAAAACTGATGTATGAATTTCCGCGTGCAGCAATGAATCAGGAATTAAAACGTGGACGAAATTTTCTATCCCAATTTTTAAACAAAACCTATGGTGATACGGAATACACGCGCGCCTCGCTTCATGCCTGGCTGGCAGAATGGCATCCAAATTATGTTATTGATATCAATCGTGATACTCAATTGCAGGATACTTATTGCAAAGAAGAGCACATTTTAATTTGTGGTGTCGCCAGAATTACTGAAACTCAGTTCAGGTTCCGTATCTATCACTTTGACGGGCAAAATTATTTAGAAATTGAACAGGAACACATCGACAAGACATTGCCCATTTTGTTCAAGCCCATGGGTACGCCGCGTCCTGATGCCAATTACATCGCCTCTGATGCTGATTATGTGGACTACATTACGGAATTAATGGGAGGTTTTGCTATTCCAGACTTCCTCAAAGAATATCGCAAAGATAAACAATATCTCTTGTTAGGCATGCCATTAAACCGGGATTCAGAGCGCATGGTCATGAGCGATATCGTCTATGGTGCAAAAGAGAAAAAAGGTTGGGTGTTAAACAAGACACCAACTGCCAAAGAGGAACGTTTCTGTAAACGCATTGGCCTGGACATCATCGACATGGATGTCCCTGAATTTTTAAGCTACGTCGGCTTTAACAAACCTTTACAACAAACCGCGTAATTTATCTCTTGCCGGGAAGAACACTCGAGTTCTTCCCAGCTCAAATTCTCTACTACCCTATCTTTTTTTGCCGCGTTATACTGCGCACTTGTCTTGCTGCTAACCCAATGGCTGATCCGGCCCTGTTTTTGATGACTTCCGAATTTTTATTATTTGGCACTGAAGGCTGCCATTTGTGCGAAAAAGCAGCAATGCTACTGACTTCATCCACCCCGCCCGTGGATTTTCAATCCAAAGATATTATCGATAATGATGCGTGGACTACTCTCTATGCGATACGCATCCCTGTTTTACACCACTTGCCCAGCGGCCGTGAACTTGGCTGGCCTTTCGATCAACATCAATTAAACGTTTTTTTACAGGACATCACCCTTGCCCAATCATTCTAACCTCACCCTGACTCATGGCTTTAATCACTGAAGACGATTTAATTCAAAGCATTGCAGATGCCTTGCAATATATTTCTTATTACCATCCGCCTGATTTTATCAAGGCCATGACAGAAGCCTACACCAAGGAACAAAACCCGGCTGCCAAAGATGCCATTGCGCAGATTCTGGTAAATTCCAAAATGTGTGCAGAAGGTAGAAGGCCGGTTTGCCAGGACACAGGCATTGTTACAGTATTCCTTAAAATCGGTATGCATGTGCAGTGGAATACGCAACGGGACATTGCTGATATGGTTAACGAGGGCGTGCGCCAGGCTTATCTGAACCCTGACAATGTGCTGCGCGCATCTATTCTGTCTGACCCTGCAGGAAAACGGATTAATACCAAAGATAATACGCCGGCCGTCATTCACATGGAGGTGGTTCCCGGCGATTCTGTTGAAGTCATTCTGGCGGCAAAAGGAGGAGGTTCCGAAGCGAAATCCAAATTTATTATGCTTAACCCGTCTGACAGCATCGTGGATTGGGTATTGAAAACGGTACCCACGATGGGGGCAGGATGGTGTCCTCCAGGCTTGCTGGGGATCGGTATCGGTGGTACCGCCGAGAAGGCAATGCTGCTGGCAAAGCAGGCCTGCGTGGAATCGATTGATATACAGGACTTGATTATACGAGGCCCGCAAAACACATTGGAAGAATTGCGCCTGGAATTGTATGACAAAGTGAATGCACTAGGCATTGGTGCTCAGGGACTGGGCGGTCTGACCACCGTGCTGGATGTCAAAATTCTTGATTATCCCACCCATGCCGCTAACAAGCCGGTGGCCATGATCCCTAATTGTGCTGCGACACGTCATGCTCATTTTGTACTCAATGGTAGTGGTGTTGCGGAGCTCGCCCCCCCCGATCTTGCCTTATGGCCAGACATTTCTTCTGGCGGTTCAGCCGTGGCCAAACATGTTAATCTGGACACGTTGACGAAGCAGGACACATTAAACTGGAAGCCCGGCGATACTCTACTGCTAAGTGGTACCCTGTTGACCGGCCGAGATGCAGCACATAAACGGCTGGTTGACATGTTCAAGCGCGGAGAAGCATTGCCTGCCGGTGTTGATTTCAACAATAAATTTATTTATTACGTTGGGCCCGTTGACCCTGTGAGAGATGAAATTGTTGGTCCTGCCGGCCCAACAACTGCGACTCGCATGGATAAATTCACTGATGCCATGCTTGAAAACACCGGCTTGCTAGGCATGATCGGCAAAGCTGAACGTGGCCAGATAGCTATCGACACGATTAAGCAACATCAGTCTGTTTCACTTATTGCCGTCGGTGGAGCAGCGTATCTGGTCTCCAAAGCCATTCGGAAATCCCGTGTCGTCGCTTTTGAAGAGCTGGGCATGGAAGCCATTCATGAATTTGTGGTTGAAAACATGCCGGTGACTGTTGCTGTAGACAGCACCGGAGAATCTGTTCACCAGACCGCCCCGGCTATCTGGCAACAAAAAATTGGAAAAATCCCTGTCACTATTGAATAAACTACTCACCTTATGGAAACCCTGACTTGTTTTAAAGCCTATGATATTCGCGGCCAGCTTGGCACTGAACTCAACGAAGACATTGCCTACCGTATTGGCCGCGCTTGTGGAGAATATCTTAAACCGAAATGCATGGCTGTCGGCGGTGATGTCCGCCTGACATCTGAATCATTAAAGCAGGCATTAGCCAATGGCTTGATGGATGCCGGTGTTGATGTGATCGATATTGGCATGACGGGTACCGAAGAGATTTACTATGCCGCACAATCTCTGGATGTTGACGGCGGCATAGAAGTCACCGCAAGCCATAATCCAATGGATTATAACGGTATGAAACTGGTACGCGAAAATGCACGCCCAATCAGTGGCGATACTGGTCTGCATGAAATTAAACGCCTTGCTGAAGAAAACAACTTTGGTGAATCCACTCACCACGGCTCGCTTACCAGGCAATCCAATCTTGATCCCTACGTCGATCATTTGATGACTTACATTTCGCCTGAAAATATCAAGCCAATGAAACTCGTCGTCAACTCAGGCAATGGCGCCGCGGGCCATGTTATCGATGCACTGGAAGCTCGCTTTACCGCTTTGAACATTCCTGTTGAATTCATCAAAGTTCACCACGAGGCGGATGGGCATTTTCCAAATGGCATTCCCAATCCTCTATTACCTGAATGTCGTCAGGATACTGCGGATGCTGTTATTCAACATCAGGCCGATATGGGCATTGCCTGGGACGGTGATTTTGACCGTTGTTTTTTATTTGATGAGCAAGGTCAGTTTATTGAAGGCTATTACATCGTTGGTTTACTCGCCGAAGCCTTTTTGCAAAGAAATCCCGGCAAAAAAATCATTCACGATCCGCGCTTAAGCTGGAATACGATTGATGTGGTTAAAGCGGCGGGCGGTCAACCCATTATGTCGAAAACTGGCCATGCGTTTATTAAAGAACGTATGCGCGCAGAAGATGCCATCTATGGCGGCGAAATGAGTGCCCATCATTATTTTAAAGACTTTGCCTATTGTGACAGCGGCATGATTCCCTGGTTGCTGGTCACAGAATTATTAAGCGTTAAGTCTAAAAAACTTTCTGAAACGGTTGCTGAGCGCATCGCTGCGTACCCTTCTTCAGGCGAGATTAATTCAAAACTTGCTGATCCAGCCGGATCAATACAACACGTCAGAGAAACTTTTGAACCTGAAGCGCTGGTTGTCGATGAAACAGATGGTATCAGTCTTGAATTTGATTGTTGGCGTTTTAACTTGCGCTCTTCCAATACCGAACCAGTCGTTCGTTTAAACGTTGAGTCGCGCGCTGATATTGGGCTAATGACTCAAAAAACCGAAGAAATTCTTGGCTTACTGAGAAAATAATGGAATCTCCCGATGAATATCACATTCATCGGGAGAAAACATATACTTATTGTTTTTGAACCAACACTTCAATACACATCATGAAACTGTTCGTGTAATTCGTATGTGCTTCTGATACTGCCTTAGCAGAACCAAAACTGGTTTTTACTTCTTGCATTGCTTTTTCCGGATCTTCTGCACTCTTCACAGTTAATAGTTTCGCATAATTCCTATATGCCATCATCCTGTCTGGATCAAAGGCGAATAATCCAGGCATTTTCTTTGATGATTTATCCACCACACAAGAGGCCATATCGTCAGGGTCAATTTTATAATCCTTTATATCTGGATCTTGGTCGATTCGACCGATAATCGCCTCTTTATATAAATTTTGGTCTGCACAACCTGATAACGTTAATGCAGCAAGTCCTACTAATAATATCTTTTTCATTTTCATTCGAATTCTGTCATTGCGTTTTCTATCCATGCCTGAGCTTCTGCATTAATTTCCTTTGCGCTTTTTCCTATTGTTTTGATTGCTGGGCCAATTCTCACCTGAATTTTTCCAGGAAATTTTAAAAAACTATATCTTGGCCAGTAATGTCCTGAATTATGGGCTACAGGTATTACCGGGGCGCCTGTTTTGTGGGCTAGCATTGCTCCACCTGCATTAAATTTTTTCTTTTCTCCTGGAGCCACTCTTGTTCCTTCAGGAAAAATAACCACAAGCATTCCTTCATTTAAACGTTGCACACCTTGCTTCATCAACATTTTTAATGCCTGGCGCTGATTTTTTCGGTCAATTGCTATTGGTTTTAACGTGGATAATGCCCATCCCCAAATAGGTATTTGTAACAACGATTTTTTAAGCAGTGTTGTTTGCGGGGGTAAAAAAAGTCTTAATGCAATAGTTTCCCATGCAGACTGATGTTTGCTTAATACGATATATCCATTTTGTTTAGGAAGATTCTCTAATCCTTTAACTTCGTACGTCAAATTGCAAGTAATTCTTAACACAAAAAAAAGACATTTAATCCAGAATATCGCTACTTGATACCTGAGTGAAAAAGAGCTGCCAATGCATAGTAAAACTAAAGGCGCGATGATGATTGTTGAAATCACCAGATACATGAATAAAACTGTTGAACCAATATAAACCCTTAAGTCAGGGTTTTTATCTTCTATTGAAGCCATGGATAAATTAATGTAATTTCGAAATATCTGCGACGGATGATAATAAAGAAGCCACTTTTGAAAGCAGGCTGAGTCGACTCTGTCTAAGAGGCTCATTTTCCACATTGACCATCACATTTTCAAAAAAATCATCAATAACAGGCTTTAATTCAGTCAGTTGTTGCAGTGATTGTTGGTACTTTTTCTTATCATTTAATGGCGTAATCGATTCCTCAGCAATTTCAGCAGCCTTTAATAAAGAAAGCTCCTGACTTTCAACTAAATTTGATAAGTCATTTACTTTATTCCAATCGGTCTTTTTAAGGATATTTGAAATCCTTTTGTTAGCACTTGCCAAACTCTCTGCCTCAGGTAATTGAGTAAACGTTTTTAATGCTTGAATCCGTTTTACAAAATCTGTGGGGTTGGTGATTTCACAGGAGTGTACTGCCTGATAGGCTTCCTGAGTAAAGCCCAAATCAATACAATACCCTTTTAGTCTTTCATAAATAAAGACCAGTATTGTTTGCCGGGTAACTTCTTTATCAAATTGATGTGAAAATTGATCCAAAGAACGGATAACTAACTCATTTAGATCTATATCATGATCATTTTCAATAATAATTCTTAATATCCCAAGCGTTGCTCTTCTTAAGGCATAGGGATCTTTATCCCCGGTGGGTAATAATCCAACGCTGAAAATACCACATAATGTATCCAACTTATCGGCAATAGCCAGTATTTGCCCTGTTTTCGTTTGAGGAGTGATTCCACCCGATTGCTTAGGGAAATATTGTTCTTCAATCGCTATAGCTACCTCTTCTTTCTCCCCTTCATGCAAGGCGTAATAACGCCCCATGATCCCTTGCAAGTTCGCAAACTCTCCAACCATTTCAGTTAACAAATCTGCCTTCGCCAACGTTGCTGCACGTCTGGCCAATTTTACATCGCCATCAATCAGCTTTGCTATATATTCAACGAGAACACTTACTCTGTTCGATTTTTCTGCTACTGTACCTAAGTCTTTTTGAAATATTATTTTTTGTAATTTAGGAACTCTATTTTCTAACCCTACTTTTAGGTCTTGTTTCCAAAAGAATTGAGCATCATCTAAACGCGGCTTAATAACACGCTCATTACCTTCTTGAATAACTTCTGGTTTATTACTCTCTATATTAGAAAAAGTTATAAAATATGGTTTTAACTTACCGTGCCCATCTTCAATAGGAAAATACTTTTGATTTTTTTGCATTGTTGTTATCAAGACTTCCCTTGGCAAGGATAAATATTTTTCGTCAAATTCGCCAACAATTGCAACAGGCCACTCATTAATGGCATTGATTTCATCTAACAATTCATCTGTATAAACCGGTTTCC
>SPJS01000192.1 GCA_006844705.1 Methylococcaceae bacterium | reverse complement strand
CGGATCACCCGCTGGTAAAAAAGCAGGTGATTAGCGCTTTTGAACTACAAGAGCAACCACTGCTTTTACTGGATGAGGGTCACTGCATGCGCGATCAGGCTTTACAATTCTGTCAGTGGAGTGGTGCGCATGAGCAGCTGGGTGTCCGCGCAGCCAGCCTTGAAACGCTTAGGCAGATGGTTATTGCCGGAACAGGTGTCACCTTGATGCCCGAAATTGCAATCAGAAAAGAGGATAAAGATATTTGTTATATTCCCTTTCAAAAACCGGCACCGAAACGGACAATTGGTCTGGTCTGGCGAAAAAGCAGTCTGCGTGAACAACTGATGAAGAGGCTGATTGAACTGGTATAAACCGAGCGGTAGCCTCATCGAATACGCGCGATTAAACGATGATAATAATTGGGGTCATATATGGTCCGCCCCGTATTGCAAGATAAATTTTGATCGTAACATAAAGAAATATTGCGCCCATATATCCGGCTTTCATTTGAGGTGGTCTAATACCTCTAGCCCTGATGGAATCCGCGCATTTTTATTGGCGACTGCCACTGCGGTGATGTTTTTTTCGCGTCGCTGCTCAACGGCTGCAACCCATTGACGACGCGTGTCCTGATGCTTGTGGGCACACCTGACAACTGATCGTCCGCCATAAATTAATAGTGTCCTAATGTAGCTGTCGCCTCGCTTGCTGATACCTAACAAGGCCGGTTTGCCTCCTGTGGAATGTTGTCGTGGAACCAGCCCCAGCCATGCGGCAAGCTCGGGGGCACTTTTAAAAGCGCTGATATCACCTATCGCAGCAATTAACGCGGTGGCTGTCAATAATCCTATGCTGGGTATCGTTAACAAACGTTTGCAGTCCTCTATATTCGGATATAAATTCGCTTTGCCTATTGACAAGCGGCGGCCATATAGATGTTAGCCCATTCTCGAACTTTCAACAGCAGTTAATATATCTTGCGTTGTTGCTTTAGTATCAATTCCTGATATATCAAAAGGTGATGCCTGTTTTTTACTTTTTGACTTTAATGAAAACAAACTTCCATCTTTTCTCCTAATTTCTACTTCTTCGTTTTCAGCCAAAAGAAGTAATTTTGAAAGGTTTTGACGCGCCTCGGAATATGTAAAAACTTTCATTACTACTCTCCTAGTATTTCAATGTTGAGATTTTGGGCTACTTGCTTCATTCGTTTATTCAAGGTCAATAATGGATGTGATAATGATTTTGCACCCTGCAAAAAATAGGCATCACATAACCAATAGGGTCCATAACCAATAGTAACCAATAGGGTCAGACTCGATTGATGGATATTTATCGCAAGCATCTTTCAGCTTGTCTAAAAAAACTGATAATCCTCATCTGCAACAAAAATTACGGAGCGGTTATTGCCGCGCTGAATTACATGCTGCGGTTGACCGGGGATAACAAAACGGGGTTGACGTGCCATAATCCGAGCCTTCTTTTTGATAGTTTGACGAATTAAATTATAGCATATCGATCGAGTCCGACCCCATTGATTATAAAGGGTCAGGACGCCAATCATTGGGAAATTTAGCCGTAGCGACGAAGGAAGCGTAGGCTAAATTTTTCCATGTACATTAGCCTTGTTATGTTTTTTATTAAACGATACTATATGTAAATATTAAGAATTATATACACAAGGTGTACTGCATGAGAACAAATATTGTTATTGATGATAATTTAATGTCAGATGTGCTTCAAGTTACTGGCCTTAAAACAAAGAAAGAGGCCGTTGAGCTGGGACTTAAGACACTGATTAGATTAAATAAACAG
>SPJS01000191.1 GCA_006844705.1 Methylococcaceae bacterium | reverse complement strand
GTAAATCATGAATATACAAGATTGCATTAGAGTTCAAGACATTAATCATTGCGCTGCGTTGATTGTTTTCTGGAATGTCATCCTGCTCACTGAATAGTTTGGCAGTGAGTTTACATGAGGATGCGTGACAGGCATTGACGAGAAATTGCAGGGGCGTTGTTTTACCTGCAGTCAATTGAAGTGTCTTTTCTAAGAGTACGCTGTTGTCCAGAGATATTTGTAAAATCGCGGAGGCATCGCGATTGCTGGACAATGAAATGCTCACTGGAATCTTGTGTTGTGCCTGTGTCCATGTCGGTATATAAAAATCTTGAATCCAGCTGTCAGCAACGTCTTGTGGCGTTGCCAGGTTGAGTTCATAAAAACTGTGGCCTCGGCTTTTTAATTTGTTTATCGCTTGTTGCGCCTGCAACGATAACACGGGGCGGTCATGAATGATGACAAACGACGATGGATGTTCATCAAGTATAAATTGATGACTGAAATTTAATGCCTGTTTCAGGTTTGATCCCAGACGGATAAGTGGTTTGTAACGTGGCAGATGTGGCGTTGATAAATACTTAATCGCCTCTGTGCTATTGATTTTTAGGCGTGCTAACTCGGCTGTTGCAGTGGCAGCGTATCGAATAATTGTCAGTTGCGTCTCTGGGGGTATGGAACGCAAGCGTGCACTGATTTTTTTCCAGCGCGATGATTCAAGTTTTTTCGCCATGCTTAATGAATCATCAATAAGCAGCACAACATGTTGACTGTTTACCTGAGTTTCCAGCTGGGGATCGAGCAAGGCAGTAAGCAACAGAAAAATAAATATGCAACGCAGGGTGATGATCATCAGTTGTTGTCACCTTTAACACGCTTGCCGAGTGAGGAATAAAGCCAGTCTGTGGCAGTTAGCATAAGCGCTAAACAAATTAACCCATTAATGAGTACATCGTTTGTAGAGGGTGAATGGGTAGGCGTAGAACTGTCATGGATTTGCACTGAAAAGGGTTGGATGATTGTTTCGTGTAGTGGGCGTTGGGCAAGAACCATTGGGTCCAGGCTTCTTGTGTCCAGTGTGAAGTCTATGAGTCCACTAATCAGTAACGGAAAACTAGCATGCGCGGTTAAGGCTGGGTTTTGCACATCCAGCAAGCTATGCGTGATTTTGTGAGGGCTTTGCGTGTAGCTGATTAAGGGTTTTTGATTCGCACTATATAACGGTTTGCCGAAGTTGATATTGGCGGCGGGTGCAAAGTAGTTAATCAGCTGAGGTGGGAAAATCAGTGGTTTGAGGGCGGTTGATTCGGTTAACCAGACCGGGTTGGATTTGACGGCTATGGAGTGTTTGTTTTGATGAAAAATTAATGAGGGTACTGTGTGGTCAATGTCTGTCAGACCACAGTAGATATTGAAACGCGCGTTTGCAAGGTTTTTTTGTATGTGTAAAAAAGGGTGTGAGTGTAGGGCGTGAAGCAGAGTAGGCGGACATGCGCCGCGAATAGTAAGCGGCAAGGTGAACGTTGTACTGATTGTCAGTTGGTTGTCTATTGGTAAAGCATCCTGTTCGTTGATTTTAATACGCAGCGAGTTTTGTGGCAGAGCGTGTCGGTTAATTTCAAAGCGCTGTGAGATTAATTGATTGACAGGTGCGTTAATACGCCATTGTTTAAGCAGTTTTTGTCCTGAATATAATTGTAAGGTCGTCGCTTGAGAGTGGTTGCCACGATGGATGAATTGCACCAGGCCAGAGATGGTCGTGTGATCGGCAAAAGCAGGTCTGGCAGAAAACTGAGTAATGGCTGTATTTTCTGTTTCTTGCCCCACGTGTATGAGCTGGTCAATCGCAGAATTTTGATACCAGTGATTGATTCGTTGATCAGCCGTATCCG
>SPJS01000190.1 GCA_006844705.1 Methylococcaceae bacterium | reverse complement strand
CTCCGAAGATAACCCCATCAATTAACCTTCCGGCACCGGGCAGGCGTCACACCCTATACGTCCTCTTTCGAGTTTGCAGAGTGCTATGTTTTTGCTAAACAGTCGCAGCCACCAGTTTAATGCTACCCTCTTCAGCTCCACGAGCAAGTCGCTTCACCTAACAAGGGCGTACCTTCTCCCGAAGTTACGGTACCATTTTGCCTAGTTCCTTCACCCGAGTTCTCTCAAGCGCCTTAGAATTCTCATCCCACCCACCTGTGTCGGTTTGGGGTACGGCTACTGTTAACCTGAAGCTTAGAGGTTTTTCTTGGAAGCCGGGCATCAATCACTTCGTCTCTAATGAAACTCGTCATCACGCCTCAGGATTGTGAAACCGGATTTGCCTAATTTCACTCCCTACACGCTTAAACTACCATCCAATAGGCAGCTGATCTAGCCTTCTCCGTCACCCCATCGCAGTTAACACTAGTACAGGAATATTAACCTGTTTTCCATCGATTACGCCTTTCGGCCTCACCTTAGGTGCCGACTAACCCTGCGTCGATTAGCGTTGCGCAGGAAACCTTGGGCTTTCGGCGAACGGGTTTTTCACCCGTTTTATCGTTACTCATGTCAGCATTCGCACTTCTGATACCTCCAGCAAACCTCCCGGTTCACCTTCGCAGGCCTACAGAACGCTCCTCTACCACCACAACTAATGTTGTGATCCGCAGCTTCGGTACCATGCTTAGCCCCGGTAAATCTTCCGCGCGAGCCGACTCGACCAGTGAGCTATTACGCTTTCTTTAAAGGATGGCTGCTTCTAAGCCAACCTCCTGGCTGTCTGGGCCTTCTCACATCGTTTTCCACTGAGCATGGATTTTGGGACCTTAGCTGGCGGTCTGGGCTGTTTCCCTTTTCACGACGGACCTTATCACCCGCCGTGTGTCTCCCGTACTGAAACTTGTTGGTATTCGGAGTTTGCATCGGTTTGGTAAGTCGGGATGACCCCCTAGCCGAAACAGTGCTCTACCCCCAACAGTTATATACGAGGCGCTACCTAAATAGCTTTCGAGGAGAACCAGCTATCTCCGGGCTTGATTAGCCTTTCACTCCGATCCACAGCTCATCCCCTCATTTTTCAACATAAGTGGGTTCGGTCCTCCAGTTGGTATTACCCAACCTTCAACCTGGCCATGGATAGATCGCCCGGTTTCGGGTCTAATCCCAGCGACTTGACGCCCTATTAAGACTCGGTTTCCCTACGCCTTCCCTATCGGTTAAGCTTGCCACTGAGATTAAGTCGCTGACCCATTATACAAAAGGTACGCCATCACGGAACAAGTCCGCTCTGACTGCTTGTACGCATACGGTTTCAGGATCTATTTCACTCCCCTCTCCGGGGTTCTTTTCGCCTTTCCCTCACGGTACTAGTTCACTATCGGTCGGTAAGGAGTATTTAGCCTTGGAGGATGGTCCCCCCATCTTCAGTCAACGTTTCACGTGCGTCGACCTACTTAATACGTCATTAGTTGATTTCGTGTACGGGGCTATCACCCTGTATCGCGAGACTTTCCAGACTCT
The DNA here is from genome assembly GCA_006844705.1 of Methylococcaceae bacterium. Taxonomy (GTDB): domain Bacteria; phylum Pseudomonadota; class Gammaproteobacteria; order Methylococcales; family Methylomonadaceae; genus Methylomarinum. Next base: position 339 of record SPJS01000190.1, on the reverse strand, counting down.
TCCACTATCGCTTAATGCTCGGCTAATCCCCGTTCGCTCGCCGCTACTAAGGGAATCTCGGTTGATTTCTTTTCCTCCGGCTACTTAGATGTTTCAGTTCGCCGGGTTCGCTTCTTATCCCTATGTATTCAGGATAAGATGATGGGCTGATGCCCACCGGGTTGCCCCATTCGGATATCCACGGATCAAAGTTAGTTTGCAAACTCCCCGTGGCTTTTCGCATGCTACAACGTCCTTCTTCGCCTCTTACCGCCTAGGCATCCACCGTATGCGCTTATTCACTTGACCATATAACCCCAATCAGTCTGTGTTAAACTGTTCAATAGTGATGCTTTACCA
>SPJS01000189.1 GCA_006844705.1 Methylococcaceae bacterium | reverse complement strand
AACAGTTGTCTACACGGCACCTGTTGACGAAAATGAAACAGACTTTGCTAACATCTTTATCCCTGGCAAACAATCATGAGTGCGGAGTTATGTTTTGCCAGCGCGAGTGAAATCAGCGAGATGGTGCAATCAGGCCAAATCAGCGCCCTAAGCGTGATTGAAACCTTCTTAGCGCGCATCGACGCCACTAACCCTAAGCTGAATGCCTATACAACTGTTTGCCGAGAACGTGCTGTTTCAAAAGCCACAGCGCTGGATCGAAAAATCAGCAATGGCGAATCGGTCGGCATATTAGCAGGCGTGCCGTTTGCCGCAAAAAACCTCTATGACATTGAAGGCATCACTACCGTTGCAGGCTCAAAAATTAACCGCGACAACCCTGCTGCCAAACAAGATGCGCTATTAATTCAACGCCTAGAAGCAGCCGATGCAATTTTGCTTGGCGCACTGAACATGGGTGAATATGCCTATGATTTCACTGGTGAAAACTGCCACGATGGCAACTGCCATAACCCATGGGATATAGACTGTATGACAGGTGGTTCTTCCTCCGGTAGCGGTAGTGCCACAGCTGCTGGTATCGCGCCACTCTCACTTGGTTCAGACACCAACGGCTCCATTCGCGTGCCCGCTTCCTTATGTGGCATTGTTGGCCTCAAGCCAACCTATGGCAGACTGCCGCGAACGGGCAGTTTTCCATTCAGCGATAGCCTTGATCATCTCGGGCCTTTAGCCAGAACGGTAGAAGACCTCGCCATCGCTTTTGATGCAATGCAAGGCTTTGATGCTTCTGACCATGCGTGTGTGGATCAGCCAATACGCCCAACCCATGAAGCACTTAGCATCGGGATCGAAGGCTTGAGAATCGCACGCGCAAATGACTATTTTGACACTAGCCATTTTCCACAAGCCGCAGCTGCCGTTGATATGGTCTGCAAACTACTCGATTGCGATCAAGAAGTCACGATTCCAGGAGTCAAAGAAGGACGCTCGGCGGCTTTTTTAATCACCAATGCTGAAGGCAGCGCCTTTCACCTTGAACGCTTGCAAACCCGTGCGGATGACTTTGACCCTGACACGCGCTACCGTTTTTTGGCTGGCACCATGATCCCGTCCGCCTGGTATCTACAAGCGCAAAAAGTCCGCCATTGGTATCATCAGCAAGTGCTCAAACTATTTGAATCTGTCGACATTATCATCGCACCAGCGACACCAGTCACTGCACCAAAAATCGGGCAAAAGCTATTAACGATTAATGGCGAAGAACATGCACTTCGGCCTAATCTGGGTTACTTCACGCAACCCTTCTCAGCGATTGGATTACCAACTTGTGTCGTGCCTACCATGAATGCAGACACTGGCATGCCGATTGGTGTGCAGATTGTGGCGCCACCTTGGCGTGAAGATTTATGCTTACGGGTTGCGGCCTATTTAGAAGCCAAACTCAATATGCCAAACCCTAGCGTTTAGAGTCCAGCCAGCCATGCGATTACCCATGATCCTCATCACAGCGGGCTCCTTGTGCAGCCTGGCCGCAACCGACTTGGTACTGCCGGCCATCCCTGTGTTACCCACCGTTATGACTGGCACAGCCACGCAAGCACAATGGGTATTGATTGCTTTTGTGATAGGTATTAGTCTGGGGCTGGTCGCGTTTGGCGAATTAGGTGCACGCTTTAAAACAATCACATTGTTAACCACGGCCTTAGTGTGCTTTTCAATCTTGTCTTTACTAGCCACGTTTACACACTCACTAGTACAGCTCTCCTGCATTCGCTTTTTTCAAGGCATCTTTGCATCAGCGTCTGCGGTGTATGCACCGGTTATTATCAAGCAGTTATATGCGGATAACAAAGCCGTCGCAATGATTGGACGCATCAGCAGCATAGAAGCCGTTGCCCCCGCAATTGCACCTATTTTTG
>SPJS01000187.1 GCA_006844705.1 Methylococcaceae bacterium | reverse complement strand
CATCACCCCAAAAATAGGTGCAATTGCAGGGGCAACGGCTTCTATGCTACTGATGCGACCAATCATTGCAACCGCTTTGTTATCCGCATATAACTGCTTGATGATGACTGGCGCATACACCGCTGATGCCGATGCAAAAATGCCTTGAAAAAAACGAATGCAGGAGAGTTGCACTAGTGAGTCTGTAAACGTGGTTAGCAAAGACAAGATTGAAAAGCAAACTAAGGCTGTGGTTAACAATGTGATTGTTTTAAAGCGTGCACCTAATTCGCCAAACATAATCAGCCCCAGGCTGATGCCTATCACAAAAGCGATCAATACCCATTGTGCTTGTGTAGCTGTGCCAGCCATGAGGGTGGGTAACACAGGGATGGCTGGCAGTACCAAGTCGGTTGCTGCTAGGCTGCACAAGGAGCCCGCTGTGATGAGGATCATGGGTAATCGCATGGCTGACGGACCTAAATGTTGGGGTTTGGCATATTGAGTTTGGCTTCTAAATAGGCCGCAACCCGTAAACACAAATCTTCACGCCAAGGCGGCGCCACAATCTGCACGCCAATTGGCATGCCAGTGTCTGCGTTCATGGTAGGTACGACACAAGTTGGTAAACCAATCGCTGAGAAGGGCTGTGTGAAGTAACCCAGATTAGGCCGTAGTGCGTGCTCTTCGCCATTAATCGTTAATAGCTTTTGGCCGATTTTTGGTGCAGTGACTGGTGTCGCTGGTGCGATGATAATGTCGACAGATTCAAATAGTTTGAGCACTTGCTGGTGATACCAATGGCGGACTTTTTGCGCTTGTAGATACCAGGCTGATGGGATCATGGTGCCAGCCAAAAAACGGTAGCGCGTGTCAGGGTCAAAGTCATCCGCGCGGGTTTGTAAGCGCTCAAGGTGAAAGGCGCTGCCTTCAGCATTGGTGATTAAAAAAGCCGCCGCGCGTCCTTCTTTCACTCCTGGAATCGTGACTTCTTGATCGCAATCGAGTAGTTTGCAGACCGTTTCAACGGCAGCAGCAGCTTGTGGAAAATGGCTAGTGTCAAAATAGTCATTTGCACGTGCGATTCTCAAGCCTTCGATCCCGATGCTAAGTGTTTCATGGGTTGCGCGTATTGGATGATCCACACAAGCATGGTCAGAAGCATCAAAGCCCTGCATTGCGTCAAAGGCGATGGCGAGGTCTTCTACCGTTCTAGCTAAAGGCCCGAGATGATCAAGGCTATCGCTGAATGGAAAGCTGCCCGTTCGCGGCAGTCTGCCATAGGTTGGCTTGAGGCCAACAATGCCACATAAGGAAGCGGGCACGCGAATAGAGCCATTGGTGTCTGAGCCAAGTGAGAGTGGCGCGATGCCAGCAGCCGTGGCACTACCACTACCCGAAGAAGAACCACCTGTCATACAGCCTAAATCCCATGGGTTATGGCAGTTGCCATCGTGGCAGTTTTCACCAGTGAAATCGTAGGCATATTCACCCATGTTTAGTGCGCCGAGCAAAATTGCGTCGGCTGATTCTAGGCGTTGAATTAATAGCGCATCTTGTTTGGCAGCAGGGTTGTCACGGTTGATTTTTGAGCCTGCAACGGTAGTGATGCCTTCAATGTCGTAGAGGTTTTTTGCGGCAAACGGCACGCCTGCTAATATGCCGACCGATTCGCCATTGCTGATTTTTCGGTCTAGCGCTTTGGCTTTTGAAACAGCGCGATCTCGGCAAACAGTTGTATAGGCATTCAGCTTAGGGTTAATGGCGTCGATGCGCGCTAAGAAGGTTTCAATCACGCTTAGGGCGCTGATTTGCCCTGATTGCACCTTCTCGCTGATTTCACTAGCGCTGGCAAAGCATAAATCCGCACTCATGATTGTTTGCCAGGGATAAAGGTGTTGGCAAAGTCTGTTTCATTTTCGTCAACAGGTGCTGTGTAGACAACTGTTGCCATATTGTAAGCAACAGCCATT
>SPJS01000188.1 GCA_006844705.1 Methylococcaceae bacterium | reverse complement strand
CCCATACGGTGCCGACGATTTTACCTGTTTCATCGCTAATCGGTTGGCGCTTACCATTCACCTGTTCAACAAGAACCACATTCCCCGCATTTTTTACAGCTTCAGCCAGTTGTTGATCCTGTGCTGCGCTCTTCGGTTTAAAAAAGTGAAGATCAAATATGATAGCTTTAGCCCCTTTTTTCACCAGTGCGTCAATCAGGTGGACGTGGATAGTGCGTGGCCAGTCTTTGGGGCGTTGTGGAAGATCGAGCTTCAGACCAGTACGGGTATCAATCGCCACAAGTGCTACTTCAGAAGGGGGCGAAAGAGGGCCTCTGAGGTTAAATAAAAAGTTTAATCCCTGGTTCCTTTCAAGGGAGGCGCCGAAAGGCGTCAAACTGGTTAACGCACCCAACACCCCAGTAATAAAACCGATGGCCAGTGCTTTGCGTAGGCTGTGCATAAAGTTTAAAAGACGGGCCAATGAATTTTTTGTAGGTACATATCTTGGACTTGTACCTGAAGTCAAAAAATTAGTCAAAACTTCAAGAGAATTGAGTTCGGGCTAAGGGAAGGGGGTGATTGACCTGGAATAACCTCTATGGTAAAAGTGTGTCATATCACACAGTTTATGGATAATATATGAAGCCGCTCACACTTTGGCTTCAAGATTGTCTGCTTTCTGCTCAATGTGCAGGGAATGAAGGTATTAACCAGAAGATTGTTCGAGAGCAGGTCAATCAGTCTTGCTCTCGCGATGATCGTTTTTCCCAGATGGCCTTCTAGAGATTCAATAGTGTGTGTCCGCCAATACACATCATATTAAAAATAAGAATAATGCAAATATCCGCAAATGAATGCCGCAACAGCGTCTGTGCATCGCGCAAGATGACAGCTTTGTTATCAGTATGTTTGACAATCAGTGCAGTGTTTTTCAACGCTGGCTATGTATTTGCTTCTGCACCCTGTAGTACGCCTGCCGGAACATTTGTGTCGATTGAAGGCAGCGTTGTCATTCTGCGTTCAGAGGCTTCCACTTGGCAACCCGCTTCACACGACAACCTATTATGTCGTAATGACACAATTAGAGTGGAAGCCGCCAGCCGTGCAGCGATTTCGCTGGTAAACAAAGCCGTTTTACGGCTTAAGCAAAATACCACTATTCGCTTGACTGATATTTCTAAAGAAAAAGAAAAGCGATCAATTTTTGAGGTGATCAAGGGGGTTATCCAGTCTTTTAGTCGTCAACCACATAAGTTTGCTGTCAATACACCCTATTTGAACGGGTCTGTTGAAGGTACTGAGTTTAGGGTTGAGGTGACGGATAAAGCGGCTAAATTTACAGTGATGGAAGGGGCTGTATTAACCCGAAACGAACATGGGAAGGTCAGGCTGAATTCTGGAGAATCATCACGTTCAGAAGTGGGGCAGGCACCGCTTCATGCATTAGAAGTGAATCCGCGCAATGCTGTTCAGTGGGCAATGTATCATCCGCCCATCCTGTCTGCTTATGGCGGCGTGAACAAGGCAGAGTATATTTCTCAGGCAGTGTCTTTAGTTAATAAAGGTGCGCCAGAGCATGCAATGGCGCTATTTAATGACGTTCCAGAAGCAGAAAAAAATGCCGAATACTATACATACCGTGCCTCGTTAAATTTATCCGTGGGTCTGATGAAAGCAGCCGCTAAGGATTTAAAAAGCGCATTGTCATTATCTCCAGAAAAAAGTGATGCATTAGCATTAAAGTCGGTTATCGCCATCACCAGAAACCAAACCAAAGAGGCTGAAATATTAGCCCGTCAGGCCGTTGCGGCTGAACCTCAATCCGCCTCTGCATTGATTGCATTGTCTTATGTGCAGCAGGCAACATTTGATTTACCAGGCACATTAAGCACGTTGCAGACAGCCGCAAATGCGGAACCAGGCAATGCATTGGTGTGGGCAAGATTGGCAGAGCTGCATGCGGCATTTAAAG
>SPJS01000196.1 GCA_006844705.1 Methylococcaceae bacterium | reverse complement strand
GTCTCACTCTAACAGGAGCCGCATTAAGAAGATTAATACCGCCTTTATTATTGGCCATGGCTCAAACAGAAATTGGGCAACGAAAAAGGGCTGCTCAACCAAGAGTGATTAAGTTGAGACCAAAAGGCTATCCATTAATGACAAAGCCAAGGAGCGAGTATTCAATAGGCTGATTTTGTCAGGTTTGTTGCGACTGGTAGCGGTATTATCATCCGAGTCCTTGATTATTTCCATCTCATCCTGCACCGTTGAGTAGCCTTCGTATTTTTTTCGACAGTCTTGTTTTCTGGATTGGACTAATGTCATGTTTGCGACAATCGTAAACGGAATTTAAGCCCATAAACAAGGCTCTAAGCGCCTAATTCATTAGACACACTCTTAACCCTTATTATTGGTGCGGTTATTGCATTTAGATCAAATGCATGACCGGGATTCTATGTGGATATCGGTCTACCACTTATTTCCCATTGTTTTAACCTTAAGAGGAATATGAAATGTCCGTAGAACAAATCAAAGCATTTGCTGATAAAGCTAAATCCGATCCAACTGTTGCTGAAAAACTAAAAGCCTGTGTAAAAATGAAAGAAATGTTTGCGTTGGCCAGAGAATTGGGATTTGAATTTGATGAGAACTCTCTGTATCCGCCAAACGAACCACAATTCACTGAAGACCAGTTGTCAGAGCGTTTGGTGAAAGCACTGCTTCGGGTTTAGTCATCTCTGCAAATGATCTCAGGCAATACTGTCCATGTATTGCCTGAAGTTGTAGGCTGTTTTGCTGATGTCACCCGCCAAGGGAATGACGGTCTGCACCACCATTGATCATCTGCAATCATGACGCCTGGCTAAAGGTCATGAGGATTCCTTTCCCCCTTTTTCCTCAACAACATTGAGTGGCGACATTCGTCTAAACACTTTACCTTGTTTTTCCACTTCCAGACTGATTCCCCTGACCACATCTTCAAAACGTAAACACCTGTCATTACTTCGCCCCAACGATTGCAGACAGGCATATTGAATGGCGTTGACAATAGAGCCTCCTGCCAATTCATAACGGGATAATTCCCGGATGGGATTAGATTGACCCGTGATTTGTGCATCTTCCGGCATATTTAACTGCCAGATTTTCTCGCGTTCGGATGGGTTAGGCAGATTAAAGGTGATCACAGAATTAAAGCGGCGCAAAAATGCTTCATCAATGTTAGATTTTAGATTCGACGCGAGAATAACCAGGCCGTCAAACTGTTCTACTTTTTGTAATAAAAATGAGACTTCCTGGTTTGCAAACCGATCATGCGCATCTTTGACACCTGTACGTTTACCAAACAAGGCATCCGCTTCATCAAACAACAATATCCAATCTCGTGAATCTGCCTTATCAAACAACGACGCCAGGTTTTTTTCGGTTTCGCCAATATATTTTGATACTACTGTGGATAAATCGACACGGTACACGGGCTTGTTGGTATATTTTCCCAGCAAACTGGCGGTTAAGGTTTTCCCGGTGCCGGGAGGGCCGAAAAATAACGCTCGATACCCGGGCCTGAATTTATGGGCCATTTCCCAGTCGTGCATCAATGTCTCTTTATTGTTGACCCACAACTGGATTTCACTGATACGCTCTCGTACATCATCTGAAAGCACCAGGTCATCCCACTCTAATTGGGTATGAACCTCTTGTGCAGGGAACTCTGTACTGAATTTTGGGTTACTGACTTTACCTGTGGTGAATAACTCAACATAATCCGGGTTAAGCACTAATCTGCCGCTGAAAAAATGTTCTTCAACGTTGGGTTGCTGCATGTACAGTATTTTATTTTGTACCAGCCAGTGGTCTCCGGCAAAAATCTGTTGCACTGTAAAACGCCGGTTTAAATCTTTACCCGCCAACAGATAAAGCGCCGTTTCTCCCGTGGGCTGGAATAATTGACTCACGTTGGCGCGACTGCCACCAAACTCTGCAAACCGGCCTTTTTCCGGCAGCATATCAGCAAACAACTCATCGAAGTAACCGGGCTGTACATGCGGAACTAACGCCAGCAGGATAATGACATACTCATCAAACGTCGGCTGATACTTCTGGATAAATTGTGCGAAGGCCGACCCATCCTGGTAAAAAGCCAGCTCCGGCAATTCCCAATCCGCCTCATTTTGGTCCAGATGAATCGCAATTCTGCCTTCGAAAACCTTGCTCAGATAAGCAAAGGCATGAAATAAATTATTCGCATTGGTATCCATCGGTTTACTACCTCAGCTTAATGTATTTATTGTTTTGCAGAGCATCGGCGATTGATTGCGCTTGACTGGCGGATACTGCGTTTCCCAGTTCAAGATAACTGGGAAACCAGGTTGAATCCTGTTTTGCTTTACGCGCCTGACACGCATTGAAAATAGCTTGAGCATGAGCGGAAATAACATTATCCCCCAGCTTGGTTAAGCCACTCGAATCACTCATCTCATAGAGATTTACGGTCTCTATTTTCGGAGAATCTGATAAGAAATAATTGTTGGCATTCCTGTCGATAGTGTTATTGATATTCCAGGTCTGTGTCTTGTCATCAACATAATGTTCCCCTTTTTTCTTCAAGGTCGCAGCTTTGATATCTATTGCGCTAGGAACAAATTTTTCGGCATCCAGAATTTTGTTGAACGTATCTGCCTGAGTGGGGAACTTAGCTTTCAGGGCATCTTTAACAGCATTCGGATCTCCATGAGCGCCATAAGTGGGTTTAACGCTATAGCGCTGTACGGCACCTGCGTTAAACCAGTTTTTAACCACACTTTCGGCTTGCGCTTCGTGTTGATGGTTACCTTCTCTGGAAAGCGGTACCATATTATTCCACTTACCGGGCCCTCCAAGATTATCGTTTAGCAAGTGTCCACGGATATAAAAACTGGCACCCCCGGATTGTCTACGCCAATTTAACACATCATACACATTATGAGCCGCTTGAGTAGGGCTTGACCCAACGGCCCAGCCAGGTTGTTTTTTGGCCAGCATTTTGGCATTCATTGACACACCAAATCCGGCACTGTCTGTACCATTAAGAATTTTGCCCAGATCAAATGGTTCTAAATCATCACTATCAAATAACGGCGCGCTCAATGTGCCCAACTGAGCCAACAGTTTTTCCAGATCGGCTTTTTTCTTATTGGCATTCTTTTTCTTTTCTGCGTCGTTGTTTCCTTCAATTTTCTTCTTTTTAAGCGTTTCTATTTCTTCCCATTTCTTTTGTGCATTTTTAAGCGATGTTTTTTGCGTATCATTTAAGTTTGATTCCTTGATACCATTGAGAAATTGTTGATATGGCGTCTCGGCACTGCGCATCGTTAATTTGGCCGAAGTACCTTTACCCTTTAAGAACAGGGTATGACTCTCCCCATTATCGGCTTTAAATTTACGCGATACCTTCCACCACTGCACCAGCTTGTCTTTGATTTTTTTAGCGGCCTGCTTACCTTTCTTCAGCAATTTTTTAGCAAACCCAATGACTTTATCGATGACTTTATCTATCACCTTGTTAATGGGGGTGGTCACTTTTTTTATGATGCCTTGAACCGTCTTGCCTATTCCCCCCAGGCCTGCCAGGGAGGCGAGCAAACCAATCACTACCGGCAAGCTCTTGGCCATCGCGTTTTCAACTGCGGCTGCCGCTTTACCCAACACCCCGCTTGCAATAGAGGTAATCCCCTCATACACAGACAATACAAAATCCTTGATTTGCTGGAAGCGTTGAACCAGGAACATCACCAGATCAAACAGTAATTTAATTATTTTGACCAGTGCACCAGCAGGATTTAACAACCCCAATAACCAGGTGACCGCTTCTTTGATCACCGTGCTAATCACATAACTACGTATGGCTCCCATGACCATTTGTTTCAGGTTGGCCATTTTTTCTTTGACGATTTCCCACAGCGCTATTGGCCCCTTGGTGATGAGCAAATGTATGATTTCAACCCCTTTTTCAACCGCATTAATGACTTTTTCTGCGGGCGGGTAGCGTTTGATCACACGGGCTTTAATATTTGCATAGGTCAACCCAAGTATCTGCATGACCAGCGAGAAGATGCCTTTAACATCAAAGGTCTCAGGCAAGGTGATATTCGCTTCGGATAAGGTGCCGGTCAGCCAGCCGATCAAGCCCTTGATAAGGTGCTGTTTTATATTTTTAACAAAGCCTCGCACCCCCATGCCGACCGCAGTGACCAGGTTGTTAAAGAATTTACCGGGATTTTTCAGGATAGAAACCAGTTGCTTCCCGGCACGGTCAAAAAAATCGAAAACGGGTTTGGAATCAACACCTGCAATCTCACAGCCAGTCCTGATCGCGATTTTTAGGGCTTCTACAAAATCCCCGGTGATGATGGCACCGATAATTTGTACCGCAGCCTTGATAACGGCCTGAAACACAGACAAAATTTTGTCCAGAGCGGCTGCCAGCGCATCAGCGACCGCTTCAACAGCCGCTATTGCACCATCTGCAACCATATTCACCCCAGCCACGGCCACATCGACAACGCCATCAATAGCGCCATTAATAGCGGCGGCAACGCCGGGGAAATGTTCGCCAAGATATTTATTAACTTTATCTTTTGCCCAGTCTCGGAATTGATTGAGCTTATCCACCACGACGTTCCTGGCGGTATTGATGGCATCAATGGCGAGTTGCTTGGCCTTGTCGATAATGTCTTTTACCGCTGCCCTTATCGCATTAAACACTTTATCAATGGCTTCTGTAATCGCCTTAACTGCTTTTTTTATGGCATTTTTTGCACGCTCCCACCAGCTTTGTTTTTTTTGTTCTTTTTCCAGTTTTTCTTTTTCCTCTTTAGCTTCTTTTTCACCTTGCTTTTTCTTTGCTTCAGCGTCCTTTTCGCCTTTAGTTAACTCAGCATCGGCTTTTTCTTCAGAGGTTTTGACTTTATCGTCTATGGCTTTCTTTTGTGTCTTTTGTTGTTTACCGGCATCCGTTTCAAACTCTGTCACCTTGCCATAAGCCTGCTTTATGCCGAGACTCTGTTGCTCTCCAACACTTTTACGGTTATCGATAACAATTTTTTTCTGGTCTTCGTCTGCCTGCCTGTTTAATTCATCGGTTTTACTCTCCGCATCCTCTTGCGCATTTTTCTTGTCTGTATCCCGCGTCGCCGCGGCGCCTTTGGCATCGGCGCCGGCTTTATCGAGATTTTTTTGCATGTTTTTTGCGAGCTTTTCATCCGCCTTGTCACGAATATCCTGGGGCAATTCGGCTTCGGCATAATCTGTGGCATCGTCACTTGTTTCAGTGGTCACCGGTTCTGACTCAACCGGTTTTAGAGTCACTGGTTTGCTTTCCTGTACAGCTTTTGCTTTTATATTGCCCTGACCAGGATGGCTCTGCATTTTGGCGGTCACTTCATCGCGTTGCGCACGCATTTTATCTCCCGCCTCTTGCCGTTGTTCCGTCATCCGCCCCGGATCTGACGCGCCTTCCAGTTTCACTTTTTGTTTGGGGCCGGCACTGGTATTTAGATTCGGGTCGGACGTCCTGATCGTACTCATGAAGCGGCTGATGTTGGCTTTCAACCAGTCCAGAAAGCCACCGGACTGGCTTTGCCGATCCAGTTCTTTTTGCTGGGTCTTGTTGGAAGGTGCATCACCGTGATTTTTATGAGGATCGACAGTCAACCCGTCCGGTTTTGCAAGCTCGCCGGCAGATTGCATGTCCGGATTTCCAGGCCCCAAGGCATCCGGAGTCACAAAGCCTTCCTGCACATTACCGGCTAAGTTAACAGTCAGATCAGGTGCATTTTCAACTTCCGCTAGTTGCTCGCTCGACAACTTCCCTTCAACGGCTCCGCCCAATTGATGCCCGCTCATCGCTAATTGCGATGGTTTAGCTGCTGCCGTCGTTTGAATCGCATCCTCTGACGTGCCTGAAAATTGCAACGATTCAATGTTTGCAACCGGTTCCAGTTCCTGTGCGGGAGGAATATCGGGCAATTCTAATTCGACGGCTTCCTGTGCCGCACTTATGCGCGTTGCATCGGTGGCAGCGGCGGCCTCAGAAGCAGTCTCTGAATCCGACTCGGCACTCTCCGCTGAAGTATCAACAGGGCTTTCAACTTCAGACGCTTGACGGGTTTCCGACGACGGTGGGCTATCGCTTGTCGGCTCTTCAACATCAAGATCAGGCCCTGCACCTGTGCTTACGAGTGGTACATCCGGCAGATTGAGCTTGGCAACTGTGTCGAAGAACCCCGCCCATTGACTGGGTGAATGCCATTGCTCCTGTATTTGTCCTCCCAGATTATCAGCACCCGCAGTATTGCCATTAATTGTCGCAATTTGGGCTTTACCATTTTCGACCACAACCCCGGAGACAATGGCAAAATGTTGGTTCTTATGACGGTAAGCAATGTCCCCTTTCTTCGGCAATTCTCCGGGTTTTCGAGCGACCAGATGATTCATGACCGATTGGCCCAGCGTCCAGTCGGGTATTGGGATGCCTGCTGACTTAAGTGACCACCAGACAAATATGCCACACCAGCTGGGTAAGGCATCTTTAGAGCCACCCTTGCCATCGGGAATCATGACCCGTTTTTTAATCACATCCGGACTTAATGGATGCTGTCCACCGAAAGCCACATTAAAGAATTCAGCAAGCTGTTCCCAACCGATACGATTACCGTTCTCATTGGTTTGCTTGGCATTCACCTGGCCTATTTGTCCACGCGCCATTTTTAATGCGTCGAGCAGTTCGGGGCGAATCAAATAATCTGCATTTTCATCTTCCTGACGCTGGATGGAACGCCTTACGCCTTGCTGCTGAATAGTATGCGTCAATTCATGCGCGAGCAGATGGGTTCCCTCACGGCTCTCAGGTGCGAATTCATGTTGATTAAAGTAGATGTCGTTGCCACTGGTTAATGCCCTGGCCCCCAGCTTTTGATTCAAGACCACTGCCGCCTGATCGTGATGTATGCGCACTCCACTAAAATCTTGCCCGAACGCACGTTCCATTTTATCTTTGACATTTTGCGGCAATGGAAACCCTGGTCTGTTTTTGGCATTGGCCATTAAGCTTTCGTGAGAAGCTGTTTTAATTTTCGAACGGCCAGGCTGGCGTTGCACAGTTTCTTCTTTCTTTTCTTGTTTGCCTTTCGCCTGTAATTCTTCTTCCTCTTCTTCGCCCTTTGCCCACAGGTCTTCTTCCTCTTCTTCGCCCTTTGCCTGCAGGTCCTCTTCCTCTTCTTCGACCTTTGCCTGCAGATCTTCCTCCTCCTCTTCGACCTTCGCCTGCAGCTCTTCTTCCTCTTCTTTGCCCTTCGCCTGCAGATCTTCCTCCTCCTCTTCGACCTTCGCCTGCAGCTCTTCTTCCTCCTCTTCGTCCTTTGCCTGCAGTTCTTCTTCCTCCATTTCGCCTTTTGCCTGCAGTTCTTCTTCCTCTTCTTCGCCCTTTGCCTGCAGGTCTTCTTCCTCCATTTCGCCTTTTCTTTGTATTCCTTCCTGTTTTTGAGGCACAGGATTCAACTGTGGCGTGTTAACTTCTTCTGCGGACAGAACAGCCGTTTGCCCTGCCACTACCTTATCCGCAACAGCATCGGCTTGCTTTTCACACGCATCGTTGGCTCGTCCCACTTTTAATGCCGCTTGAACATTTAAAGCAGCCTTAGCACTCAAAGAAAGTGAATGAATCGGCAAAGGCGTGGATGACGAGGAGGTCGTCGATTTAGATTTTTTTGCCCATGCCAGCGTTTTATTACTCATCACCCCGCCCAATCGACAAACAAAGGCTTTTTCATCCAGCGGAAAGCTAAAAAATTGATGGACCATGGAAGTCGATCCAACAAAATGTCCATCGATTTTTTCTCAATATGTAACCGGTTTCCATCCGCATCGACATACAAACTGCCCGCCCTCTGTATAAACCCTTGTCTTAAACCGTCAATAGACGTATTTTTTAGCGCACTCCAATGCTTGATAAGCGCTTGCAATAACACCTCACATTCTTGTTTAACATCCTGACTCAATTGAATTTCGTTTGCCACCGGGTAATCGATTGGCATCCCCAGTAAAACTTTAAATAATAATAAGTCTGGCTCTACCGCCGACGCCCGCCCGGTCGCCATGTATAACAATGCGAATAACGCCAGACTTTGCTGATCCTGCTTAATCTCGCCCTGCTCATCAAGCCAACCGAATTTGTTAAAGAACGCATCTAAAAAGGGGTGTAACAATACGATACCCGCATGCTCAACAAGCTTGCTATCAGCGCTGGGGGTTGCCTCACTCGCAGGCGTCTGGTCATTATCTACCGCTACATTTTTTATTGTTTCAGATGCCTCGGCAAGCCACTCCTGTACATGATGTACTTGCAGATATTCTGGTATTTGTGACCATTGCGACGCTATTTTGGCGACGTTCATTTGCAACCAGAGGTCCAGCTTTTTGTAATGACTCTCCCCGTCTTTTGCGGCATAACACCATAACAATGCCTTGGCTCGATAGGCTAACGATTGAATAAACTCATGCTTTTCCAGTGTTGTTACCATCTCACGACTGAGGCTATCATTTACAAATCGCTCGATAAATTCGGCAGAATGCTGAAGAAAAAAGCGTGGCCACAGAGATTTTTTGATGTGCGTATTTTGTAGTAAACGGTAAATTTTTTGGAAGGATTCAGGGTGCTCTAAAAACCACGTTTCTATACTCTGCCATTGGGTCGTGTCGGTACCCGGCTTCCAGATTCCATGTTCAAGAAAGTGCGTATATGTTTCAAATACCGATGTGTCCGCGCTAATAAAACGTGGTTGTGAATCATTCAGTTGTGCAAACAGCTGTCGACGGAGAGAGGCATACAGTTGATCCAGCGGAGTATTCAGCTGTAGCGTTCCTAAATCAATATGTAAGTGCTGGATGTCTATGGTCTGGGTATCCGCATCACTCGCTTGCTCTAATCTCCATTCTTCCAGCACCGTTTCAAGCACTTGGCTAAAAGACGACTCAAACCAGGATTGCCAGCGTTGACGGTCATCCGGTGCCAGCCCATTTTGTTGCGTTTTAACCCGAAAATTTGCCCGGCGGACATGATGCATCATCAGCCATCTCGATCAGGGAGCAAGCTGATCAGCACATCTGACTGAGATTGGGTAAATGTCATCGTTTCTTTACGGAGTTGATAGCCTTTAGCCGCAGCGATCACGGTATATTCTCCGGTTTTGACTTTGAATAAAAATGTCCCTCTCGCCATGGTCACAGCAACATTCTTCCCGTTTCTATCTTCAACTGTTAAGGTGGCATGAGAAATCGTTTTAGTCGTCGTGCGAATTCCTGTCGTCAAGCGTTCATTGCTCAGAAAATTCGAACCCGTGACTTGTTCTACAATACGTCCTTCGATACTGATTGTGACTGGCCTGGAATCAACGGGAGGTGCCTTAAACTCAAGCTCCAAATCAGCACAGTCGCTATCGCAACAAAACGTCGGGATACAAAAATCCATCAAAACCACCATGTCGTTTAACGGATCTTCCGGCTGCACCGCTGCCGACACTCCCAGCTCAGCAATGGCAGAGGCCAGCCTGTCATCCGACACATTTCTGTCACTGGAAACAGAGGCTGCCTCAACATTGACATTGCGTACATTGAGTGTGTTTCTATCGCTGCGCCCTGCAGCAATCGTAGTGGCAAATGCAGTCTCTCTACGTGTATCACTACGATTCAAATTGCTCATTAATGACGACGCACGGTTAGTAAATGCCGCGTTGGAAATGCTTTCACGATGGCCAGCCTCTCTCAAAACGTCAGCGTTCCCCGTCACCGCGGCCAGATTGACTGCCCCCGCTTCCGCTTGAGTACCTGGTGGTACGTATTTCTGCATAAGCGCCTTGTGGGTGTATGCTAATATCAGCGTGCCGCCTTTGGGAACACCACACAGGTGTTCAGTATCCGGGTGCTTGTTCACGAACCCATCAAACAAAAATTCAGCAAAAATATTTTTTAAGCGTTGTCCAAATTCCTGCTGAATATTAGCTAACACGGCACTATCGCCCAATGTCGCTAACATTCCCATTTGCGCATTCACATTTTTCACTACCGCCTGGTCTGTGCCCTGTCTGTCTGTGCTGACCCGCATTAATTTGACATGTGCATCATTGATTTCATGCATACTGGAATTAAAAGCATCGAAGTCAAACTGGACAACACTGTCGACCGACAGTTGCCCCATCAATTTTTCACTTTCCTGCATCATCCGGGCAGATTGATACACTTCTTCGGTTTCATCCTTGTCAGCATCTCGGCCGACGACGGTTACCACTTTTTCAAATAAATCGCCCGAGTCAACGGCTTTTGTCTTCACATAGATTTCGGCGATTTTTCCATTGGGGTCGTCAGTTTCGTCCAGTATTTTTAATACATCATCCGTAATCAGGTTGCCTTGTTTCAGTTGCTTGCGGATGAACGTAGTATCTTCGCTGGACTGGCCAAACCGGTCAGCACTTACTGTTAAACGGCTAAGCTCATTAAAGGCCGCAATATCCAGCTCCACCATCATTTCATTCATCGCCCGGGTGTCGGCGACAAAACGCCTGGAAAATGTACGCCCGGGAGTTGCCCCTGCAGTATCCGGCGACTTCAATCTGGCTAACAAATAGATTATGCCTACAATAAGTTGAAACAATACCGCGATAAGAATAAGAAAGATCATATCCAGATCGCCGACTTTACATTTAAACAAACGCATGAGGATTTGATTGCGCGTCAACAGTTGTAATACCGACTGTTTGTCAAACTCATTTCCAAAGGGCTTTAAAGGCAGAAACACAGGCTCAATTGCAAAACTGAGTCCCAGCTGGTTTTTCTGTAATTGCAATTCGGCAATCGTTTGCCCCAGGGGCTTGCCCATCAGACCTTCGATTCTATAAAAATCATCGCGTTGAGGCATTTGTGCCAAAGGGTGCGGATTTGAGGTATTAATATGATAACCATACACCCTGCCTAATGCGCCCTTTACGGTTTTATCCGGATTCCAGTTTCTGTGTAAATCATCATTACGCCCAATAGCCAAATAATAAGGCAGCGCTTTCTGCGACAACGGACCTTGTAATTGGCTGGGCGATATTTCAATATTTTTAGCTAACAAGCCATCTAAATGATAACGTTTGAAAATAAGCCAGGTGCGGTAATACAAATCCGCCAATTGTCTGGCACACTGCGTCTCGGCTTTAAACTGAGGGTTGGGATAAAAACAATGGCGTAAATACGGATAACCTGCTTGTGCCCCCAAACCAAAATTGAAACTTAAAGGAGAACCATCAGTTGCCTGGGATGCTTGTGCTTTGGGGTCTGCTTTGCCAAGCAATACATGATAGGGAAAGCGCATCTCATAGGGACAACACAATGCCTCGTATTCCCTGGCCTTATCCAGAAATTCGTTATATGAAGAAATCGCGTCGATTAACACGTCATAGTGATGAATATTCACCATCAAATCTTCTACAGACTGCAGGGGCATCGCAAGCTTGGTTTCTATGCCATCCCAGGGATCTGTTGGAAACTGTTCTTGCGGAAAATAATCGCGCAATAGATACGAATAGACATCAAAACTGCCCTGCAACTGGTTTTTCAGAGACAACCAACCATTATTAACCAGCTGATCTACCTCTGCATAAATCTCTTCCAGGCTTTCTGCTTTTGTTGCCGAACAGATTAATTTGCCCATCACAGCGGGCTGTAACAGCTTTTCCAGGCCTTGCCAATTTAAATCGCGAGGAAACAATTCCTTTTGCTGACTGGTTTCAAACTGCCATAAACGCTCGGCATCGGCGTCATTAATCAGCAGCGTGCGTAACGTGAATTGCATGCGAGCACCCTTGTCGGCACAATTGTTGGCATCACAATTCTTTAATGATTCCTGTTTTGCCTCCAGCAATAGCATGACGACTTTGTCTTGCACAAACGCGGCAGTCAATTCCGTGAGCGGATCAGCCTCATCTTCTTCAGCGGCAGAACCCAGCAACTCCCACATCGGCAAGTCCTCTATTGGAAGTAATTTTTCTGCTGTAATAGCATCGATATCGCTATCATCTTCCACCGCTTGCGAAACCGGTAATTTATATGCTCGAAATTGGGTATAGACCTTGTCATTTGGCTGGCACATTAAATGCCCTGCCGAACTGAGTGCAATGCCTTTGGAAACGAGCACCTGATTTTCTTGCACATTCGCCTGTAGGCCACACATCACACCAATACCAATTAACTTACGTCGACTGGCCAATTGCTGCTCATTTAGATATTGAAACAGTTGATTCAGGTGAGCGTTGGTAAGTACCTGTCCACTTTCAAATACGGGATAAAATGTTTGCATTGCGTACCTGCCTATAAATTAAAATACGCCTAAATTAGTACTGCCAAGGCGTACGGGTTCACCACCATTATCATCATCACAATCATGCAGCTCAGCAGTGGGGTAAACGCTGCGTAGCTGCTGCAGCACGGTTAACAAGGCATTTTGCCTGTCTACCAGTTCTGAGCTATCAAAGGTTTCTGAGTGTAATGCTAACAACCAGTTTTTCAGGGCTGTTTCAAAATCCTGCATTTGTAAATGATCAATCCAGCATATCTTGAGTTGAATATGCGCGGGTGTTTGCTCACGCATCAGGTTTTCAAAAAACGTTCTAAACGTCAGCTGTTGAAAACGTTGCGGCCAATACGGCATGATGACGGAGGCCCGAAATGAATACGGGTCTTCATCACTACACGCCGTTCCAGTATCTCCGACACAAATATCAAATAAGTCAGAATTATTGTCGCGGGGTCTTAACAATACATGTTCGATTAAATACAGCCCTTCGTCATTACAAACATGACTGAGTAACAGTTCAAAGTAGCGCGCCACAATCGCACCGATCGCATGATGTGCTTCGTTAACGTTATCGTAGCTCGCATCTTGAGTGAGGGTGACGCCATTAAATTCAAGTCGAAAGTTAATGGCCGCCACCCCGCCACTTTCATCAATTACATAATTAGCGGGGTCTTTTACTCCTGGAAACACCGCTGTTGCCGCCACCTGCGCTTGAGCGCGGGTTTCAAAACTTTCCTTTGCCTTAAACAGAGTCAACTGTTGTGAATCCTGTATTTCAACACCAAACTCTCGACCAAACTCTCTGGTATCAAACAGGGTATCAACGCTCTCAGCATCGTCTGATTCGCCTTCTGAGGATGAACTTGTCGAAAAGATTTCCTCAATGCGCGCCCTCACTTTATCGATATCGGCTTGCGCATCTGTTAAATTATTAAAGGTTTTGTCTTGCATTAACGAGGTAGCATCATGGGTCAACCGCCAGATATGATCGCCATCACCTGTTATCTCCAACGCAAAACTTGCATCTGCCTGAATGCCGCCAAACAGGTTTCCAGCATTCATTATTGCCTCTTCGCGTGACGGGAAAAGTTCAAATGACTTAAACAATAACTTGTTTGTTGAATCTTTAATCTCAATTCGATAGCCATCACGCAGGCGTTTTGTATCCATGAGGCTAGCCATAAACACAGCACACGCAAGGTTGCGTCGACTAAAATCATCAACTCCGGCTAAACGTAAGCTACGTTTTTCCACACCTGACACATTATCCGTATCCCACACTTCTGCAGCTGATTTAGGCTTGTAATTAAACGCCCGGTTTCGTTCGCGACTGAGTACAGGTTGTTGTCTCAGAAAATCAATCTTGTCATTGATAAGTTCGCTGGACGTCAACAGACTCTGACCATCACTGCGTAACATCAGCATCACATAGTCAGTGAATTTTTCGGCAAAACGCGCTAATAGATGATCCAGTAACCTGTGCCGCCGGTCTTGAAATGCTTCATGCGACTCGCGCAACCTGGATCTTTCAGCTTCATCTGCAAACACGTCGGCATCCACATAAAATTCATCCGCAAAATCAGCATGTTGCAGACTGCCGGCGATATCGGTGAGATATTGACTAAAATAACTGTGCGACAACTCCTTATCCAGGGAGAACAACACAGGCAAATGGGCGAGCTGAGCCAAATAGTCGGCCAACACTTGTTCGAATATTGTCAAATAACCTTTAAACTGCTGCGCCTGTTGAATTCTTGCAATATCCGCATTTGCCTCCAGACCCGCCTGACCAATTTGGTAGGTAAGAGGAAAATCATGCTGAACCGGGTAGTGCGTTAAGGTATCCCTGACCTTGCCATGCGGCACCACCAGGCTTTCTTGCGGGTCGCCATATGCACTTTTGTTTGCGACCGCACGTAGATGATTCAACGTGGCCTGGAATTCACCCGGGCGTGCGATAAAAGGCACATTTCTCTTGAGAAATAAAATGTTTGAATGTTGAATGCTCAACACGGGCTGGTGGCCTGGCTGGACAGACAAACACCACGCCTGTGCATCACCCAGGGGCTCTCCTTCGACTGAGTACTTTCGCAACAATAATGATTTAACATTGATGACATGCTCAATATCCATGAGCACATTAATGATGTCAGAACTGTGAATGATTTTACGCAGCTCGGCCTTGTTAAGATCTTCATGCAGATGAAACCCCGGTTTATCAAACACCGGTTGTCCTTGATGCTGTAACGACGAGTTAATATATGGCCCATTGAATATCTCATCGGGGTCAATAGTGTTGTCCAGTAATTCTTTTAAGGAATAGGCCGGAACATTGGGGTTCATGTACTGCTCAATGGCAAAATACACATGCGCCTGCACTTCCTCCAGATCGGCCTCCGGGCTCACTTCGATATCGCTGCAGATCGCTATGTAATCCGATGAAACGGTATCGATACTGGCATAGTCTTCACAGAGATTGCGGCTATCCATTAATGCGCAAGTGGCCTTGCCCAATAAAAACTCTATGCGCGCCTGCTTTCTGGCAAATGAAAGTAACGGGGAATCGGTGGGGCTTTGCAATAAATCCAGCCACTGGGCCTCTGTAAAATCAGCATCATCCCCCAGCTCAAGCCTTAGTTCAGGAAGTACTGCCGCATTAAATTCACATTGCACCTTAACCGCAGAAGCGCCCGGTTCACTGATCACCACGCTTAAACTTGCCATTAAGTCTGCAGCATCGTCATTAGCCTCGGCAACTGCCGCCCACGACTGACGATGACTGGCCTTATTTTCCAGCAGAGACACGCTGCCGTCATATCCACTGAAATCACCTTTGCGCAATGCAACGGTCAGCGCGGTTTCATTCAGACTACCCCATTCGTTATGCGGTACCAACTCCAGTCGAACGTCATACAGCCCATTGATGAAGAGTGGCAGGTTGTCCTGACCCAGACTGTTTTTATCGTTCAGGCTTAAGGACCTGGCTTTCTTATCCACAAAAACAGGTATTTCTGAGCCCGGTGCGGTGGTTCTTGGCAACATCCACGCGTTGCGAATGCCATCAATCTTTAGCAATAACTTGCGATAATCCAGTTGGGTTAATGCTGTGTTGGTTAATGCTTCCTGGGCAGGAAAAAAACTGGTTAAGGCAGGGTCGGTGTTAAACCCATCCTGTCCTGTCATCAGATCTTCAATGGGAAACGATGTCCGGTAGCCTAAATCGGTGATTGCATAACACAATATTTCCAGTGTCGTGATGCCCGGGTCATGCAGGTTGTGATCAGTCCAGATAGATCCACTTAATTGGCGGATGTAATTCATTCCCTGTTCGCGTAGCAACTGAAAATCTTGCGAAGGATGCAGTGACTGCTGAACATCGATACTCAGCCCGTCAAGATCGGAAGTCCTCATACAACACGCTCCTCATGCAAAGTAATGACATGTGCCCGGTGAGACACCAGGATTGATCGTGCCGAATCTGCTTTAATCACGTTTTTATCAACGCTGCGCCATGCCATACTTTCATCGTTGATATCTATGCGATGAAACATTTGAACGTCTTTGACGTAATCCACATAAGGACGTTCGTCGATAAAATTCACCAGGGTTGATTTGTACCAGCGTCCGTTAAAATCGATGGCGCTCGCCCCACCCACGGACCACGGCATCATAAAGGCTTTGATTTCTGTTTCCAGTAACTTGAGGTAATAACCGCTGTCATTAATGAATTCATGAAACCCTACTTTGAATTCAAATTGAATTTCCTCTATTTTCGGGTTTTGTACTTCCAAATTAACAAATGGCGAGATGCGTTCTCTTAAAAAGGCATCTATATCCGCGAGGGTTTTTGTGGTGTTGTAGGGTCTATGCGGATCACTGGCAGAGGCCGAGTCGATCACCGGTATCGGCACCACCACGACTGACCCTGGATGCATCCCATTGTCTGCCAGAATATTGTTATCCACATCGCGGCATAATTCGGTGTGATTCAAACAGCGTACCTTATACACCTGAGGAAATTCCTGCAGGACAAGATTTTCATAATCCCACATTGTCGACGCACGTTTTTTATGACGCAGCCGCTCACTGACGCGCTGATAGTAATCGGTATCCAGTTCTTCTGGTTTTCCGCCAAACGACTCAAGCGGCTGGGAAATTTTTTTTACCGCAGAATCAGGGGTTTTCAATTTCGCAATCGTGTTGGCGGGTAGTGGATCAGCCAACATCAAATCAGAATTATTGTTGTCATACCAGATGGCGTTAGCCGCCTGCGTGTATAGCGCTTTCATCACACATACGGCGTCACTATCCTGCGCGACGGATAACCGCAGCCAATGCAAATCGGAAGGTAAAATAGCGTGATCAGTATCTGCTGCAGCCGGCAATTCAAATTGGATAATCCCAGAGCCCGATAGGGATGCGCTGGTATCGGTAATATCTGTTGCTTTTATTTCTTGCCATTGATCACCTTGCAGGTAATGCCAGCTCAAAGACGCTGGATTTTTTAAGGGGTTGGCACTGCCTTCTATGCTATGAAAAAGTAAAGATATGGATTGAGGTGGTACTGCTTTTTCCAGGCCAATGTACAACTCACCTTCCCGGCTGAAATCGGGTAACAGGCTTGTGTTTGTCGAGCCCACCTTCTGTGTTCCAAAAGGGCACTGATGGAAAAACTGCTGTGGAGAATCTGCTGTCGTAACATAATTGACTGTTAAATCAGTCACCGTCGGCGTATAGGGCTCTTGCGGAATACTATCTACATAATTCACATCATTCGGCAATGAACCTGTACCGCCAGCTTTTTTTATCAGCGCCAACGCATTGGTTTGCGGATACTGTTGATGGCCAAATTGATTTTTTAATGTAAACCGGATAAATCCTTCGGTACTGGTAATGCCGTATTGCTGGTCCAGTTCATCGAATGCTGCACCGCTTTGCTCGCCTTGAAAGACAAAACCAAAATCAAATAGATAAAACAGAACCTGACTGATACCGGCAATGTCAAAAAGATTTTCGCCAGTCAAGACCCAGTGCCAAAATAATATATTTACCCCAAATTTTATGTCCTCGTCACCTGCACGGATCAGCATCGGAACTTCTGGCGATGCGCTCGACAACACCCAACGTCCTTTCGCCAACCATTCAATATTGGCGGCTACCGCGTAGGGCAAGGCGGTTTGACTATAATGCGTCTGAAATCCCAGCTCTTCTTTCCAGGTGGGTTTAATTTCTATGGCCGCGATGGGTTTACTGAATATTTCCCGGCCGCCCACGATGAAGTGACTATTCACCGTCGGTTGCGGGCCGAATGGCAAAAATGGTTTGGCCGTGTCAATCACACCAAAGTCATTGCCCAATGAAAAACTTCGTGTACCCGCCACCTCTGTCTTAAGGGTGATGGAGGTAAAGCTGACATGACGCCATGCTTCAAATTGACCCGATGCAGGCAATACCCAAATGCGCAGCATGGGTAATGATGTAGAGAAATTAAATAAATGGAGTGCTGGGTCATACGGCGTAATTGCGGGCTGATCCCCTTCCAATTCAATGTCAAACTCTAATCTGCTTCCATTTTTAGATACTGTGAGCTGGCTGTCATTCAGGTACAGCCATTCTTTTTCTGTCGTTAACGCAGCCGCAAAAGTATTCTGCAGCGTACCCGTAAACCCCGCTTGAATTTCAATGGATACGTTGATTTCTCGTTGACCGTCGCTCAAGCGTAATTTTTCATCGGCCACGGCAAAGCCTATTTCCGCCAAACTGTTTTCATGAACAGGGCCAAATATCGGCCATTGCGGGTTTTCTTTATCCAGTTTCTCATCCACACCATCGGCGCTATCCGTCTTGATCGCTGCATAGGGTACGCTGCCGTCACTGTGAGCATGAAAAAAACTACGCAATTCTTTAATCACGGCTTGATTAATCACGGTATCGGATTCCAATTGATACAATCGTTCGATGCCGCCTGCGTCTTTTCCCGCCTTGAACAAGGTACCCGCCTCAAGCAAATACTCAGCATGGTGCTTTGCCAACTCAAAAACCAGCGGCACCTGGTCACCCTGTTTGGGCTGGTTGGCCATTTGCAAAATATCACGATAGTAAAAATCCAGATGCCGCCCCGTGAACTCATTTATATTGTCTTGCGCTGCGGCATAAAGCTTAAGAAACGTGAGCCATAACCCATAAGCCGGTTCATGGTCATCTCTGTTGAGCGCATCCTCCAGGGCCAACTGAGCAGCATCAATGACGGACTGCATGGCGCTCAATAAATGCTCTACCGCATTGACCAGCAAGTTGTAACGTAATGCATCGTCAATCTGGTCGTTGAAATCGTTGGATGTGGCAAAAGGTGAGCTATCCGCAACAGCGCTTGTCAAATCTGCATCGTCGAGCGTCTCGAACTTTGAGAAAAACTGCGCTGCGTCATCGTTCCAGGACAAGCTGGAAATCAACTCAATGAATTGTTGAGGAACCAGTAGCGGATCATCGACAGTAACATCACTGTTTAATTTGGTTTTATCCAGCGCTTGATCGCTAAAGCCTGATAACGGAAGTGATTCCGCCCCGAGTACAAAAGTCTTTAACAACACCAGGTCGCTTACAATTTCTTTGCCCGCCCATTTCTCCAACTCGACGGTAAGTGGATCTCCCTGTGGCAGCAAACCGCGACAGTGTGCTATTTCATTCAACAGTAATAATGGCAAACGCATATACAGTGCCAAATACTCCAGTACAACGGGAGCGGGCTGCGCTGCTGATTGCTGTAGAAACCGCACTACATCATCTTTGAAATGCAAGCCCAGTGATAATGGTAAATTGGCAATCCGCGCTAGCGTCACGCTGCTATCTTTTTCAAAGAATTTCTTCCAGTTGAGAGTCTGGTCGCTGCCGTGGAACGTTATATTCTCTGCATAACGACGAGCGAACAAAATAAAATCCGCTACGCTGCGCTCGTCAACCTGAAAATGGTTGACATCCAATGCCTGGATAACTCTGGACTTGCGGTCAGAGCCACTGCGCACTAAAGGATTGGGTCTTTGGCAATGCGGGTTCATATTTTTTCACCTTCTGCCAAATAGAATGGATAGACATAATTGAAGCGTGAATTGGTGGCTCTAATCCGATACATCACTTTTATATCTAACACGCCTTCGTTGGCATTGAAGTTAAAATCAATATCTTCAGCATCAATACGCGGTTCATGGTACAGAATTGCGGTTTCCAGCATGGTTCTGATATACGATAAATTACCCGTATTCATCGGTTCCATCACCATCGAATGCAAGCTGCAGCCAAACTTGGGCTGCATAATGCGCTCACCTAACGCGGTATTAAAAATAATAAAAAGACTGTTGTTGATATCCTCGTGTCCCGTGGTCATCTTGATGCCACCTGCGACCGCATCAAACTGCGGCGGGAAACTCCAACCCGCACCAATGATTTTATTTTCGTCAGCCACTTCTACCCTCCAATGATTACTGTGGGTTCGCCCGCGACAATCGATCCGCCGTGAGCGGTAGAGTCTCCCAAACGTGCGGCTGGCATACCACCAATCATCACACTGGAAGACCCGCTAACAATAGTATCGGGAGGACCGGAACACGTCGCCATATCCCCCAGCCGTGCAGCGGGCATGCCGCCAATCAATACCGTGGGTTCACCCGCAGGTAAAATGGGGCCTCCTACATGGGGAGCAGGCCCGGGGTTTACCATAGGACAAACATGCATATCATTCACTCGTGCTGCTGGAGGCATAGTCATTTCCGTCAATTAATTTGAACGATGGACCCTTTAACCGTGGTACTGCCACCACTTTCCAGCGTAGCGCCAGCACTCCCGTTTAATTTCACTTCCGCCTGAGCGTCCTGCTTTAAATTGACCGCACTGACATTAATATCACCTCGCGCCTCGATATTAATATCAGAAGCGGACGTCATTGTTATTCCGCTACTGTCAAGTACGATCGCGTTATCATTCTCATCCTGGATACTTATCCCGCCCGCATCATCATCCACTGTGATTGTGTTGCCGTTGGGCGTTTCGATGGTTAACGTGATCGTGTCATCATTAAAAATGAATTTCATGCCCGATCGAGTCACCCAGCCTTTCTCATGATTGTCGTCATTATCGGCTGGGATGGGTGTGGCGTGGGCACTGCTGTATAGTGAGCCAAGAATAACCGGCTGAGCAGCATCACCGTCAATAAAGCCGACGATCACTTCATCATCAATCTCTGGACGTATGACCCACCCCCTCTCGCTGCCCGCATCTTTACTTGCCAGCCTGGCCCATATGCCTTCCTGATCTTCGCCCAAAGCAATCACTTTCACCTGAATTCGCTCACCACCATCAGGGTCTTCGCTCAACCCAACAACTTTAGCAATATGCAAATTTGAGTTTGTCGTGCTGAGTACATCTTGCGGACCAGGATTGGAAAATTGCTGCATATGCCACTGAGGATTCAAACCAATTTGAAGCGTAGTGAGCCAGTTACCCCGTGAAACGGCATGCATAATGCCGCCCACAAAGGCCTGACCATTCATGCGTTGACCAAACCCTTCTAAATCGACCCAATCACCACATTGAATATCATGGCTGCCTTGAAGGGTGATCGTGCCGATAATTTTCGCCAGCTGTTGACGTTCAATGGCGGCATTGGCCCAATTCAACAAGGTACTGGCGGTCACATCACCGTCTGCCGCCAGGCATTTTTCTCTACCGCCCGCCTGAGACGCCATCGTCGAACTTGATTCACGTCCCGGTTCAGTCAGCGCAGCGCTTCCTTCCTGCTCTTCTTTCTCTTGATTAGCACTGGACCATGCTCTCGATTTTGTGGACTCATATTGGTGCTGGGCATCTATTTCAAGCTCTGCTGACAATACGTTACGTCCATACACAATTTGACCCTTGCTTGGACCACTCCGGACTGAAACAATACTGAGTTCTCCATCCTTGGTTAATACCACCAAGCCATTACGCTCTGCTCTTTGCAGCATAAAGTCCCAATCAGAGGTACGCCATTGAGCGACATCCAGATGCGTGTCGGAGGTCGTCTCAACATCTGCATTGATACCGTGGTTACTCGCCAGAAGACTGATCACATCAGAGTCTGATACGCTTGCATAATGCGCACTGCGCTCAGTCAAGCACATGCGGTAACTGGCATCTCGACAATTTAGTAACAACCTGCTTTGTCCGCCTCTGGTCACCTGTATTTGCTGTTTCACTATCACCCCTTTGAAGATACTCTCTTCATCGGTGTTGTAGCCCAGGTAAATTTCAACCTCTCCCCCAAACGCCAGGTCGTCACTTTCGGATAATTTAAAATTTTGCTCATCTACCGCTCCATCAATGAATGCAATTTCGGCAAAACTGATGCGATTAATCATTCTCCTGATATCGAGATACTCCAGGCGGAATTCACCACTTAACGCCTGGCCATTCACATTAATAGTGAACGTCGTCAGGCTTGCATCGTCCACCCGTGTCGCCGCCATTATTTATTTCCTTTGAGCAAGGGCGGGAAAACCAGTTTCTGACCGGCATCCAACTGCCGAAAACTATCTAATTGATTATGTTTTGCCACGTGATAGTAATATTTAGCTTGTTTATAGTGTTTAAAACACAACTGACTTAAATGCTCGGCCTGTTTAACTTCGTGCAGGTAAGTGACATCAGGCGACATCAAATTCGAAATCAAGTCCTGTAACTCAAGCGACTTGTGCTCTAAAAATGTGGCTGAGATTACCGCCCTCAAGGGGGTGCCATCAGAACGAAAAAGCTTGTAATTGATGCTGTAGCTTTGTAACACACAGGTCGCAACAAAGGTTCCCCACTGCAGAATCAAAAAGCGATTTCTGTGGGTCTCTCCCGTAAACCCGGTGGTCAACTTGAACAATTCAATCGAAGCAAACACATCCAGCCCCGGCCCCGATGCGCCCGTCCCGTCCAGAAAAAAATCAAAGTTAAATTCCTGTTCTTTTACTTTAATTTGTTTGGCTTCTGAACCATTTGAGCCTTGCGCGGTTTGTTCAGTATTGAGCTCAACCTCATTCTTGATGGTGAGTGTTTCCGGATTAAATTGCGCAATAAACGGTGGCCCAGATGGCAATCCAGTCTGCAAAGCCTCTGCATCTAAAAAGGGAATGATTTTCAATTTATCTAAAATGCCAGCTGTCATAATCTACCGTTCCTTTTGTCGCTCTAGCTGTTTGATCACCTGCTCTGTACACTCGCGGATAATCTCTTCTCTATCCAGGCGCTTCGAGGGTGCGTCCTGATTGTCACTGGATGTTCCAATTTTTTGTTCCAGTTCCGCTGTCACCACGAGTTCATGAATCACGATAGGCATAACGATTACGTATTCACAGTGAAGTATTGATAGGCCAGCTCTAGATTTTCGATAACGATATCGCTGCTTTCGGCATTGAAATCTGAAACCGACCATTTTTTGGGCCAGGCATTAACAAAGCAGTAACTTTGTAGCGGTTCATGCTCTTCATTCAATAACGTAGCCCATACTGTTGCGGTACTGATATCGAGTTCCTGAATGGCTTTGCGGCACCACACGCTGAGATTGGAATCTCCCACCAAACCTCTTTTTAAGATCAGATCGGGATATTTGGCACGCACAGGCAAGCGTTGGGTAAAGCGGTTTTCCCCCCCTTCAACAATTGATTCTTCTTCCAGTTCCAAATTCAGCCCTGACACTTCGCGGAAATACGTGTCGGCTTTGCCGAGCCCGGAAATGTCGAACTCTACACGGAAATGAAAACCCAACGGTGGATAAAAAGCATCCATACCAGCCTCCTTAACATGAACGTTTTAAGGTTTATTCATTTTGGATGGACAAACCTTCATGAACCAGTTCCATTGACTCAATCGCTGTCTCGTTTGCATCCGCCTTTAAATCGGTAGATTGAATTTTTGTAGGCCAGGCATTTTTAATTTTCCACACCACAACAGGTTCGTGCTCTTCATTAAGCAAGCTGATGATAACGTCACGACGTTCTATTTTGTTCATCTTCACCGTGTTATACCAGTCGTAATAATCGTTATTAGACTTGAAGACGCCTCGTTTCAATGTGATATTTGAATACTTTTTCAGCCCCGGTTGTTTTGTTTTGATATATTCAGGGCTCGCACCATGTCGATATTCAATCACTTCTGTTTCGACATCCAGGCCGCTCACCTCTGAGAATGCGACGGAGCTGCCGCCCATTTCTACACTAAAATGAAATTTTGGGATTGGGTATACTTCTGCCATGATTACTCCTCTGCGTTAATCGCTAAATTATGCTGTTAAGATTTTTGCATCATGTGGGAGAATCGCAGCACGATAAATTCTGCCGGACGAACCGCTGCCATCCCGATTTCAACAATCATGTAGCCGTTAAGAATATCGTCAGCCGACATGGTTTGATTCAAGCCCACTTTGACGAAAAAAGCATCTTCAGGCTTGGCGCCGGCCAACGCGCCTTCACGCCATTGCAAAATTAAAAAGTTCTCAATCATGGTGCGAACTTTGACCCAGGTGTTGGCATCATTGGGTTCAAATACAAATGCTGAGGTCGCTTTTTTAACTGACTCTTCAACAAAATTATAAAAACGTCTGACTGAAACATAACGCCACTCATTATCGTTACCCGCCAGTGTTCTTGCGCCCCAGACCAAGACACCTTTGCCTGCAAAAGCTCTGATCGCATTAATGGATTTACCGGAACCCGCATCGACGTTTAAATTGTCATTTAAATCGTTGGTTATGGTTATTGAAGGCTTATTCACCAGTGCAATGCCTACATTCGCAGGTGCCTTCCAAACACCGCGACTGGCATCCACTCTGGCATAAATGCCAGCAACAGCGCCTGAAGGTGGAAGCGTGACTGTTGTATTATTTCGGATAAAAGCACTGACTGCGTTATAAACCTCGGTTTGGTCTTCGGCCACTGAGGAATCACTCATCGCAGTATCAGCCGGGATTGAACCTGCCCCCGAGGTTTCCGTACCATCGTCAGCCACATCAATCAGTGCGTGAGATGCTATCGATACCGAGTCGTCACTGGTGACAAAATTGATGTTGGTGTTTAGATAGGGAAAATAGGATGAGCCATATTTTACGATGTCTTTATCAGACAACGTGATATCTCTAAATGCGGTATTGATGTCGGCATTCGTGTCAGTTCCGCTGGGAATCGCATTTCGAATATCGGCAATGGTAAAACGATCCTGCATTTTTGCACTGCTTTGCATTGCCGCATTGACAATCGTGGCCACGTTACTATCGGTTGCAACATGAGAGCTGCGGTTGGAACAGGCATCCGGAAAAACCAATAATGTGGGTTCATCATACTCTTCAAGCCTTGTAATCGCCGCGGTGAATAAGGTATCTGCATACGCTGTATCGACTGTATTCCCAACCGAAACGATATAGCAGGGACCACCCCCATTAGCAAAGAACAGCTGCATACTGTAATACAGCATGTAATCCGGAATCGTCGGCCGGGTCCCGTTGAAGGCCACCGTCGTTTCAATTATTTTCCCTGATGACGTGAGGCGCTTTTGCGTCACATCAACACTGAAAGACGTTTCAGGAACTGCCCCAAAATACTGCTCGTATTCCAGTAACGAGGTAATACGGGTGGGAATATTCGTCAATAATTCGCCATTTTCATCTAACGCTTTCTCGGTAAACCCCATAAAAGCGGGGATCGCTGTTTCCACTGCAGCCACAGAGGGCGGAAACGTGGAGACTTCTTCAATATAAACACCTGGGGTCTTATAAATAGCCATAGTTTTTCCTCGATCGCCTGTTGGGATAGTTTCGGTTTAGTCACAATCATCGCACGTCAAAATGCGCATTAAATTGATAGCCTGTTGCCGGCGCCCCTGTTTGCGGGGTCTCCAAAAAAATACTCACTACAGCCTGACAACGCTGACTAGCCACTTCATTTTCAACAAAAAATTCGGTCTCTTGACTGGGCACATTATCTGGAGCCAAGCGATAACGGCCATACGGCAGCCCATCCAAATCGAACTCAATACGCTCACCTTCTCCAAGTTCGTCAAGTGGAAAATTTCTTAACACTTGTGTACCAAACTGGTTTCTCACGTCATAGGAGACTGCGCCCACTGGAGGAGCAAGCTCTATTTCAAAACGCTGCGCCACTATCTTCAGCGCATCGACGTCAGTCACACTGGCATTAGCACTTAACGCAACATCAGTCCCTGGTTTGATTGAACCCGCCGCTGTTAAATTATTAAGATGCAGTTTTTTTCCACTTTCTACATCAGGCAAATACGTTGTGTAGAAATCAACGGGAACTATCACTTTAAAGTCAAAACGTACGCGCGAAGAAATTGCACCGAGCAAGGGATTTGTAGCCCAGGGGTTGTTACTAAAGTACACTTGCATGCCAAACTCTCTTTGTTTTGCTAATAACTGATGATCGTTCAACAATGTTCTGCATTGCATCGTAGGCGCCATCGTTACATTATTGATGACACCAGCCGATCCTTGCTGAACGGCGCGAATACTAAACAAGGGTAAGTAATCGCGCCGTATACTCATGAGCTTTTGAAACCTGTATTAATTTGCAAACTGGTAATTTCCGGCCCGGACAGCGTTTCATTGGAGTGTACTTTCACCAACCGAACCTTATATAAAACAGAAGGGAAATACGTGCCGCCCAGCACCCCCCAGATGTGATTCAATTGCTCAAAATCGGGCGAACACATATCAAAAATTATGCGATTTAAGTTGCCGGGAAATGGGTTTTCTGTGCGTTCGTTAGCCGCTTCGAAAAAACGCTTGCTTTGGAATAACTCAATACATTCAGACAACCTAATCAGACTGGTTTGATAACTGGTGAAACCAAACGCAAACATCAGGTAGCAATTAAGATAGATGGGAGGTTCTTTGTATTCGGATAGACCCGAATCATTGCGCGCGACATGAGGCGTATTACGAAGCGTATTTTCCTGCCCCAGATTAACCAAAGAAATACGCACGCCGGGGTTCACGACGTCTTTGGCAAGGTCATGCAAGTGCCCTATTCCGGCTTCAGCATCCGTAATCGAAAGATAATCCCGCACTTCGATTCGAATGTAATCAAGCGCATCACTGATCATACAAATCTCCGTTCAAATTAAAAATTTGATGAGAAACCCGACTTACGTGAAATTGCTAAAAGACTGAAATATCAATGACTTGCTTATGACTTACGTCTTGCCTATGCTGCTTAACTAAAAACAAATGAGTGTGACATTTTTGTTCTCTTATAGCGACTGGGTAAACTGTCTGTTAACAATTACTTTCAGCCTATCTCAGGTAATATTAAAAGTCAAATTTATATCACCTCTATTCCAGGAGGCATCACTCACAGCGACAGCATTCTGCCATGACACTTACCTGCATTGGCAACGGCTTGGCGTAAAATTCAATCACCTGTCCGGTTGAAGTGGAAGCGCCTTTGCTATGATTGCCGGGCAGGTCAACTACAGTAATTTTATTGGTTTTGGTTTGCCCAGATAATACCCTTGTACATAATCCACATTAAGGGTTTTTAATTTATCCAATATTTCTTTGTTTTCCACAAATTCAGCAATCGTTTTCTTCCCCATTACCTGGCCAATTTCATTAATCGATCTGACCATTGCATAATCAACAGGATCATCAACAATTCCTTTAACGAACTGGCCGTCTATTTTTAAATAGTCAACCGGTAGATTCCTCAGGTAATTAAACGATGACAAGCCACTGCCAAAGTCATCGACAGAAAACTTGAAACCGACTTCTTTTAATTTGTTGATAAATGCTTTTGCTTCTGTAAGGTTGTTGATCGCTGCAGTTTCTGTAATTTCAAAACAGATATTTTTCGCTTCTAGACGGGTCGTCCTGTTAAATTCTTCAAAAATAAAAGCCAGTAATTGTTTGTTTCCTAAATTCTGTGCAGAAATATTAATCGACAAACAAAAACGTTTTTTATCATTTTCTGCCCGTTGTTCAAGCCAACTAAATACATGGCGTATTACCCATTGATCCAGACGTAATGACAAGTTGAAGCGCTCTACTGTAGGCATAAAAGCCCCGGGGGCGATCACGTTATCCCCGTCTCGTATTCTTATCAAAACTTCCCAATGGTCTTTCGTAGAAATAACATCATCCGATAATTTACAGATCGGCTGCGCATACAGTTCAAACAGATCTTCATCCAGCGCATGATTCACTCGGCTAATCCATTGATTATCCTGATTAATCAAAGACAATTCCTTGTCTTTCGCCTGGTATCGATGAATACAGTGACGCCCTTCATTTTTAGCCGCGTAACAGGCGACATCTGCTTTAGACAACAACGAATAAACATCTTTCTCTGAATTATCAACCTGAACAATGCCAATACTGACGCCTATACGAAATGATTTGTTATTCCAGACAAATTGAAACTCACCTATTGTTTCCAGTAATTTTTGCGCATGCTTAGCCGCCATATTTACCGAACAATATTCCATCAAAACGGCAAATTCATCGCCTCCCAAACGGGCGATGATGTCACTGGAACGGAAATTCTCACGCAATATGCAGGAGAACTGCTTTAACAACTCATCGCCGGCGACATGCGTGCAGGTATCATTAATGATCTTGAACTGATCCATATCCAGGTAACACAGCACATGAGTACAATTATCCTGTTTTGCGACATTCAAGGCTGTTTTTAAACGGCGCTCGAATTCCCGTCGGTTAATCAGATCTGTCAAAGAATCATGAGTGGCTTGATAACTGAGTTGTTCTGCGACCTTTTTGGATTCAGTGATATCTTCCTGAATCGCAACAAAATGGGTGATGGTGTTATTTTCATCCCTGATCGGTGCAATGGACTCCTTGACCCAGAACAAATCGCCATTTTTCTTGCGATTGTGTAAAACGCCCCGCCATTCCATTCCAGACTTGATGGTATTCCAGATCTCCAGATAAACCTCTTTTGGAGTCTCTCCTGATGAAAACATTCGGGTATTCCTGCCTATCACTTCATCAACACCATAACCCGAGATTTCCTTAATTTTGGGATTGGCATACTCAATGTTGCCCAAGGTATCGGTGATGATCACCATGTTTGGACTTTGTTCTACGGCCTGAGACAGCTTTCTCAACAACGTATCATTACTTTTCCGCTCATTGATATCCTGATGGGTTCCGCACAAGCGCAGGGGCGTTTGATTATCTCTGTCATAGGCTACCACTGCTCCCGCACTATGAACCCACACCCAATGCCCCTGTTGATGTTTCATCCTGAAATCGACACTATAAGAGTGGTGATTTTCAATACTCTGCTTGAGTACGTCATCCATCCGTAACCTGTCTTCAGGATGCAGTCGTTCTCCCCAGTCAGATATGAATTTATCAAGGTCATCGCGTGTCAACCCCAGCATGTCCAGCCAGCGCTGGTTGACTTCAAATTCACCCGACTGATAGTTCCAGTCCCAGTAACCAAGTTCAGCCCCCTGAATGACCAAATCCAGACGGTTTTTTACTTCCTTGTTTTTGGATATATCCAGTACCACTGCCAGATAGGCTGGACGAGACAAATAAAGCGTGGGCTGAATATGTACATCTACATAATAAAATGTACGGTTTTTTCGGAGATGGATGGTTTCAAACTGAATAATGTCCTCTGTACCTTTTTGGATAGGTTCCAAAAGCCTGGCAAGATTAGCCCGGCTCATTCCCGGCATTAATTGTTCAGGCGTAGCGCCTTCAAATTCCATCTCGCTATAACCGGTATTGCGACATGCCCCCCGGTTTACCTTTAAATAGTGGAAATCCTCGACATCAAAGATATAAATTTCGTGGAGGGAATTTTCAAAGATCTTGCTATAACTTTCAGTGACCTGATGTTTCTTTCGATAACCGGCAACATCATGCAAAATACAGTAAACGATTCTTTCTCTGCTTAAACCGTCCTCTTCTACCCAGGCCTCAATGAAAATATCTTTTTCATTATTATCCTGATCACTGATTCTGCAGGCAATGGGTTTGACTGATCCATCAGGCAAGTGCTCAGCCATAGAGGCCAGGACATTATTTCCAGACACATCGTTGACTAAAAAATCGGTAAACGATTTTCCTGAAACCTCATCTCGACTGATGCCAAACAGCTCACACCAGGCTGAGTTGACGTGTAGAATATTGCCTTGACCATCCAGCATTTGATAAGCCAGAGGCGAGCGCTCATACAATATTCGATAATTGTACGACGCAGCATCATCGCTGTTATAAATGTCAGACAGAAAAGCCATGGCAATTTTTCATTACTATTCACATGGGAATTACTATAGCTTATCAACGAATATATTTTTCTCAAACGTCGATAACGTAATAGAAGATACCCAAAAACCTTATTCTGAAAACAGACACTGAGACAAATATGAAACAGGATGCATGATTTTTGGAGGTGATGAGTGCTTTCCCTTTGTCAAATGAAGCGCACAGCCATAATTCGCACTCAGCAGAATCGCTTGTGGCTGATCCGTTAAGTGTGCAAGCTTCCTGTCACGCAATGCATCCGCCTGTTCAGGATGGGTCAGCATATAACTGCCACCGGCACCACAACACAAGTGATTTTCGGGCAATTCCTGTACACGCTGCCCTCCGATTCGCTGTAACAAATGCAGAGTATCCTGCTGGTTTTTCAGCACATTGCGTTGACTACAGGGGTGGTGTAACCATACCTCGCTATTCACAGCCTTGGGTGTTAAATCATCAGGCCAGTGCTGATTCAGAAACCTGCTGACTTCCATTACTTTTGCTACCACATCACCGGCTTTTTCACTTTCCGGCATCAGGCGTGAATATTCAGTCAGCTGACTGCCACAACCAGTGGCACAATACACCACTGCTTCATAAGGCAAACGGGCAAACGCATCAATGTTCTGCTGCATAAGATCTTTCGCCGTCGCCACATCACCATTGTGATAATGCATGGCACCGCAACATTGCTGACTATCAGACACTATGACGTTATAGCCACAGGCATTAATCAATTTAATTGCATCTTCCAGGGTTTTACGATCAAATGCTTCAGCCAGACACCCGGTAAACAAGGCAACACTGCCTTGTGCATCCTGAACGGTATATTCAGAATGCAAATAGGTGGATTCAGGTTCAGATAAATAATTTTCTGCTCGCGCCAGACCTAACCCGTCAAACAAACCACTTTTTCTTAACCAGGATTGCCATTTTGTCGATTGATACACCTTCATCCAGGGCAACAAAATGCGGCGCAATTTTTTTCTGGCTACCAGTTGCAACCCCCATTTTCCCCACGTAGAAAATGACCGCTCAGTTAATTGCTGTTGCGCCCGTTCAAAATAATCTGCATACGCCATCTGGCTGGGACAGACTGCTTCACAGGCGCGGCACTGGATGCAATTTTGTAGATGCTCTACCTTTTGACTATCCAGCGTTTCCTGATGTTGAATTAACTGCCTGAGCGATTGCACACGCTGACGCGGGCCTTCCTGTTCATCCTGTGTCAATTGATAGGTGGGGCATGAATTCAGACACACACCGCAACGCATACAATCAGAGGCTTCCGGTAGATACGGACCATTTTGATAGTGCATTTCAGCATTTTGGCTGCCGCTATCAAAATCCATAAAATCAAAGCTGTCCACCTTCAGCCCTCAATCAAACAACAATAAGCCCGGCGCAACAATTCCATTTCCGCCGGAGGACGGCCCATCAAATCGGTAATCGTTTTTAATTCAAGATCATGTGCAGAGAGTTCCTGATACGGGGGATCCAAAACCTTAAAGCGCGCCATATAAACATTAACAATGCCTTTTGGCGTACTCACCTGCTGATAATAATCGGTATCTGCCACCAGAAAGTCGTCATCCAGCTTCAATTGCTCGCGAATAGCTTTCAGCTCTAAGGTTGGCACACTGATAACTTCAAGCGCAGACATGTCATCTTCTTCCACTACTTCAGAAAGTGCAGGTAATGACGGGAAACAAACACTACCGGTCGCTTGCTGGCAAAATAATGTCAACGCACTGATATCACCCCGATAGTAAAGAATCAAATGATTATTGCTCATCGTTTTTCTCGATTAATTTTGTATTTCTAATTCACGCTATGCGATTGTCTTTTTCAACTGGCAGAGAAGCTAAATGATCTGCTTAGTATTCACTCCAGCCTGTCCCATACTTTTTTATAAGCCAAATCCAGACGTGACAACTTTTGGTTCACAGCCTGCAATTCAGCATACTGTGGAAATCGCTCATTGTTGCCTGCGCTATACCATTGTTCCATCACCAGATTCAGTCGCTCTTTACCGGCAAAAGTTTCCGCTATTTGCTGTTTAAGCCAGGATGCAGTCACTTCGTCATTTATCGCTATCACTTTATATTGCACGCCGGTTTCAAATATACGTACGCCACCGCCTTCCTGTGCGGTCTGAAAAAGGGCATCCTCATTGACCACCTCAACCCCGGCCAGATAGTCCACACCAAAACTTTGTAATTCTGCCAGCCATGGAACCGTTGGCCCCATCAATACGGTAGTCGCCGACTGACTTAATTGAGCAAGGCGAGGAAAGGTTTTATTTGGAATGGTACTGGCAGATAGAAACACCCAGTCGGCTTCGGGCAATAAAAATTCGCTGGCCGGGTCTGGTAGATCACCCGCGGCAGGCTGACGCTCAACGACCTGCCAACCATAATTATCGATATAGTCTTCTATCCCCGGATAATGACCAATGACGACGACTTTCTTTTCTTTAAGTTGTGGCAGAAAGTGCTCAAAAACTGTCAGGTTTGCTGCCCCCGGATGAGGATGCAATGACATTCCTGGCGGGGTTTGTGTGCATGCATTAATACTGCTATTTAACGCAGCCATTCCAACGGTAGCCTGATAGGGTTCCCACTGTAATACCCAGCGCGCAATATCCTTTACCGGTTTATTGACCAAGGTTCCCGGCCAGCGCAGGGTGCGGGTAGGCGATTGCGGCGTCATCGCCAAACCGGATTGTTGTCTACCAGACAATTGCGACCGACAGATCGTCCACACCAGGCCAATACTGACCTGATCAATTATTGCTGTGGTACTGCAATAATCCAGCAGACATTCATAAATTCGCTTTGGATCATCCATGCGTTTTCAGCATGAGTTACAACGCCTGGATCAATTTGGGTTCAGCCGATATTTTGCCTTCCTTGCCCCACGCATTAACACCTTCTACAAACCATTGCTTTTTGCGAGGATGCGGCTTGACTACATCGTATTCAGCATAAAAGGAACCGTCACTCAAAAACTGTATATTGCCTATGCGCTGTTTATGTTGGTCATACCAGATACCCTTCAGATTTTCGCTGGCAGTGTAAGGATCTTTCACCAGTGAAAATTCTGCTTTGCTAAAATCCGGCACCGAAGCAATGTCCGCCACAGAAAAACCTATTTTGACGATGCTCTCCAACATCGCACGGCAAATATTCTGCCCCATTTCCTGATGGCTTTGAATCGCCTGCACTAATGGTCCTTCCCGGGCGGTTGCACTCATACCTCTTCCTCCACTGCCTCAGCCAGTTGCACGATGACTGAAAAGCCGGAACGGTCTTCCGGATCAAGGGTATGCAGGATGTGCAGAATAGTGCCTGCGTCTGCATTGCGCTTCTGACGCAGCTTGATAAATGCCAATGCTTTCAGGGTATACAGATAAAACAGAGAAATTTCGTCTTCATACATATTCCATTTTGCCGCATTACCCGCCAACTGCTGATAATCTGCAGGAAACCCACCCAGGCGGGACGCCTCCTGCAAACCTTCCAGGACATACTGCTCAGCTTCATCCAGTTTTGCCTGATAAAAATAAAATTTATACAAGGCAAAATAGGTTTGCAGACAATGCTTGTCCAGCATATAGGCCTGAATGAATAACTGCTCTGCTTGCGCCTTGTCACTGCGACTGGCTACAACGGCCGCCTGCAACAGCTTATTCACTTCCACCGGCATGTTGGGGCTGAAGGTAACGGCTTCCTCCAGCATACTGACTGATGACATGATTACCAGACCTCACTGGGGACGATCAGTTTTTCAACGGGTGTACCGCCCACCAAATGCTCTTCTATAATGGTTTTGACATCATCCTTTTTCACCTGACCATACATCACACCTTCCGGGTAGACCAAAACGCTGGGCCCCATCATGCAAGGTCCCATACACCCGGTATTGGTCAGGCCGATTTTTTCAAACAACTGGCGGTTCTGAATTTCATTCATGAACTCGTTCATCACATCGGCGCAACCACTGGCGGCACAGGAGCCGCGTGGATGACCTTGCGGCCGGTTCTGGGTACAAACAAAGACATGTTTTTCTGGTCTGGGCATATTATCCTCGCTATGCGGCTATTTTATGTTGATGGGTAAAACAGCTCTTTGGACAGACTTTGGAACAGGCTTCACATCCGATGCAATCGGCCTGATTTTTCAAGTTCATAACCATGCTGTTGTCCTCATCGTCATCAAAATCATCATAATCGTCATCGAATTCTTCGGCTTCCATCACTTCAGACTTTTCTACCAGATCAAACACGTCACGCGGACAAACTTTAAAGCAACGTCCACACCCGATGCAGGTGGACTGGTTTAAATCTGACACAAACGAAGGTGTCCACTCTTCGCCACCAAAGGTGACGCCGGTTATTGTTTCTTCACTCATCTTCGTCTCCTAAGCGGTTTCTTCAGTTTGTGCCGCCTGCAATGTCTTGGTGGCATCGTCCCAGGCTTTACACGCATCAAAAGTTTCCTGCGCCACATCCATTAATTGCAGATATGCGCCCGGCAAACCGTCTTCTACCAGGTCATGTAATTCCATCGCTTTCTCGCCAGCCAGACGTTTATTTCTTTTGACTGCTTTTTCAAGTGCTTTCAATTCTTCCGGGGTCATCTATCTCTCCTAGTCTCTGGCCACTTCGCCGTATTTCTCAATTAGCTCTGATGCCTTATTGATCAACTTGTCGCTTTGTTCGCACATCTTTTCCAGACTGGGGAAACCAAAACGGTGAATATCACGCAATGTTTTGTCTACGACCACCAGCTTGCCCACCATGACGAGTGCACGCCCAAAACCTTCATGCGTCAAATTAATCATCGGTACCGCCATCAAGCCGGATTTTTTTTCGATAATGGTAGCCATCGCGTTGTAATAGGCTTTTACGCGCGCCAACGTAATTTCATCAGGATCTCCAACGACGGGAATTTCCCTTTTACGTTCCTTGGTCAACACCAATGGATCAAGAATTTTAGATTTTGACCAGCCTTCATAGGTATCATAGGTATCCAGCGCTCTCAGCTGGTTTAACATTTCATTGACAAATTCATTGTCGATATACGGGTCGGTTTCTTCTAAAACCAGTTCAGCTACACTGCTCATGGGTATCTCCGGATACGATGTGATTAAAATAATTAAGGGGTATCTTTGTCACAGGCTTATTCATCCCATTCTTCTTCCGCCATGTCATCAAAGCGAGAGTCATCACCTGTGGTCTGTTGTTTAATCGCTCTAGCCAACCATTTTGAAGGGCCGGACTTCAGCTCTACCTGCAAATCCTTCACCAGCCCTTCAATAGGACTGTTCTCCTGCACCTTCACCGGTTGAATGCCGCGGGCCACTAATTGTTTTACTGCCGAAGCACCGGCCGCCTGACAGTACACCGCCACGCAGTCATGGATAAGGTCGAACTTGGCGAGCAACTTGTCCTCATTACCATCCTGTTTTTGCATGCCAAACTCGGCAGCTTCGACAAACTGGGCCTGGTCGGGGTTTACGGCATAAATGGCAAATGATTTTGCGGAACCGAAATGCTGGTTGACCGTTTTCATATCGGTACTGGCAAAAGCTACTTTTAATGATATGTCCATAAGCGTTTGTTGTTCATCACTTTGCACAACGTGCATTCTGCGGGTTAATGACATGTTGCTTCGGCCTCTCTATCCTGTTTTTCATGCGCAGGTTTCTGCCCGTAAATAGAGTGATACACCGAAATATCTTCATGCGCGAAATTGATCACCAGATTGGCCAGGTCAAATAAGACCTGACGGGTTCCGCGGTAACCGATCCAGGTTTTCTGGTAACCACCGATGATGTCGTACTGTGGAAAACCGGCACGCAAAATAGGAATATTCAACCGTTCTGAGCTATGCGCGGCATGGGAGTTTCCTATCAGCAATTGCGCCTTGTTTGCTTTGGCCATGTTTTCAAGGTCTTCAAGATCACCAATCTTGATAGTATCGACCTGCATCTTTTTCAGTGCTGGCGCATTTCCCGGTGTCACGGCTGCTACCACTTCACCTCCAGATTCCGTGACTAAATCTATAAAACCCAACAATTGATCAGCATCACCCGCAATCGACACCCGTAACTGGCCTAACATAAAATGCGTATCCAGAAGAGCATCCTGTAATTGCATGCGCTGGCGTTCAATGCGCTCAGGCACTTCATTTCCACTGATTTCATGTAAAGCCGAAATGAGTTGGTCATTGGCTGCCAAGCCGTAAAGATGGTCAATGCGGTAATCCGGCACGCCGGTTTTTTCCAATAGAGCATCCGCGGCCTTGCCTAAGGATGAACCTATCACCAAAGTTGCCAGAGCATCACCCACCGTTTGCAATTCCGAAATTTCAGTTCCACCGATAGTGACTGGGGAGAATGGATCATCGGTTAAGGAACCATCCAGAGAGTTGGCCACATTGGGAATAAACAATGGACGCAGGCCAAACATCTCAACTATATCGGTCAATGCTTCCACATCCCCCGGTGTCAACATGGAACCCGCCAGAATATTCAATTGACGTTTGCGATGGCCCGGTTTGGTAGCGGCAGTTTCAGCATCCGGCACCAGTTGTTTGATGATTTCGGTCAGGGTCAGCGCATAACCGCTTTCCACACAGCCGGTAAAATCTGGTGTATTGACGGCAACAACAGCGACGTGATCATACTGCGGGTATTTACTGCGAAACTCACGCA
The DNA here is from genome assembly GCA_006844705.1 of Methylococcaceae bacterium. Classification (GTDB taxonomy): domain Bacteria; phylum Pseudomonadota; class Gammaproteobacteria; order Methylococcales; family Methylomonadaceae; genus Methylomarinum. The sequence continues at coordinate 46,168 of SPJS01000196.1, read as the reverse complement.
CATTACGTTGCACATCGCACCCCTGGGTTTCCGCCAGACCGGTCGTCAAAATCGTAATCAGCGAAGGGTTGCTTTTCTCGGCAATGTTCTTGATGCCTTCAACCACGTTTTCATCAGCCCCCATCACCGAGCTGCCCTGATCCATGGCTGTCGTCTGCAATGGAATCGGCTCACGGAAATGGCGCACGAAAAATACTTTGGCGAATGCTGTGCAGCCTTGCGAACCATGCAGCATCGGCATCGCCCGGTTAAACCCTAACGTGGCCAGTGATCCCCCTACCGGTTGACTGGCTTTAAGAGGACTGACCGACAGGGCTTTTTTACGCTTTTCAATCTCTGCCATTATGCTACCGTCCTCGCCGCTTTCCACGGCGCAGGTGCACGTACTGCCGGCCACACCGGACTTTCCATCGTCAGTGCCAATTGTCTGACCAATTCCAGCATACCTTCATAGCCGGCATAACCAAACTCTCTCTCCTGATTAATATCCAGGAATGGAATACGCGCTTTCAATGCGGTGTACATATTACGGCCACCGGCGATCAGAATATCCGCCTTGTAATCTTCCACTACTTTTAACAAGGCTTTCGGGCTGCCGTCTTCAATCATCAACGCCTCTTCACCCATCAGCTCACGGATACGCGCCTTGTCTTCTTCAGTTGATTTTTTGGTGCCGGTCGCCACCACCACCATGCCCAGATCCTGCAAAGCAGAGATCACTGACCAGCTTTTCACACCGCCGGTATAGAGCAATACACGTTTGCCTTTGAGACGTTCTCGCCATGGTTCCAACGCGGCACGAATGCGCGCTTCTTCGCGTACAATCAGAGCTTCGGTACGTGCTGTCAAATCGTCATCACCAATACTTTTGGCAAAATCACGCAATGCCTGACTGGTATCTGTAATACCGTAGAAACTGCCTTCAAACCATGGCGTACCGTATTGCTGATTCAACTTTCGTGCAACATTTACCATTGCTTTGGAACACACCATCATGTTGACTTCCGCCTTGTGCATCGTCTGCACTTCGCGGAACCGGGCGTCACCGGACAAGGTACATAATACCCGCAGCCCCAGCTCATCAAGCAGTGGTAACACATGCCAGAACTCTCCGGCAATATTGTATTCACCCACCAGATTGACATCGTGTACTTTAATGCCTTCCGGCGTAATCTCGGGGGGTAATGGATCGGGGTCACGGGTACCAATCACATATTTAACCATGGCATCACCGGCGATGCGGTTGCCCAGGTTTTTGGTGCCGTAAAAACCGGCACAATCAATCGGCACCACCGGCACACCCCATTTTTCTTCAGCCGCTTTACATACGGCATCAATATCATCACCGATCAATGCCGGGACACAGGTGTTATAAATGAATACTGCTGGTGGGCTATAGGTATCCACGGCCTGTTTGATTGAATGCAATAAGCGTTTTTCACCGCGCCCCATGACAACATCTTGCTCGGTCATGTCGGTCGTCATTCCGATCCGATATAAATCGGAACCGGAAGAACGCGTACCCCGGTTATCCCATGAACTGCCCGCGCAGGCAATCGGTCCGTGGACAATATGCGCCACATCGGCAATTGGCAACAAGGCGATCTGTGCACCATCAAAAGCACACCCACCTGCAGCAGAACCAGGCTTGGGCTTGGCACAACCGGATTTCTCCTTCTTGTTATGCTCACAGGCCGGTTCATCCATTAATTCAGCTATATCTTTGTTCGACTTCATGCCTGACACCTCTCTTTATCGAGTTATCAAGCAACCTGTATGCCACAGAGTAAGCTATTGAAACCAATGGCATTTTTATTAACTCTGATTGTAGTAAACCCTACAATTCTGAATGGAGATGACAGTCTTGAACTTGATACAGACAATTCAAATGAACACGTTCAATTTCCACGATACTGGATCATTAAAGTAGTAAGGGATTTCAGTTAGACGGCTGATTTCTATAGACGGGCAAGATTAATTTGGAGCCCTATTCTGCAATCAGGCATCCGCCAGTCCCATTAATTTCCCTTATGAACACCGACTGAATTTAATTGCAAGCGATCGTTAGGCCGTGCCGTTGGTACGAATGATCGTTATATTTTATGTGTGGTGATGTCCAGTGACGCCAGCTGGTATTGTTTATAACGTAGACGCCCCTGTTGTTTGCACTGTTCACTATTATCAAGCACTTCAATAATTCGCTCGGCCTGCTGAAAGTTTACCGGGGCTTGACTGGATAAGTTTACAATCAGCTTTTGCCAGGGCTGTGGAATCTCATCATGACCAATTAAACAGGTCTGTTCAATTTCCGGCACCTTGTGTTGCAGGATTTCATGTGGAACAAAACTGCCCGCTCGAAATGCCCATAACGCATCATCCATGCGTTGGCTTTGCGGGGGGGCATCAGTCAGTACAAAGCTGTACTGACCATTGCGATAGGCTTTTTCGATCAATTTGCAGGCGAACTGCTCACGCGCCTGCTGGGATTCACTCCTCAGAATATAAAACGTAACCTCAGGCATTCGCCCTGTTTAAAAGGTATTGCATAATTAACGGCACTGGACGGCCGGTTGCGCCTTTATTCTGGCCTGTGCGCCATGCGGTACCGGCAATATCAAGATGGGCCCAGTCAAAATCTTCTGCAAAACGTGACAGAAAACAGGCCGCCGTAATGGTTCCGGCATCTCTTCCACCGATATTCGCCATATCGGCAAAATTGGATTTCAACTGTTCCTGATACTCCTCCCATAAAGGCAGGCGCCATAACTTGTCGCAACTGGTTTCAGCTGCATCCAGCAAGTCATCGCACAGTTTGTCGTCATTTCCCAACAAGCCACTGGGCACCCGGCCAAGCGCAACCAGACACGCGCCGGTCAATGTCGCCATATCAATCACCACATCGGGATCAAATTGTTTGGCATACGTCAGCGTGTCGCACAAGATTAAACGCCCTTCAGCATCGGTATTCAATACTTCGATAGTCAACCCGGACATACTGGTCAACACATCACCCGGTTTATTGGCATCGCCATCCGGCAGATTTTCAGATGACGCCACCAGGCCAATGACATTCAGCGGCAATTGCAGTTCGGTGACGGCCTGCATCACGCCCAATACTGTTGCCCCGCCGCACATATCGTATTTCATTTCATCCATGCCGGCGCCCGGTTTTAAGGAAATACCGCCTGCATCAAAAGTTAAGCCCTTACCCACCAACACGATTGGTTTTTGATCACTGTCGCCACCCTGATAACTTAAATTGATTAATTTGGCAGGCTGGCGGCTACCGCGCGACACGGCTAAAAAAGACCCCATGCCCAGTGCTTCCATATCAGATTCTTCCAGAATATTGATCGACAGTTGCTCATGAGTCTCTGCAATCTCAATGGCCTGCTCGGCAAGATACGTTGGAGTACAGATGTTACCCGGCAAATCCCCTAACCGCTTGGTGCGCTGCATGCCATTTGCTATCGCCATACCCATTTGCAGGCCTTTTTGTGCAACATCTTGCTGATCCACGGTGACAGCAATACTGATGTGCTGCAAAGGTTCCGGCTCTTCCGGGGGCTGCAGACTGTATTTATAGATTTGATCACTGAATACTTCAACGGTTTGTCTTACCCGCCATTCACAATCATTGCCTGAGTGTTCCGCCAATGCCAACAAACTGGTGGCTGATGAGAATTTGTTTTCTTTGACGACCTTGATCGCTGTCGACAAGGTTTTGCGAAAACTTTGCCCATCAGCTTTTTCTTGTTTACCCAATCCTGCAATCACGTAATTTTCCAGCGTTCCGTTTTGCGGGAGACTTAATGTCAAGGTCTCGCCTGATTTGCCTGAAAAACGTTTGTTATCAATATCATCTTTTAGAATTTGCATCAGATGATCAGGGGTATGTGCTGCAGAGGCTGGCTCAAGCTCTTCAAACATGCCGATGATTAAACAGTCGTTTTGTGGTTTGTTTAACGGTAGGGTTTCTATAGAATAGTCCATATTGATTGGGCCGGATTTAGGGTTAAAGCAGAGAACATTGCGAAATCAATACTGGACATGCTGCATGGCGGCTGGTTTTTTGGCAAACCCTTAGTGTTTGCAGTAACCATCCCTGTCAGATGATGACCAGGAAAATAAGCGCGTTCACTGGACAAAAATTCAATTCTGTCCTCATTATACATAAGTTTGCAGGGGATGTTTGTTGAACATGGATTCAGCCGAAGTTACGACCAGCCCGCGATATCCAAGCGGGTTCTCTATTCTGGACAGGATGATTGCTGTTGATCTGATCAAAACTGTCTTTTCCGTATTATCCGTCATGGTGCTGATTATCGTCAGCCGGAAATTCATTCGTGTACTGGCCCAGGCTATTGACGGTCAGCTCAGCCAGGAAACCGTGTTTATGATTCTGGGCCTGAAAACGGTCGTCGTCATCTCCACCCTGCTACCCGCGACAGTCTTTATTGCCGTTTTGATGGTGCTCGGCCGCATGTACAGAGACCAGGAAATGGCTGCTATCGCCTCTGCGGGCGGCGGCTCTGCACTGATCTATAAAGCTGTTTTTTTATGCATTTTACCGCTCTCCCTGCTCGGCGGCTGGTTTGCCCTGTATGCCACACCGTGGGCCGAAGCAGAAATGCAAATTGTAACCAACGATGACCAGAACTCCATCAACCTCAGCGGTATTTCAGCCGGTCGTTTTAATGAATACAACCAGGGTGATCTGGTGTTATACGTTGAAAGCATAAATTCGGCAGGCAAACTGGAAAATGTATTTGTGCAAAATCGAAAAAACGATGTCGTGGGTATTGTCACTGCCGATTCCGGACGCGTGGAACAACGTGACACGGGCATTTACCTGATTCTGGAAAATGGCCAACGCTCTCAAGGGAATGCGGGAAATCTGGATTTTGTTATCGAATCCTTTGCCGAATATGGCGTTCGACTGGAAAAGAAAATGCGCAAAGTCAGCCTGAATCTGGAATCCATGCCCAGCGAGCAATTGTGGTTAAGTGACCAACTTGATCGCCTGCTGGAACTGCAACGTCGTCTGGCCACCCCGTTGGGTATGCTTTGTCTTTGCTTTCTGGCTGTCCCTCTGGCCAAGCTCTCCCCCCGCAGCGGTGTGTATGGCAATCTGTTAATCGCGTTTATCGTTTACTTTGCCTATGGCAACCTTTTAAAGATCAACGAAGGGCTGGTAAGAGATACTCTGCTGCCCGAATGGATGGGGTTTGTCTGGATCTACTTAATCTTGCTTGGTACAGGTATTTTCAAACTCATTCGTCTGTATGGCTGGCACTGGATCAAAATGCAATTTTCAGGGAATAGTTCGCTATGAATATCCTTACTCTATATATGATCAGGGAGATTGTTAAAGGCTCGCTGATTGCCTTGTTGATTCTGATCACCTTGTTTAATCTGGGCACGCTTAATGATGAACTGAAAGACCTGGGTAAGGGGGATTATGGACTTCACGAGATTTTCTGGTATTTATTTCTCACCACCCCAAGACTGATTTACGAGCTTATCCCGTATGCCGCCTTACTGGGCAGCCTGTTCATCGTCGGCAACATGGCCAACGACCGTGAAATTGTGGCCATGCGTTCTGCCGGCCTCTCCCTGTTTTGGCTGATCAGAACCATTATTCTTGCCGGACTGATACTGGTCGGCTTCTCGATTGCCGTTGGAGAGTTTCTTGCTCCTTCCGCCGAACGGGCAGCTCAAGTGTTAAAAACCACCACTCAAAACAACAATGTGGTGATGAGCTCGCAATATGGCATGTGGTTCCGTGAAGACAACCAATTCATTAATGTCAGAAAAATCTACGATGATGGCGTACTGGGCGACATCTATGTCTACTCGGTTAACGATCAAAACCGCGTCGATAATATCAAGCATTTCGGCTCTGCCCGCTTTGAAAATAAATCACAATGGCAGGTTACTGACATTTTCCAATCTCACATTGCCAGAGAACGCATAACTGCAGACAGGAGTGGGAGTCAGGTTTGGAATACGTCCATTGACCCGGACCTGATGAATATCGCGGTTGTAAAATCCGACAATTTATCGCTTTATGATCTACTGATGTACATCAATTTTTTACGCGACAATAATCAGAAAACACAAACTTTCGCACTGGCGTTCTGGGGGCGGATCATTAACCCCTTCGTCACCTTTGTCATGCTGATGATCACCGCGCCGTTTGTGATTGGGATCAGAGAACGGGTAGGCAACAGCAGTCGACTCGTCATCGGTGCTTTGGTTGGGCTGGCTTTCAACAGTTTCGACAGAATTGCCGGATATATGGGGCTTGTTTACGGGTTAAACCCTATGCTGATGGCCGTACTGCCCAGTTTGCTGGTATTCAGCATCGCCATCATGATCATCAGAAAATTAAGGTAGGACGTTGAGTTCTCTCAACGTCCAGACTCAACAGCTTACTTAGACTTACTTCTTGTCCAGAAAGTAGTACAGGAACTGGCATTTCAATACCATTTTCGAGCTATCCAGTTCAGTAACCGCACAGCTTTCATATTTTTCTCTGCCTGGTGCCTTTTGTCTTTTAATTACACCATCTTCAATTGTATATTTCAGTTCAATATTCATCATACCGGTACGACCACTCACCACATCTTTTCCTCTAATGGTCAAAACACCATTTTTTTTGAAATTCCATTCTGAATCCTGCGCTCTTTTTTCCTTATGTAATGCAGGTGCCGTTGCATAGACATGCCATTTGCCGACAATTTTTGAATTATCTTCCAAGCTTACATCCTCGGCCTGAGCACCAAATGCAGATAAAGCCATGCCTAGCGCCAATATTGTTGTTTTTTTCATGTTGACTCCTTTAAGAGCGTGTTGGTTAAGAGTTAATTATAACAATATGCCCCTCTTGAAACCATGACAGGGCATATAGAAAGCTCACAATGAATTGTGCAAAACCACTGGATTATGTTATTTTCCCTATTGCATGTATGTAAATTGGAAAGCAAACAAAACTTTGCTACAGAATAATAATTTAAAGTGAATGGAAGGTGAACTTTATGAAACTAAAAACCATCATGTTGACTGCACTCTTACTGACACCTGCATTAGGTTTTTCAGCTAATGTTGACGATTGGGTTTACAAAGATGTAACAGGCAATCTAAAAGCCGGTCCTGGTTGTCTTGATAAAGAAAAGGCGATGAAAAAAGTCATGCCGAAACCTGAAGGGTTTAAGGGGTACAGCCGCTTTGATAAATACACTAAAATAATGTGTCAGGGAGAAGGCTATGGCTGGACCAGTGACTCCATCGTAGATCCGGGCGAAGTCGTTTGTGAGGAATGCGGCGGTGATTACAAAGGTAAATACAGCTGTCAGATGATTAATGTGACAGTCAAGTGCAAACAGGTCGTACGCTGATAATTTTTTTAATGATGGTTTTTTGATTTATATCATTAAACCATCATTCAAGCATCACGACTTCCGTCCCAGACAGATAATCATGCCAGCAGCAGTGATGCTTATCGAATACACTCCATAAAATCCCCAGCCCGAAAAAAAACCAGGACAATAGAGAACACATAAACCGTACTATTGCCTGCCGCCACCCTAGCGCTTTTCCATCCCTGGTGACAACCACCATTTTCCAGCTTTTCAACCCCAATGTCTGACCACCATGGGTCCAGAACCAGACATAAAACAGCATACTGACCAGCAGAATATAAGCGGGATAGAAATATTGATCCGATGTAAACGCTTCCCCCTGATTAAACGGAAGCAGCAGAGCGGTCGCGAAAAACCAGACAGCAATGAGCAGGACTGCATCATAAAAAGCTGCAGCAAGCCGCCTGAACAGGCCCGGCGTTGCCTTCTTGCTTTCAGGCAACGCCTTTGATGACTGTGGCAACTTACAAATTAAATAAAGCCAGTTTTTGTCCCAGATACATACTCATGCCAACCAGTCCTGCAAGCATTATCAAAGCAAAGAAAAATGGCGGGGTGTGGAGTAAAAGAATAAAAAAGTCTACGACAAAAATACTGGTTAAAAAAGGATGGTCAATAAAGCCGTCGATGATTTTTTTAAACATAGCTGATCCCCTCAAGGTAAATTAATAGAACAATCGTTATAATTTACGACATCCGTTTGTATTCAAACCGACGCATAATTCTGGTCGATCAGGAAACACCCTCACTTATGCTTCCTGACTGGCTTTGTTGAATTCTACTATACACAATATGGAAATGTATATATCAGGATATTGAACGCTGCCTGGTACACTACCCACCCTGTCTAAATGCTTTACCTTCGTTGTGAGACAACTACACATCTTGGGTAATGTGTCTGCTTAATGTTATTATAACCAGATTTAATAATGAAATACGTCTCTACCAAAGGCATTATTTGATTATCACAACTTCATGCATAAATTTCGTCCAGGTATCTGTTGGGTTAGGGTGATCGTCGCGAGACAAGTGGAGAATCGAGCGCATTTTTTGGAGCACCTCGTTGTGCTATACAACCAAAAAACTTGGAAAAAGGTGCCGTATTCCCACCGTCGCAGTAGAATGATCCATAATCCGGCAGCCCCCTGGATAAAAAACAACACCAATTTACACGCTCTCACCACGGATGCGGGGAATAATTATTATTAATTTTGTAAAGAAAATCTTCAATTTCTCAAACCAAATACCAGACAAGCACTCAGAACCCACCCTCTACCCGCGCGCAGAACATTGCATTTCACGGTCTCAAATCAGCGAAAATGCACTCAAGGTTTTATATCGATTAAACAAGGCGGGGTTTGATGCCTACCTGGTGGGCGGCTGCGTCAGAGACTTGCTGCTGGGCAGGGAACCAAAAGATTTTGATGTTGCAACCAATGCCAGTCCGGAAGAAGTCAAAGCCACATTCCGCAACTGCCGCTTAATTGGCAGGCGCTTCCGGCTTGCCCATGTCCATTTTGGCCGGGAAATTATTGAGGTTGCCACGTTCCGGGGATCGGAAGAAAAAGAAAGTGATGACCAGCAAACAGATACCGAAGGACGTCTGCTCAGGGATAATGTTTTTGGCACTCTGGAAGAAGATGTCTGGCGCCGTGATTTTACTGTCAATGCACTGTATTACAACATAAAGGATTATTCTGTCGTCGACTACGCTGGCGGCATGCAGGATCACCAGGCAGGCCTTATTCGCCTGATAGGTGATCCATTGACTCGCTATCGGGAAGATCCAGTGCGCATGTTGCGTGCCGTCAGGTTTGCAGTCAAATTGGGATTTACACTGCACGAAGACACTGCAAAACCGATTGGGGTTAATGCCTCTCTACTGGCCAGTATCCCCCCTGCGCGCCTGTTTGATGAAACGCTCAAGCTGTTTCTCTCTGGTTATGGTGTACAGACATTTGAAATGCTGAGGCATTATGATTTATTTGCCATGCTGTTTCCCGATACAGATCAAGCTCTGGCTGATGAAGAACATGAATTTCCTCGCATGTTCCTCATTCGAGCCTTACAAAATTCTGATAATCGACTGGCTGAAGATAAATCCGTCACACCGTACTTTTTGTTCGCCGCGTTGTTATGGGAACCCTTCACCCAAGAAGTCGTACGCTTGAAAGAAGAGGGACAAAATGACTCCGTCGCCTACCAGAACGCAGCCAATACAGTTTTAAGCCGACAAGTCAAAGTTACCTCGATTCCGAAACGTATTACCCAATCGTTGCGAGAAGTCTGGTTATTACAATCGCGCTTTGAATCTAGAAAAGGGGCTCGGCCTTATCGTCTGCTAGCGCATCCGCGATTCAGAGCGGCTTATGATTTTTTGTTATTACGAGCCGATGCCGGTGGCGCAGACCCCTCATTGGCTGAATGGTGGACATCTTTTCAGAATGCATCTGAAGCTGAACAAAAGCAAATGACTTCATCTGGCAATGCCCGTCGAGGCAAGCGCCGGACGAAGCGTCATTCTGCCCCTCGTTCTGCATCCAACCCATAAACATTCTCATTGTTACACACGCATGTGTTGACGTATTTTTACAAAAAAACTTGCGACACGTTCTGAATGACTCAAACCATCAGCGAAAACTCTGCCCAAACTGAAACTGTCTATATTGGGCTAGGGAGTAATTTATCTGAACCTGGACAGCAACTGCAAAATGCACGACTATCCATCGCTAAACTAGCTGGAATCGAGGAGACTGGATATTCATCGGTTTACACCAGCCCGCCAATGGGTCCCCAGGATCAACCGGATTATCTCAACAGCGTTATGGCCGTAAACTGCACTTTTTCTGCACAACAACTACTCAAACAATTACAGGATATTGAGATTCAACAGGGGCGCATCAAAACTCGACGTTGGGGAGAAAGAACTGTCGATCTTGATATTTTGTTATTTGGACAACAGCACATCAACCAGACTGATTTGACTATCCCGCATACAGGACTGACAGAACGTGCTTTCGTGCTTTACCCTTTGCATGAAATAGGGGGAGATGAGCTGATCATTCCTGGTTATGGCAAACTGGGGCAGTTAATGCAAACTGTGCCATTGAATGGCCTGACCAGACTTGGGGAGACAGGCAATGAAAACTGACCAATACTCAATCCAGTCAAAACTTTCTCATCTTAACGCACTAAAACAGAAGTCTGAAAAAATCGCATGTTTAACCGCTTATGATGCAAGTTTTTCCAGGTTGCTTGAGCGTCAAGGCATTGAGGTCATATTGGTAGGTGACTCATTGGGCATGGTATGTCAGGGGGAGAACAGTACGCTGCCAGTCACTATGGATCACATGATTTATCATACCCACTGCGTGACCAAAGGCATTCAACAGGCATTATTGATCAGCGATATGCCTTATCAAAGCTATACCACTGCGCAACAGGCGTTAACCCATGCTCACCAGTTAATTCAGGCGGGTGCCGAGATGGTCAAACTGGAAGGTGCTCATGTAGACATCATAAAAACTATCAGAGATGAGAATATCGCTGTGTGCGCCCACTTAGGATTACTCCCGCAATCCATTGAACACCTCGAAGGCTATAAGGTTCAAGGTCGTGACACTCATTCCGCAGAAAGAATCTTTCAGGATGCTTTAGCCGTAGAAAAAGCCGGCGCACAACTCCTTGTACTTGAATGCATTCCTGCCAAGCTGGCTGCCGAAATAAGCCAGCATCTCGCTATTCCTGTCATAGGTATAGGCGCAGGCCCTGATTGTGACGGACAAGTTCTGGTGCTGTATGATATTTTAAATCTTGATGTTGGCAGAAAACCGCGTTTTGTGAAAAACTTCATGCAAGGTGCAGCCAGCATCGATGACGCAATAAAAAATTACCGTGATGCTGTAAAATTCCAAAACTACCCGGGTGACGAACACTGTTACTAAGTCATGCAAACGATTACAGATATCATTCAGTTAAGATCCCTAATTGCCGGGTGGAGGGCCGCAGACCACCCGATTGCATTTGTTCCTACCATGGGCAACCTGCATGACGGCCATATGAAACTGGTGCGTACCGCCAAACACAGAGCGCTTAAAGTCGTAGTCAGTATCTTTGTAAACCCCACCCAGTTTGGCCCCCATGAAGATTTTGACAATTATCCCCGAACCGAGCAGCAAGACGCACAAAAACTGGTTACTGCTGACGTCGATGTCCTGTTCCTGCCATCCATTGACATCATGTACCCCCAACGTAACCTGATATCAATTGGCATACATGAATTAAATCAGGACTACTGCGGTAAAAGCCGACCCGGACATTTTGAAGGCATGGCAACAATCGTCTGCAAATTATTTAATATTGTGCAGCCGGATATGGCCTTTTTTGGTGAAAAAGATTTTCAGCAACTGGCCATCATTCGCCAAATGGTAAGCGACCTGAATTTTCCACTACTGATTTATGGCGTCCCTACCCAGCGGGAAGATGATGGACTGGCCATGAGCTCAAGAAACAGCTATTTAACGCCACAGCAACGTGCTGTTGCCCCCAAGCTTTATCAAACCCTGCTGACCATCAAACACCACATTGTGAAAGGAGAGCCGGATTTTGATCAGCTCACCAACCAGGCTTCAGCAGAGTTGAACCAGGCAGGTTTTTTTACCGAATACCTGAACATCGCCAATAGCGATACATTGCAACCCGCGTCTCCTGGTGACAACACACTGATTATCCTCGCAGCGGCTAAGCTTGGGAACACCCGTTTAATCGATAACCTGACTATCCACCTTAACTCTGCATGATTTACCGCATTCAATTTTTGCTCGCCCTCTTATTCTCTTCAGCACTCATAGCCGCATCTGACGCCCCGGAAACACCGGCTCCACCAGAAAGCATCCGCAATCAGCTGAGCAACCTTGAACGCCTGAACAAACATTTAATGGAACAGGAGGATGAAGCCTCCTTCAATGTCCTGTTGATTGAAAAAAACTTTCAGATTGAATCACTGCTTAAGCTGATAACACAAACCCGATCGCAAAACCTGCCTGAACCGACTGATGACAAACGCAATACCTTTCTTAGGTCCCGCATTAAAATCAATCAGGAAAAGCAAAACACTACCGCTGTTTTGCGCGACCAGATTGAATTGGCTGTACTGAACACAAGACAAAGTATTACTGATTACCTGCACTACCTGAATAAGGCGCATCAGAATTATGATGATACAGAAAGTATTGTAAAAACCTCAGAAAAACACCTCCAGCAAAGCCGGACACAAACGGAAAAAATCAGCTTGCCAGACAAGCTACCGGATGGTCGTCTGCTGGATGAGTTATTACACAATCATCATCTGTTCTCACTGGTGAATACCAGTTATCAGGATATTCTGCTCCATGTGATTCAACACCCACACCAGCTTGCCTCTCGCCACTGGTTTCAGCAATTTACCCTGGTCAATATGATTCATGCAGTGAATAGTCTGCAATTTCTGGAAGGTATAAATCGCAGACTTAACCCATTCAAAGTGGACATCGGCGGTATCACTTTATCACTGGCCATTATTCTGTTCGTCTATTTCAGCTTTCCGTGGATCTTCAAATTCACCAGCTGGTTCATCCCCAAATATCTGCTCGATGAAAATGAAGAAAGCCACGCGCTGGTTTATCTTGAAGTCAGAAAACCTGCCCGCGGCCTGCTGATATTCTATGGTATTGATCTGGCCACCTACGCCTTTTTCTATCGTACCGATTATCGCGAGTCGATTGAGGTCTTTACCTATGTGGTGTATTCGCTGTTATTTGCCTGGTTGTTTTTCAAAATCTTGGATACCGCTGTGTTGTTACGTGTGCAAGCCATCAGCCGGGTCAACAAGGAACTGCGCAAAGAACTGATTAACCTGGCGGTCCAGGTATGTAAAACCCTGGTAATCGTGATCATTCTGGCCATCGGCCTCAATCATTTTGGCATCAGCATAACCGCTATCATGTCCACCCTGGGCATTGGCGGGCTGGCCTTCGCCCTGGCAGCCAAGGACAGCCTGTCCAACCTGTTTGGCGGCGTCACTATCTTGTTTGATAACTTGTATCGCATGGGCGACTGGGTCATGATTGGCGATGTCGAAGGCACTGTCGCAGAAATCGGCCTGCGCAGCACCACCATCCGTACCTTCGATAATGCCTTGATTACGATCCCCAATGCACAGGTTTCAGTGTCCAGCGTTAAAAACTGGAACCGGCGCATCGTCGGCAGACGCATCAAAATGCATGTTGGCGTTACCTATGAAAGCAACATGACCGATATTCGCAATGCGCTGGAAGATATCCGCGAGATGTTAAAAAATCATCCGGATATCGCCAACCCAAAAGAAAAACACTACCTCGGCAAAAAACATTTCCGCCTGTCTTCACTGGAAGACGTGCGTGGTGTTAAAGCCACCCAACTGGTCTTTATGGATCGCTATAACGACTTTTCCATCGACATCCTGATTTACTGCTTTTCCAAAACCATACACTGGGAAGAATGGCTCTCTGCCAAAGAAGACATTTTGTTTCAAATCGCAGACATTCTGCAAAAAAACAATCTTGAATTTGCCTATCCTACCCAGGTCAGGATAAATCGTCAGGCCCCCATAAGTGACCACAATACGCTCTAACAGGTTGTTGAACAATGTTATAATGATGATAAAGCGCTGTTTACATGAAGCAAATGAGCATTGTTTAACGCCGAATTGGCAAGCGCAATAGTTTTCAACAACCTGCTAAACACGTTCTGTACAAAAATGAGAGGCTCCCAGCTTCAATCTGAGGAATCACCCCAGCAGCTTTTGCGCCAATTCCATTGAAGCCTGATAGTCTGTTTTCCCTGTCGCCAGCACGGGCACAGCATCAACAACATAAACTTTGCGCGGCAAACTGATGGCATGCACGCCTTGTGAAACTTCTGCCAGATGTTTGGCAGTTGCCTCTTTCCGGGTGGTCAACAAGACCAGCTGCTCCCCTTTTCTCTCATCCGGCAAGCTCACTACAGCATGTTGTGCCTCAGGCCAAGCCGTTGAGGCCAATTGCTCTACCGCCGTCAAAGACACCATTTCTCCGCTGATTTTGGCAAAGCGTTTGCTGCGTCCCTTGATAGTAATAAAGCCATCGTCATCGATATCAACAATATCGCCGGTGTCGTACCAGCCTTTGCCATACAACGATTCTGGTGGCACCAGCACCCCCGGATTGTCTGGTAACAAGTAACCGAGCATAATATTAGGGCCTTTCACATGCAATTTGCCGCCAGTCTCGATACCGGGCACCGGCTCAAGCTGGTATTCCATAGCCGGCATAAACCGCCCCACACTGCCTTGCTTATAGTCCAGTGGAGTATTGACTGAAGTGACTGGCGTGGTTTCTGTCGCACCGTACCCTTCCAGAATACGAATACCGAATTTTTCTGACCATTGCTGACGCGTGGTTTCCTGCAGTTTTTCTGCACCTGCGACGACATAACGCATGCTGTAAAAATCATAGGCGTGCGCTTTTTTAGCATAGGCAGACAAAAAGGTATTGGTGCCGAACATGATGGTGGCATCAATTTCATAGGCGATTTCAGGAACCACGCTGAAATGCAGTGGCGAAGGATAGAAAAAAGTCTTCATGCCGGTCAGAATAGGCAGCATGGTGCCAATGGTAAAACCAAAGGAATGGAACATCGGCAGAAAATTCAGTACGGTATCCTGCGCGGTAAAACTGATGCGCGCTCGTAACTGATTATGATTGGCCAGCACATTTTCATGCGATAACATCACCCCTTTCGGTTCGCCTTCCGAGCCGGAGGTAAATAAAATAACGGCAGGTTGCTGCGGAGAGACGTCTTCCGGCTTGTACCAGAAGGCCGCTGTTTTGCTCAGCCACAGACCGCGTAATTTATCCTTTAGCGTTACGTTTACGGCCACATCTTCCAAATACACCAGGTTGACGTGCTCAGCCAGTGCATCGGCATCATGCTGCACTTTTGCCATTTCCACAAAACGCCGCGAGGTAAACACGGTCTTGATTTGCGCCGTGCGGCAGGCTGAACACATCCCGGCCGAACCGGTTGAAAAATTCAGCATCGCCGGGACGCGTCCCAGTTTCTGCAACGCCAGGATCACTACAGAAGTTTTCACGGCATTGGGCAACATAATCCCGATATGTTCATTTTTTTGGGTCATATTTTGCAACAATGCGGACAACACCAGAACCTGCGTAATCAACATATCGTAACTTACCGGCTTACGTTCCAGGTCTTCAACAATCATATGTCCGCCACCGTGGACTATTCTGGCATCCAGTAATGCAGAAAAAATAGTTTGTTTGAATTGATGACTGCTGGCAAACATCATTTCAGTCATGATATCGGCCAGGCGATGACCGCTGTATTTACGGCGGTTTTTACCGGTTAAGCCAGGTTCGGAATGAATTTTTGCAGGCTCCAGAATGGTGATGCTAATCTTTGGGAACAGACGCAGACGGACAATGTTCTGCAATTTAGAAAAGTGGGTGTACTGCGCTCCGTCTATGCGCACCGGCAAAATCATGGCGCCTGATTTGTCAGCGACCATGCCGGTTCCGTCAAATATCTTCATCAACGAACCGGTTGAACTGATCCGCCCTTCAGGGAAAATCACCGTCTTGGTATCCTGTTGAAGATGATGAATCAATGCTTTGAGTGAAATCGGGTGGGTTGGATCCATTGGAAATACATGCGAAAGCCCGAGGAAAGGCTTTAACCACCAGCGCTGGGAAATCAAAGTATTGATGGCAAATGTAATTCGATCCGGCAGAAAAACGCCAAGTAATAAAGGATCAAGAAACGACGTGTGATTCGATACAATCAGTACACGGTCACCGGCTTTGTGATAATTTTCCAGGCCGTGAACTTCGATGCGGTAAACAAAACTTAACAATTTTTGCAAAAACAGTTTTAACAGAACATACATATGCTTTTCCTCATTATTATTTTATCGCACACCGGATTTCATCATATCAGCTAAACCCAATGAAACGTTCGACACAGTTTACGACATAACTGAACACTGTTCAATTAATTGTTTTTTATTCCTTCTTCATGCCTTTATAATCAACTTAATTCAATCACATTGACGGCTTATGTATAAAATCCGGCTTGCTGAAGTCAGCTACGACTTCAAAAACCTGCGTAACCTGTTAGCCAAGGCCTCTCCTGCCCGTTCTGGTGATGTACTGGCGGGTATCGCTGCAGAAAATAATCTGCAGCGCGTTGCTGCTCAATGGGTGTTGGCAGACATGCCATTAACCCGGTTTCTGGAAGAGCCTGTCATTCCTTATGAAGAGGATGACGTCAGCCGTCTGATTGCGGATCAACATAATGCCTCTGCCTTCCAGCCGGTTGCCCATATGACAGTCGGTGAATTCAGAGATTGGCTGTTGACTCCTGCGGCAAGCAGCGAAACCCTGCAGTCAATCGCCTGGGGACTGACACCGGAAATGGTCGCCGCCGTCAGTAAACTGATGCGGATACAGGATCTGATTCTGGTCGCGAAAAAATGCCATGTTGTTACCCGTTTTAGAAATACAATTGGCCTTCACAATCACCTCTCCACCCGTCTGCAACCCAACCACCCAACCGATGACCCGGCGGGCATCGCGGCGGTAATCGTGGATGGTTTGTTGTATGGCAGTGGTGACGCCGTTATTGGAATAAACCCGGCATCAGACAGCCTGAGTTCTACGGTGACATTAATCAAGATGTTGCATGACATTATCGAGCGCTACCAGATTCCAACCCAATCATGCGTCCTCTCTCATGTCACCACTACACTGCAGGCTATTGAACAGGGCGCGCCGGTCGACCTGGTGTTTCAATCGATTGCCGGTACGGAAAAAGCCAATGCTAATTTCGGCATCACTCTTGATCTATTGGCCGAAGCGCATCAGGCGGCGCTTAGCCTTAATCGCGGTACGGTTGGTAATCATTGCATGTATTTTGAGACTGGCCAGGGCAGTGCGTTGTCTGCCAATGCCCATCATGGCGTTGATCAGCAAACCTGTGAAACTCGCGCTTATGTGGTCGCCCGCCAATTCGATCCGCTGCTGGTAAACACAGTGGTCGGCTTTATTGGGCCAGAATATTTATACGATGGCAAACAAATCATCCGTGCCGGACTCGAAGATCATTTCTGCGGTAAGTTGATGGGCCTACCGATGGGCTGTGACGTGTGCTATACCAATCATGCAGAAGCCGATCAGGATGATATGGACATGCTGCTAACCCAATTTGCCGCCGCCGGGGGCACCTTTATTATGGGCGTGCCGGGTGCCGATGATGTCATGTTGAATTATCAGTCGACCTCATTCCACGATGCACTTTATCTGCGTCAGCTGTTTAACCGTCCGCCCGCTCCGGAGTTTTTGCACTGGCTACAGCAACATGAAATATTTGATAAAAACAATCATCTGCAGGCTTGTGCAGAATTACCTGAATTATTTGCCCGACCGCTTACCCCCCTGTTAAATTAGTATGAAAAATAAACAGTTGATAGCCGATGCACGAGAAATTATTTCTCCATTGAAATCTTTCACCGGCGCACGCATCGCACTAGGGCATCGTGGCAGCAGCATGCCGTTAAATGCTAACCTTGAGTTTCAACTGGCACATGCGCAAGCTCGAGATGCTGTGAATATTCCATTAGACTTTGCACAACTTGCACAACAACTTCATTCAGAAGAGATTGTGCGTTTGCAATCCGCTGTTGAACATCATGCTGAATATCTGCAACGCCCGGACAAGGGACGATTGTTGTCATTGTCCTCATTATCAACATTAAGGGATGCCTCAAATGGTAATCCGGATATCGCGCTAATTATTGCTGACGGACTTTCATCCAAAGCAATCTGCTCACATGCGCCTGCCGTAGTTAATCAGCTATTGCCAGCCATACATGCTAAAGCTTTCACCGTTGCCCCCTTGTGTCTGGTGAAATATGGACGCGTGGCTATCGGCGACCCGATTGGCGAATGCCTGAATGCGAAGATGAGTATTGTATTGATCGGAGAACGCCCGGGCTTGAGCTCGCCAGACAGTATGGGAATTTATTTTACCTATCAGCCTAAATCAGGCAAAACGGATGCGGAAAGGAATTGTATCTCTAATATCCATCAAAAAGGACTGGATTATTCATCTGCTTTAGATAAGTTGATGTTTCTTATTAATGAAGCTCAGAAATTGAAACTATCTGGTGTGCAGCTGAAAGATCAGACTGAGAGCGCAGTAAAATCGCAGCAACAATGTCATCAAAACTTCCTGCTTGATTAAGATTTAACGTACACCAACATGCATCCAGCACTGCTCATGCAAATCCCAACGACAAACAAGTTTTGCAGTTGTTTTATTTAATTTGCCCGTATTCTTAATGAGAAACAGTTTTCTCTCTTGCTGAGTCTCAGAAACATCTTCAAATTCTGAACGATAGATTTCTTGCTGTAATATTGCTTTGTTCATGACAGTATCCTCATATAAAAGATTTACATCAAGAATACTGATTAATGCATGAATCCACAGTGAATTTTTACAATCATTTTATGTGATTATTACACACGATCTTTACCTCAGTGTCACTAACAGTGTAAAACTGATTGCAAGTAACCCGTTGCCCCCACTGCTATCATAAACCTCAAGAAATTTCTATAGCTCTATTCTCTTGTTTTTCATAATGCCGCCCCATAAAATCATAACTACTCATTCACTATGCTGGGGTGCAAATGATGAAAGCAATGAAAAACTCGCTCTTTTTGTTTGGCATGCTCAGCTTTTCATTCGTACATGCAGTTGAATTGACCCCATTACCCCCACCTCCTTCAAGCCAGAAACAACAAATCCGTCGACCAGGGTAGACACCTCCTCAATACCTGATTCAATTCAACCAACGCATTTCACCATTGACTTGCCTGCAATTAGCCACATTACATCGTCAATTTGTTATTAAACATAACAATGCCAAAACAACTTCACAACGCGCTTATTACGGTCAACATCGTACTTTAATTGATCAATGGATGATCAAGAAAAGATGTTAAATTTTTCAGGAGAGTACCCTTGAATACCTGCAAATCTTATAAAACAGTTCTCTTTCTAACGATTAATCTATTCGTTTCAGTTTGTTTTGCAAATGATGAGAGCCCAGCTGTCAACATGGTTAACGACCCGCTTATTCAAAGTTTGATCGAAACTGCGGTAGAACATGAAGAACAAGTTGAACTTTTCGGAATGAGCGGCGTGCCATCTCAATTGGCTATTGAAGAAAATGGTTATGTATCGGCCATAAATTACCGTAAATTACAGGAACACCAGAAACTATGGTTTGTTATTCTGATATCAGTGATGACGCCTGTCTTCCTTTTTTTAGCACTTAATTTTCTCAAAAACAGCCAGGATAACTCTGGAACAAATATTGTCAATGCAACCGGGTTGGTCCTGGTTATTCAAGCCACGGTACTCATTGTGGTCACTTCCACCACTTCTGAACAGTTAACTGCTGCGATTGGAGTCATTGCCGCCATTGCCGGTTATCTATTCGGCTCTTCCAGTCAGCAACAAAGATCGGCTAAGTGATTTTCAAATGGTACTATGTCACGTTTTTGGTTCAGCGTTATTAACAGCTGACAAATCATAATCTTTTTCTTTTCATTTCGTCCCCACACAAAGAATACATTTGGCTTTTTTTGATTGATGACCACGACAGGGAATTAACCAGGAGGCTGTCGGGTTATGGGGGGCGTCGCGAGGCGAGTGGGACATCGAGCGGATTTTTTTGATCTTTTGCGGCGCATAGTGGCACTACGTAAGGAAATAGACCGGAAAAACAACCGATGCCCCATCGCGGCAGTAGAATTATCCATAATCCGACAATCTCCTAGACTTTACAAAACTGCAGGCACAACAACTCCAACGCAAACCCACTGTCTCCTGCTTTTTGCCCCTTGATCATGGCATCAATCTCTGCGCAATCTGCCAGCAGTTTTTTTAAATGTTCAGACGGCATGCGTTTAACTGCTTGAGAGACGAGGTTTTTGCGTTTGTCCCAGAGCTGGAATTTGCTGTAGAGCTGTTCCGGCCTGGCGCCGTTTTTGAGTTCTGCCTGAAAATTGTACACCGTGCGTAGTTCACGGCTGATGCCCCATAACACGACAGGTTCGGCTATGCCTTCTGCGCGCAGACCGTGTAATATTTTCAGGATACGTTTAGGTTTACCTTCCAGCAAGCTGTCGGTGAGTTTAAACACATCAAAACGTGCGCTGTCACTAACAGCGTCTTCGATCAGTTGACGCGTGATGGTTTGTCCGCCATGCAGAATGTACAGCTTTTCGATCTCTTGCGCGGCGGCGAGCAGATTTCCTTCTATGCGTGATGCCAGCACTTTTGCGGCATCCGGTTCCAATCGCATGTCTTTTTTCTGACAGCGGCGCTGCAACCAGCTGATTAATTCATGTCCTTGTAACGGCCATACCTGGATAAACACTCCGGCTTTTTCTAAGGCTTGAAACCATTTGCTTTTTTGTACACTGGCCGTCAACTTGGGCAAAGAAATAAGCAACAAGGTGTCCTGCGGATTATTGTCGGCAAGCTGCACCAGCGCTTTGCTGCCTTCTGTTCCGGGTTTACCGCCGGGGATGCGCAGGTCGATCAGTTTTTGGTCGGAAAATATGGAAAAGTTGGCGGCTTCGGCTGTCAGGGATTGCCATTCAAAATTGGCTTCGACCGTCATCACTTCGCGGGCAACAAAGCCAGCTTGTTTGGCCGCCAGCCTGATCTGGTCAGCCGCTTCGCCCGATTGCAAGGGTTCATCGCCGCTGACCAGATAAATCGGTGCCAGTGGTACCTCACACAAATGACGCGATAATTGATCTGGCTTGATGCGCATCCGTTATTTTTTAAGAACTGCCGATGCGCGGGTCAAAATTGAGCGCACGGCATTGCGGTAAATCTCATTGCGGATGACATTTTCTTCATTATTTTTGGCCAGAATATCTTCCTGGTCATTGAAATAATCGCGATTGATTTCCAGTACCTGCTGCTTCCCCAGTGCTTTCCCCTGCTGATCCAGCAATGCATACACCAGGGTATAGTTCAGCTCATATTCGGTGGCTTTACCACTGGCGTTGAGTGACAGTACGCGTCTGCGCATTTCATCCTGGATGACTTTAATGTACAGTCCAGCCTCGGCAGGATTGGAAACCATCCTTGCATCAGTAGAACGAAATGATGCATTGAATGATCCGCGCAATGCTGTGCTGGCTCCTTCCAGATACACTTTCTGCATAGCCTGAGGGATATCCACAGCCCCACGCAGGTGATAGCCGCAGGCCGTCAGCAACAAAGGAATCAATAGCGCAATAACCAGGCTTTTAGATTTCATTTACACCACAATATTTACAAGTTTTTTCGGCACGACAATGATCTTCCTGATCTCCTTGCCCTCGATATTTCGCTGAATCGCTTCATCCGCTAATGCCGCAGCTTCAATGTCATCCTTACTTGCTGCTGCCGAGATCATTAATTTGCTGCGCAGCTTGCCATTAACCTGCACCACCATTTGAATGGAATCCTGCTGTAATGCAGACTCATCTATGTTGGGCCAATCGGCGATGACAACAGTGCTGCTGTGTCCCAGTGCAGCCCATAATTGCTGGCACACATGCGGAGTAATCGGCGATAACATCAATACGATGGTTTCCAGCGTTTCCTGTCTGACTGCACGGCCATTGTCCGAGTCATCATCAAACTTGGACAAGGCATTGACCAGTTCCATGTTGGCAGCAATCGCCGTATTAAAAGTATGGCGACGATTAATGTCATCGGTTACCTTACTCAAGGTCTGGTACAACTGACGACGCAGGCCTTTCTGCGCATCTGTCAATGTCGCTGTATCCACTGCAGCAGCCACGTCACCTGCCTGCAGATGTAAATACACCTGACGCCACAAACGCTTGATAAAACGTAAAGCCCCTTCCACCCCGGCATCGTTCCATTCCAGCGATTGATCCGGCGGTGAAGTGAACATGGTGTAAAGGCGCACGGTATCGGCACCGTATTTGTCGATCAGGGTTTGTGGATCGACACCATTATTCTTCGACTTGGACATTTTCTCGACCGGCCCGACAGTCACCTCGGAACCATCTTCCAGCGATTTTGCCGCGATAATTTTGCCTTTTGCATCACGTTCAACATCAACCTGGGTCTGGTTGAAATAGCGCTTATGGCCGTTTTCATCAATCTGAAAAAAAGTTTCGGCAATTACCATGCCTTGAGTCAACAGGTTTTTAAACGGTTCATCCGTGTTGATCAGCCCTTCATCGCGCAGCAATTTGTTATAAAAACGCGCATACAGCAAATGCAGAATGGCGTGTTCAATACCGCCAATATAATGATCCACCGGCAGCCAGTAATTGGCTTCGCCCGACAGCATGGCCTTGTCCGATGCACCGGCGTAGCGGGCGAAATACCAGGAAGATTCCATAAAGGTATCGAAGGTATCGGTATCGCGTTGTGCCGGTTTACCGCACTTGGGGCAAGCGACATGAGGGAATTCAGGATGCGCTGCCAATGGTGATTGCGAGCCGTCCAGCACGACATCACGCGGCAGCTCAATCGGCAGACTGTCTTCCGGCGCAGGCAACATGCCGCAGTCATCGCAATAAATCACCGGCACCGGTGCGCCCCAATAGCGTTGCCGCGAAACCCCCCAATCGCGCAGGCGGAAATTGGTCTTGCGTTCACCCTTGCCAGCTTTTTCCAGCGTGTCTGCAATGGCATTAAACGCATCGGCAAATTCCAGGTTATCGAACTGCGCTGAATTTTTCAGCACGCCTTTTTCTGTAAACGCCTGCTCGCTGACATCGGCGTCCGAACCATCGGCTGGAAAAATCACCTGCTTGATCGGAATACCGTATTTTTTGGCGAACTCATAATCGCGCTGATCATGCCCCGGCACCGACATCACCGCACCGGTGCCATAACTCATCAATACAAAGTTGGCAATCCACACCGGCACTTGCTCACCGGTAATCGGGTGGATCACTTTCACGCCCGAATCCACGCCACGTTTTTCCATGGTTTCCATAGCCGCTTCCGAGGTTTCCATCACCTTGCATTCTTCCAGAAACGCGCCGATGTCGGCATTGCCTTCGGCGGCTTTGATGGCGACTGGATGTTCCGCTGCTACCGCGACATAAGTGACGCCCATCAGCGTATCAGGCCGCGTGGTATAAATGCGGATGGGCTGTTCGCTGCCAGGCACAGAAAAATCCATCTCCAAACCTTCAGAACGACCGATCCAGTTGGCCTGCATCGTTCTCACCTGATCCGTCCAGCCTTCCAGCTGATCCAGATCTTTTAACAACTCATCGGCATACGCGGTGATTTTTAAAAACCATTGCGAGATTTCCTTTTTTTCCACCGGTGTATCACAACGCCAGCAGCCGCCTTCAATGACCTGTTCATTGGCCAGTACCGTTTTGTCATTGGGACACCAGTTAACCGGCGATACCTTTTTATACACCAGATCTTTTTCCAGCAATTTAAGAAAAAACCATTGCTCCCAGCGATAATATTCTGGATCGCAGGTGGCCAGCTCGCGGCTCCAGTCATAGCCAAAACCCAGTCGCTTCAGCTGGTCACGCATGTATTCAATATTGCTGTAGGTCCAGTCCGCCGGATGCACGTTGTTTTGCATGGCTGCATTTTCCGCTGGCAGGCCAAACGCATCCCAGCCCATCGGTTGCATGACATTCTTGCCCTGCATACGCTGGAACCGGCTGATCACATCGCCTATCGTGTAATTACGCACATGCCCCATGTGCAATTTGCCACTGGGATAAGGAAACATGGATAAGCAGTAGAATTTCTCTTTCTCACTGCCTTCGACAGCATTAAAAATTCCAGTCATTTCCCAGTCTTGTTGAACGGCTTGCTCTATGTCCAACGGCTTATAATTTTCTTCCATCCTGATCGATCAATTTACGTGCAAAAGGCGTTAGAATACATTACGTAGAAGCAAATCTAAAGGGCAATCCAATAATTGTCTTTTTGATTGATTTCAACGTTGGATGGTTTGCTTTAATCCCCAGAAAAACACTGAGGTTCAGATCAGTCATCTACCTTGAACTTGAACAAGAAATAGAATTCTAACCAGTACGACCCCTTGGAGGCTGTCGGGTTATGGATGATTCTACAGTCTCCAACCATTTCATTAGAAGGAGTGAACTATGAGCGAAAACAAATTAATCGAGGCCTATACCCATTTAATGGAAAACCTGTACAAGGTCATGGACGATACCATTTACGGTATTGCCGATGCCATGGAGGTTGCCAAGGAAAAAACCAGTCAGTTCGGCGGCGAAATTCAGCACTATACGCAGGAAGAACTGGACCATATTGAACATGCCGTCATGCGTGATATTGAACATGCTGCGCGCTTTTCTCCGGAAATCAAAGATCCTGATTCGTTAACCGAATGGTTGAAGTTCGACATTGAATTGCTGGAAAATTTTGCCCTGGAGCAATTCCTTAATATTGCCGACAAAACCCGCATTGAACTGGCCAAACTGGCACAGGATGCCGCCCAGTATCATCCTTACAAAGCAGGCGACTTGACAGGCCCGGGGACCTTCACCTGTGACACCTGCAACAAGCAAATCGCATTTAAATCTCCCAGCGTGATCCCTGAATGCCCGGAATGCGGTGGCAACGCTTTTACCCGCTGTTGATTAAAGCCGCTTAAAGACTGATAATGCAACCATTCTTCACATTGAATCAAGAGGATCAAAATGCGCAGGGTTATCTTTAATCAAAAAGGCGGTGTCGGTAAATCAACCATTACCTGTAACCTGGCGGCCATCAGTGCTGCCAAGGGACACAAAACACTGGTGATTGACCTTGACATCCAATGCAATTCGACCCAGTACCTGCTGGGCGAAAAAGTGGAAAATTCAGAGCAAACTCTGGTGCATTTTTTCAAGGACTGTCTGGGCCTGGGCTTATTCGGTGGCGGCAAGGAAGGGCTGGAAAACCTGGTTCACGAAAGCCAGTACCCTAATTTGCATGTACTGCCTGCTCATCCTGATCTGGAAGCCCTGCAAAGCCGACTGGATTCACGTTACAAAATTTTCAAATTGCGCGAAGCGCTGGATAAACTGGACAGCTATGACTATATCTACATGGACACGCCGCCAATTCTGAACTTTTACAGTCAGTCCGCCTTGATTGCGGCAGAAAAATGCCTGATTCCATTTGATTGCGACACTTTCGCGCGTGATGCGTTATATACCTTGCTGAATTCGGTGTCCGAAGTAAAATCCGATCATAACCAGGATTTGATGATTGAAGGCATTGTAGTTAACCAGTTCCAGAAACAGGCCAACCTGCCCAAGCAACTGGTTGACGAACTGGTCGAAGAAGGGCATCCGGTACTGGAAAGCAAAATCTCTCCGTCGGTTAAAGTGCGTGAATCACACAGCCAGAACAGCCCCTTGATTCATATGGCACCTAATCATAAATTGACTGAAGAATTTCATGCCTTGTTTGATGAAATTCATGCCTGATCGAAGGCTTTTCCAGATTCAATACATTATTTTTTCTGCGAAAAGCCGTTTTGAATAACACCGTCCTGATAATATTTTTGGCTGTCGATATTATATTCAGCGGGTTTGATAATTTCTTTGATTGAAAGTGCGTCCTTGTCGACATCTGGAGATTTGGCCGCCAGATCTATGACGAACTCATCTAACGCTGATGCGCCATTCGCACCCAGAACAACCAATACTTTTGGCCTTAATTTAAATCGGTTATTTTGTTCGATCACCAACCCAATACAGCCGTTACTTAGCAATACAAAACAGCCTGGGGGATAACTCCCCAGACTCTCAATAAATTTTACGACCAGTTTGTTATGTAAGTGGCTCCCAGATACATCTAACATTATTTTAGTCGCCTCAAGATGAGTCCGGCCTTTTTGGTAAACGCGATCGCTGGTGATCGCATCATAAATATCTGCAATTGCAACAATATTGGAATATATGGAAAGCTTACTGGCCGAAGCCTTATTGGGATACCCTTGGCCATCCTGCCTCTCGTGATGCGATAACGCCGTATCAACTGCTCCATAAAACATGCCTTTACTGGACTTAAGTAACTCGTAGCCCAGGGTTGTATGGCTTTGCATAATGGCCAATTCATCAGGCTCAAGTTTT
Organism: Methylococcaceae bacterium; assembly: GCA_006844705.1. Taxonomy (GTDB): domain Bacteria; phylum Pseudomonadota; class Gammaproteobacteria; order Methylococcales; family Methylomonadaceae; genus Methylomarinum. The sequence continues at coordinate 19,497 of SPJS01000196.1, read as the reverse complement.
CCAGGTTTATTGAGAATTTCTGATGGTACCAGCATTTTGCCCATATCATGCATCATCCCACACAAACCCACTTGATTAAGCTGAGTCTCAGTCATACCAATTTGTCTGGCAAGAACGATAGATAATACACATACATTTAAACTATGCTGCGCCGTGTACGCATCGCTGTCTTTCAATTGAGAGAGCCAGAGAAACGCATCAGGGGAATGTAACACGCTATTGACGCATTCCTTTACTGCCTCTTTTGCCTGTTGGCTGTCTATCCCGTCGCCTGCAGCAACTTTATCCATAAATCCTGTCACTAAATGCCCTGTCTCCTGATAGGTCAGGCTGGCACGCTTTATCTCATGTTCAAAGTCACTTAATTTTTCAAGGGGGGTATCACTAAATGCATAGTCTTCGGGAATTTTCTCTTTTCGATCAAATGCACCCTTTGATACCGCTTTTTTTTGCTGGGTTACATCAATATAAACAAAATCACAATATTCTCTCAACTGTTGCAATTGCGATGGGCTCTCAATCAAAAAACCTTGAAATGCAAATGGGGAATCTAACCAAGGCTTATCCAGTTCCGACACATACATCCCCAATACCAACTCATGCACAGGTGTTTGCACAAGATCAATGGACGACAAAAAATGGGTGCGCTTTGTCTTGACCTTTTTTTGGGAACGAAAAAGCTTTCCAAACATATTCGGTAATATTTCTAATGTTATTGACCTGTTCAGTATAGTTACACAAAAAATTTTCGCGAGGAAAGTTCGATGAAATATAATTTGCAGACAGGTTTATCCTTCAAATTCACGTAGGAACGCAATTTTTGTGTGGGTTTTTAATCTTTAAAATTCAAATTTAGTTTTTCGACAGGCTCGTTAAACTAAAACAGATAATGAGTATCAGGCCTACTATTGCAATCACTATTTGATCCCCTAAATAGGCAAATGGCGTCATACCTGTCACCGGATAAATTTTCCCGCTCAGCGTGGCCTGTTTAAATAAGGGGGCCTGCTTGATTAAAACACCTTTAGAATCAACAATGCCGGTTAACCCTGTATTGGTCGCACGCAATAAATATCGCCCCGTTTCCAAAGCTCTCATTTGGGCAATCTGCATGTGTTGATAAGGTTCAAGTGAATCACCAAACCACGCATCGTTGGTAATATTGACCAGATATGCTGCTTGCGGCAGATGATTAATAAATACCGAAGCAAAAGCATCCTCATAACAAATCGACATGGCAAACGGGTATCCACCAGCAATCATCATTTTCTGCTGATCTCCACCGGGCACAAAATTGCCCAGGCTCACCCCCAGCGCATCCATCACCCAGTCGGATATCGGTTGTAACGGCATATATTCACCAAATGGTAATAAATGGTTTTTGTTATACACGCCTCTTTGTTTGCCGAGAGTTAATGCCCTGTTGTAGTTTTCCGAGAGTGCTTTTCCTTTGGCTGGCAAGCCGACAATAATATCGGTGTTATTGGCAATCGCCAGTTGTTCCAATGGCGATAAATAAAACTCTTTCACCTGACGTTCATAGGCTGGAATTGCAGTTTCCGGCCAGACTACCACATCTGAATCCCAGTGCTGTTCTGTCAGTTTTTGATAGTTTCTCATGGTTTTGATGCGGTAATCAGATTGCCATTTTTTATCCTGACTGACATTGCCCTGGATCAGGGTCACAGAAATGGGTTTGTCTCCAGCTTCAGTCCATTGCACACATCGCAAACCTTGCCCCACCCCGTGAACGGCTATCACAAAAATAAGTGGATATAATGCAGGTGTGCTGATGGAACGAATCGAAGCCAGCATCGCAGCACAAAAAATCACAACAAAAGTGGTGCCATAACTGCCGACGAGGGGGATAAAACCCGCTAGTGGCGATTCGATCTGGCTATAAGCGGCCTGCATCCACGGAAACCCGTTTAACAACAGAGCGCCGCGCACATACTCCACCAAAACCCAGAGACAGGCAACGGCAAGACTATCGACCATACTCAAATTGAAAGGCTTACACGTGTTAATCAACCAGGCTGTCACCGCAGGAAACAGCGCCCAGAACAAGGCAAAAAACAAGGTTAGCAATGCGGCCCCAAAAACCGGTGCACCGCCAAAATCATGCACACTGATAAATACCCAGTATGTGCCGGATAGAAACATTCCGGCACCGAATAAAAAACCTCTGCCAAACGCCCTGGCCTGTCCCACGGATTGAACTGCTTTTAACAACACCGCCAGTATTGGGATACAGAGCCAGAATAATGCAAATGGCGCAAACGCAAAAGTACAAGCTGCGCCAAAAATGGGCATAGCAGCATCTGCCCACCCATTATGTAAATTAATTTTCATTATGTTTTCAGGCGTTATTATCGTGCCAAAGGTAGATATTATTAATTGATACCTGCACAAAGCAAAGTGTGATTGGCTTACTACCCGTTACCTGGTTGATAAATATCTATTTATCCAAGCAAATCTCTGCTGTACGCAAGGCCCTAACATACCATGAAAACATTATGTTTTTACCTATCTTATTGAGAGAGGCTTTTACGAACTCGCATCATAAACAAACACATTGAAGCAAATAAAAGGCCTGAAGCTGGTAAGGGTACCGGTGTAGCTTCAATAGTTAAGCCAATACGCCCTTGATGTGTAGAGACTGACCGCCAATTCCCATCTAAAGCAAGCCAAAATGCGTCTTTTTCTAATGGGTTAAAAAATGCGGCATCACTTCCTCCCTGCAAGCCGCCGGAGAATGATTGGCCTTCCCTCACTTCAAAGGACACCCAATAATTTCCAGCAGATATTTCCTGCTCATCGGCGGGAATATTTAAGGTGTTAATCGTTGATGTGTCTGTCACTTCAGTTTCAACTATAAATGAAACTATTTCTGTTCCTGGCAAGCCAGATTCATCTTCATATAGTGCAAATGTAAGTTGCTCTCCATTTCCCCAATAGTTAGTTGATATATTCTCAATACGATACCCATCATCAATACTGATAAAACCGGCGACCCATTGACTTGTCGCAAGCACAAGCCCGCCAAATTGCGTTGAGGCTCCGGTATTGACAATTACGCCAGCCATTGAATTTTTTTGCACTACTAATAATAAAACAAGCAAAATTATCCTTAAAACTTGATTTTTCATTGTGATCTCCACATCTCTTAAAAAGGGTTAATATTATTAAACACATAACTTCCTATGCATCTAATTGTCACTCTGTCTATTTCTATTAAATATGATCTAATTCACATTTAATTATTTCTTTGTATTAAAAAAGAACAAATAACACCCCTCACTATTATTTCTTCTCACCTTCACATATATATTTTTTATCTCCTAAACAAATTAATAATTGATCACTGTAACTAAAATGTACTTATTTAGCGCCTAAAAATATAATATCTAGACCTGAATAGTAACTGAAGACGCCGCATTCAAAAACAAATACCTCATATGCTTTAAGCAAATAGACTGTTGAGCATATATGAATTATGCATATTTACTCTCTCTTTGAGTAAGCGCTATGAATACTCAATCTGCTAAAGACGGGGGATTTTAAATGAATACCTACAGCTAATAATAGACGCAGATTGTTAAGGAATCTCTGATTAACTCTTCATCAATTACTATAAGAAAACAATATAACAAACTGAATAATATTGAAAACCACAATACTATTTGTGCAACTCATTTTATTGGATTTGTATTTCATAATTTTTCAAAGCTATCGACACCAATAGTGCTTGCCCGTGCCTGGCTAGCCTGATTAATCAATTCTATTTCCTCTGGCATCAAGATATTATTCTTAACAGCTTCATCGATAATTTGTTCAATACTCTTTTCTTCCAATTTGTTTTGCTTTTTGAATTGTCTTAGTTTTCGCTCTGCAGATGCAGCTTGAAGTATGCCGTTAAACGCCTGTTCAACCCTGCCACTGGCACTTTCTGGTTTTTTATCAATATAAATATCTTCCGTCAGCCGTTGTCGTGCCGGGTTTTTGGTAATCAATATTTTGGCAAGTTCAGGTGTCAAACCATCATCTACCGGATTAACAATGCGACCCAACGGGAAAAGCAGAAACAACAATGACCTTGCAGCAATACTCTTGGTCAGCGTCGCGGCTTTGAACAGGGCTTCCTGAGTGAGAAACAGGCGGGTTTGGCAGGCCCAGTGTAACAGGGGCTCATCTTCCTGTTGGCATCCCTGATTTTTAAAATGCTTGAGTGCACATGAACACAGATACAGGTTACTGAGTACATCCGCAAATTGTCCTGATAATCGTTCTTTGCGTTTTAACCCACCTCCCAGACGCATCAGAGTGAAATCGGCCATTACGGCAAACGCTGTAGTTAAACGTTGCAGCTTTTTGTAATAAGGACGTGTCATATTATTGCCCCGGTCTGCAGGTACATGCGTGCCGGTGATTGAATAACACCATCCTCGCAGGAGGTTTCTGACAAAAAATGCAATATGCTGCCAGATCAAATCATCAAACAGTGACAGCCCCTGTTGCTTGTCCTGCATCTGCAGGGCTTCCAGTTCCTTCAACACAAACGGGTGACATCTGACCGACCCCTGACCGAAAATCATCAGGCTGCGAGTCAGTATGTTTGCGCCTTCCACTGTAATTCCTATTGGGATGACCTGATACAGGCGGCCGATATAATTCATTGGCCCCAGACAAATACCGCTGCCGCCCTGTATGTCCATCGCATCATTAATGACCCGGCGCATGCCCTCTGTGGTCTTATATTTCAGAATTGCAGAGATAATGGCGGGCTTTTCACCATTATCCAGTGCTGCGCACGTCACTTGTCTGGCTGCATCCAGCACGTAGGTTTCACCTGCCATACGCGCCAGAACATCTTCGATGCCTTCCATATAGCCCAACGGCAAATTGAACTGCTCACGAATTCGGGCGTACGCGCCAGTCGTACGGCAGACAAATTTACTCGATCCCACGCTGAGCGCAGGCAAAGAAATGGCCCTCCCGGTGGCCAGGCATTGCATTAACATCCTCCAGCCTTGTCCTGCACGCTCACGTCCGCCGATGATAAAATCAATGGGTACGAATACGTCTTTGCCCCAATTGGGACCATTCTGGAAAGCCGATTCCATTGGCAGATGACGCTGTCCAATGCTCACCCCTTCGGTATCGGTGGGGATTAACGCCAGCGTGATGCCCGGGTTTTCTTCTTCGCCTAACAAATGATCCGGGTCATACAGACGAAAAGCCATTCCCAGAACGGTGGCAACCGGCCCCAGCGTGATGTAGCGCTTTTCCCAGTTTAACCGCATGCCTAAAACATGGTCTTCACCCTGGTATGATCCAAAGCACACCACTCCGCTATCCGGAATCGCACTGGCATCACTGCCCGCTTTCGGGCCGGTGAGAGCAAACGCTGGCATATCCTGTCCTCTGGCCAGGCGTGGCAGATAATGATTTTTTTGTTGTTCAGTGCCGTAGGCCAGCAGCAATTTCGCCGGGCCCAATGAATTGGGCACCATCACCGTGACGGCAGCGGTCGTGCTACGGCTGGCGATTTTCATAACAATCTGCGAATGAGCGAATTCGGAAAACGCCAGTCCGCCATACTGCTGCGGAATAATGATCCCGCAAAAACGCTGTTGCTTGATGAAATCCCACACCTCCGGCGGCAAATCATGACGATGATAGGTGATATCCCAGTCATCCAGCATGCCACACAGCGTTTCCACCGGCCCGTCGATAAATGCCTGCTCTGTTTCAGTGAGGCGCGCGGCAGGGAGTTGGTCCAGTTTTTTCCAGTCCGGTTGACCACTGAATAATTCGGCATCCCACCAGGTATTACCGGCGGTTAAGGCTTCCTGCTCAGTTTGTGAGATCGCTGGCAGGCTGTGTTGCATCATGCGATAAAGATGCCGGCTGATCAGCGTAGTTCTGAGTGACTTGATGAATGACATCTCACACCTCCAGGCTAATTACGTAGCGCTTTTCCTGTGGTCAACATGTGTTCCAGTCTGGCCAGCGTTTTCTGTTGCTGGATCAGATGCAGAAACGCCTCAACTTCCAGATCGAACATCGCCTGTTCGGTAATTTCACCGCTACTCTCTGTCTCACCCCCGCTCAAAATGGTCGCCAATTGCTTGCCGATTTCAACATCGTAGGCAGAAGCCTTGCCCAATAGTTGCAGAGTATGTGTTGCAATAGCCAGTGCGGCGCGGGCCGTCGCCCCCGGTAACTGATAAACAAAGGGTTCCGGTGGATAGTAACCCTCCACCATGCCCAGTGCCCGTGCTTTGGCATCTGCCAGCAGGCGGTCACGGTTCATGCTGATGCCATCATCCTGCCCCAGAAACAACAGTTGTCTGGCCTGTTGTGCAGATTTTGAAACCGTAGCCATGCCAATAGTTTCAAAACATTTGGCGATCGGAGGCAATGGTCCGCCCGGCCGTTTAGGATGACGTATCCAACGCTGCAGTAATTCCTTACAACCTCCCCACGCCGGCACCAAACCGACACCGACTTCCACCAACCCCATGTACACTTCAGCATGCGCCTGAATCGCATCACAATGCAGCAGGATTTCACACCCTCCACCCAGCGCCAACCCAGAAGGTGCACCTAGCACCGGAAACGGAGCATATTTCAAGGCCTGAAATGCCTGTTGCCCTGCCCTGAGTATGTCATCCACCGTGTCCAGTTCATGATTTTTGATTTCAGGCATCAGCAGGCTCAAGTTAGCCCCGGCAGAGAAGTTTTCACCTTCGTTGTAAATCACCAATGCCTGATATTGGCTGGCGCATAACTCGATGCTTTCACTAATCAATGTGAGTATACGCGTATCCAGTGTGTTCATTTTGCTGTGGAATTCAAGACACAAACAGCCATCGCCGATATCCCACAAACTGGCTGATGGTGTTTTTCGCAAGGGGGTGCTCTTCCTTCTGATGTCTCTTAATAACAGCACGCCTTCAGCTCGTTTTATTGGTCGATATTGACCGTGCGCCTGTTTCATCAGAAGCTGACTGTCAATCTGCTGATACAATGGATGACCATCTGCCAGCAACGCTGGAATCTCGTGCTGGTGCTGCACCAACTGTTGCAGGAACCAGTCAGCCCCCAGATATTCAATCATTTCAAATGGCCCGAACTTCCAGTTATAACCGAGGCGCATGGCTGTATCGATAGACTCGATATTGTCCGCAATCTGCACATGAATATCTGCCGCATAACAAAGCGTGTCAGACCACAACTTCCAGCAATAATGACTTAAGGCATTATCCTGCAACAAAAAGTCTCGTATTGATGACGCGCTGCTGTCCACACCTTCAATCCGTTGTCTGTGGCTGTCGCGGTAGTCTCCACTGACCAGGTCTACCCCTTGTTTGACCTTGTTACCTGCTGTTTTAAGCAGACGGTAAAACCCGCCCCTGCCTTTTCTACCCGTCATCCCTTGCGCCAGTAACATATCCAGTATTGGTGGGTTTTCTACAATGGCAGCCAGTTTGTCTTCGGCAGGCAAAGTGCGTTTAAAGCTCTGTAGAACCAGCGGCATCACGTCCAGTCCGACCAGATCCAGCAAGCCAAACACACCGGTTTTAGGAATGCCGAACAGGCGCATCGCTGCGTCACATTGTTCAATGCTTAACTCAAATTTTACTGCCTGCTGCACTGCCGTCTGAATCCAGAAGGTGCCGATACGGTTAGCGATAAATCCCGGCGTATCTTTGCAAAACACGCAACCTTTGCCCAATCGTACATCGGCAAAAGCGGTCAATTCAGTCAGCAATGTTGGATCAAACTGTTCTGGTACCACCAATTCAAGCAGCCTCATATAGCGCGGCGGATTGAAGAAATGGGTAATCATAAAACGACGGCTAAAATCTTCCGGAAATCCAGCGGCCAGCACATGCAACGGCAGGGTTGAGGTGTTTGATGAAAAAATGCACTGCGCTGAACACACTTGCTGCAGTTGATGATACAAGCCGCGTTTGATGTCGGGTTTCTCAACCACAGCTTCAATCACCCAGTCCATGTCTTTCAAACGTTGCAGATCATCCTGCAAATTGCCGCAGTGAATATGTCGGACATTGCGTTTATGCATGAGTGCATGTGGTTCGGATTTTTGCAGCTTTTCCAATGCCTTTTCCGCCAGTGCATTGGGGGAACCCTGCTCACTGACAATATCCAGCAGCAACACATCCACGCCTGCATTCGCTACCTGTGCGGCAATACCTGAGCCCATCACACCGGCACCCATGACGGCCACCTTGTTAATGCTCATGACACTGCCTCCAGAATCGTGGCAATGCCCTGCCCGCCACCAATACACTGGGTGGCCAGCGCATATTTTTCACCTTCACGCTGCAGCAATGCCGCGGCCTTGCCGGTAATGCGCGCGCCGGTCGCTCCCAGAGGGTGGCCTAATGCTATGGCACCGCCATCAAGATTAAGCTTTTCCACATTGATCGGCAGTTCCTGCAATACCGCTATGGCTTGTGCGGCAAAGGCTTCATTCAACTCAACAACACCCATCTCGCCCAGACTTAATCCGGCACGGTGCAAGGCTTTTCGGCTGGCACTCACCGGACCGATACCCATAATTTCCGGCGCACACCCGGACACAGCACAGCTCTTGATACGAGCCATGCCATGTAATTGATGGTGATCCGCATAGTCTTCACTGCATAGCAGCACTGCGGCAGCGCCGTCGGTCAACGGTGACGAGGTAGCAGCAGTTACACTGCCATCGTGTTTGAATGCCGGGTTAAGTTCTGACATTTCCTGCGCATTAGAGTCCGGCCGCAGGCAACCATCCTGATTAACCCGTGATCCGTCCATCAGGGTCATTTCTACAATTTCTTGTTGAAAATGGCCTTGTTGTTGTGCGCGAGCGGCTTTTTGTTGACTGCTGATCGCAAAAGCTTCCTGCTGTTGACGCGGAATCTCATAATTGTGTGCCAGATTTTCCGCCGTTTCCCCCATGCTCATAAATGCTTGCGGGTATTTTTCAAACAAGCCCGGATGCGGCAGCATGTTAAATCCGCCCATGGGCACACGGCTCATGGATTCCACACCAGCACAGATAAACACATCGCCCGCGCCCATAGCAATCGCCCCGGCCGCCATGTGGATCGCCGACATGGAAGAGCCGCAAAAGCGGTTCATGGTTATGCCTGCGATAGATTTAGGCAACCCCGCCAGAGGCACCACCAGTCGCGCCATATTCATGCCCTGCTCCCCTTCCGGAAAGGCGCAGCCCAAGATCAGGTCTTCAATATCCTGCGGATTAACGGCACTTTGTTCGACCAGTGCCGTAACTACCTGGGCGGTCATTTCATCCGGCCTGACTGACGCCAGTTCACCGTGTTTGGCCGGGGTAAACGGGGAGCGTTTATACGCTGCGATCACAACACTTTTCATGTGATGTTCTCCTTCGGATAGGGTCTGCAACGCTATCCGTTTAGATGACAGGATGAGGTTTTACCGAGGCAAAATTCGGATTTTTCTGTTGTTTAGCCAGAAATTTGTCTATTTTGCACCAGCTATTATCAATATTTTCCATCAGAATACCGTGCCGGTCAGCATGCACGGTCACCTGTTTTTTTAGCTTGCTGCCCAGTTTGCTGAACAAGGTCTCCGCACTCTGGTAAGACACCACTGGGTCTTCGTCGGCATAAAGCAGCAGAGTGGGGGTTTCAATATCGGCCAATAAGGCCTCGACATGATTGATCAGACGTCGCAATTCATATAGCGCCCGTACCGGCACATTGCAATAATTGATATCCGGGTGTTCAGGCTCATTTTCCAGATAGGGTTTGACCCCTTCGAATGAAGACACCCAATGCACCAGCGTATTGGTATTGTGCAGTAAAGGGATCAGCATAAAATTGCTGTTAACAAATTTGATCGGCACAGACACCGCGACCAGTCCTGCGATTTCAGAATGATTTTCAGCCGCTAGTTTGCAACCCAATGCCGCCCCAGTTGAAAAACCGATGACAAACAGTTTGGAGCAGTTCATTTTCAAAATATTGAAACCGCGTTTAACGCTCTCAAACCATTGCTCAAAACTGAGTTCGCGCAATGCTGAAGCTGCAGTGCCATGTCCTTTGATGCGTACTCCCAGCACAGTAAATCCCTTTTCGGCAAGATAATGCCCATAATCACGCAACTCTGCCGGGCTCGCTAACAGGCCGTGAATCAACAATACACCAAAGCCATTCGCCTGCCGGGGACGAATAAAAAAGGGGCTGGGGTCTGCAGTAGCCGTTTCTGTCTGTTTGTATGCTTGCGCACCTTGCTGGTTATAATTTTGCTGTTCAAATGCCAGAATTAATTGCTCATCCTGTAAATGCCATGCCGCCAATTCATGCGGATTGATGTCCTGATAACTTCTGTCTGCTTCCAGTAATGCCTCGCGCACTGCTTTCAACGGTGCCGCTTCATTGTGGTAAACCGCAATCGGGTTTTCCAGCCTGATTTGATCGAAATGGTGATCTTCCCTAAGCTTGGGTAAAAAGTAATAGCATTCATCCTGCTCGGCAATCAATTCAGCCTCTTTGGCAATGCATATAAAATGATCGAAGCGGGCATTCAGGCCATGTACCAGATCACCGTATTCATCCGGATTCAGCAGACTGCGATGCAAATGAATGCGCGTATTTTTTTGCAGATTTTTAATCGCAATATACAAAACCGTATAAAAATGGCTCTTTTCAATATGACTGGAATTTGCATCCATAAATATCATCAATAACGTCGCTGCCAGATGACTTAGATTGATGGTCACATTGGCATAAATCCGCTTCATATATTGATTTCTTGAACATTTGGCATTTTTTACAAAATAGTGCCCAAGCAAGCGCTGCTTAAGATTTTTCGGACGATGGGTAAACCTGAACGCATCATCCGTACAGGTCATGTCCGATGCGACTTTTTGCATCAGCCATTGCGTTCTCCAGTCCCAGTCGCAACACGGATTCACCGGCACTCCCATGCGAATATCCATATCCGTGTCTTTCAACAGAATATTGCCTTCAATCAGCAATTCTTCCGCCTGTCGCAACGTGAGGTCATCAGACAGCAACTCCACACTTTTAAATAACAGGTTCTCGGATGAGCGAATGGGATAAAACGTGATATTGGCCGGGACAATCAGTGTCGGCTTTAATGCGACCGCCAGTAATTCATCCAGACTGTCGAAATGTAACTGCTCTTTCCAGTGTTGCAGCCTGTCAGAATCTTTATTCTTGAAGGCCAGACGTATGGCCGACTTGATGGCATCAACGCCCTGCCCCAACACTGCCGGCCCGGTATGATGCTTGCGCCGCTTGCCGGTAATGCGCGAATAAATACTGTATTGACCGTTTTTGTCTATCACCCGGCGATCTTTAACCATGCCACCTTCCGGAAACACAATCACTTTTCTACCGCGCAGAATTTGTTCGGCCATCAAGGCAAACAGACGGGGATGATCATGAGGAAAAACGCCGACATGTTGCAGATAATCAGCCAGAAAACTGTCGTCTACAAAAAATTCGCTGGAAGCAATGGAACAGCTGTAAGCCCCGGTTTTTTCATACATCAGAAACTGGGGAATAAAGGTTTCAAAGCGGGAGAAATGATTAAACAGAAAAATATCACCCTGTATCATCTGGTTATAGGCATGCAGGGAAATCTTGACGCTCAACAGGTTTTTTACTGCCCGTAATAACTTTACCGAGCGTTTGTACAACCCGGTGTCAATATCCGGCCATGTATCGGCATAAGTTAATTCAGACATGCTTTCTCCCTTAACAAACCACCCTGTTTTTGTGACTCTTCTGTGAACAGTTAATTCAAAAATATGAAACCATCTGGCTTTTACAAGATCAATTTAGTTGCAGGGGGATTCCATCCTGCATCCTACACACAACAGGGGAATAACAATGAATAACGTTAATAATATTTTCCGCAGTTTTGTTTCAGTTCTATGCTTAACCGGCCTGATGATTTCACCTGCCTATGCCAAAAAAAGCGACTGCTGGGTGGATATCTTTGATGATGCCCATTACCGGGGGACCAAGCATCGCATTAACGGGCCCAAAAAATTGCCTAATCTGCACAATGTAAAGGGAAAAAACTGGGACAAGAAAATTGAAAGTATTGTCGTCGGTCCGAGTGCGATTGCAATTTTATTTGAAAACAAAAATTTCAAATTAACCCTGGCTGAGATGGCTAATCACCCTGTGTTAATGAAATCTCTGGGTATTACCAAACAGGATGTGCTGGATGATTCAGAGTTGATTTTTCAACCGGGGATCAAGGTGCATAATTTTGGTGAATTCCATTTTAATCATAAAATTCGCTCCATTAAGGTGAATTGCACCAAGTAAAAAGCCTTATCAAGCTTTGTAATACACACAACCGATTCCTATTCAGAATCGGTTGTCAATTACAAATATGCCCGCGATTTTACTATTGATTTGTATAGCGTCTGTTAATTTAATGTGTAATACTTAGTCTGACAGCTAGACTGGCATGTCGTGTTAAACAACTAGCTGGCAATGGGTCACGGGGGAAATTTCCTTGCCAATTATGCATATAAAAAATTTGCGAAAACATGCTGTTTTATGTTTTTTTATGATTTTTGCTTGTGTTTTACTGCAGGCCCGTCAAGCAATGGCCATTGATGTCATCATTAATAATTCTGTTCCTGAAAAGCAATTAAGCAAGCATAAACTCAGAGCCATTTTCACCATGAACCATCGCTATTGGCCGGATGGTGAAAATATTAAGGTTTATGTCCTCAAAGACAGCCACCCCACACACAAATCCTTTTCTCGCAAAAAACTGAATATGTTTGCCCATCAGTTAAGACGGGTGTGGGATCGTAAAACATTTTCCGGCACCGGTTATGCGCCTACAATTGTTAAAAGTGAACTGGAGATGTTAGAAAAAATCGCCACCACGCCATTTTCGATTGGCTATTTACTCAAGGTATCAGACAATGAAAGCATATCAACGATTGTTTTGCCTTAAATTTATCTCCCTGCTGCTCTGCCTGACCACTTCATCTGTAGCCAAGGCATGGTCGCTCCCTGATGACCTGGCATTTCATGGCTTTATCACGCAAAGTTTTTTCCACTCATCTGACAATAATTTTTATGGCCCCAGTGATGATGGCATCAGTCCAGGGTTAACAGAAATAGGATTAAATTTTTCCTACCAGTTAACTAACGATCTCAGTTTGCTTGCGCAAGGGCTCTACCGCAGAGCAGGTGATGTTGATAACGGCAGTGTGCGTTTGGATTATGGCTTGCTGGATTATAATTTATACAGTTACGATGCCGGTCAGGTCGGTATCCGCGCCGGACGCATCAAATATACCTATGGCCTGTATAACGAGACGCGCGACATCACCTTTGTCAACCCGTCGATATTCCTGCCTCAAGGCATGTATTTTGATCGTTCCAGAGACCTGCTGGTCAGTGCGGATGGGTTCACACTATATGCTGACCACACCACTTCATTCGGTGACTTTCATTTTAAATTTAATTTTGGATTGCCACCGGGAGACAGTGACGAAATCCGCTTTGCCGTACTTGGATCCCGTGCATCCGGTCTTCTGGAAACCGCACCGTCCTCTGCCACTCAATTACTGTATGAAGCCAATGGCGGTGAGTATATTTTAGGCCTCAGCCACAATTATTTAACACTGGAATACCAGCCTGCCCCAGGTGAGACTTTATTGGCCGGAACAACAGACATTCATGCGCTTGCATTTTCTGCTCAATATAACAGCAGCAATTTTACTTTAACTGGAGAGTTCAGCCATCGCTGGAATATCTTTCAAAATTATGGCAATGCGGCTATAGATAGAACGGTTCAATCCCAATTATGGTACGTCCAGGCCAGTTATCGGGTGATTCCCGAAGTTGAAGTGCTCATCCGCTATGAAGACCTTTTTATCAACATTAATGATAGAGAAGGAAACGCATTCATCATAAATGGCGAGCCTGGCCATCTTTCACGGGCCACCGACATGATGATTGGACTACGCTGGGACATTCACCCGTCATGGATGATGCGTGCCGAATACCACAGAATTAACGGAACCGCCTGGCTTCCTGTAGCCGATAATCCTGATTTAAATGCATTGGTAGAAAACTGGGATTTATATGCTGTCCAGCTTTCCTACCATTTTTAATCATGAAGACAACTTCCTCTCCTTTTTTTAGTTTAAAGTGGAAGATTTCATTTCTGACAATGATTATTTTCCTGTTACTGCATACCGCTTTAAGCTATGTCATTTACCTGGATACCCGGCAGAATTTTGTCAATGAACGCCATAATGTCATTAATCAGCTGCAAAATATTGCTTATGCACTAACGAACGACTCCTTTTTAATGCTGGATCAGTTTGCAGAATTGTTTTCGGTCACTGAACTGGAAAATCACTCTGACGATGCCACCATTCAGCTTTTTGCCACCTTAGACAAACATTGGGATCAATGGCAATTCATCTGGGACTTGGAAAATGCAAAGTTTTTTGATGCCTCCGGACAACAAGTCCGCAATTGGGGACATTCCTTAGCCCATAACCCGGACAAAATCATACAGGTACTGGGTAACGAAGTACCTGCGCATGATATTAATTGCGATCGAAATTGTTATTTGACCGCGACCATTCCCATCATGGCCAATGCCGAAATCATCGGCGCTTTCAGTGTCAGCCGGTCTTTTGCCGACACCATCATTGAATATAATCGTGCAACCCAATCCGATATAGCCATCATGGTGGCCTCAAACTCATCATTAAACACTCAATGGCCTTTTACGACCACTGCAATCACCAATGTGCAGACAAACCAGGATCTCCTGCAGCATGTGAAAAAAAATTATCTATTGGCGGATTTTTTAATTCAGCGTAATGTTGTCAACTTAAACGGCAAACACTATGAACTCAGTATTATCCCGGCAAACCAATCTACTGAGCGACTGGACGCGCCTTATTTTGTGCTGATTAATGACATCAGTAAGGCACATCAAGCTTTAAATCAAAATCTGGCAAAAATCTGGTTTTACGGCATCTTCAGTTTTATCATTTCTTTAACCATTACTTTAATCAGCCTGTATCTTGCTTTACGTCGCGTCATTCGTTTATCCAGCGCCATTCCTATTCTGGCAGATAAGCAATACGCAACGTTTCGTTCACGCATTGAGCCCGATCAAGCCAAAAAAAGACTGTTTGATGAACTGGATACGCTAAACCTGAACGCATACAATCTGTCTCTTCAACTGGAAGAGCTGGAAAAAATGGTATCCAGTCAGATCCATAAACTCATCAATCAAGGTGAAGCGTTATCTAAAGAAAAAGATTTTATTCAACATTTGATTAACATGGCGCCCATCCTGATCCTGACCCAGGATAAAAACGGTCAAATTCTTTCCATTAATCAGGCAGGCATCCAAGAATTTACGTTTCAGGAAGAATTGATCATTAACAATCCGTTTGAACGTTTTATTCCCAAGTCCGAAAAGCAACATATCGACATACTCAAGCAGATTCGTAATGGAGAAATTACCACACATATCAAATACGATGGCTTTCTGGAAATAAACCCCAGCCAAAAAAGACACATTTCATGGATTCACTCGCCTATCAACACCTCTGTTAACCAACAAGCGAAGGTATTATCCCTGGGTGTTGATATCAGTGATCGCAAGTTGATCGAAGAACAAATGCTTAATTTAGCTACCCATGACCATTTAACGGGGATCAACAATCGGCGAAAATTCCAGTCTGAATTGAAACGCGAACTGGCCACTGCGCAACGTAACCAGCAACAATTTGGTTTGATGTATATCGACCTGGATCAATTTAAAATTGTCAATGACTCATGCGGCCATCATGCTGGCGACAAACTGCTACTTGAAGTCACCCGCCGACTGGATAATGTCATCAGGGAAACCGATATTTTAAGCCGGATTGGAGGAGATGAATTCACCCTGATCATGCCTAACACCAATATTGATGGCATCACACATGTCGCCACCAAAATCAACGAATGCATTCGGGCCATTGAATTTTCTGCTGACAAGCGGATGTTTAAAATCGGTGCCAGTATAGGTATTGCCATGTACCCTGACCACGGGAGTGATGCACAGGAACTGCTAACCAACGCGGATATGGCCATGTACTATGCCAAGGAAAATAGACGCGGCCAATACCATGTATATTCGCCAAACAAACACTTTACGGTCCATTTGAGTAACCGGGTGTACTGGAAAGAAATCATAGAAAACGCATTACAACACCAACAATTCTTTTTTCAGTACCAACCCATACAATTTATCCCTGATGGTTCCATTTCTCATTACGAATGCCTGTTACGTATAAAGGACGAAAATGAAGCCATCCTGATGCCTGGCGACTTTATCCGGCAAGCGGAAGAATCCGGATTAATCGGCCAAATCGACCGTCTGGTTATTAAAAAGGGAATTCAAACCCTATTGAAACATGCAGAAAATGACCGTTGCAAGCTGGCAATTAACCTATCCGGACGTTCTTTTAATGACGTTAACCTGCTTCAGTTTATTACTCGACAATTGGCCGAAACCCGCGTCAACACAAAAAACATCATTTTTGAAATCACTGAAACCGCAGCCGTCTCAAACTTTACTGCTGCGCAGGAAATGATTAACAGCATAAAGACAATGGGGTGTCAGATTGCTCTGGATGATTTTGGCGTGGGCTTTTCATCTTTTTACTATCTGAAACATTTACCCGTCGACTATGTAAAAATTGACGGCAGTTTTATCCGCCAACTCGACAACAACAAAGAAGACAGAATCTTTGTCAAAGCCATCACAGACGTCTGTATAGCTTTGGACAAAAAAATCATCGCCGAATATGTTGAAAACGAAGCTATTCTCAATATAGTCCGTGACTTTGGTATTGAATACGCGCAGGGGTTTTATATCGGCAAGCCTGATGATATTAGCTTGCAACTTGATGACTCAAACGACGCTTCCCCTGGTTAAGGCAGCCTGTTAAGCTGAACAGTGCGACAAAAATTATTAAGCTGTGAACAAAACATGCTGTGCCTATGCCGCAGGGTTAACTCACAGCGCTGTTGAATTACCTTTGTATACTCCCGAAATCTTAAGCGCTTATCCACATAACACATGATTTCAGGTATTCAGATTCTGTGATTATCCGGATAAACATCCTATTTATTTGAGATAGTTTTGTTAATTTTACAAGCTATAGTAGCGACTCCTATATTCACAGAGAATCTAATGAGAACGCTTTTTATCCTGTTCAGCTATGGCCTTTTATCCATGGGGTATGCAACTGAAAAACAGGTTTTCGAGAGCTCACAACAGGCTACCACACTCATTGAATTATATACTTCTGAAGGTTGCAGCAGTTGCCCGCCTGCTGATCAATGGCTCAGTCGATTAAAACACAGCAAAAAATTATGGCATGACCTTATCCCCATCGCTTTCCATGTCGATTACTGGGATGACCTTGGCTGGAAAGACCCTTATGCTTCCCGCGAAAACTCCAACCGGCAACTCAACTATCACCTCCAGAACCATCTCAGCTCAGTCTACACCCCTGGTTTTGTCGTTTCTGGAAATGAATGGCGAGGCTTTTTCTCGGGTAAAAACTTACCTGACCCGCACACTACACATCATGTGGGCAAATTAACAGTAGAAATTGAAGCAGATCAACTCAAGATAAATTTCTCAGGCAAGAAACAAACTCTGGATTTTCATATCGCACTGTTAGCTTTTGACCTGACCAATGCCATCAAATCTGGCGAGAATTCAGGACGGCTGCTCAAACATGATTTTGTAGCCATTGAACACACAACTGTTGAATCAAACACCAACGAAGTTCTTCTTACCATGCCTCAACTGGAAGAAATGAGAAAAAACAAACGCGCTCTGGTCGTTTGGGTTAATTCAAAATTATCTTTAAAACCCATTCAAGCCGTGGGGGGGCCACTGAGCTTGTAGCAGCGCCTCCTTCACTGAAACGGAATTCAAGGGGTCGATTCCGCTGGGTTCTGGCAATGCGTAAAGCGATCATACCCAGCCACGTCACATAAAAATCAGCATCCTCCTGGGATTGACAAAATGCCCCCCATAGCCGATTTTCGTTTGGTATTTCAGCGGACTTTTCAGCATTCTGATTCATTAATAAGTGAAAAACAGATGTATATGTTGAGTTAAATTGGGATTAAGAATATAGTTTTAGCAGAGGCTTGTCACACCTTTATATTTAGGGCATCTCTATAAATGCACTTTTCCGCGATAGCGGCGTTGGCAGCATACTCGAATCCTCAGGTACGCCTTACACTGTGCTTCTCCGTGCGCTGCCGTCTTGCTCTCGCAAAATAATTCACTTTTTTAGAGACACCCTTTCGTCCATTAAAGCGTTTAACAGGCGCTACCCTTTGGAGGTTGCTATGAAAAGTATTTTATTTTCCTTATTCGCCCTCACCTCTAGTGTGTCTGCCACTGCTGCAAACAGCATTATCGGAGGCTGGTATTTTGGCCCAGGTTATCCATCCAACAACGGCATCGTCATAACATTCTTCGAAGACGGTACATTTTATATGGCTGAAGATGGTGTAGCAGAAGCTAACGGTGGCCCCGGTATGGAACGGGGCAGCTATGTGTTTAATGCGAATCAACACTCGCTGACTACCACTGTCATTGATGACACCAGTGGCAACTGGGGACTGTCCCACACATTTATTAGCCGCGCCGAACTGAAGGGCGATAAATTGACTGTTAAAGTCGCTGGTGAACCCCTGCCTTTTCCATTTTCCCGGCTCGACACGCAAAACCCAATACTGGGCAGTTGGTATTCTGGCCCCGATTCTCCGCATGACAATGGGGTTGTGATCAGTTTTTTAGCCCACGGAAACTATTTTATGGCGGAGGACGGCATACCTGATGACGGCGGCGGCCCCGGCATGGAACGTGGCGATTACCAGTGGGATGGTGAAAATAACATCACTTTTAATGGGGGCGGACTACAAGGCATACCGTGGCGAGACACAACCGGGGACTGGGGCTTATCCCATGCGCTTGTCAGCCATATTCAAATCAATGGGGATGTGATGACGGTAAGCATTGATGGAGAAGGTGAGAGACAACTGACCCGCATTCAAGCTTCGCCAGTTTTTCATGCCCTTATTCCTATCCCAGCACTCAGCATTTGTTTACTATTTTTCACTCTCGCCGCAACGACTTTCTTGCATCAGACCCGCCGTCGTCACTGCAAGTAAGAGGTGTATGCCAATCAGCCGGTTATATAGGCAAGGGAAATACCTGAATCCGTGACTTGACTACGGCACAGGACGCATTGAAGTCACGGATTCAGGTAATAAACTCACATAATCAAAGTGCATTATTACTCGCTGAAGCCGTCAGCTTTTTCATATTTATTTGTAGTTGAAAATCATATTATTGTCTCGAACGTACTCGAAAAGCAGGCGTTATTCC
>SPJS01000179.1 GCA_006844705.1 Methylococcaceae bacterium | reverse complement strand
TCGCTGATGGGTGAAACCGAGATTGCGACCTTGAATTCCAGTTGTGGTGCCGAGCAGGAATACTTTCTCATCGATATTAATTTTGCCAACCAACGACCTGACTTACTGCTGGCCGGACGTACCTTGTTTGGTGCCCCCCCTGCGAAAGGTCAGGAGTTTGATGACCATTATTTTGGTTCGATTCCGATGCGCGTGCAGGTCTTTATGCAGGATTTTGAAGACAAGCTCTACCGCCTGGGTATTCCGGCGAAAACCCACCATAATGAAGTCGCCCCTGGGCAGTTTGAAATAGCACCATATTTTGAAGCGGCGAATGTTGCGGCAGATCATCAGCAGTTAATGATGACCTTAATGAAAAAAGTGGCCAAAAATCATGGTTTCCACTGTTTACTGCATGAAAAACCGTTTGCAGGGATTAACGGTTCCGGTAAACATGTCAACTGGTCTGTTGGTAATGCGACACAAGGCAATTTACTCGACCCCGGTGATACACCGCATGATAATTTAAACTTTCTGTTGTTCTGTGGCGCCGTCATTCGCGGGGTAGAAAAGTTTGGTCCCTTGTTACGGGCAGTGATTGCCTCCGCCGCCAACGATCATCGATTAGGTGCCAACGAAGCACCTCCCGCAATATTGTCGGTTTACTTAGGGGATCAACTGGAAAAGGTCTTCAATGATATCCAGGCGGGCAATATTATGTCATCAATACAAGGGGATGTGATGGATCTTGGCCTGTCGCAAATTCTAAAATTTGACAGAGATCCGGGTGACCGTAACCGAACATCGCCTTTTGCATTCACCGGCAACCGATTTGAGTTTCGCGCTGTCGGTTCTTCACAATCCGTATCCGGGCCCTTGGTTGCCATGAACACCATGCTGGCTGATTCATTAAACTGGATTGCAGAAAAACTGGAAGCGCAACTGAACAGTGGTGCAGATCAGGCAACAGCGGTTCTGGCTGTTCTTAAAGAACTTATGGATCAACATGGCAACGTGGTGTTTGGCGGCGATGGTTACTCTCCTGAATGGCATGAGATGGCCGTAAAGGAACGTGGTTTGAAAAATATACCGACGACTGCCGATGCCTTGCCTGCATTCTGTGAAGATTCGGTTAAACAATTGTTTGAAAGCACCGGTGTGTTAACTCTGGTGGAGCTGGAAAGCCGGTTTGAGGTCTATGCTGAACAATATATTTTATCCATAGAAGTAGAAGCCAAATTGGTTATTGATATGGCCAAAACCATGATATATCCCGCAGCCATTAATTATCTTGCTAAACTCACCGCAGTGAGTTCAGGTTTGAGTGGAATGGGGGTTAAGCTGGAAAGTTCAGAAGCGGAAAAAATTGTGTCTTTAGCAAATTCCATGATGTCTACTGTCGACAAACTCTGCATAGCGCTGGAGAAAGAAGAATTTCCTTCTATCGACGCGCATATGCAATTTTGTGCTCAGGACATTCGCGGCTTAATGGATGAAACGCGTTTGTATGCAGACAATTTAGAAGCAGAGGTTGCTGACGAACTCTGGCCTTTACCAAAATATCAGGAAATGTTGTTTATTAAATAGCTCAGATACGTAGGAGACATCAGCTATAGCCGTAATATGCCGAATGAATTAATACCAACATTCGGCGTAATACGGCGGCCTATTGCTGATTAACGGTTATACGGATGCTACCCAACGATTGAGTCAAATATTCCAAGATAAAGAAGGCAAGGGCATTGATTTTCCCAAATTATCGGGTAAACATAAAAGTGTGTGGTCGTTGCTCAGCGCTCGCCCTGTTATTGATATTAAACGTTGAGTGTGTTCAATAAACGTGGTCTGTCCCGAATGGCACTTACTTAACAGCTTATTTTATTAAAATCAATATGTTACGATTTATATCAATTTAACTAAATGTAGTGATAAAGTCATTTAGATTGATACAATCTGGATAAAAACAAGTGTTAAAC
>SPJS01000175.1 GCA_006844705.1 Methylococcaceae bacterium | reverse complement strand
AGGCCCTGTTCCACCTGTGGTTAATACGAGATCACAGGCAGCTTCATCCACCAGTTTAATCAAGGTTTGTTCGATTAAATCCTGTTCATCGGCAATTAACGCTTCACTGAATTGCATCGGTGTAGTCACAGTTTTGTTAAGCCAGTCTTTTAGGCTGGGAATGCCTTTGTCTTCATAATCACCGCGGCTGGCACGGTCGCTAACCGAGATTAATCCAATTTTTATGAATGATTCTGTCATGTGCTTGTCTTAAATGTGGAAACGATTAATTGCGTGTATGATGAACGAAAACACGTTAATTTCCTAGCATTTTCAACCTTTGTTCAGGTGTGTCCTGGCATATCAAGGAGGCAGTATGCAGCAACAGCAGGTAACAGTAGCAAAACGATCAAAACAAAAGACTTATGTTTGGCTGGTAACATTTGTGATGTTGCTAATAGTCGCGATGAGTTGCAAAGTGGCATTTGCAGAAGAAGTTAATCTGTTTGCAGAACATTATCAGCAGCAAGGGCGATCTGCATTGCAGTCACTGAGTCCAAATCCAGAGACTAAAATTTATGTCAGCAAAGACAAGTCCGAAGACAACATCAGCATGCTGGAAAAAGGCTATGACATGGTTGGCAGTAGTAACTTTATCAGCACCGATGTCGCACCAGACTATGCATTGGAGCAGGGCCAAGCGATCAAAGCTGATACTGTGCTGGTTTATACCCAATATGCCTCAAGCCGCCAAAAAGCTGCCAGAATTGCCTTCTTAAAAAAGCAAGCCGAGCAAGCGGGTAAAACGATTGATGAAGCCGCCCTAGAAGCAGAAGAAATATATGACTATTTTGCGAGCTACTGGGTGAAGATTCCAATGCCAAGTTTTGGTGTGCACATCGTGAAGCTCAACCGGGTAGTTAAGCGCGATAACGAAGTGCTAAACAAACGTGAGCTCAAAGGCTTGCGCATTTTGGCTGTTGTCCAAGGGTCAGCTGCAGACAAAGCCGGCATTCAACGCGGCGATCAAATTTTGCAAATTGGCCATACTGGCATTAATCATCCAAAAGATTTAGTTGCCGCAGTGCAGAAACTTAAAGGCCAAAGTGCAGAAGTTGTTGTGGTGCGTAATGGTGCCAAGCAAGCCGTTAAGGTTGATTTATAGCCTCAGCAATTAGCCAAATAAATGACTATTAATCAAGAAGTGCGTCCAAATACTCGCGGCATAGCCCAATGCAATCACAGGTGTCCATTTTAGGTGACCAAAGAAGGTGTATTTACCGTGAGCCTGACCCATCAGTGCAACACCTGCGGCCGACCCAATTGATAGCATAGAGCCGCCGACACCTGCTGTCAGTGTTGCCAACAACCATTGACCAATTGACATGTCTGGCAACATAGTGAGTACTGCAAACATCACAGGAATGTTATCTACGATTGCAGAGAAGCCGCCGACAGCGATATTGGCCACTGTTGGCCCCCATTGACCATACATAACACTAGACATCATGCCCATATAGCCTATCAGGCCTAAACCACCCACTGATAAAATTACGCCGTAGAAAAAGAATAAAGTATCCCATTCTGCTTGCGAGATTCGACTAAAAATATCATACGAGCTGGACTCTCCGCTAACAGGATGTTTAACATAGTAGTCCTGCTCTCCTACTTTACGTAGTGTGAAGGCTAAGAGTTTAAGCAAGCCCAAGCCAGTCAGCATGCCTAATACAGGTGGCATGTGTAAGAAGTTATGAGAAGATACAGCGAGTGAAATCGTAATCAGGAACAAAAAGATCATTGTAAAGCCACCACGTAAAACGGTCACTTTGTCGCTGTTGCCCTCTGGTTTTTCATTTGGGATAAAAAAGCTCATCACTGTCGCAGGCACTAACCAGTTCACCAATGATGGAATTAATAAGTTGAAAAACGTCCAGAAGCTGACAACACCATTGCTTGCGTGAACATTTTTTTGCCATACCATCAAGGTCGTAATATCGCCAAACGGG
>SPJS01000174.1 GCA_006844705.1 Methylococcaceae bacterium | reverse complement strand
GCTGGATGTTGATGCCATTGTGTACTGTGCGACGGGCTGCGGTGCTGAACTGCAGGCGTATGGCGAGTGGCTAGCATTAGATAATGAGCCTGCATTTAAGCCACCTTTGTTTGAGATTATGGATTTTATTGCACAACATTGGGACGACACGAGTAAAGTAAGCCCTGCCTTTGAACGTGTTGTCGTGCATGAGCCCTGTAGCCACCGCAATGTATTAAAAACAGTGCAGTCAGTCTATACAGTGTTGAATAAAATTCCAGGTTTAGTGATCAGTACGCTGGATAACAATCAACTTTGTTGTGGGGCTGGAGGTGTTTATATGTTGACCCACCCGCAACAGGCACGCGCCTTGCGCGAGCAGGCGCTGATTGGCGCAGATATGTCAGGTGGCGCTTATCTGGTGAGTACAAATATCGGCTGTGCACTCCACTTAGAAGCTGATAGCAACAACGGCCAAGGCATGCCGGTGAAACATCCTGTATCAGTGCTGGCAGCACAAATAGCGACTATTCCACAATCGCAGCCAGTTTAACCTGTGCCCAGACTTTATCGCCTGTTTGAATGTTTAGCTTTTGTAGAGATCGGCGGGTTAACCGGCTGAGCAGGTAGGTTTGACCGAGTTTGAGCCTGACGATGCAAATCGCTGGGTGTTCACCATCGAGTATGCCGTGCACTGTGGCGGGCAAGGTGTTTGAAATACTGGAGTCTTGCTGAGGCGTACGTGCAATACTCACATCTTTATCCATCACCATAAAACGCACCGTTTGATTGAGTGCAAAGTTCTGATCGCGCAACCAGATGGCACCCTCATTGAATGACGCTTTGACCAAATGCCATTCACGATCAATGCCGGTGATGTTTGCTTCCACCACAACATTAGGGGTATGGGCCGCTAGAGATGGGTGGTCAATTTGCGCCATCGTACTATTCAAGTCACCTTCAGCGATGACCTTGCCTGCATTGAGCACAATCATATGATCTGCTAATCGTATTAACTCATTGCTGGCATGTGTTACATAAATCACAGGCATTGCTAGTTCATCTCTGAGCTTTTCTAAAAAAGGCAGGACTTCTAGTTTGCGTGCCATGTCCAGTGCAGACATGGGCTCATCCATCAGTAACACTTGTGGATTCACAGCCAAGGCCCTGGCAATTGCAATACGCTGCTTTTCACCACCAGAGAGTTTTGCTGGCTTACGGGTTAACAAATGCGCAATCCCAAGGAGATCAATCAGTGAATCCAGACTAAAGCGCATGTCAGCTTGCTTTTGTCTTTGCAGGCCATATTGGAGGTTCTGCATGACCGTTAAGTGAGGAAACAAGCTGGCTTCTTGAAACACATAACCGACTTGTCGTTTGTGAGGTGGTAAAAAGCTTGTGTCGTCCTGCCAGATTTTTCCATTAACACTGAGCCTGCCTTTAGCGTGTTCCAAACCGGCAATGCAACGTAATAATGTTGATTTACCAGAGCCAGATGCGCCAAATAGCACAGTGACACCAGTGCTGGGGATTTTAAGATCAACATCCAATAAAAAATCAGTACGTGAGAGTGCTAGATTGATTTCGATCATGACACAATACTCACTTAGTCTTTTTAGTGGGGTTAAACGTATAGAGCAATAGCAGTGTTAAAAATGAAAAAGCTAACATGACTGCCGACAGTTGATGTGCATTGGCGTATTCCAATGCTTCAACATATTCGTAAATTTGTACTGAAACTACACGTGTTTCAGCTGGGATATTACCACCGATCATTAATACGATGCCAAACTCGCCAACAGTGTGGGCAAAGCCTAAAATTGCACCTGTTAACAGACCTGGCTTAGCGAGTGGCAGCGCAATACTAAAAAAACGATCAATAGGGCCAGCGCGTAAGGTTGCACCAGCTTCTAAATAGCGTGGGTCTATGTTTTGAAAGGCCAGTTGGATGGGCTGCACCACAAATGGCAAAGAATAAATAATGGAAGCTAATACTAGACCACTAAAAGTAAAAGGCAAAGTACCTAGTCCTAGTGATT
>SPJS01000173.1 GCA_006844705.1 Methylococcaceae bacterium | reverse complement strand
GTAGAGGCCATGGCCAGACAAGGCTTGAATGCAATGGACGCCTTGACCGCCACCAGAAAGCCCGATAGCTTGCATGCATTTATAGAGCTGCACATTGAGCAGGGACCGATATTAGAACAAAAGCAACTGCACCTGGGGGTGGTCGATGTCATCAATGGGTTGGTGAAATGGCAGGTACGGTTGCGCGGGTCAGCGGCACATGCTGGTGCAGCACCCATGGACATGCGCAAAGATGCTTTCCAAGGGCTAGCAGAATTCGGCGTGGCTTTACCCAAACTGGTTGAAGAATATGGTGGTGACCGCAGTGTCGCGACGATAGGGCGTGCCAGTTTGTCTCCAGGGGCTGCCAATGTAGTGCCGCGTTTAGCCGAATTTTCTTTAGACGTGCGCGATAGTGATCAGGAAACGCTGAATCACTTAATTGATGCGATTCACCGTTATTTGTCAGACATGGCGCGTCGTCGTCAACTCACCTTTGAATATGAACTGCATAGCGAGATTGCACCAGTGCGGTGTGATGCTGGCATCTGTCAAATGATTGATGCAACTGCCTCAAAATTAGGCATTAATCATACTCGTATGGCTAGTGGTGCTGCGCATGATACTGAAATCATGGCGAGTATCGTTCGCACTGGCTTGATTTTTGTACCGAGCAAAGGTGGTGTGAGTCACACCCCTGCTGAATGGTCAGATTGGCAGGATATTTATAACGGTGCCAATGTATTACTCAACACACTTTATCAATTAGTGAATGAACAATGACCGAAAATAAAAAAAACTATATCAATGTTGATCCTTTAGCTGAGACTTATCGTGAGTCGATTGTCGATGCACCTGATGTCAGGGCATCAATTCAGAAGCACCGTACTGCTTTGTTGTGTATTGACATGCAATATTTAGATGCTGTGCGTGGTTTTGGAGTGTTTTCTGCAGATAATCAATCGGGACTTGCGGCTGAAGCGCAGGAGTATTATTTCGAGCGGCTCGAAAACACTGTCTTGCCCAATGTGCGACGTTTGCAGGACTGTTTTAGAGAAAAAAGCCTTGAAGTCGTGCACACACGTATCCAATCTCTTACGCAGGATGGGCGTGATCGCGGGCCAGGTCACAAGCGACTCAAGCTACATGTTGCACCAGGCTCAAAAGAAGCTGAGTTTGTAGAACAAGTTGCGCCAGTGGGTGATGAGATTGTGATTAATAAAACCGCTAGTGGTGTGTTTAACTCGACCAATATGGAATATGTGTTACGTAATCTTGAAATCACAGGCTTGATTATCGTGGGGGTTTACAGCAATGAGTGTGTGTCAACCGCTATTCGCGATGCCTGCGACTTGGGCTTTCATGTGACGTTGATTTCTGATGGTTGTGCCACTGTGACCGCAGAGTTGCAGAACGCGACGATTACCACAATGAAAGATCGTTATGCGCGGGTGATGACCACCGATGAAGCGATTGCAGAACTTGGACAACTGATTACCAGTGAATAGAGAAACATAATGTCATCAGAAGCTGCTATTTTACCAAGCCATCTTGCATGGATGATTTTAGCTATATTCAGCGTGGTGTGGGTGTGGTTTGGCTGGTTGCTGGGCCGCAAAAACAATAGTCTGGAAACCGATATGCTGGCAGGCCGCAATGTCGGATTGGCATTTGCATCAGCCACTGCCATGGCGACCTGGGTGACCAGTAATACCACCATGGCCGCGCCGCAGCTTACTTTGCAGTTAGGTGTGTGGGGTATGGTGGGTTATTCACTGGGCGCGGTCGGTTTATTGCTGTTTGCGCCAATGGCGAAACGCATTCGAGTGCTGATGCCAACGGCATATACTAGTGGTGATTTCATTCGATTGCGCTACGGCAAAACGACTTGGCGTATCTTTTTGTTGATTTCTCTGGCTTATAGCTTTGGTTGGCTGATTAGTCTGGGGATGGCAGGTGGCGTACTCATTAATGCATTGAGTGGTATTGATTATCGTATTGGCATGACAGTTATTTTAACCGTGTGCACGTTATATACCTTGCTTGGTGGACTAAAAGCGGTGATTGGCACCGACTTTTT
>SPJS01000178.1 GCA_006844705.1 Methylococcaceae bacterium | reverse complement strand
GCAAGACAATTGCTGACCAGGTGTTATGTACAGGACTCACAGATACAGACCTTAAAACGCTGGAAAGCCTGGCTGAAAATGTAAAATTTCCTCCCGGTCAAACAATCTTTAACACTGACGACGAAGCTAGCTCCATGTTTTTTATCCTGACTGGTGAAGTAGAAATTACCATCGCGACCAAAGAAAAACACTTCCTGCGTCTGGGTACGTTGTCAGCCGGTCAATGTTTTGGCGAAATGTCGCTGGTCAATGGTCTTAACCGTTCCGCCAATATCGTCTCGACTGCTTACACAGAATGCCTGGAAATTCCATTTGATAAACTGGAAGGAGCACTCTTGACCAAAATATTGATTAACCTGGCATCTCATTTAGCAGAAAAGCTGAATAAAGATACTAAATTGTTACAGGACGCTTATTGACCAGGGACTCTCACCAGGGCGTTTTGCTATAAATAACTCGCCCCATATTTCAATGATTTCTTGGATTTCGGACCCCTGTTCTCCTGATGAATTATCTGGAGAACAGGCTAATCTACTGCGACCCAATCTGAAAAGCCAAATTTACCAATCCTTCACCACAAATGATCACATAAATTTTTTCATCGCCGGGTCAGCCGCTATGATATGCCCGGCAACCGATGACGAAGGCTGAATCAGTTCAAAATCTTCAAACTCAAACCCCGGCCCAACCGAACACCCGACCAGCACACCTTGCCCCATCGGCTCGGCAGCCTGCCAGATGCCGGCTGGGATCACAGAACAATAACAATTATTGCTTGCAGATAATTCAACACAGGAAAGCCCGCTAGAACTATCCCAACTATAAAGTAACAAGCCCTCACCTTGATAGAGATTCCACACCTCATCGGAACTGACTTGATGAAAGCGGCTGACTTCTCCTTGATTGAGGGAAAAATAAATGTGGGTTAAAGCGCTGCGTTGCTGGCCATTACTTGTTGTGACAACCACATCAGAACGAAACACTTCAAGAAAACGCCCTCCTTCAGGATGCGCTTTAAGATCAACGGGTTTCAGCATAACCATCCAAAATGAATAAAATGGGTATCATATAACTTTAAACAGCCAGAATTAAAAACATAACACAACTATTTCTGCAAGGTCGTCCAGTTAAGCGAATATTAACCGCAATACCCTCCGCTAACCCTGGACAAATTGAGACAAAACCTTTGATGCGCATTGCTCGCTATGATTTTACAATTCGATCATATACTATTGTCTTGAACGGTTTTTTTAACATGCATGGAAAAGACAATAGTGAACCCATTTTTTTATACAGAACATCATGACTAGCCAACGCGCTGTGTTGGCGGGCGGCTGCTTTTGGGGCATGCAGGCACTGATCCGCAAGTTGCCCGGCGTAATTTCCACACGCGTCGGCTATACCGGCGGCGATATAGCCCATGCGACTTACCGAAATCACGGAACGCATGCTGAGGGTATCGAAATACGCTTCGATCCAGACGTCATTTCCTACAGACAAATCCTAGAGTTCTTTTTCCAAATTCACGACCCCACCACGCTTAACCGCCAAGGCAACGACCAAGGGTTATCCTATCGTTCCGCAATCTATTATGTTGATGACACGCAAAAACTAACTGCTCAACAAACCATTGCAGATATTAACGCTTGTGGGCGATGGCCAGGAAAAGTGGTCACAGAAGTGACTGCTTTTGGGGATTTCTGGGAAGCAGAAGCGGAACACCAGGATTATCTTGAAAACACCCCCAATGGGTATACGTGTCATTTTCCGCGTGCCGAATGGGTGTTGCCCAAGCAATAAAAAAGCCCCGCCTGAAAACAGACGGGGCTTTTTAGCTTTATGGATAAAGCGTGGAGTGGGACTACATCATTCCACCCATGCCACCCATACCGCCCATACCGCCCATGCCACCCATATCAGGCATTGCTGGGGCAGCAGCGGCTTCGTCAGCAGGCTCATCAGCCACCATCACTTCTGTGGTGATCATCAAGCCAGCAACAGACGCTGCATTTTGCAGTGCAGAGCGTGTAACTTTCGCTGGATCAAGAATACCCATTTCGATCATGT
>SPJS01000177.1 GCA_006844705.1 Methylococcaceae bacterium | reverse complement strand
CAAACTGAGTTTGGTATTGTTCTATCAAAACTCGGAAAATACCGTTGACATTCATCAATGGCAATTACAATTTTGTCGTATTTCTTACTGAGTCTTTGCCAAATTTCAACATCAAAAAGAGCTGTTAATCTTTGTCTTAGTTCAAATTGTGCTGTTGATTCCTGTGGATATTTTCTCAGATCGTGCTGAGGGTTTAGCTTGATTGCTTCATCCATGAATTGAATCAAGGTTTTGTGATTCAATTTCAAGCCATCAATGTTTGTGACTATCAGATGCCTTGGCTTTGTATCATAAACTTTTGCAAATGGGTCGTAATCACAATATTTGATTAGGCTTGAAACCACATAATACGATTTTCCTGAGCGTGGTACGCCTACGACGGTTTTTAACATTAGGTTTTTAGTACCGATGTGATTAAGAGACGAACAGCTAAAGCAGAAACAATAGTGGTTACTATTTCCGGCATGTTCAGGTTGACCATAAACCAACCGGCTAAACCGGTGAAATTCGGCATAGTGTCGCCCGGTAGTGAGCCTGATACATAGCTGAGTGCAAAGCCTAATAACTGGAGCATCCATTCAAGTGCAAAGTTATATAGGATGATAGGTAATATCACTGTGAATAGTGCAAACAAAATTACTTTAAATGCCAAGAATTGCGCGACATTTAGACCGGAAACCCAAGTTGCAAATGCTGTGATTAATGCGCCCATTAGTGTTTGACTCCAAGTAAGATGAAAGCTGCATATAGATAGGATATAACGACAAGAATTGCGCCAATGCTTTCTATTATTGACTCATATTGACAAAAATCCATTGATCCGTTTTTACTATAAGAACCTACTGAAACAGGTATTGATATCGAACAAGAGCCGGCAGTGGCTGTTATTCCTATATCATTTGTTAATTCATCTATTTGTTGTAAATAGGGTTCTATTGCGTCGTCAAAATCAGTTTTCTCTGGAATTTCAAGTTCTGTATCAAATTCAAAAGGCGGTTCAGAGAAGCTAAAATCTTCATTTACATCTTCTTGTTGCTGTTGCTGTACCTCTTCAATCAGATGCTGTTCTGTGATTGATACATTTGGGGTTATGTCAACGGGATCATTCAATGGGTCTGAATCATTCAGATTATTTATTTCAGTTTGAATATTATTTTCAATCTGTGTCAGTTCGGTAATTACTTCATCTGGTAATCCAGTTTGTGGGTCGGTCAAGATGTCAGGAAGCGCGGCTTCCTGAATTTGTGGGAATACAATTTCTACAATTTCAGGATCTGTTAACGGTTCAATAGTTGGTTCTATTGTGCCGGGGCTTGTAGTTGTGTCAGGAGATGGGACGAAGAAATAGGACCCACCCTGTTGGTGTAAGTATTGCCAGCCAGAGCCTGCACTAATTATTCGATAAATTGGTTCTTGATAGGACTGACCATTAGTTATATCTAGGCATTCAGTGGCGGTCATTATTCCGAATAGGAAATGGTTTGCACTTCGGCAGTGACCTTGACCGGTGTATTCTGCTTGTTGATTTGAAGTTATTTGATTGCCTTGTTCGTCAATCAAATAACCGGCGGCTGTTATTGCTGTGGCAATTGCAATCCCCCAAGGTGAGAATGCACGTTTTTTGAAGACAGCGGCTAGAGAAGCAGCGCCGATATCCACAGCAGTGGTGTAAATTGAATTATTTGCTGCGGCAGGTAAACCGGTTCCATATTTTGGGTCATTGGCAGCAAATCTTGTCTGTACTCTGGCAGTTGTTGGGCTGGTTTTGATTGCCCTTTTAAATGCAAGTGCTGAAACACCAGAATATGCATTGTTTGAGATTAGGAAGAAGGCCACAACAAAAAAGATTGCTGAGGACAAATTCTTTAATGTTGTGGCTTTCATTTTAAGTGCGGTTAGTCAATTTAACGATCTTGCGCACTGCAATCAAACCAACTAAAGCGGTAATGATTGTTGTTGCAAGTACAAAATATTGGCCTAAATCGACCGTTACGGCTGTTAAATCCATAATATTTACTCCAAAGGTTAAAGTTAGTTCGTTGCCAATGTTAATGACAGCGAGATTAAGAAGCCGGATAACGCACCGGCAAAAGCGCTTATAAG
>SPJS01000176.1 GCA_006844705.1 Methylococcaceae bacterium | reverse complement strand
TTCCAACCCTGCCCTTTTCTTTCGTACTCACCGGCAATAACCAGCTTGACCCGGAGGAGCAATACAGCGCAGAACTGGGCTATCGTTTCTGGCCACTGAAAGAGCTCTCTGTTGATATGACAGTGTTTTACAATGATTACGATAATATTGTCGCCCCCCAACCGGGCGCAGTAAACCTGGCGACACTGCAAGTTCCATTGATTTTTAGCAATGCCGAACAAGGTGAAACCTGGGGATTTGAATTAGCCACTGACTGGCGTCCGCTGGATAGCACTCGCCTGCAACTATCCTACAGCTACTTGCACAGCAATTTCACCCGTACCGCGGCCAATACCAGCCCGGTGCCATTTGGCTTAGGGGACAACCGCAACCCACACCACCAACTGTCCATACGCTTATCCCAGGATATTGCCAGGGATATCCATACCGATTTATGGCTACGCTATACCAGTGCCATTGATGAAGCATTCACTTCTCTGCCAAATATCGTGCGTTCTGTTGATCATTATTGGCAACTGGATGCCCGCATTGCCTGGACACCACTCAAACAGCTGGAATTATCCCTGGCCGGGCGTAACCTGCTCAACAATAGCCAGCTGGAATTCTACGAGGAATTTGGCACGTTTCCCACCCAGGTGCAACGTAGTGTGTATGGGCAAATTCGCTATCAATTTGAATTTTGACCGCACCCAGATGATGACGACTCACCTCATGATTATAAAATTGCATGGTCAGTAAACGCATAGCGTTTACATGGCGATCTTGTGTGTCGCTTCTGCTGCTGTGCCTGGCTGCAGTTGTGATGGCTGCACCCAGCATAGATGAGTCCACTTTAAAAGCCATCTTTACCTACAAATTCAGTAAGTTCACTGAATGGCCGCAGACCACTGTACCCCCCTCAACGGGCAGTTTTACGTTGTGTATTCTGGGGGAAAATTCACTTTCGCATCACTCTCTTAATGCCATTCGTGATAAGTCTGTAAAAAACCTCCCTCTGCACATTCTGTTATTCAGAAATGGCATACTGCCTACCAAAGCGATTGATAAGTGCCAAATGTTATTTGTCAGTCACTCTGAAAAGCATCGCATCCCCAGTATTTTGCAGGCATTAGAAAAAAAGCCGATATTAACCCTCAGTGATATTAATGACTTCTCGCAACAAGGCGGCATGATCACTTTCCGCGTCATCGAACAACAATTGCGCTTCGAGATAAATGTACACGCGATTGAAGCCGCTGGCTTGACTCTGGCATCGATCATCCTGGAACTTGGCGCCATCGTGACCACTGAACCCCATCAAGAGCTTTAGCCATGCTCGGGATGCAACGTTTACCCATTGCGCAAAAATTATTGTTGATCATGCTGACAACCACCATGTCAGTGGTGCTGATGTTATCGCTTGCTATTCTTATTCAACGCGCCTTCAGTGAACAAAAAGCACTTAAGCAACAGCTCTCCAGCCTGGCTGAAGTCATTGCCTCGCGCAGTACAGGGGCGTTAAGTTTTTATGATCAGCAGGCCGCCACTACCAACCTGAGTGCGCTGGAACCGACCTCCAGTATTTTGTATGCCGGTCTTCGTGACCAGCAGGGACACCTGTTTGCCAGTTATACACGTCCTCCCAACAAGGTAAACGAAGCGCCGCCTTACTTTGCTGATACCTCACCTGTTGTTGACCCTTATCTTGATCTATTTGCTCAACATATGGTCATCGTTAAGCCGGTGATTCTTGATAACGAACAAATTGGAGATATTTATCTGGTGGCCAGTTTGCTTGAATTCCGCGACGATATGCTGAATTACAGCCTGGTTATGTTGATGATTATTGCAGGCGCATTTGTTGTCGCCTTGTTGTTATCTGCCAAATTAAATCAGATTATCTCCAGTCCGATCAAAAATCTCCATGACGCCATGCAATCTGTCACTATTAACCAGGATTACAGTATTCGAGCGCAGACGTTGAATGAAGATGAACTGGGGGCTCTGGTCAACGGCTTTAATCAAATGTTGCAACAAGTTCAGTTACGAGATAGCGAACTGGAAACTTACCGTCATAACCTGGAAGGCCAGGTCTCGCTGAGGAGTGAAGCCCTGTTGGAAGCGAATA
>SPJS01000201.1 GCA_006844705.1 Methylococcaceae bacterium | reverse complement strand
GTGAATATCTAATGCGGCTACACATCGATAAATTGCTGTCAGTTCCATCATAACCTCCAACGCTGTATACTTTATTGATAAGGAGGCGGCAGAAGCAAAACTGAAACTTCCAAAAAGCATTCACTGCTTTTGGCCTTATTACCGTGCGATCTCTAGCGATTCATTCCGGGGTACGAGTCAGTTTGTGCGGGTCACGTTAGGTTTCAGGATCGAATCTCTAAAAAATTGATCGACCTCATCCTGCCGCCTCCCGCTCAGTATCTTTCATTTTCCGGGGTGATGGAAGCATCTTCATGATCGTTAGGTTGAATTTAAGCATAAGCTACAAATTTACTATATAGGTGAGTTTTGCATTTGGGACATAAGTTTTTCCCTGGTTCGATACCCTCCCATTGGGAATGGCACATAAGGCACTCATATTTAGCCGGTTTTCTTTCGGGCTCTTCGTACTCGCTAAACTCTTGTGGAGGGGCATAATAACTTTCTGAATGATCATCCTGCTGAATAGCTTCGAAAATGTTTGGTGAGACAGCTTGTTTGTTGGACACAAACATACGGGCTATTTTTTCGTTTTCAGTTTTTACCCGTTTCAATAGCTCTTGTTCGGCGGCGTTTTTGCTGATTTCGTAACGTGGATGAAAAATCCACTTTTTACTTGAGAGATCATTTTTAAGAAAGGACAAAAGTATTTCTTTATACGATTCCCGTCCAGGAGCATTGGAACTGTTGAATAGTGTATGGGTTTTATCTAGCGAGACTTCTACGATGCCACACATTTTGTTTGTTGGTTCTTTAAGCTCGAGTGGAATTGCTCTTTCGGGGTGCGTGAAATATATGACGAAACTATGTGTCCCAATTTTTCCGGTTATATCCACTGGAACGTTTTCGAAGTTTTCTTCTACAGATACTTCCGTAATAGTTACTAATTGCTTTGGCGTTACGTTGAAAGGGATGGATACTATTGAGTGATTGTCTAGGATCTTAGATACTTTGCCCACATATTTGGGTAAGTGTATTTCAAGGGAGCTTTCAATTATTTGCCTAGCCATAAGCCGTACAGAAACAAAAAATGAAAACTCGCATTCTTTCTTCGTGTCTTCATATACCGTGCGGCTAGCATGCGCAAAATGCCATTGCTTTTCTGTACCTTGGCGAGCAATAAGAGGTGTGCTGCATGATGGACATATACAGCCACAGTTTTTACCTCTCGGAACCTCAAATACATCAACAAATTCCTTTGTTTCTGTATTCAACCCAAATGGTACTCGGCTAAGGCTAATCTCCGTATCTCCTTTTTAAACATAACGGCTGGAGTTGAGTCTCGAGCATCACAGAAAAAGGCTTGCGGAGCAAGGTTTTTTTGAGAAGCGCAGTGGCTCGAACGAATTGTTAGGCGGAACGCGATAGCGGGCCGACTATCAAGTCGATCGAGTGGAACTCAAGTCCAGCCGTTAAGCTGGACGCGCGGTAGCGCGTTCAGCTTAACGCCAAAATCAGATGCCGTTTAAAGGGGCAGGACTTTTGCGTCTTTTTGCAAAAGGCATGACGCTTTAAACGGTCAGCTGAATTTTTTGGTTATGTGTTTTATATATTAGGATTAGAAATAAACTTAACAAACTTATCTCCAATCTCGGTAGTTCTTTTTGCCAGCATACCACTTGCAGACATTGTAGTTCCAAGACCATCAGTATTAAGTAACCCACTACGAAATAACTCTTGCCAGACAAGGCGATATAAATCTTTTTCGTTCCCTAATTCTGGGTAAGCACTTTCAATAACAGCAGTTAGTCCCCCCATTGACCAGCTTGGGAATTGATGGTTATTATTTTTTGCCCAAATTTCTGGGTTTTGAAATAATTTAAGTAGAGCAATATGCCAAGAAGTACAAGAATCAATTAGGTTAAGGAATAACTGCTGAAGTGTATCGTCTGGTGCATCTGGTAAAGCTGAATTTAATACTGCATTTTTAAGAGCATTTAATTTTTCTTGCTCATGGTTTTTAATAGCGACATTGCTAGCATGAACCAATGTAGTAAAGAATTTTTCATTACTTTGAAGGTCTTGCTCAGTAACAAAACCTTTTTGGTATAGTTTGTTTATGGCTTCCGTGACCTGAACCATCCATTCTGTTTTACGCCTTGCCATTGGAGGCTCAATCAAAGAACTAAAAGCTTCAACAAGAGCACCCCCCATTACAGGAACAGCTGATATTGCAGCTCTAGCAACTCTATGAGCTTTTTCTGAATCAGGCTCAATTATTGGGTCAATCAGTTCTTTATCTATTGTATTCACCAAAACACCTTTTTCACATAACGGCTGGAGTTGAGTCTCGAGCATCACAGAAAAAGGCTTGCGGAGCAAGGTTTTTTTGAGAAGCGCAGTGGCTCGAACGAATTGTTAGGCGGAACGCGATAGCGGGCCGACTATCAAGTCGATCGAGTGGAACTCAAGTCCAGCCGTTAAGCTGGACGCGCGGTAGCGCGTTCAGCTTAACAGTTTACTAGACGGAATCCAATAATATCGTACTATACCGAACCAAGCTATATTTACTAGATAGCGACTGTCTAGTACGATATTTTATGGTTTATCCATCTTGTATTGAGTCTGTGGCTTTTACCCACATTTACTCTCACCACAATTCAAAATCAAGCTGGCTGACCCTTGATTCATTTCAAATGATGTTTTACGCATATATATATGCGCTTGCATCTCATTCTCCACGACTCAACCACACAGCCCTCCCCCCTTCGATCAACAAAACTATCACGGCAAATCTCACGACTTGTCCCAAAAAACAACTGAAGATTAAGAGTACCCATGACGCTTTAGCCGCTCCGCCGACAAACATCAGCATTTTTAGCGGGATAGGGGTAATGCTGCCGATTAATAGTAGCCAGACACCGTATTGTTGGAAGCTTTTTTGGGCTGTTGTGTAGGTGTCTGTTAACTCTAATTGCTGAAGTATTGAGAAGGTGTGTTCAAGCAGAAACAAGCCGGCCGGGTACATTGTGCTGGCACCGAGAGCCGTGCCAAATGCGGCTAAAAAGATGAGGTAAAACCGGTGGTGTCGTCTGGAGAGTACCATCGGCGTCAGCATCAGTTCTGTAGGTAAAGGGATGATTAAAGATTCGGCGAAAGCATATCCGCCAAGCCAATAAGGTGCGCGTGGTGAGCTGGCAGCCTGTTCTATCCAATCCTTCAGTTTTCCCCAGTTTGTCTGCATACAAATTTTGGCTGTTGCAAGCATATGCCCTGCTGCTTATTGCCTCCCGCCCAGATAGGCGAAGGCCTGTGATTTAATCAGGCAATACACTTCACTGCCCACCGTAAAATTGAGTTGTGCGAAGGCTTTGGGGGAGATATCCACGGCAATCAATTGGCCGATGTCCACAATCACTGTAATACGTGATACGTGTTGTTCAATATCAATCACCCGGCCTTTCATCTGGTTTTGAATGGAGATGAAATCGATATACTGGGTAGATAAGGCTATTTCGTTAGATCGTACCGAGACATAGCATTCCTCGCCCCTTTGGTATTTTTTTTCCAACGGCAGATGCAATGACATGCCGTCACAACATGCTTCGGTTTGGCCATGTATTTCGTCATGTTCGGCTATTTTTACCCGCATGATATTTTCCAGCCCGAGGTTACTGGCCACGCCTTGCACACCCTCGTCCTTGATGACATCGTAAAAATGGCCGCTGCCGAGAATGCGCCCTTGATTGATGATGACCAGATGTTCTGTAAGATGCAGGATTTCTTCCATGGAATGACTGATATAGACCATTGGAATCTGCAGCTCGTCTTTGACTCGTTTTAAAAACGGCAGAATCTGCTGTTTCAGCCCTTTGTCTAACGATGCCAATGGTTCGTCGAGTAATAAAAACCGTGGCGAGGCCAATAATGCCCGACCTATACCGACACGTTGCTTTTCACCGCCGGATAATTGATGAGGTCGCTTTTTTAGCACATGACCAATTTCGAGCAAATCAATGATTTCCTTATCAATAAAGCGGCGATGTTTTTTGTCAGTGCGTTTGTAGCCATACATTAAATTCTGCTGAATCGGCATGTGGGGAAATAGTTGGCTGTCCTGAAATACCACGCCGATTTCGCGCTTGTTGGGCGAGACATTAATGCGTTTGCGGCTATCAAATAAGGATTGTTCTCCCAGTTTCAGCCAACCCTGATCCGGTTTGGCAAGCCCTGCCACAATATTGAGCAAGGTAGACTTGCCGGAACCGGATGAGCCAAACAAGCCGGTGACCGGGGCTTCCAGATCAAGGCTGGCCTGTAAATCAAAATTGCCACGTTGTAATTGAACATCTAATGCTAACATTACTGTGCCTCCAGCCAGCGGGTGGTTTTCCGCTCGATAAAATTACTGATCAGCAGTGCCGACAACGCCAGCACAACTGAAATGATTAATAAACGCTGCGCGGGTTCGTTACCATCGGGAATCTGGATATAACTGTAAATGGCCAGTGGCAAGGTGCGTGTTTCGCCTTCGATATTGCCGACAAAGGTAATCGTCGCGCCAAATTCCCCCAGACTGCGTGCAAAAGCGAGAATGGATCCGGTGATAATGCCTGGGCTGATTAACGGCAGCGTAATGGTAAAAAACGTATTCCACGCACTGGCCCCCAGACTTCTAGCGACCTGTTCCAGTTTGACTTCAACCACCGCAATGGACAGACGAATGGATCGCACCATCAGCGGAAAACTCATCAGCGCCGTGGCAAGCACAGCACCGCGCCAGCTAAATGCCAGGGTGAGATCAAAGTGTTCATATAACCAGCGGCCGACGACCCCTTGCCTTCCCAGCATGAGCAATAACAGATAACCCGTGACCACAGGGGGCAACACCAGTGGCAGATGCAAGATGCCATCCAGCAATGACTTACCAACAAAGTCACATCGCGCCAGCAACCAGCCGACGGCGATGCCAGGCACCAGTATGATCGCTACACTGAAAAAGCTGACTTTCAGCGAAAGCATCATGGCCATGTATTCTTCTGGACTTAAATCAAACATTGCATTCTTTACCTGGGAATAAAACCATATTTTTGATAGACCACCTGCGCTGCGGGACTACTCAAATAAGTCAATACCTGTTGCGCACCCTTTAACACTGGCAAAACAGATGCCACCCGATATTCCACGGGCGCATGACTGTCTTCAGGAAACCGGCCAATCACTTCTACCCGGCTTGAAACACCGGCATCTGTCGCATAAACCACGCCGACATCACACTCGCCCCGCTCGACCAGCGCCAACGCAGCACGCACATCTTTGGTGCCGACCAGTTTGGGTTTGACGCCATCCCACCATTGCATATGTTGCAAAGCCTGTTTGGCATAAGTACCTGCCGGGACATGATCAGGGTCGCCCATGCACAAACGCCCTTTCAAATGAGCTGCAAAATCAAAATCGTTGTGCATACTGATATCCAGCTTGCTGCCTTGCGGGCTGATCAACACAATCTGATTGCCCAGCAAGGTTTTGCGGGTTGTGGCGTCGATCAGCTGCTTAGATTGCAAATAATCCATCCAGCGCGGGTTGGCGGAAAGATAAATATGCGCTGGTGCCCCCGCCATGATTTGCTTGGCCAGTAGAGAAGAAGAAGCAAACGATGCCTTCACCCGGACATCATCCTGACTGGCATTAAATAGTTTTATGATTTCCGATACCGCATTGCGTGTGCTGGCTGCTGCAAAAATCAGCACATCCTGCCTGGCTAATGTGGTTCGACTGCAAAACAGCAGACAACACAACAGCAGGAATTTAAAGGCAGATCTTTTCCTGTTCATCATTCAATTTTCCATTCTGAATCGGGTGAATATAAAAACGCAACTAGCAAACAGCAGCACAGCAAGCACCATAACCGGCATCAATGAATAGAGCATCGTGTCGCTGCCAAACCCCAGCAATGCTGCCCGATTGGCATTGACCACCTGTGACAGCGGATTAACCTCAGAAATTGCTGCCAGCCATTCCGGCATCTGCCGCCCGGGGACCAATGCTGTACTGGTAAAAAACAAGGGCATGTTGACCATATGTACAAAGGTCGCCATGCTTTCCTGGGACTTGGCTAGCAAGGCTATTAGACACGATAAACTGCATAACGCGAAGGCAAAGGCAAACATGCCGCTCAGCATGATCCACAGCGTACTGCTGTCGATATTGAGTTGGGCCCCCAGCAGCAAAGCAAGCAGTAACACGACCGCTGCCTGCAGCATTAATCTCACGACATCCGCGCTAAGCTTGCCGATAAGAATCATCATCGGGTGTACGGGGGCATCCAGCAACCGCATTAAAAAGCGGCTTTGCATATCCCTGATCAACTCGATGCCCGATTGTGATGCGCCAAACAATATCGTCATCACGCAAACCCCCGGCGCCAGAAAATCAAGGTAGCTG
Organism: Methylococcaceae bacterium; assembly: GCA_006844705.1. Lineage (GTDB taxonomy): Bacteria > Pseudomonadota > Gammaproteobacteria > Methylococcales > Methylomonadaceae > Methylomarinum. The sequence continues at coordinate 82,437 of SPJS01000201.1, read as the reverse complement.
ATGTTTGCAGGCAAACTGTCCAGGTTATAGCGGTGAAACAGAAAACCGAAAAAAAGCATCCACATCAAGGGCTGCACTAAGGAAAATGTCAGTTGCACCGGTCGGCGTAATGTCTTCGTCCAAGAGCGCAAAAAAAGCACGTTGAAAATGTCCAGATACAGACTCATCCGCGCTTACCCCCGCCACGTCCCTTGCCTTGCTTTTTGTTGCCACCCGCATCCAATGGCGACCCTGTCAAATGCTGATACATTGAGGCCAGATCTGCTTCGTCCCATTGTGCTTGTTTAAACAAGACCTTGGCCTCATTAAATATTTCAATCACCGATTGCATATGCCTGTTTTTTTGCTGTGCAGACAATGGACGGTTAAATTCAATCTGTACGTTATGTTTAAGCAATTCAACATTAGCGATCTCCTCAATCTGTTGCAGTTTGAATATCAAACTGATGCAGCTTTCCATATTTTCGTAGCAATAAATATGCAAGATTGAGTTAAATTTTTTCTGGTCAAGTTCGGTAACCGATTTATCGACAATCAGCCGTCCTTTATCGAGCATCCAGACCCGTGAACAATGGCGCTGAACTGCCTGCAAATCATGGCTGACAATTAATACACAGGCGCCGACGTTATGTGCTTCATGCAGATATTGCCAGAGTTGCTGTCTGGCCTGCTGATCCAGTGCCGATGTGGGCTCATCCAGCAGCATCAGTTCCGGCTGATGGAGCATGCCAATAGCCAGATGCAGTTTTTGTTTCTGGCCACCAGAATAGGTTTTTACCGGTCGATCAAGAAAACCGAATAAATCGAATGCTTGTTGAAGATGTTTAAGCTGGGTCTGCCGTTGATGTCGCGGCAGCTTGTACAGGGTGGTAAATAAGTGGAGTGTTTCCCTCCCTGTCATATCACCATCCAGCGCCATGTGTTGGCTGATATACGATGTTTTCTGTTTGAATGTCGTCGCTTGCCTGTTGGCAGGCTGTCCCAGAATGGTGATATTGCCCTCGGTTGGTTTGGTGTGCCCTGCCAGCAATTGCAACAGGGTAGACTTGCCTGAACCATTGCGCCCGATAATACCGATGATTTCAGGTGCCTTGATGTGCACAGAAATACCTTGTAACGCGTTAACGTCATTCGGGTAGGATTTACTGACCTTTGCCAGGGTCAAAAATGAAGAAGGTATGGACATTAACAAACGGGGCCTCTATAAACGCTTATTTAGCGATAGCTGCGTTGGCAACATTCTCGACTCCTTATACATCGCCGCAGTAGAATCATCCATGATCCGACAGCCTTGTGCTACCGCCTTGCTCCACTATTAATGACGATGAGGTACCCATAAAACCTGATAACAGAATGCGCCTTCCCACATTACTTGAGAAGACGCCTTTATCTGTCATAAAACCGACAAATCAGTCGTCAGCGCTTACAATTGTGCCAACATGTTCACCATTGACAGCGGCTCTGATCAGCTCAGGTTTCAAGCCATTGACAACCTGGAATGATTTAACCAGTTTGGCAGTACGCAGAATATCCGGCAGCACTTCATCAAACGGCAAGGTGTCGAGATTGCGTTCCTGCAATTCAGACACCGTGATTTCAGGAATAAATTCAGCATCAGCGTGAACTTTAGGGTCTTTGTCATACAATCCATCGACATCTTTGACCAGCGTCACGGTTTTACACCCAAAACATTCTGCCAGAATCAAACAACCGGCATCAGTTCTATGCGGTGGAATACGGCCAATGCCCGGGGGGTGCTCCCACAGCGAATATGGCGGCACACCGTTAAAAATGGTACCTGGCGCAGAGCGAATGAATAATGGCAATAAATGTCCAAAGATTTCCGGCGGAATAGCCACCACGCCATACGGAGCCAGTAACGTACCCAGCATGTGTGCATTACCCAGGGCATCTGTTACTGAAATCTGTGCCAGTGCGCCCGTCGGCAGGCCAAGGTCACAGCCAATGGAAAATACATGCTTGCTGCGCATGCCTCCGCCGACACCCAAAATCAAGCGTTCTGTTTCCAGCAACTCGGCCAGCACATCCACGACCGGGTAAGTCAGTGCTTTACCGTGGTCCATAATGGAGCTGGAACCGATTTTGATCACATGTACTCCCGGCAGCATGCGTACTACGGGTGTATCGGTATCTGTCGATGCCATCACTTGTTTATCCAGCAGGCTTTCCCGCATTAAGAAGGAATCAAGATGATGACGTTTATCTGTTGTCGTTGTTGTCATAGTTTTTTTAAATGCTGTAGTTTGGTTTAGCTGTTACGTGCTTATTCTGCACTGATGGTCGTACCGACTTGTTCACCGTTCAGGGCTTTGGTAATGTTGCCCGGCTTCAGGCCATTTATGATCTGGATTGAACGTCTGGTTTCAGCGTTCTTCATAAAATCAAGAATCGGTGTTTCTACCACTGAATCAGGCAGATCCATCGCTTTTAATTCGTCCACAGTAATTTCAGGGATGAATTTGGCATGCTTTTCCTTTTTCGGATCAGCCGTAAACAGGCCGTCTTCATCTTTGATATAAATCATTGAACGCGTACCAAACATTTCACTGATCAGATAAGAACCACTGTCTGTTCTGTGTGGTGGCAAACGACCGATTTCCGGGTTGCGTTGCCAGAATACATAAGGCGGCATACCAAAAAAGACCACCGCCTGACGTTCTGCCAGATACAACGGCAATTGCGGGAACTGGATAGGCTCAATAAACGGCACCCCGTGTTTGGCCAGCAGGAAATGAATCATGCGTGCATTCTGCATACTGACAAAGGTTCCCAATACACTCAGTACACCAGTAGGCATTCCCAGATCGACACCGACACTGTAGGCGTGACGTGCGCGGGTACCGGCACCGGTACCCAGAATCATTTTATGGTGTGGCAGGTTTTCTACGATTTCATCAAGAATAGGCACTACCGCTGCACGCCCTCTGTCGATGATACTCTGGCCGCCTATTTTTACAACGTTAGCCTCCGGCAAGACTTTAAATACCGGTTGCTCAGCCGTCTTTTCAAGTAAAGACTTGTCGGTCAAACTTCCCTGTACCAGTGAAGCCCCCAATTCTGTTAATAATTCGTTACTCATTGTTTTTATCAGTGTTGTTGATTAAAGTTCAAGGTTATTGCATTTAATTCGTATTTTTCTTCAGACTCCACGGGTTGGGATAAATCGTTATAAAGTGATTCACATTTCTGTTGCAATCTGTCTAACAGCTGATGTTTAAACGCCTCGTTTACCTCTAGTCCGGCAATGCCATCGACATTTTTCCAGGAGTTAATTGATTCAATAGGGGCGTTATTTACCGTCCAGCGTGCAGCTGTAATCGGTGATTGGCGCATGGCACCTTGCGCATGTAAGGTAGAAAACAACTGTTTGCGATGACTCTGCCCGCTTTTCTCCTGCAACCCATGCTGATTGAGCAATTTGTGCATTTCCTTGCGCATAACCGTTTTGACCGCTTGCGGGTCGCGCTTTACATTGCCTAATATCAATATCGCATCAGGTCGGCACACCCGTTTTAGTTCATTCACCACATGATCATGCTGCAACTGGTGCATCGCCCGCGAACTAAACACAACAGACACACTTTGGTCTTCCAGGGGCCAGTGCTGATTAGCATCTGTGTGTACTAATTGAGGAACGTCCTGAGGGGTTTCATAGCGCTGGCGAAATTGATGCAACATCCCCTGCGATACATCCATACCCAGATACGGCAATGGGATATCTTGCAGAAAGTAACCGATTTCACCGGTTCCAGCCCCCACCTCCAGTAACAAACCATCATCATAAGAGCGACAATAGTCGGCGACAGAACGGGCTATTTGCTTAACCACGGATGCGCCCAGTCCGGTACGTTTGTCATAGATTCCAGCTTGATCATCAAATTGCAGCATACTGTGTTCCCATAGTGTTACTGCAAACGGCTGAAGAAAAGGATAAGGGGGGAGAAAATTGAAGTATGAGTGTCATCATGACGCGTTATTTTCCGCTCAGTAAAAACAGAAACGGCAAGTGCATGATGTATGCCAGCAAATTGCTAGCACGTGTCTTACAGCGTAAAAAACACCTGATGATGCTCTGAAAGATGACTATAAGTCGTTGAATTAAATTGAATTATTTTATTAGTGCATTATTTGTGACATGACGTCATGCGCTACTGATTAATCAGCAACAGACATGGGAAACGTCTGAAATAGCGGATGACAAATGCGATAATTAAACTTAACTATGGCATATAACCTATTGATAAATTGTGAAATCACATATTGAATAATGAAAATTATATGTGTTATTTAGAAAAATCTTCAAGATTGGAACTGGTCAGACTCAGCATGAATTCAAGCAGATCCTGCTTTTCCTGTGCTGTAAGCTTCAAGGGGAAAATTGCGGCATCCAGAAAGCGATTTTTATGACCACCTTTATCGTAATAATCGACCACTTCTGTCAGCGTTTGGATACTGCCATCATGCATATACGGTGCGGTTAACGCGATATTTCGCAAAATTGGCGTTTTGAATTTGCCGATGTCCTGCATCACGCCTGTCACCCTGAAGCGCCCCAGCGTTGATAATTGTTCTGCTGACAACATGGCTTCGGCTTGTTGACGTGTTCCTTGTAAAACCAACGCTGTAAATGCAGGCAATTTATCGTTCAGCTTATCCATCCCTATGCCGATATTGTAGAAACGATTATCGCTAAAAAGGGCTTGATTCCAGGAAATTTCATGACAATTGGCACAATTTCCTTTGCGCCGGAATACACGTAAACCACGTGCGGCACTTTCTGACAAGGCTGATTTATCCCGGCCAAAATAATAGCGATCAAACGCGGAATCTCCAGCAATCAGTGTGCGTTGATAACTGGCAATCGCCTGGCTGATATGTGTGATGGAAAGCTGTGCAGGGGGTATGGCAAATGCCACAGCAAAGGCTGTTTTATACTCAGAATCATCAAGGACGATCTGTACAATTTGTTGTTCAGAACTCAATCCATGTTCCACTGGATTCAGCATGGGACCAACCGCCTGCTGCTCCAGAGTATGCGCTCTTCCATCATGGAAAAAGCTGTTGAAATAGGCCGCGTTGAGCAAAGTCGGCGTATTGCGTGTTCCCAGCTTCCCACCAATACCGCGCGCTTTAGGCACATCATCAGCAAATCCATTGTCAAGCTGGTGACAACTGGCGCAGCTGATCGTGCCATCCTGACTCAGCCTTGCATCATTAAACAGTCGTTTACCTAATGCAATTTTTTCATTGGTTAACGGGTTGTCTGCCGGAATCTCCAGTTCGGGCAGGCCCAGGAGGTGTTCTGCACCCACTGTTGAACTCAACAGCAACAGCAGCAAGAAAATTATGTTCATAAAAAAAAGCCGACGAACAATAATCAAAGGTTTATTGCACGCCGGTAAGTGGGGGATTGATGAAAACCATAGCCCATCCCTGGACCTTTAAGAGTATTGGACACGTTTACAAAAATGTCACAACACTCCAACTCTCACTGATCTTTAATCTTGCTCAGGCATATCTTGTACACGCATGATGTACGGTTCACCCACCGGGAATTGATCTTCCGGCTGTTGAAAATAAACCACCTTGCCATACGTCTCGTTGATTGCCGGTAGCAGTTTCGCTGCTTCTTCTGACGTCAAATCCGGAAACGTAGCATGCGCGCGTGGCACTTCTACGAGATGATAATGCCAGTATTGCTGCTCCTCAGTGGGCAAGGCGTTGTATTGTGCCGTGGTAATAATGTATTCAAAACCGATGGGTTTGTCCTGATCTTTCATCCCGGAATGAAACATCAGACATAATAAGGTCTGATCATCATATGCCTTGCAATGGTGATGCACGATGGTCTGCAGTTTGGGGTCGTGGACATCGTGAGTATCCGGTTTCAGGTGTCGAATCGCCTGGATATGTAAATCATTAAATCCCAGGTGATTCGGATATTCCTTCTGACGCGGGTTAAAGGTCTCATTATAGAGTTTAACCTCTTGTCCCGACGCCATTGAAGAATCATTCGATGTCGTCGCACAACCACTGAAAACAGCGGCCGATACTAGTGCAAATAACGCTTTATTTTTATGCTTCATAAGAACTTCCTCAACTAAATATTATTCATTCAAGCGGCATGCTTAACCTGTGATTAGTATATCCTTATATTAGTTATTTGCAATATAATTCTATGCTGTATTATAACCATTCAGCTAATAAACACTTTGTTACGTGCATACATGAATAATTGGAAATAGAGAGGCGGGATAATAAGGTACTGCACCCCAAGCAAAATAAAACGTATAAAGGACGTGGTCAGGTCTTGCATTCCCGCATCATTGCAAGACCTGGTTACCTTTAGTTGTTTGAGTTTTACAGGGTTCAAGTGATCGCATTGTAAATTAACCAGAAGTATCCAGAATCTGCAATGCCCTGGAAGGCGGGTCTGTTTGATGTGTGGCTACAGCGCAAAGGTCACAATCGATTTGAGTTTTCCTTTGTCTATTACAGGCATCGCCAGCAATGAATGACTTAAAGCAGGATCAGAGGTATTGGCCATATCACTTTTACCGATTTGTGGAATACCGCTAAGCCAGACCTTGCCAATCAGCCCTTCCCCTTTAGCGAAGGTTTGTCCTTCAATATCAACAGCCAGGTTTTCGCTTTGGGCACCGAACGCGCTTTCACAATGTAAGGATTCGCCTTTTTCGTCCAGCCCCCATATTTGAAGTCGCTTGGCAATGGGGGTGTCTTTCGACGACAAAAATACCATGATATAAATTTGCTCTTGATCGAAAGCGACCGGCATGCCAATTCCAGTCGTAATGCCTGCTTCTTTCGCTTCGCGTCGTCTGATAAACGATTGGGAGTCGCCCAGATCCTCAATCAATAGTGGCAATTCTTTTTCCCACACCATACCAGGCAGCCCAAAACCTTTCATGATTCTTGTTTTTCGGGAAGTAAACTCGAAGTATTCAGACGTCCCGTAATATCCATCAACAACACCCAGTTCATTAGACCTGTCAGGATCATTCGCCCACACTTCAATAGCCCCTGCATGTTGATCCTTATCACCACAGAGAAAGACAATCACGGCCAACAAATACTCACCCGATAAAACAGGTATCCCAATGGCACAGGTTAAACCTGCATTTTGCGCATCTTTGGTTCTGACAAAGTTGGAATTCTCGAAATCAGAGATCACCAACGGATGCCCTGTCGCCCAGACTGACCCGGGCAAACCCTGCTGGATGTCAAAAGTCATATCTGCACTGATGTTCCTGAAATCATCCAGATCGCTATAGACTCCATCATTTAATTCCAGTTTGCTACGATCTTTACTGGGCACCCAGATTTCTGTAGCTTTAATAAATGTTTTCATAATTACACGCCCTAAACAAAATAAATGGACAGATTTTCATGCAAGAAAACATAGCGACACTATGAAACCAAACAACAGCCCTATATTCCCAAGTGAATATGATTATATTTCAGTAACTATTAGGCAACAATCATTAAAAGTTGATAACAAATAATTAGGGTCAGGTACATATAATCAAAATGCTCCCGAATTTGTTATGCCGAATGTATTGTAAGGGTTGAATTAATTAGTATCCCCCAACAATTTATACATCCCTCTCCACGGATATGATAGCTTTGAAGCTGGCGACTTATTTTCCACGTCAACACGTTTTTAAACGTATGGATAATCAAGGCTGATTAACGCGCATTTTCGACGGTTAAGCTAATGAAACTTTTGTTCCGTGCTAATATAAAAATGATGAGTTGATGACGAGACAGGCCTATGAATTCCCTGCTACCCGAAATTCGCAATGCTGTCAGGGCAGTGATTTTTGAAGACCAACATGTATTGATGCAAAAGAAATTTAATCCGCAAAAAGGGGTTTACTACACCTTGCCAGGTGGCGGCCAGGAAACCGGTGAAACCCTGATCCAGACGCTGGAACGGGAATGCCAGGAAGAAATCGGGGCAGAGGTTCAGACACGTAATATTGTATTGATTGCTGATTATTTTAAACAAAGGTCTGACCAAAGCACCCGGCATCAGCTGGAAATTCTATTTTACTGTAAAGTGGAAGATGGTTATTCGCCTCAAAATGGGCCTGCTCCGGATAAAGGCCAGATTGGTGTTGAATGGTTGCCGCTGGACAAACTTGATCAATACCCGTTAATGCCAGAGTTTCTTCCTGATATCCTTCCTGAGATTGCTGAAGACAAAGAACACATTTATCTCGGACAAATCGCTTGAAGCTAACCCAGTCCGCTGCAGTTGAGGACAATCTGCATTTTCTGATCGCTGAAGTATCCCTGCAAATCAACAGTCTTTCGCTGGGTGATGTAACGGCCAGTGGCCAGCGCATCAATTATATTCAAAACCTTAAATCCCGCATTACCCTGGGGTGTCAGCAGCAGCGTGCAAACCCGGATTGCAATGAGCAGGATGTTTCCTTCTTGCACAGTATTGAAACCTCCACCCTGCATCTTGAGCGTATTGCCGACCTGTGTCTGGAAACCTATCCTCATCAGCATGCGTGGAAAAATTCCGCACGTAAAAAAAATGACCGCCTGTGTGCCCGCCTTATCCGCTGTCTGACCTATATAGAAACCTGCTACAACAACACCAGTGCAGAAGATGCGATCAAACTGCTGGATGAATGTAATAAAATCAAAAAAAACTGTTCGCGCCGACATGATGAATATCGCCAGCAATTACAACGATCAAAAAAAATAAATATTGATCAGCTGCTGTCGCTGCTGTTTTTTTATAAAAATATTAATGCAATTGCTGACTACCTGATGAAGATTGCGGAGTCCCTTTTGTCAGTCAGTACCGGCCTGCCGGTCACTGCCAGCCGTTACAGCAGTTATGCCAAGTTTATCCAGACTCTGAAAAAGTCGCATCCGCAGAAGAAATTTACCTTGCAGAATCTGGCCGATACCAAATCCGGCAACACGGTTACCCGCATTGTTGAAGCGCACAATGATGATGTCATTGCCGTGATGAAAGACGGTAAAAAAAGAAAACTCAAGGAAGAACGGCAAGGGGTTGAAAACTGGCAGGATATCTTTCCCGGGATTGCCCCACGCATTCTTGATTTTAAAAAACAGGGGGGCAGTGCTGCGTTGATGATTGAACACCTGACCGGTGATACGTTTGAAAACATCATGCTGCATGGTTCAGACAAGTCTCTGGACCAGGCCATCACTGCCCTTCTGGATACGCTTGATGCCATCTGGAATAAAACCCGTCGTAATCAGCCTGCTGAAGCCCGGTTTATGCAGCAGTTAAAAAAGCGTCTTGCCGATGTCTATCGCATTCATTCTGGTTTTTTGCAGCAAAGCTGTGAAGTTGCCGGGGTCACGATTGCCAGCTTTGAGCAATTGATTAATGATGCGGAACGGTTTGAAAACACTCTGGCTGCACCGTTCTCGGTGTATATCCACGGTGATTTCAATATTGATAACATTCTGTTTGACCTTAGCAGTAACAAGGTTAATTTCATCGATCTACACCGTTCACGGCATACCGATATGGTGCAGGATATCTCTGTGTTTATGGTTTCCAACTATCGGCTTCAGTCACTTGACCCTGTATTCAGAAAACGGGTGCAAAGCATTAATTTAAAACTATATAATTTCGCCTCAGATTTTGCGGCACAGCATCAAGATGCTTTGTTTGATGTTCGTCTGGCGCTGGGACTGGCCCGTTCATTTGCAACCTCGACGCGTTTCGTGCTTGATACCGGCTTGTCTCACGCTATGTTTTATCGCGCAAGATATTTACTGGAACAAATCAGCACGTTGAAGAACAAACAACTTAAATCGTATAACGTCCCGGTGGAGGAACTGTTTCGTGCCTAACTATAAAATTGGTGTCATCGGACTTCCGGGCAAATGGTCAACAGAAGTCTTGGCAGATGAAGTCGAAAAACAAACCGGCTTCAGACAAGTCATTGATATGGCTCTGGTCAGCCTGGATCTGGCTGAGGGCCGGTTATGGTTTGGTGATGATGATTTATCCACCTACGATGCGCTGATCATCAAGAAAATCACCCGTCAGTATTGCCCCAATACCCTTGACCGCCTGGAACTGCTTAAATTTGCCCAGGCCAAAGGGGTACAGGTGTTCAGTCGCCCTGATAACATCCAGCAATTGATAAATCGGCTGGGGTGCACGGTCAAAATGGCAAATGCCGGGCTCCCGATGCCGGAGACCGTGATCACAGAGGATCTTGATATGGCACTGGACACCGTTATGAGATTTCAATCCGCAATTCTAAAACCTCTGTTTTCTACTAAAGCCCAGGGCATGCAGCAAGTAAACAGTGGCATGAAAAAGAGTCACATTATTCGTGAACTGAAAAAACTCCAGGCGGATCACCCGTCACTATACATCCAGAAAACCATCGAATTCGGCGGGCGCGACCTGGGATTGATGTTTCTCAACAATAAATATCTGGGGGCTTATGCCCGCGTTGGCCATAAAGATACCTGGAACACCACGATTCATAGTGGTGGCCATTATGCCCCGGCTACACCTGAGCAGAATGTTATTGATCTGGCATTCAAGGCACAGCAGTTGTTTGACATGGACTACACCACGGTAGATGTCGCGTTAACTGATGATGGCCCCAAAATATTTGAAGTCTCCGCATTTGGCGGCTTTAGGGGAGCACACGAAGCGATGAACATGAATGTCGCCGAACGCTATGTGCAATATATCCTGCAGCGACTGCAATCAGGCTCACTGTGCACAAACACACAATTGACTATCGCATGACATTTATCCTGTCAGATACATCATCATGACAACCTCTCCTTCCCGTTTATTCGCAGATACTCGTTTAACGCCGGTTTGTCAGCGCCTGCTGGAGGAAAATCCTGTACGCCCCGCACCTGTCACCATTGCTCACCCTGCAGTCACACTGAATGTGTACAGTAATCACCCGGCGTTATTACATGAATTAGCCGGGTATTTTCGGCCCTGGTGCGGAAACGCTGAAAGCAGTACGGTCATCGATGTATTTGCCTTGCGCCATGATGCGTTTGAACTGGATGACACCTTTACCCCGTGGCCAAGAGAAACCGGGAAATCCGGTCAAAAAGAAAGTTATCGCGATTACCCTGATGGCCGCCTGATATACAAACATAAAACCGGCATGTTATTCGTGCAGTCTGATCAGTACAAATTGGCTCTTGGCCCTGTTGACCAGCACCCTAACCAAATCATCAACTTTGTTAACAACCAGTATATGAACTGGTTGCAACAACGTGACTGGCTGATCTGCCATGCTTCCGCCCTGTGTTTCCGCGGCCAGGCGATTGCCATTGCCGCATTTTCCGGCGGTGGAAAATCCACCCAGATGCTGCATTGCCTGGATCATCCGGAAATGAAATTTCTGACCAATGACCGCTTATTTATCAAATTGGACGGTCAGCATGTCTGTGCGTCGGGTATCGCCAAACTACCCCGCATTAATCCCGGCACCATTGTTCATAATCCAAAACTTTCGCCGTTGATTTCATCAAAACTTAAACAAGAGCTCTTAAACTTACCACCACAAGAGTTATGGCACCTTGAACAAAAGTATGATGTGAATATCGACCACATTTATGGCCAACAACGTATTCAAACCGTAGCACGTCTTGCCACACTGATTATACTTAACTGGACACACAGTGATGCCAAGCCCTGCACCATCTCGCCTATTGATCTTGAACAACACCCTGAATTACTAAACGCGATAGTGAAATCTCAAGGCCCCTTTTTTCAGACATCTCAAAGTGAATTCACCCACGCGCTCACTTATCAGCCGGATAAGGATTATCTTGCAGCGTTAAAACAGATGGCCGTATTTGAAGTCAGCGGGCATATTGATTTTTATGCTGTTAAAAAATTTATTAATGAACAGCTTTGTCCGGAGTGGCTGTCTTGAGTAAAACATTGCTCCTGCTCCGTCATGGCAAATCGGACTGGAGCGGCAACCTCAATGATTTTGATCGCCCGCTAAAAAAACGTGGCAAGCTGGCGGCCCAGCGTATGGGCGAATTCATGCGTTTGCAGGGTATTGAACCGGATTATATTGTCAGTTCACCTGCGGAACGTGCCAAAACCTCTGCGTTGAAATTAACCAAAGCGATGGGAAAAACCGCAGCGCATGTCCGTTACGAGATGAAATTATACGATGCCAAAATCAAAGACTTTCTGGCTGTACTGGCTAATTGCCCTGAAGACAAACAACGTATTCTGTTAATCAGTCATAATCCGGGACTGGAAGAATTGATAAAATTTTTGCATGACGGCCCGGTACCCCTCCCGAATGATGGTAAATTATTGCCGACGACCACCTTGGCCATTCTCGATCTGCCTGATGACCTGCAACGACTGATCAAAGCCTCAGGACAATTACAATCGCTGACCCGTCCCAGTCAGATCCCCGATTACTTTACTTATCAGATAGCGACTGGCGTTGAACATCGTATTCGCCCTGCCTATTACTATTCGCAATCCGGCGCATTGCCGTTCAGAATTGAAAACGGAGAGATGCAGTTGTTATTAATTACGTCGAGTGCCAACCGCCACTGGATTATTCCCAAAGGCATCATCGAACCGGGAATGACCGCCTACGAATCCGCGGCCAACGAAGCCAGAGAGGAAGCCGGTGTTAAAGGTATTATCAGTCATCAAGTGCTTGGCTGTTATCACTATGAAAAGTGGAATGCCAGTTGCACCGTGCAGGTTTTCCCGATGCAGGTTACCGAATTTGTTGATGACAGCGACTGGGAAGAAACCCATCGGCAACGCCAATGGGTCACGTATAAACAGGCGCTGGAGATGATCAAAATCCCTAAACTGGTCACCATCATTGAACTGCTGCATGATAAATTCCAACAAAGCCTGAATGGATGAGCTCCCTCGTATTTGCCCTGATCAGGCACGGTGACTACCATCAATTGCCCGACACGCCCAGTGCCCATCAACCTTTTGCCTTAACCGAACACGGCAAACAACAAGCCCGCCAATGTGCTTCCGAGCTGGCAAGCTATTGTGATCGCCACGCTCTAAAGGTTTTCCCGGAGTTGTTGTCCTCCCACCTGCTGCGCGCCTGGCAGACCACAGACGAAATTTGCCAGGCGTTGAATTTACCCGGATATTCCATCCAGCAGACCACTGAGCTTGCAGAACGCAGTGTCGGCCTGGCGGGAAATCTTACGCTCAATCAAATAAGCGATGTACTGGCACAAGACCCCCGCTACCCTGCGCCGCCTGATGACTGGAAATCTAACAGTCATTTCAGACTGCCCTTTGCCGGTGCAGAGTCCTTGATGGAATCCGGCCAGCGGGTTGCCCGCTTTCTGCAACAACGCCAGCTGGCGTTGACAGAGCAAACACCAGAACATTGTTTGCAAATTATTGTCGGCCACGGCGCGGCCATTCGGCATGCTGCACATCTTCTTGGGATTCTTTCGTTTGATGACATCGCCCGGTTAAGCATGTACCACTGTAAACCGGTTTACCTGACGTGCGACAAAAATAACCACTGGCAACATATTGACGGTGACTGGAAAATTCGCCACACTCGGGACAAGCAGCTGGATTAATTATGCATAAAAAAGAGTTCATCCCCCATTATCAGGGCACCGATTGGATCAAACCTGCCCTGCCCGACAAATCCCAGGCCTGGCCATTGTCGCAATGTCATTCGGCCGGACATGATTCGGGTAACCGGGCGATTATCAACAGCGAATTAAAGCAGCTCTATCAAGACCAACCCTGGCAATGGCCCAGCAAACCGATTTTCTTTTTTTCCGATCTGCATGCCGATGCTGATGCATTCTGGGCATCACTGGTGGCTTCCGGCGGCATTAAAAAAACCGGCGCGGATGATAACCAGTTTAAACTGACGCCACAGGGCAAATCCGCCCGTTTTGTTATTGGCGGCGACTGTTTTGACAAAGGCCCCAGCAACCTGCGCTTATTGCGCTGTCTGAAAAAACTGATCGACAAGGGCGCCAAAGTCCATATTCTTGCCGGCAATCATGACCTGCGGGTAAAAATAGGCATTTACAGTGTGAATCATCGCAGTAAACTGACTAACGAACATTTTTTCCTGCGTATGGGTAAAAAGGCCATTCCCTTTTTACGTGAAATCGAGCGTGAATACCTGCAACATAAACACGCATATGACCACATCCCGTCAGAAAAAGAATGTAAAAAGCGCTTACACCCCAGTGCGGACTGGTTTAAACATTTTGATGAAAAAAGCAGCCACCTGCTAAGCAGCAAAGCGATAAAAAAAGAACTGCGCCGCATGCAGGAAAAGGCAGAACGATTTGCACACCAGTTGCAACAGGCCAATCTTGATTACCGCAAAGCCTATGCGGCCGCCTTGCAGTGGCAAGCCCTGTTTTTACAGGAGGACGGTGAGTTTTACTGGTATTTCAAACGGATGCGTCTGGCTTTGCATAAAGGCTCTTTCCTGTTTGTGCATGCCGGTATCGATGACCAGATAGCCGACCTGATCAGCCAACACGGCGTTAAACAGCTGAATCGTGACTACAAGACCAATCTGCACAGTTCACTGTCTGATTTTTATTACGGCCCGATAGCCAATACCGTGCGCACCAAATACCGCGATGTTGACAAACCGCTGAGCAAACACGGCATCAAACAGTTAAAGCACAAGGGTATTCATGCCATCGTCCACGGCCATAAAAACACCCATCATGGTCAGCGCATTATGCTGCGCAAAGGGCTGGTTAATTTTGAATGTGATGCCTCGGTAGACCGGGCGACGCGAAAAAATGAAAAAATAGGCCCGCATTACGGGGCGGCTGTCACTATAATCAAGCCGCAAAAGCACATTCTGGGTATCAGCAGTGATTATCCTTACGTCAAAGTCTTTCAACCGGATACCTTAATTCTATGAAGCAAGACAAAAAAAACTTTCAGCACGAATCCATTCAGAATGCTAAAAATATCGAGACAATCCTCAAATCGGTCGCGGATGGATTAAGCAACGGCAAACTTCAGTTCAGTGACGAAGATGATGACATCGTATTTCAACCGGAAGGCCTGATGCAATTGCGTCTCACCGCCGTCCAGGATGGCAACCATCAACGCTTTACCATCAAGGTCAGCTGGCAGTCTGACAGCGATAAACTGAAAAATAAATCCTTGACGGTGGAGTCATAACGACAACCCCAGCAAACAAACAAATGCCCTCTAGGAGGCTGTCGATTTATGACGGTCGTCGCGAGACGAGTGGGACATCGCCGCAGTAGATTCATCCATAATCCGACAGCCTCCTAGCAAGCCTTCGGATACAAAAATATTCTACAAAAACACATCATCCCCTGACTGGAAGACATGCATCACATAGTGATCTCGACGCGTTAACGTATTTGGTTAAACGCATTTTGAAGTTGTAAAGTAAAAATTGTTGTTTGTGTTGCGCTGTGATGAAAAAATTTGTTGAAGTTGTTATCTATTAGACGTGGTCACTTACTCTATCTGTTATTACAAAATAACCCAAAGTTGTTCGTTTGGTGACAAAGAGCAATCTCCTTTTAATTCTTTATGCGCGAACAGCACCTGGAATGAGCAATGATGATAAGAATATCACTTCTATTTTTTCTTTCCGGTTATCTTCTCTCAGATAACACGGTTTAGCCCATGCCTGGCACACCAGGGTGGATAAACGTAGCACATTACGCCATCCGCCCATCCGGTACTTCAGACAAAATATCGGATTTAGCTACCGCTCTCCAACTAATGCGTGAATCATCTTACGGGCTCATCTATCGCTTAATGTCAGTAATTTTTATAACATCTTGGCCTTGTGCGTATTTTTCCTCGTTCCCACCGTCCTCGGTGGGAATGCCTACGGTGCTTTTTCACCTCGGCCTGCATTCCCACGCAAGAGCGTGGGAACGAGAAATACCCCTTTGTGATTTGAAATTCCTTAAACCCGCCGTATACCAACGCTGCCAACGGTTAACGTACTCACCCAGGGCCAAAGCAATCTGTTGCGGATTTGCTTTGGCCCTACTCGGTTGCTCATAAAGCTGGCGAATTGGCTCTACGAGAGATCAAAGGGTCAGCCTTGGGCTTGTTTTCACCCAGGGCTGCTTTCACCGCTGGCCAGTCAACCAAAACAGGCCGTACTTCCAAAGGCTCGGCAACGTCCTTTAACGCCTGTATGCGGTTATCCGTATAAGGATGGGTCAAAAAAAATTCGGGGATATTATGCGAGACTCCATCCTGCGCCTTGATCTTTTGAAAAAAAGTACCCAGGTGTTGCGGCGAAATACCCGCCTTTTGCATGATTTTTATTGCACCTTGGTCAGCACGTTCTTCCTGTTCCCGATCAAAGGCCAGGCTGTCCAGCTGGGCGCTTAATTCGAGTAACCGGGTTAACACCGATACATCACCAAACACGATGCCCAGCAAAATACCTATGCCTGCCTGCCGCACCAGTTTGCGCATTCCATGGCGTTCAATCACATGCATGACTTCATGGCTTAACACCGCAGCGACTTCTTCTGCTACCTCTGCCTGTTTGATCAATGCAGAATTGACAATGATAAACCCGCCCGGAAAAGCAAAGGCATTTACCATGTCATCATCTACCACCACCACCTTGTATTGCAGTTCAGCATCGTCGTGCCGATCAATCCGGTCGACAATAGTCTGCATAGCGTCCGTCACCTGTGGTTGCTGCATCTGCTTTCTGCCCATCAGATAATTATCCAATGCAAACTGGCCTATTTCCTTCTCCCATTCCTGCGGGATCAGGTTGGCAACATAGGGCACAGATGCGTATAACGCCATGTATGCGCCTATAAAAAAAGCAGCTATCAATGATAAATAGGTGGCCACCCTATGCTTTTCATGTCCCTCACGCCGGTGTTGCAAACGGTTGAATTCCGTTAATTGTGTCAACAATGTCTGCGGCAAAGGCAATGCAATTAATGCCGCTGTTAGCCCGGCATCTTTACATAGCAGGACATAGCTATCCTGCCCAAGCTGCCATTTTATTTGTAATGTGGTTTTGGGGTCACCTATCAATTCCAGCGCTGTTTGATCGAGTTTTACCTGTATCTCTCGTTCATCAATATGCAATGCAGCATTTGCACCGATTGAAAAATTTACACTGTGTTTTGCAGTGTTTATATATAAGATGCCAGAAAATGTCATAACTTACGTTTGAACAAAATAATGAGATATACGCTTCACTGTACTAAACAATCATGATTGACGGTGAATGAAAAGAGAGAAACCGTTTAATTTCACTTTAATTATTTAAATACGTTATAATAAACGGTTTTGGGTAAAAAAGCCCTCTCCTTCCTCAGGAATTTTAATGACCGAAAACGCTTCTTCTCCGGCCTCGTTTCAAGAGCTTGGACTCTCCCCTTTTGTTCTTAAGGCGATTGAAAAAGTCGGCTATGAATCGCCTTCACCTATTCAGGCACAAACCATTCCTTTTGTATTGCAAGGTCGGGATGTGTTGGGTCAGGCACAAACGGGTACCGGTAAAACCGCTGCCTTCGCGCTCCCTGTTTTATCACGCATAGATGTTTCACAAAAGCATCCACAAGTTCTGGTACTCGCACCTACCCGTGAACTGGCCATCCAGGTTGCAGAAGCATTTCAACGTTATGCTTCTGAAATCCCCGGGTTTCATGTCTTGCCTATTTATGGTGGTCAGGATTACAGTTCGCAATTGCGCCAGTTGAAACGTGGCCCTCAAGTCATCGTCGGCACCCCTGGCCGGGTCATGGATCATATGCGCAAAGGCAGCTTGAAACTGGGTGGACTCACGTCGCTGGTGCTTGATGAAGCGGATGAAATGTTGCGCATGGGCTTTATTGATGATGTCGAATGGATTCTGGAGCGCACACCTGCGCAACGCCAGATTGCCCTGTTCTCGGCCACGATGCCGTCGGAAATCCGTAAAATTGCCGATACTTATTTGTCTGATCCAGAACACATTACCATCAAGGTTAAAACGACGACTGCAGAAAACATCCGCCAACGCTACTGGTTTGTCAGCGGCTTGCATAAACTGGATGCCCTCACCCGCATTCTGGAAGCCGAAGTGTTTGATGGCATGATCATCTTCGTACGCACCAAATCCGCAACCGTTGAGCTGGCAGAAAAACTTGAAGCACGCGGCCATAGCGCTTCGGCAATCAACGGCGATATGTCGCAAGCCCTGCGAGAACGCGCTATCGACAACCTGAAACAGAGCCGCCTGGATATTTTAATTGCCACTGATGTAGCTGCACGTGGACTGGATGTCGACAGAATTACCCATGTTGTTAATTACGACATTCCTTACGATACCGAATCCTATATTCACCGCATTGGCCGTACCGGACGTGCCGGTCGTAAGGGTGATGCAATTCTGTTCGTTTCTCCTCGTGAAAAACGCCTGCTTGGCAATATTGAACGTGCAACCAAACAAAAAGTGGAAGAAATGCAATTACCTTCCACCGAAATCATCAACAATGCGCGCATTGCCCGGTTCAAACAACGCATTACAGACACGCTGGGCAAAGGAAATTTGAGTTTTTTCCGCCAAATGATCGAACAATACCAGCATGAACATGATATTCCTGCAGTTGAAATTGCAGCGGCTCTGGCCGATTTACTACAGGGAGAAACGCCATTCCTGCTTAAGGAACTGCCCAAACGCAACCAGAAGAACCGCCCGGTAAATTCGGATTCCAAAGCTGAGCGCAGTAAAGAGCCGCGTCGTTCGCGTAAAAAACGCTCATCCGAATCGCAAATTGAAATGGAAAAATTTCGTATCGAAGTGGGCAAAAAGCACGGTGTTAAACCTGGCAATATTGTCGGTGCCATCGCCAATGAAATTGGCCTGGACAGTGATCATATTGCACAAATCAAAATCAACGATGCATACAGTACCGTTGAATTACCTTCTGGCATGCCGAAGGAGTTGTTTAACACACTGAAAAAAGTACGGGTAGCAGGAAAAACCTTGAATATTTCACGTACGGACAAGGAAACAATGAAGAAAATCAAAAGTAAAAAACGAGTAGGCTCTTCAGAAAAACGCAGTAAGAATAAATAACATCAATATTATATTGCGAATTCAAATTGAATTTTCTTAATACCCATCGGAAACTGTCAGCTCAAGTTTGAGCTACTACGCAGCAGCATCACATTCTACATGGCTTTCAGATGGGTATCTATTTCAACACTCGCCTGTACTTCCTAGGCATGTTCGACACCTTTTTTTGCATGATGCGTGACTGTAAAGCGCACCTGGTCTTTAGGCGGCGGTTCTTCCGGAGGCGAGATGAGACTTTTCCGACACAAGCAAGCTTCCTATTTGCATAGTCCTCCCGGGAACAGATTTTGATTATCCATTGTAGCGTTGTCTTGACTTCGCTCATACCGTTTTTCAACAACCTGCTCGCACTCCAATCCAGCAATATGCAAATGTCAGTCATAAATTTCCATACCGTTTTCAGGATTGCATTACACTTAAGCTATAGAATTTGCGATAATCAGCGTGTAGTAAATGAAAATAAACGCCTACCCAAACATCGTGTTGCCAACTGAAAAACCTCACTTTCAACCCACGCTTCATCTCTAATCACACCCAGCTTTTTGTTTTACTTATGAACTGTACTAATTCTACTCTCCATGACATAACCCGCATCATGCGTGATGAAAACCTTCCCGCATTATGCATTGAGGTTTTTTTAGCTAATTATCAAAAACTTCATACCGATGAAGACAGCCTGATTCGCGAAAATTGTATTCAGCCCGTAAAAACCATTCCCACTCTTGATACGTTGCCGGATTACAGTGAAAAAGGAAAATCACTGCTCAAGGAAGCGGTTGCTATCAAACTGAATGGTGGCCTGGGCACTGGCATGGGGCTTAAAAAAGCCAAATCCCTGCTAACGGCCAAAGATGATCAGACCTTTCTGGAGCTCATCATCAAACAAGTACTGTCCCAAAGACAACACTTTGCCAGTGATTTGCCCCTGGTGTTCATGAACTCCTTCAGTACAGAAACGGATACACTGAATGTTCTGCACAAATATCCCGAAGTATTTACAGGTCAGAAAAATATTCCTTTATCGTTTATCCAGAATAAGGTCCCCAAAATCCTTGCAGACAACCTGCAACCCGCTCAATGGCCAGAGGATTCATCCAAAACCTGGTGTCCACCCGGCCATGGCGACATTTATACCGCACTGCAAACGTCCGGAATATTGGACACATTGTTAGACCAGGGAATCAAATATGCGTTTATTTCCAATTCAGATAACCTGGGAGGCAGTCTGGATTTGTCCATCCTGGGCTATTTTGCAGTACAGGATGCTTCTTTTATGATGGAAGTGGCAGACCGAACTGAAGCCGACAAAAAAGGCGGACACCTGGCGGAAACCCGTGAAGGTGGGTTATTACTACGTGAAGCCGCCCAGTGTCATGATGATGATATCTCGGATTTTCAGAACATCAGCAAATACCGCTACTTCAATACCAACAATTTATGGATCCGGCTGGACCGCCTGAAACAGCACCTTGATGAACATCATGGCATCGTTGATCTTCCGTTGATCCAGAACAAAAAAACGTTGGATCCACGCGAAAGCGACAGTCCGCAGGTCATTCAACTGGAAACCGCGATGGGTTCAGCTATTTCCCTGTTTGAAGACGCAATAGCTTTGCGTATCCCCAAAAAGCGTTTCGCGCCGATCAAAACCACTAATGAACTGCTCGGATTGTGGTCCAATGCTTTTGTACTTGACGACAACAATCTTGTCATCAGCAATCCGGCAAGAGACCTGGGGTTCATTGTGATTGATCTGGATAAACGCTATTACAAGAACATTGACGATCTATCTCAGCGCTTTCCAGAGGGCGCACCCGATATGCTGGAATGCTCGAAACTGGTCATCCAGGGCGATGTGAAATTTGGCTGCGACATTAAGCTTATCGGACATGTTGAAATCATCAATGGTTCAGATCAACAAATGTGTATTGAGTCTGGCTCTACCATTTCTGAGGATGTTATCGCCTGATTTTGCCTGAATGCAGAAACTCTCCATTCATGGTTTCGCTGATAAAAAAAAAGAAACGGTCAGGCTTTTGTTTTATAATCGGCACCAGATTTGAATAGCTAAACCATTGGAAATTGATATATGAAAAAAGTTAATCTTGCCCTGATCAGACTGTTTCAGTTTGTCGTCTTCGCCTTATTTACCTTTATCGTGCTGGCTTATTTTGGTGTATTGATCATGGTACCTCTCGATTTGGTCGTCATGATTGCAAAACTGTTTGAAATTTTAGGTATTGGCAGCCTGATTGGTGCGGTTGTCGGAATTCCAGTGGTGGGTTACCTGGGTTTTATCGTTTATAAAACACCTGGTCTGTTACAAATGCTGATCGATACCGGCATTGATCTGGTAAACACTGGCAAGCAACGTGTTGAAGCATTCAACGAAATGGCTGCTTCACTTAAATAAACAGAACTTTCAGTTCATAAAAAAAGGGCGTTTTACACGCCTTTTTTTTGTATCCCAGAGTTTGCCTCAACACGAAATTCGTCTAATACTCATCAACGCAATCAATAGATATATCACTTACTTTTAGTAAATCTTTCAACTACCTCACGGTTAAGTCAGCAGTAATTCAACCCAAACATTCGGCCACTTTATTAACTGACATTAATGTCAAAAGTACTGCCAAATATGTCACTGACAAAATCACTCAGTTCTTAAAAACGGCTCACGCTAATATTAAAAAAACAGGCGCTTTAATGCTGCTTAATTAAAAAAAACAATTATGACCTAATAAACAATGACTTATAAAATTAATCCACGTTTATTTTTTATAAAATGTAGATATTAATTCCAGCATTTAAATTGGCATGGTTACTGATAATAGTATTTCAGAAAACAAAATTACTTAGCCCCAAACAACTGGGTTTATTTAACTTAAGGAACCTCTGATCAAGTCCAATTATTTTTAGCTTGCTAAAACTGTCGCTATTTCCCACGAAGATCGGCGCAATAGAATGACTATTACTGCTCCCTTCGCGAAAAATAGCGACAGTTTTTTCTGCGCTAAATTCTAACCAACTTAATCAGAGGTTCCTTAAATACGATTTATCAAACTATGATTTCAATTAAACAAAAAATAAAGCTGCTTACGCTGTTGACTGCATTAAGCATCAGCAACTCTGCAATAGCTGATACCGAGACCATTTATTCTTTTGACATTACAAACCCGCCTGGAAGCAGTAATGGAGGGAAAATTACTTCATTATCCCTGGAGTACAACGAGACTCAGGAAAAACTGGCTTTTTCTTCATCAATTCAAAAGCATAACAATCACCTTGCCAACGGCTTTTGGTTGGTGTTAAGTGACGGTCCTAATCCAAAAAACAATGTTGATGAATATGCCATTTTCTACGGTGATGCAACATCAGGCACGCTTACCAGCTACGTTTACGACGGCGTAAACAGTTCCGGTTCCTGGAACACTCGCCCGTTTATCGAGTCATTTGCTCTTTCAGTTGATAATAGCGTGAATGACCTGGTAACGTTTAATTTTGCGATTGATGTTGCAGGAATTAACTCATTCTACAATTCACCCGACTGGGATGGTGCTGCATTTAACGAAAAAGTCGGTATTTGGTATCACCCTATTCAATTTCATTCAAACCCAACTTATAACCAGGATGGTTCTTTAAGCAATTTCCCGGGTGGTCACGCTGGTTGGTACGATACGGGCTATAAAGATACAGTAAAAACTATTGTCGACATTCCTGACAATGCCCCCAACAATCCAAATGCAGTCCCAGAGCCTTCAATCATTTTATTAATGCTGAGTGGACTTTCTGGATTATTTTTCATCCGCCGCAGATCCACTTATTCTAATTCACATATAGCTATCTAATTGCTAATAGAGCGAATCCATAAAGTAACCTCCGTTTCAGCTATCAAGAAACGAGGTTACTGTCAGCTCACAGTTTAATAATACCGTTTCAAAAATAACCCTGTATGTGAGTTTTTGTTTTTTGAAACTTGCTTTGGAGTGCCTTCTGCCACCAGCGTTCCACCGCCGGTGCCACCTTCAGGGCCCATGTCTATAATCCAGTCGGCGGTTTTGATCACATCCAGGTTGTGTTCGATAATCAATATCGTATTGCCATGATCCCGCAAGGTGTGCAGCACTTTCAACAACTGGTTAATGTCATGAAAATGAAGACCGGTAGTCGGTTCATCCAGAATATAAAGCGTTTTTCCGGTATCGCGTTTGGACAGTTCCCTTGCCAGTTTCACTCGCTGCGCTTCACCGCCGGATAAAGTAACCGCATTTTGCCCCAGGGTGATATAACTTAAACCGACATCAACCAGCGTCTGCAATTTGCGTTGCAGGGAAGGAATCGCCTTAAAGAACTCGGCGGCGTCCTCTACCGTCATCGCCAACACCTCATTAATCGTTTTGCCTTTGTACCGAATTTCCAGCGTTTCGCGGTTATAGCGTTTGCCATGGCATAAATCACACGGCACAAAAATATTCGGCAGAAAATGCATTTCCACCTTAATCACACCATCACCCTTACAGGCTTCACAACGACCGCCCTTGACATTAAAACTGAAACGCCCCGGTGTATACCCGCGTGACCTTGCTTCCGGTGTGGCAGAAAACAATTCCCTGACCGGGGTAAAGATACCGGTGTAGGTGGCCGGATTGGAGCGCGGTGTACGTCCAATCGGGCTTTGGTCGATATCAACGACTTTATCAAAAAATTCCAGTCCGGAAATGTTGTCACACGGCGCGGGAATACACCCGGCGCGATTAATCAAACGTGCGGCAAAGCGATACAGGGTGTCGTTGATCAGCGTTGATTTACCGGAACCGGATACGCCGGTCACACAGGTCATCAACCCCACCGGAATATTGATATCAACATTTTTCAGGTTATTGCCGTGTGCATTATGTATGGTGATCTGGCGATCCTTATCCGGCTTGGTCAGGGTTTTGCGCATCATGACCTGGTGTTCGCCAGACAGATATTTTGCAGTCAGCGAATCGGCCTGATTAATAACCTCGTCTGGTTTCCCCTGCGCAATCACCTGCCCGCCATGCACACCGGCACCGGGCCCAATATCGACGATATAATCCGCCGAACGAATAGCATCCTCATCATGTTCGACCACAATCACGGTATTGCCAAGGTCACGCAGCCTGAACAAGGTATTCAGCAAGCGCTGATTATCACGTTGGTGCAAACCGATAGAAGGTTCATCCAGTACATACATCACGCCCACCAGCCCTGCACCTATCTGACTGGCCAACCGGATGCGTTGCGCTTCTCCGCCGGACAAAGTATCGGCACTACGGTCCAGCGTCAGATAATCGAGACCGACATTGACCAGAAATTCCAGTCGCTCCTTGATTTCCTTATTGATTTTCTCCGCTACTTCACCACGGTGACCGGGCAGATTCAACGCGCTGAAAAAATCCAGACTTTGGCGGATAGACATTGCCGTGACATGATGCAATGGCTGGTCGTCAATAAACACATGACGTGCTGACGTATTCAGCCGCGCGCCTTTACACTGGCTGCACGGAATCTGGGCGATGTATCTGGCCAGATCCTCTCGCGCCATTTGCGAATCGGTTTCATGGTAGCGACGTTCCATGTTTGGAATAATGCCTTCAAACGGCTGGGTACGGGTCGAGCTTTTACCGTTGCCGCTGTGAAATTTAAACTTAATTTTTTCCTTACCGCTGCCGTAAAGAATGATCGCCTGAATGTCTTTGGAGATTTCATTGAATGGTATTTCCGGGTCAAATCCGTAATGTTCGGCAAGGCAATTAATGATCTGGAAATAATAGGCATTGCGCCGGTCCCAGCCACGAATTGCTCCGCCGGACAGACTGATCTCGGCATTATGGATCACCAGCTCAGGATCAAAATGCTGACGCATCCCCAGTCCATCACAAGCCGGACACGCCCCTTTCGGATTATTAAAGGAAAAGATGCGCGGCTCAAGTTCACTTAAACTGTAACCGCACTGGGCGCAGGCATACTTCTCCGAAAACACCAGTTCAGTATCATTTTCCATACTGGCGGCTATGGCAAGGCCATCGGCAATACGCAAGGCGGTTTCAAACGACTCGGCCAGGCGCAGATGGATATCATCACGAATCTTGAAGCGATCAATGATCACTTCAATCGTATGCTTTTTCTTGGCATCCAGCTCAGGTGTTTCATCCAGGTCAACCACCTTGCCATCGATTCTTGCGCGAATAAATCCTTGGCTACGTAACTCATCCAGCAATTGCAAATGCTCGCCTTTGCGCTCGTTGATGACGGGGGCCAACAGCATCCAGCGCTCGCCTTCCGGTTGCTCCAGAATTTGATCCACCATCTGGCTGACCGCCTGCGCTTCCAGCGAAGTATCATGCTCTGGACACCGGGGTACACCGGCACGCGCATAAAGCAAACGCAGATAATCATAAATCTCGGTAATGGTACCGACAGTGGATCGCGGATTATGCGAAGTGGACTTTTGCTCTATGGAGATCGCCGGAGACAAGCCTTCAATATGATCGACATCCGGCTTTTCCATCATCGACAAAAACTGCCGTGCGTAAGCAGACAGAGATTCCACATAACGCCGCTGACCTTCTGCGTAAATAGTATCAAATGCCAGTGACGACTTTCCGGAACCGGAAAGACCGGTAATTACTATTAATGAATCCCGCGGCAGCTCAAGGTCGATGTCTTTTAAATTATGCGTACGGGCACCGCGAATGCTGATTTTATCCATATATCCATATTCAGTGTTGCAGCCCTATACTATACGATTATTTTATCGACGATAACTAATTTATTCATCGTCTTGTTTCATAAACCACACGCCTAAATAAAGCGTTTATGCCCCCAAACCTCTTAAACTTAAAATAAGCACAATCAACCCGCAATGGGGGGCAGTAATTAGCATGGTCAGGCTACATTGGATCAATTCTGAATTCCCCAAACGAGAACCCTATATCTATCCCGCGCCCATCACCGGACAACGCCAGCGAGACTTCGCCTTTGGTCATCACACTGCCTTCGACCGAACGTGTCGCACCAATATGTCCACCGACATATACATAGGCACCATAAATTTCACTGATGTCTTTCAGGTCGGTAATTGTTCCCTCGCCATGATCAATTTCCGATTTGCCAAAACTGATACCGCCTCCTCGACTTTTTACTTTGACATTGGCAAGTTGTCCGTTAGCGCAGGTTACAGTTCCGTGTCCGGAATAGGTGCGATAAAGAAATGACCAGCCCTTCAGGTTGTAGACCAACTTACATTTGAGCAATTCAGCCTGTGCAGAAAAAGGCAACACGAGCAGAACGGCAAACAGCATTTTTTTCACAAATAGACTCCTGATAGTATTAACGGATTTTGCTACTCCGCCAAATTGAAATAAACAACCACACTGCTCCGAGTGTGGAAAACACATATCCAAAAAAACCCAACACGGGCAGCCCCATAATTTGCGGCCCTGCATCAATAGTACTGACAATGGATGTACCGATAATTAACGCGGCAATAACAATCCCCATCGCTAACCGGCTGATCGCGCGATCCGCTTTTTCCACATAGGTATCCAATCGCCGTACGTTGACTTCAACCTGGATCGCGCCTTTGCGTGAAGCCCTTAATAGCTGATGCATTTCCTTGGGGAAACTGGACAACATATCAACCATGCTGATCATGTTCTTCCAGCCACGTTTGGCAACGGCATCCGGTCGATAGCGGGTGACCATCAACTCTTGCAGATAGGGCTTGGCAAACACCAGGGTCTGAAATTCGGGATCAAGATGGCGTCCCAGCCCGTCCAGTGTAATGTACGCCTTAACCAGTAATGCCAAGTCAGGGGGCAGGGACAAATTATGATCACGCAGAATATCGGTCATATCCCCCATCATGATGGGCAGGCTGAGGTCTTTTAGGGGCAACGAACTGTATTGGTCAACAAAGGCTTCAATTTCTATCGCCAACGCCTGCTCATCAGTTTGAATAACATCCGACCAGTCTTCCAAAATTTCGACGACTTTGTTTGGTGTATGATTTATCATGCCGAACAGCAGGCTCACCACCTGCTCACGACGTTCAACCGTCAGCCGACCGACCATGCCAAAATCAATAAAAGCAACCCGGTTATCCGGCAGATAATATACATTACCGGGATGCGGGTCTGCATGAAAAAAGCCATCTTCCATGATCATTTTCAATACCGCTTGCGTCCCACGTTCAGCCAGCAGCTTTCTATCCAGCCCGGCGGCTACCGCTTGTTCGACGTTTTTCCCAGGTATCCCTTCAATGTATTCCTGTACGTTCAGACGTTCTCCCGTCCATTGCCAATATACATTTGGAATCACAATAAATTCATTATCTACCAGATTTTCTGCAGTACGTTCTGCACTACGACATTCGGCGGCAAAGTCCAGTTCCTTACGCAAGGACTGGGTGATCTGTCGCACGATTTCGCGCGGATTGTAACGCCTGAGTTCGATCACATCGGCTTCGATGATTTCAGCCAGCCGCGAAAGCAGACGCAAATCAGCTTCTACTACTTTGCGAATATCGGGACGGCGGATTTTAAGAATAACCTCATCACCCCCACGTGTTCTCGCTCTATGCACCTGAGCCAAAGATGCAGCCGCTAACGGTGTACGATCGACATATTCAAAAAACTCGTCAATCTCCCCTCCCAGGTCTTCAACCAATTGCGCGTGTAACTTGTCAAATGGAATAGGCGGTGCCTGATCCTGTAACTTACCGAATTCAGTAATAAAAGCAGGAGGAAACAAATCAACACGGGTCGCCATGATCTGCCCGACTTTGATGAACGTTGGGCCTAATTCTTCCAATACTTTGCGGATACGTTGGGCAGTATCCAACTTGTGATTTTCCTCGGCATATTGCCAGTGCAGGGTACGCCCCACTTTCTCCAAGGCATGCCCGATGCCCAATAAGTTGACAAAACTGCCGAAACCGTAGCGAATCAATACGCCCGCGATCTCCTGCACCCGCCCGATATCACGAGCGGCGTTTAACATTTCCCAAATCATTTAGTTTGATTCATCCTTTTTGTTTATCTGTCCTAAGCTTTCAGAAAGCCCCGCTAAAATCCCACTGCCAATAGAAGCTAACGTCGAAGCTGTATCCTTGGCGTTGGAGAGCGCAGAGCTTTCCCCTTTTAGCAGGCTGTTCATGATGGTCTCACTGGTTTCTTTCACCTGCTCTCCCACTGCAGTCCCTCGGGTTTTGGCATGTGTCAACAAATCCTCAGCAATATCCACTGCCGCCCCGCTACTTTCCTTAACCATCCCCTGCATAGTCTCTATTAACAAGCTTTCTAAACCCTTAAGCTCATCCAGGGTTTGTTGCAGATTCTGTTCGGAAAAATCATGCATTTTGGTGCCCGCTTCTTCGACAGCCAATTTGGTTGCTTCCGCAGTACTGGCCAACGCATCATCCAGTGCTTTGGTCGCCTGATCCATCACTGTCCTGGATGTTTCAAGCTGGGAATCAACACCTTTACTGATTCCCTTGCCAACCGCTGCAGCCACTTCTTCAATATGTTTGATATCCAGGGATCGTTGGGTCAAGGCCTCCAAGGTAATTTTTTTGACCTTTTCATAAATATCATCTTCCGATTTTATAACTGCGGCCACCGAATGTTCAATTTGTTCACTGTTTTCACTCATCATTGACTCCAGATAGTTAACGGAATAGGGAAATCTTACTCTTTCTATCCTTTTAAAAACATTAAAATTACACTGCAAAAGCAAATCATTTACATTCAATAACAGCATTTCATGCTTTTTATAGGGATGTGTCATAATATAAGGTTTTTTAAAGCCGAAATGTTATGCGCCAGCGTGTTTCCAAGCAGCGAAACCATCGTCAAACTGGCTCGATGAACATTGTTGGTAGCCAACAGGAGATTTTTGGATGGCCGCATTGATTGGCATCATTATGGGTTCTCGTTCAGACTGGGAGACCATGCAACATACAACGCAAACACTGGAGCAATTACAAATCCCTTACGAGGTTGACGTTGTATCTGCACATCGCACTCCGGACAAATTATTTGATTACGCCGGCAACGCAGAACGCAAAGGGCTGGAAGTGATTATTGCAGGCGCCGGTGGTGCCGCTCACTTGCCGGGAATGACTGCGGCAAAAACCAATCTGCCGGTATTAGGTGTCCCGGTGCAATCCAAAGCGCTTAATGGTATGGACTCATTACTCTCCATCGTACAAATGCCCGCGGGTATTCCGGTAGGTACCCTGGCCATTGGACGTGCCGGTGCCGTGAATGCTGCCTTGATGGCTGCGGCGATTGTCGCCAATGCGCATCCCGAATATAAACCCGCATTAAACAATTATCGTCAACAACAAACGGATACCGTTCTGGAACACGCCGATCCTAGAGTGGGGTAACACAAATGACTACTGGTATTTTAGGCGGCGGCCAACTGGCCCGCATGATTGCCCTGGCCGGATTGCCTCTGGCTCAAAAATTTATCATTCTTGACCCAAGTGCCGATGCGGGTGCGATACCACTGGGTTCTCATCTGCAAGGTGACTATGACGATATGACATTGCTCCAACAATTGGCAGATAAAGCCGATGTGGTCACCTATGAATTCGAGAATGTTCCGGCACTGGCAGCTTCCTATCTAGCAGAACACACGTGCATTTATCCACCGGCAAAAGCATTGGAAGCCTCCCAGGACAGACTGGTGGAAAAAAACTTTTTTCATAACCTGGGCATTGCGACAGCCCCGTTCGCACACGTTGATAAGCTTGAAGACCTGCAACAAGCCATGCACCACATTGGCTATCCTGCAATTTTGAAAAGCAGACGCTTTGGCTATGACGGCAAGGGTCAATTCAGAATCCTGGATGAATCACAGCTGGCTGAGGCCTGGGAAGCCATGCAGGGTGTTCCTTCAATTGTGGAAGGCTTTGTCTCCTTCCAGCGGGAAATTTCAATCATTGCGGCGCGTTCCGTTAGCGGTGAAACCGCATTTTATCCGTTATCTGAAAACATTCATCGCGGTGGCATTTTACGAGTGACACACTGCTGTCATGATGACCCCATGCAACAACAGGCAGAAGCTTATGCCAATAAACTGTTTGAAGCACTGGATTACGTGGGGGTAGTTGCGCTGGAACTGTTTGAGGTGAACGGAGAACTACTGGCCAACGAATTTGCGCCGCGGGTTCATAATTCCGGACACTGGACGATTGAAGGTGCTGAAACCAGTCAGTTTGAAAATCACATGCGCGCCATTCTCGACCTGCCGTTAGGCGCCACAACAGCTTGCGGTTTTTCGGCAATGGTGAATTTTATCGGTGCCAGTGCCCCTGATGATGACATTCTGAGCATAGAAAATTGCCACCTTCATCTGTATGACAAAGCGCCACGCAAGGGAAGAAAAGTCGCACATGCGACAATACGAAGTGATGATAAAGCGCTGTTCGAACAGTCTTTGACAAAATTGATCGCGCTTGCTGATCAGTATGATGATTCCTGATCAAGATTGAGCAGCTCTGCTGCCGAAAACAACAGAGCTGGACGTTCAATTTGTTACGAGATCAAGCCTTCAAAATGTTTGAATGGATCAGTATTATGCTGCTTACAGGTCATCACCCGGTACCATTGACCATCAATTTCAACCTCAATCGCTTCCAGGCCAGTTCTTCGACTGCATTGCGTACCCTTAGCTGTTCCGCCCTGGCATCTTGTTCCATCGCCCGTCAAATCAATGACTTTCTTGCTGCTTTTTTTCGATGCCGGTTTTGCTTTGGGTGCCGCGGGTTTTGCTTTTTCTAGCACAACGTCTTCATGAGCTTCATGTCCATGCCCGTCATGCAAGTCAACTGCTTCAGGCGTCGCTTCCGCAATCAATCGTTTGTAGAACACTCCGATCACTACCGCCAGTAAAACCAGCGGCCAGAATGAAAAAGATGATGCTTCTTCATATTCTGCCGCCTGCAAAGCACCTGACTGTAACGAAAAAAATGCAAAGCTAGAAATACTCGATAAAAGTTTGGTTAATTTCATCCAATCCCCCCTGATCAAAAATATTTAATTGTTGTAAAAATAGTATCGAATTTGCTCTATTACAAACTGTAAAGCAGATTAGTTCAAGCCCTGATTGCTTATGATGTGTGATCAACTGATCTCGATACTTGTTCAACATCGAATGTAAAACAGTCTTGTCCATGCAATAGCAGGAAATGCTTTCCTTTTGCACGGGAAATTAACATCACCCCGGCCTGCCTTGCCATCTGTAATCCCATTTGCGTTGCACCGGAGCGGGATAGTAATACCGATATTCCCATTTGCGCCACTTTAATCACCATTTCCGAAGTTAATCTTCCAGTTGTATAAAATATCTTCTTGTCACCGCTGATACCGTGCAACCACATATACCCGGCAATTGCGTCCACCGCATTGTGGCGCCCGACGTCTTCAACAAAAAATTCAATTTCACCTTGATGGCACAGCGCACAACCATGCACCGCACCCGCTTTTTTATAGACTTCGTTATGGTGTTTCAAGGTATCCAGCAATGCATAGATCTGAGATTGTTTAATCAGAGAACGTTGCAGTTTTATATGTTGCAGTTTATCCATTAAGCGCCCAAAAACTGTTCCCTGTCCACAGCCTGTGGTCACTGTCCGTTGCCTCAACTGTTCAGAAAAATCCTCATGTGTTTGTGCCGTGATGACAGCCACAGACTCCACTTCCCAATCAACCTGAACCACATTAATCTGGGATATCACCGTGAAAAACCCCTGATTTTTTAAATAGCCGAGTGTCAACAATTCCGGATGCGTCCCCATTGTCATCAAGGTCACGATTTCCTGTTTATCAACATATACCGTCAACGGGCGCTCACCGACTAGATGTATCTCACGTGACTGTCCATGTTCGTCAAGCACGTTCACCGGCTCTGAGTAGGCCAGTCCGGCATCGGTCAATTGAGGCCTAGTCATGCTTATCCTGTAGCGTTTCCAATTCTTCCAATGTATTGATATTCTGGAATATGCTTGGCTCATCTGAAAAATCAATCTTTGCCAGATTATGTTGAACCAACCAACGATCAATTTTTCGTTCGCCTGTTGCCAGGTAATCTTCCAGACTGGACGCCAATGATGTTTTTAACGCCAGTAACACAGGGTGAAGACGCTCGCCATCATAAGCCACCGCGATCTCTGCCTGTTCATCAATCATGCCAGCCAGCAACCTGTTTAAATGTTGTTCAGAAAAATAGGGACTATCACATGGCATCACCAGTAAATGTTTAAATTCAGCCATTTCCATTGCAGCCAGTACACCGGCCAATGGACCATCAAAACTGTCTGATTTATCCGCAATTACCGGGTACTGAAAGTTCCGGTATTGTTCAAGATTACGATTGGCATTAATCATCAATTGATCCACCACCGCAGCCATATGCTCGATTGCATAACTCACCAGCGGTTTTCCCTTGAACTGGATCAGTCCTTTATCCTGTTGCTGCATGCGCCGTGCAAGACCACCTGCCAATACAACGCCACTGGTTTTGATTCCTTGATCCGTAGTGATAAGCTGTCCCCATGTGTAAATTGATCACCATTGTCGCAAGCCTGTTATTTATTGCAAGCTGTGTGCAACCGCAACGCCCCGGGCACACTGCTGTGATGCATTACTATACGGCTGCAACGACAAAACCCTACGATGATGTTTTGGCGGAACTGGAAATTGCAATTGCAGAGCATAATTTTCGCATCACCGGTCATAGCCGGGTCGGCGAGGTCATCAGAAAACGCGGTGCAGAAAATTTTCCGGAGTTCGATACCATCCAGTTCTGCAACCTCACTCATGCACGGAAAATGCTGGAAATTAATCCACATGCCATCAGCTACATGCCCTGTAATGTCGTGATATATCAACACGAAGGCAAAGTCCTGCTTAAGACACACTTGCTATCTGAAGATACGGACAGGGAAGAATTTAACCGCTTTGCGCGGAAAATAAACGGTAAATTGAAAGAGATCGTTGATTTTGCAGCTGAGGAGTAAGCGTTCAAAGATTTTCGTTTGTTAATTGCGAGATACTTTCCAGCTATGTACAATTCCCTGCCAAAATACTAATGGAATACAACATGCTCAAAAAATATATTGCTACCAGTATTATTGCGTTATTGATGACAGCCTGTACGACAACCCCCGAACCTGTAGAAAATGCTGACGCCGAACCTGTCAGCTTTTTAAGCCAGTATCCTACCCGAGACAGAGTGGACTATGTTCTTAAGTGCATCGCACAAAAAGGCGGGCTAAGCTACATTAACCAATACGCATGCGGTTGCAAAATAGACAAAATTGCTGAACAACTGACCTTTGAAGAATTTGAATCTGCCACGACATATGGATTCATGCGTAAAGCCCCGGGCGAGGCAGGCGGTGCTTTCCGCGATTCCAAACAGGGTAAAGATTTGAAAACCCGAATGAAGGAAGCTGAAGCTTATGCTGAAAAAATGTGTTTTGTAAATTAAACCAACTGTATAAATGGGACACCTCATCTTCCCTGCTTAGAAGTGTCGTCACGCGTTGAAAAATAAGGTGAAAATGTTGATGTTTAAATTCTAGCGTACAGACCGCCTCCTAGTGAAATTTCTTATTGGGGGCAATCACATTAAAAATGGCAGGAAATTCATCGGACACCTTGCCCGAGATCTCACTGATCTGTTCTCCGCTTAAACGAATCAATGACAATGTGGTTTCATTAATCGTGGTTATGTAATCGTCAACATTTCCGCCATATGCTAGGGTATTGGCCAAATTAACCGCTACTGACAGAATGTGTGTATCCAGCCTGTGGACATGTGACAATTCCGGCTGAATATAACAGGCGATTGATTCAGACAATGCCTCAGGCATATTCCAGAACTTGAGCAATTCGCTACTGACTTCAGCGTGAGTAAACCCAAACACCTGGATTTCTGACAAAGCCACCAAATTGCGATCATTATCAGCCATTTGCAAGGTTCTGCGTGATTTTTCAGGTGCTTTGCAAAACATTACCAAAGAACCGATATTATGTAATAAACCACTTAAAAATAGCCGTTCACTATGCAACACAGCACTTTTCTGTGCCAGCATTTTAGCCAGCAAGCCAGTATTTATGCTGTGCACCCAGAATGATGTCATATCAATCAAATCATTCGGGATGTCCTTAAAGCTATCAACCACAGATGTCGCCAGAACCAGATGATTCAGGTCTTCTATACCAACCACGACTATCGCGCGGGAAATCGTATCAATCTTGCCCTGATAACCATAGATGGGACTATTTACTATTTTTAACAGACGCGCACTCAAAGCAGGGTCTTTGGCAATGACCTGACCGATATCCTTGAGTGAAAATCGGCTGTCCGAAATCATTTCCGTGACTTGAAAATAAATATCGGGGAGAGAAAAGAGGTCAACGCCCCCTTCTAACAAACTGGTCGCAGACTGCCTCATTATCCCTTCCTGTAGAATGACAAAACGGTTTTTACATAGTTTTGTGTTTCCGGATACGGCGGGATTTTGTTATTGTATTTTTTTACAGCACCTTCACCCGCATTGTAACTGGCCACAGCCAGTTTCAGATTGGAATCAAACATTTTCAGCAGATCTTTCAAATACCGCGTGCCGCCATCAATATTTTGGCGGGCATTCTTTCGATCTTTCACACCATATCGTTCTGCTGTTGCCGGCATCAACTGCATTAAACCCACAGCGCCTGCCGAAGAAATCGCGGTCGGATTATATGCTGACTCTGCACGAATCACTGCATGCAACAATTTTTCATCCATGTCGTATTTTTTTGCTGCTGCAGAAATAAGAGGGGAATACTTCTTTTTGTTTTTGGAGAGAAATTTAATCGCTTTCGCTGCAGAACGCGATTTGGTTTTTATGATGCGTTTATAAGAAAGCCCTTTTCTGGGCTCATCGGTGTAATAGATTCTTCCATCCGGTGCGGTATATTTGTAGACATCCGCCCCTGCATTGATGGCCCAACAACTCAATACTGATATCAGCAAATTCCTGACTAACATGACATTACTATCCTGAATGTATAACCTTAATTTCACTTGCCGCTAAAACGGCTTTCTTTCTGGCGTCTTCTGTTGACTCTGCACTGGCAAGCGCCACACCCATGCGTCGTTTTACAAATGCCTGTGGTTTCGCAAACAGGCGTATTTCTGTTCCTTGTTCTGCAAGCGCCTTTTCCAGTCCGGAATATGCCACACTGTCGGAATCTATTCCTCCCAGTATGACCGCACTTGCTCCCGGCCTGCTAATACCCGTATCCACCGGTAAACCGAGTATGGCACGGACATGCAGCTCAAACTCGCTTTGCGGTTGGCTGATCATGGTAACCATGCCGGTATCATGGGGACGAGGACTGACTTCACTAAACCAGACCTGATCTCCCCGGATAAACAATTCAACACCAAACAACCCCAGACCACCTATGGCATTTGTCACACGTTTGGCAATCATTTGTGCATTGCCAATGGCCGCTTCCGTCATTGGCTGAGGTTGCCAGCTTTCACGATAATCACCCTCTTCCTGCACATGCCCAATCGGTTCACAAAAACTGGTTTCCACCTCACCCGCTGCATTTTTTGCCCGCACCGTCAGCAAAGTAATTTCAAAGTCAAAGTCGATTTTACTTTCGACGATGACTTTTCCGGTATCGCTACGTCCACCTTCCCTGGCGGTCTGCCATGCCTGTTCCAACTGGTCGGCCGATTTAACCATCGACTGTCCCTTGCCTGAAGAAGACATGGTTGGCTTGATAAAACAAGGATAGCCAATGCCTCCATCAACAGCGGTTTTTAATTTCGAAAATGAGGTCGCGAACGCATATTTTGACGTTGGTACCCCGACTTCTTCTGCCGCCAGCGCACGAATCCCCTCTCGGTTCATGGTCAACTGCACAGCCCGTGCGTTTGGGACAACGGTGGCCACTTGCTGTTGTTCGATTGCTGCCAGCGCATCAGTCGCTATTGCTTCAATTTCAGGAATAATCAGATCCGGTTTTTCCTCGGCCACCAGTGTTTTGATCGCCTGTGCATCAGTCATATCGACCACATAAGATCGATGAGCAACATGCTGAGCCGGGGCATTGGCATAGCGGTCAACGGCGATCACTTCAACACCATACCGCTGTAGTGAGATAGCTATTTCCTTGCCAAGTTCACCACTACCCAGCAGCATGGCTTTTTTTGCATTGTTATTCAGCGCAGTACCAATATTCATTTTTCCCCGGACAAATAGTGTTCTATATCCTCTTTGGCAAAGCCGATTTTGGCCGCCACCTTGTCTGCATGGCTAACCCTGGAAACCCCGTCAATAAGCTTGTAACTGGGCTCCTCGTTGACAAACTCAACCTGCTTGGCCATACCCATCTGTTTGTTTACAAACACATCAACCAATTGATGATTATGTGTAATCAACACCGTGTTTCCATTTTTGCGGTAAAAACCGTCCAGAATGTTGGTGGAAGATTCCATTTTTTCCTCAAACGTCGTCCCTTCAGACATTTCATCCAGCACAACCAGGCTTTTGGCTGTTGAATTTACAAAGATGTCTTTGGTACGTTTAAGCTCGGTACCAAAGCGCCCTTCCCCATCATTTAAATGGCTGATTTCCGGTGTCTGATAAAATATTTTGTCGGCTACAGCCAGTTCTGCCTGTTCTGCCGAAACAAAACAACCGACTTGAGCGAGCAGCTGAATTTGGCTAATGGTTTTGCACAACGCTGTTTTGCCACCACTGTTCGGCCCGGTAATCATGCACAGCCGTTCACCGTCCAACACAAAGTCATTCGCCACATAATTCGCCTGTTCGTGCGCCAACACCGGATTTTTTGTTTGCTTTAAACGAATGGAATGCGTGTCTTTATCTTCAAGCACAGGCAAACTGATCGTTGCTTTACTTTTTTCTGCATATTTGATGAAGGCAAGCAACTCATCCAACTCGCCCAACGCATCCAGAGCGTCGGCAAGGTCATCACATTCTTTATAGATATCCCGCAGTGGAATAATGCAGTTGTCGCGGTCATAAGAACCAACCATTGGAAAATAAACCAGCATGACCGGAACAAAAAACACCGAAGCGACAGGAATGGCATCAACACTGAAATTAAACATTAATAGAGGGAAGACTGCCGTGATAAACCACAGAGCAAGAAATATACTCAGCAACAATACGGGTTTAAAGATTTGCGGCTTGAATATAATGGCTGGCGGCCAAAGTCCTTTTCGTTCAGCTTTGCACTGAAACCCCTGCTCCGAATGATACACTGGCCCGACCATCAGAGAATACGTTCTGGATTGTGAAAACTGATGAACCCTGTCAAAAATGGATTGTAAATAGTGACTTTCAGGCTTTGCTGAATCTAGAATAAAGCCGACAAAACTTTTCATAACATGCAGGGCACGACGATATTGCTTATAGCCATACCCTTCTATTTGATGATCTTCGCGCGCGGTACCCATCGAGCCTAAAAATTCACCAAACAGTAGTAGATAAAGGCGTGGTTCGCGTTGACCGGTATAACTGACAATATGCTCAAGATTTTTTCTGATCTCAGGTTTATTCTGGATTTCCCTGATCGCATCCTGTTTGGCATTGATGTCTGCAGTATTATCCAGCGGGTTGCACAAGGAACGATATATTACGCCTTTACCCACCTGAGTTTGCGCATAGTTGACTGTGTCATATACCTGATCGATCTCCAGTGCATTAAAACTGGCCTGATCAATCACTCCTTTACCTGTTTCAGCTGGCGATGTTGAGCGGTCAAACGGCCATTGCCCCCGCCAGCTTTTTAAAATGCTTTGCATGATTTATTTCCTGGTTTGTTTTTGCATTCCAAAGACAATAATCGCAGAAACCACAATGCCTGACATCAACATATTTTGATAACTTGCACCCAATAAATACGCAACGCCACACCCCAATCCCATGCCTACTCCGGTGAAAGCCAGGCTGCGCATGAAGCGGCACATCGGACAATTTCTGTCATACCCTTTCATTGGATTTCTCCTGAAACCATCTGCATTTGATAAAACTCATATTAATTAAATGCAGAATATCGGCAATATTCCCCATTTCAACAAGACTTTAACCATTCAGGCTAGCAAAACGCAACTGAAAAACAGTTTTCAGATTGACTGTCCGGTTAAGCGCACAGTGTGAGCTAACCTTCTTTAGTTTTATTAAGGAACCTCTGATCAAGTCCAATTATTTTTAGCTTGCTAAAACTGTCGCTAAATTCTAACCAACTTAATCAGAGGTTCCTTAAAAAGCTGACGTACTCAGCTCAATGCTAACAGCACCTGTCATTTGCAAGCTGATTGCATGTAACTATCTATTGATCAGATTTAAAAATTCCGAACGCGTACTGATTTCATTGCGAAAAATTCCCGTCATCACAGAGGTTGTCATTACAGAGTTCAGCTTTTCCACACCACGCATCATCATGCACATGTGTTTTGCTTCAATGACTACCGCAACACCCTTGGCTCCAATGGCCGTCTCTACGGCATCGGCGATTTGTTTGGTGAGTTGCTCCTGAATTTGCAGACGACGGCCGTACATGTCAACAATGCGTGCCAGCTTGGAAAGCCCCAGCACTTTGCCATTGGGCAGATAACCGATATGACATTTCCCGATAAAAGGCAATAAATGATGCTCACATAAGGAAAATAATTCAATGTCCTTAACGATGACCATATCTTCCGTTTCAGCTTCAAAAATGGCCCCGTTCAATACTTCTTGAAGATCTTTGCTGTAGCCATTGTTTAAATATTGAAATGCCTTGGCGGCGCGTTTAGGCGTATCGACAAGACCTTCGCGGGTAATATCTTCACCGATGGACTCGATGATTTTGGCAAAGTATTCTTCCATTATGTGACTCTTTTTTGACGAAACGAAGCAGTATACCTGATCACTCGGTAAATTTTAATGCTTCCAGCAACACCTGCTCATCCGCTCCAGATTTATGCGCATTTTCGCTGATATGACGCCGCCAGCCTTTTGCTCCCTTTTGGCCATGAAACAAGCCTAATACATGCCGTGAAACATGGTTCAAGCTACCGCCAGCGGCCAAATGATTCTGAACATAGGGGATTAAATCAACAATAATCTGTTGACGGGTTGATTCGGCGTTGGATGCGCCATAGAGCTTTTGATCGACAGAATTTAGTAGATACGGGTTGTGATAGACTTCACGCCCCAGCATAACGCCATCCAGCTGTTCCAGGTGGTGATCAATCTGCTCAAAATCGCATATCCCACCATTGATAATAATTTCCAGCCGGGGAAACTGCAGTTTTAATTGAGAGACAAATTCATAACGCAGTGGCGGGATTTCCCGATTCTGTTTGGGCGACAAGCCTTGCAACCAGGCTTTTCTTGCGTGAATAATAAATGTCGAACAACCACTTTCAGCAACCGGTAAGATAAAATCCACGAATTCCTGGTATGACTCCATATCATCAATGCCAATCCGTGATTTAACCGTCACCGGAATCTTGACGGCTTTTTGCATGGCCGTCACACATTCAGCCACCCGCCTGGGCTGGGCCATTAAACAGGCGCCAAACATCCCGTTCTGAACCCGGTCACTGGGGCAACCGACATTCAGATTGATTTCATCGTACCCATACTCTTCAGCAATTCTCGCACATTTGGCTAATTCTTCAGGATGGCTGCCCCCCAGTTGCAAGGCCACTGGATGCTCATTCTCATTAAATTGTAAATGCCGCTGTTGACTGCCATGCAGGATGGCACCGGTTGTGACCATTTCCGTATAAAGTACAGCATGTTTAGACATTAATCGATAAAAATAGCGACAATGTCGATCTGTCCAATCGAGCATGGGGGCGACACAGAAACTACGATCCATAAAACAACAAAATCAAGGTAATTTGCGAGAAACCCAAGCAGCTGCAGAAAGCAGCACTGTTGACATCAGCAAACAGACTTCCAGCCCACTGACTTGAAATAATGCACCCGAAAGAAGGGTGCCCAACAAGCGACCACTGGCATTAGCCATATAATAAAAACCGACATCCATTGATACATGTTCCGCTTCAGCATAGCTCACGATCAGATAACTGTGCAATGCTGAATTAATTGCAAACACTCCGCCAAACAACAACAACCCGCCAATGACGACAACATATGCAGATACTCCCAACGCTAATAACACTGCCATCAACAATGGAATTGCAGACAAAGCTGCCGCCCAGATAAATGCCTGATGATACTGTTGATCGCTTTGCTGCAGGGATATTAGTCTGGGAGCTGATGCCTGAACAAGGCCATATAAAATCACCCAAATCGCCATAAAACTGCCTACCAGCCAGAAATCCCAATCAAACTCACTGGCCAGATACACCGGCAAGGCCACTACAAACCAGACATCGCGTGCACAAAACAAAAACAGTCTGGCCAGTGATAACTGATTTACCGATTTCGATTTGGAAAATATCTGGGTAAACTTCGGCTTGTTTTTGGCTTTACCCAGGTCTTTACGCAGATATTTCAGGCTAGAGCACCACACGGCAAACAAGCATATTGCCATAAAGATGATGGAATAACGAAACCCCATAATTGACAGCATTACCCCGCCAAGAAAAAAACCCACACCCTTCAGTGCATTTTTGGAGCCGGTCAAAACCGCCACCCATTTGAACAAAGCGTTTTCCTGACCAGAACCCACCAGAGACTTAACCGAGCTTTTCGCGCTCATCTTGTTTAAATCCTTGGCAATACCCGATAATGCCTGTGCCGACATCACCCAGGCCACGGTCAGAGCTGAATCAGACACCGTTAACATCAGCAACGCAACTATCTGCAACCCAAGCCCGAGATTCATCGTCGCATTCAGACCAAATCGTGCGCCCAGCCAGCCACCAAATAAATTAGTCACAATGCCGAAGAACTCGTAAAACAGGAATAACATGGCAATGGACAACGGGCTATAACCCAGCTGATGAAAATACAAGACCACCAGCATGCGCAGAGCGCCATCAGTCAAGGTAAACGCCCAGTAATTACCCGTGACCAGCAGATACTGCTTTTCAGCCGGCTGCA
Source organism: Methylococcaceae bacterium (assembly GCA_006844705.1). Lineage (GTDB taxonomy): Bacteria > Pseudomonadota > Gammaproteobacteria > Methylococcales > Methylomonadaceae > Methylomarinum. The sequence goes on along the minus strand of SPJS01000201.1, from coordinate 41,172 downwards.
GCTTCGTTAGCTGCTGCAACACGCGTTGGTACTCTGTCCGTAAAACGTCAAGCATTAATCTAACAAGCCGACCTTTTTGACCAACTCTGCCGTGCGGTTAACGTAACCCCACTCATTGTCATACCAGGCATAAATCTTGACCTGCGTATTATTCACAACCATGGTTGATAAGGCATCAATAATGCCGGAATGCGGATCACCGCGATAATCAGCAGAAACCAGCGGCCGTTCTTCATAGCCTAATATGCCTTTTAGTTCATTTTCAGCGGCCTGTTTTAACAAGGTATTGACCTGTTCAGCACTGGTCGCGGTTTCGACTTCAAACACGCCGTCTGTTATAGATGCATTGGTGATGGGCACGCGAACCGCATGGCCATTCAAACGACCTTTTAGTTCAGGGAAGATTTCAGTAATTGCTGTTGCAGAACCAGTGGTGGTTGGAATCAAATTGGTACCACATGAGCGGGAACGCCGCAGGTCTTTATGCGGGGCATCAACTATCGTCTGGGTATTGGTTAAGTCATGAATTGTTGTCACTACGCCGTGTTTAATCGCCAGGTTTTCATGAATAACCTTGACCACAGGAGCCAGACAATTAGTTGTACATGAAGCTGCTGTTACAATCGGGTGCTGATCAGGATCGTAAATTGAATCATTCACGCCCATCACAATATTCGCGACCCCCTCCTCTTTGACCGGAGCCGTCACTACCACGCGCTTAACACCTTGATCCAGATAAGCCTGTAACAGGTTTTTTTTGCGCATAACACCCGATGCCTCGATCACAACATCACAGCCCGACCAGTCAGTTTGTGAAATTTCACTATGTTGCGACATTGTAATTTTATTGTCACCAATCAGCAGGTTCCCATCTACGGCTTCCGCCTGTTGATCCCAGCGGCCGTGGATAGAATCAAAATTCAGCAAATGGGCGAATGTATCTGCTGCACCGCATGGGTCATTGATATGGGTAAATTCCAGTTCGGGCCAATGCCATGCCGCTTTCAACACCAGCCGTCCCATACGGCCAAATCCGTTAATACCAACTTTAATCGTCATTTTTGTAATCCTGAACGCAATAAAAAAGGACTGCACCTGACAGGCCAGTCCTTTTATTTAGGTGAAGTGAGTGTTTTTTACAATACTCTTAAATTATTACAAAAAAATTACTTCTCTTCTTTTTTACCGCCACATTTTCCTTCGCCGCACTTACCTTCACCGCATTTGCCTTCTTCACTTTTAGGCATGGTTTTATTGCCGGCACAATTGCCTTCCGCCGTCTTTTCTTCACTTCCTTTCATCATGGCAGCACCGCACTGACCTTCACCACAAGCACCTTCTTTCATTTTTTCAGCTGTCTGCATGTAGCCTTTGATTTCAGAAAGTTTGAAAGGGTTAGCTTCGCTTGCTTGCACAGAAGAGGCAGTTAAACCGGTCGCAATAGTCGAGCCCAGTGCCACAATAACCTGTGTACGTGTCATTTTTTTCATATTTTCCTCATTAATATGGAGATAGTTACATAGTGGGATTAAAAATTACAAATCAGGTTCAAACTGACTCATTTGTAATTGATACTGGAAAGAGTTGGAGTCGGTATTTAGATTCAAATACCTAAAGGGGGGGATAATTTTACAACATTAAAATAAATAAAAGCCCCTTTAATACTTAAAGAGGCTTTTACAAAAATCTCAACTTACGAAATTTTTCTTACATACCTTCAAGATTGTTATTCAAATCTCTAATGTTTTCGAAAGCAGCAGCAGGGTCGTTTGAGTGATCGAATTCACCCGCAACATTTGCTTCGTTTTCTTCTCTCCAGCTATTCATAGCCATCATGAAACCAACCATCAAAATCAAAGAACCACCAACGATCATTTCATAAGTTTTATCTTTTTTTTCAGCCATTTTATATTCCTCATGGTATTTGTTTTCATTAACCCCAAAAAAATAGGGGACAACTCGAGTTGTATGTCGAACGAATATTTTTATTGTTGTCGACAGGCGCATTTTTATCATGATCTAGCCTGGAGTGTCAAAAGAAATGGTGATTTTTTTAAAAAATTTTACTTGAAAACTACTATTCATTTAAAGAATGCAAATAAACTTTTACAACGCCTTAAACAACAAAGTTCTACTTAGTTCTGAAACTTGCGTACAATATTCCCGCTATTTGATAAGCTTCCTGCAAACTTAAATTTAATACCGATGGTTTCACGCCTTACTCTCCCCTTTGCAAGATTATTGTTTTTCATCTTCACGTTATCGACCTTTAACGGTTGCAGCTACATTATTTCGAGCGCGACAGATAATCTGGCTAAAAACCTGCAACAGGCTATTTTAGACGCTAATGACCCTGCTTTAGTGCAATCAGCCATCCCTGCCTATTTACTGTTACAGGAATCATTTATAGTTAATAGCCCGGACAACGCCAAAACTTTATTATCAACATCACAGCTTTATGCGGCTTATGCCACCCTGCTTTCTGAACAGGAATCAAACAGAAAAATTATTTTGAGTAACAAAGCATTGAATTATTCAATGCAAGCCATTTGCATTCAGAATAATCAGCTTTGTGATTTAAACAGCTTACCGTTCGCGGAGTTTGAACAACGGCTTACTCATGTTGATGAAGACTCAATCCCTTCTCTATATATTACAGCCAAAGCCTGGGCGGGATGGATTCAGGCCAATAAATCAGACTGGAATGCGATAGCCCAACTGGCACAGGTCAAACGCATCATACAAGTAGTCGTTGAATACGATGAGCACCTGAACAAGGGTGAACCTTTGCTCTACAAGGCGGTTCTGGAAAGCCTTCTGCCGCCAGCTTTAGGCGGCAACCCTGCACGTGCTCAACAATATTTTGAAAAAGCGCTGACGGCTTCAGAACGAAAAAATCTGATGGTTCACGTCATGTATGCAAAACAATATGCACGTATGATGTTTGATCAGGAATTACATGACATGCTCCTTAATGAAGCCATCAATGCTGATCCAGCCGTACCCGGATTAACGCTGACCAACTCGCTTGCACAACAGCAGGCGCGTGAATTACTCGACTCTTCCCAAGATTATTTCTAACTCTTATGAAATTTATTCACTTAGTTTTATTTTTTTGTTTATCTCTGAATGCCACTCAGGCTTCGGCGTTTACCTTTAAAATCGCCACTATTTCACCTGATGGTTCTTACTGGATGCAACGAATGCGTGCTGGGGCCAAGCACATTGAAGAGCAAACCTCAGGCCGGGTTAAATTCAAATTTTATCCCGGTGGAGTGATGGGTGACAGCAAAGGGGTTTTGAGAAAAATTCGCCTGCGTCAGCTGCATGGTGCCGCCTTGACCAATTCTTCTCTTAGCGACGTATATCCTGATATTCAACTTTACAACCTGATCCTGCAGTTTAATTCACTGGATGAAGTTGATGCCATCCGTAAACAGATGGACCCCGTATTGAAGCAAGGACTGGAAGACAATGGCTATGTCACATTCGGCATTGCCGAAGTCGGCATGGTCTACCTGATGTCCACCAGCCCGGTACAGACTTTTGATCAATTACTGCAACAAAAAGTCTGGGTGCCCAGTCAAAACTCGATTGCCATTGAAGCCATGAAAGCTTTTGGTATCTCCCCTATTCCACTACCATTACGTGATGTTTTAATGGGCCTGCAGACCGGCATGATTAATGTGGCTGCTGCGCCACCCACGGGCGCTCTTGCCCTACAATGGCATACCAAAATCAAATATGTCACAGATTACCCGCTGATGTATGGTTTTGGTCTCATTGTTCTGGATCAAAAAGCCTTTAAGCGCATTTCCCCTGAAGATCAAACCATTGTTAGAACCGTTATGGGGCAAATATCTGACGAAATAGACAAACACAGCCGCCAAAACAACCTTGATGCCATTGCTGCGTTAAAACAGCAAGGTGTTGACTTCCTGACACTGGATGACCCCACCATCCAGCGTTTGATTGAAACCAGCAAAAAGGCGAATCAAAATATTGAACAAAACAGCGGTCTGTCGAAAGACAAAATCGCCGAAATCAATCAAATGTTGAACCAGCTTCGTCATACTGCTCAATAACCATGTGGCATAAACTGCACAGACTTTTGAACACACTGGAAACGATATTTCTGGCTGGGCTGTTCCTGTCATTGATCATCATTTCTGTGCTGCAGATTATCATGCGTAACCTGCTGGACAGCGGCCTGTTGTGGGCTGATGATTACATGCGCGTCGTGGTGCTATGGCTGGCATTGATTGGTGCTATGGTCGCCAGCCGCCAAACGGAACATATCAATATTGATGTGCTGAATAATAAATTACCCGAGGCATACCTGAGATGGATTAATCGACTGACACACATGTTCACCGTATCCATTTGCCTGACCCTGACTTGGTACAGTATTGATTTTGTTGCTCAGGAATATACTTATGGCGGCATGGCTTTCTCATCGGTGCCTATCTGGATTTGTGAAGCCGTCATTCCCTTTGCGTTATTGATTATTTCCCTTCGCTACATCGCTGCCATTTTTAAACCTCAAAACGACTGATGATCTATTTTGCCATTGCTGTCATCATCCTGATGCTGCTGTTAGGAGCCCCGTTATTTGCTGTCATACTGGCCGCAACCATGGTGGGTTTTACTATAACAGAGGTAGATTTCACCATCATCGCCGCAGAAGTTTACCGTCTGGCAGAAACCCCCTTATTGGTCGCCTTGCCATTATTTACATTCAGTGGATACATCCTGTCGGAAAGCAATACATCTGAACGTATCGTACATTTAACCCGGGTCTTTTTCGGCTGGCTGCCTTCAGGATTAGCCATTGTCTCGCTGCTTGCCTGCTCGGCCTTCACCGCATTTACCGGTGCATCGGGGATTACCATTGTCGCGCTGGGTGCACTGCTGCTCCCGGCGTTATTAAAAGACGGATATCCGCAACCATTCAGTCTGGGTCTGGTCACTACCACCGGTAGTCTTGGCTTATTATTACCCCCGTCCGTACCCTTAATTTTATACGGCATTATTGTCCAGCAAATGGAAGTCGGGGCGACCTTCACCCTGCCACAATTATTCATGGCTGGTGTCATGCCCGCACTGTTGATGATCGTTTTGCTTTCGCTTTGGTCTGTCTACAGTACCCGTTCCATTCAATTAGCCAAAGGCCACTTCTCGTGGCTGGAAGCGGGCCAGGCCATCAAAGATGCGGCGTGGGAATTACCTTTACCCCTGTTTGTTACCGCCGGTATTTTCAGTGGCATTCTGGCCATTTCAGAAGTTGCCGCAGTCACGGCGCTTTATGTTTTGATTGTCGAATGTTTCATATACAAAGAAATCAATATGAAACAACTGGTTAAAGTCACCAATGACTCGATGAAGATGGTTGGCGGCATCCTTTTAATTCTGGGTGTCTCGATGGCCTTCACCAACTTTATGATAGATGCCCAGATTCCTGATCATTTATTCACCTGGGTCAAGGCCAATGTGGACGATAAACTCACATTCCTTATTGTGCTCAATATTTTCCTGCTGTTACTTGGCGCCATTCTGGATATATTTTCTGCACTGGTCATTGTCGTCCCGCTCATCGTGCCGATTGCCCTCAGTTACGACATTCACCCGATCCACCTGGGCATTATTTTTCTCGCCAATATGCAAATCGGTTATTTAACCCCGCCGGTCGGCATGAACCTGTTTATCGCGAGTTATCGCTTTAAAAAACCAATTACCGAAATTTACCATGCCAGTCTTCCATTCATGGCTATATTGTTAATCACTGTACTTATAATTACTTACGTGCCCTGGTTAAGCACCTGGTTCCTGTAACTCACACTTATTTAACATGGATATTTTTCAAGCAATTGCTCTCGCCCTGTTACAAGGCTTGACCGAGTTTTTACCGATTTCCAGTTCCGCTCACCTGATCCTGATGCCTATTGTTACCGGTTGGGATGATCAGGGACTGGCCTTTGATGTCGCGGTCCATGTGGGCACATTAACCGCCGTTGTCGCCTATTACCGGAAAGATGTCGGACAGATTATCGTGGCCTGGGTTAAATCCCTCACCGGCAAAGGTGTGACGGAAGACAGCAAGCTGGCCTGGTATGTGGTCATCGGCACCATTCCGGTAGGCCTGGTCGGTATTTTACTGCCCGATGGAGTAAAAGAGATTCTGCGCTCACCTTTGGTTATCGCGGGAAGTACGATTGTATTTGGTGTACTCCTGTGGATTGCTGAAAAACTGGCCACAGAAAAACGCGATCAAATTACATTGCTGGATGCTATTTTGGTCGGGTGTTTTCAAGCACTCGCTCTGATACCGGGCACATCACGATCAGGCATTACCATCACCGGTGGCTTGTTCAGCGGCTTGAAACGGGAACAATCCGCCCGCTTCTCATTCCTGTTATCCATCCCGGTCATTACCCTGGCCGGATTCATGCTGACCAAAGACCTGGTAGAAAGTAAGGCCCAAGTGCAATGGGACATGATGGCGGTCGGCGCGATTGTTTCCGCAGTCGTCGCCTATCTGACCATCGGCTGGTTTCTAAAACTGCTGCACAACATCGGCATGATTCCGTTTGTGTATTACCGTTTAGTACTCGGCCTCGTCCTCTTCGCGGTATTTCTCGGACAAGCGTAACAACACCATTACAGCACCCGTCCCGCCTTCCCGGGGCGGCGCCGAACAAAAGGCCAGCACATCTCGATGCTGTCTTAGCCACACATTGACATCATTCTTCAATACCGGATGGCTGTCCTGTGAACGGTAACCCTTGCCATGAATAATGTGTACACAGCGGAAACCATTTTCCACACAATGATGCATAAATTTCACCAGCATCAATTTGGCTTTGGCACTGGTATACCCGTGCAAATCAATCGTCGCATCCAGCCCGTACACCCCTTTGCGCAGTTTTTTCAGCACATTTTTCTGCATGCCCGGGGTCAAAAACCCCTGTTTGTCTTCATGGCTTAACCGCTCGACGCCTTCATCCAGCGTGTTTTGCAGCGGATTTTCCGGCTCCAGCATTTTTTTCCTGGGACGCGCTTTGGGTTTGTCGCCCGGCGTCAGCCAGATCTTGTCCTGCCTGATCTTGTTGACCCTGCCGACAGACTGTCTAAACAAGGCTGCATCGTCAGAATCAGGTGTTTTTTTTGTCACGGTAATGAATTTGCTTAATGAAATTTGCTAGTATTGTCGATTTTATAGTGAATTAAAGCAGCATGCACATTCTTATCAGCAATGACGATGGCTATCTTGCCACAGGGATTGATTATCTGGCCAAAGCCCTGCAACAGTATGCCGAAATATCTGTTGTTGCTCCGGACCGAAATCGCAGTGCCGCAAGTAATTCCCTGACCCTGGAAATGCCCCTGCGTGCCCAGCATTCTGAAAACGGCTATATCCGTGTGGATGGCACTCCGACTGATTGCGTCCACCTGGCCGTCACCGGATTTCTTGACAAGGAACCGGACATGGTCTTTGCCGGCATCAATCATGGTGCCAATCTGGGCGACGACGTACTGTATTCAGGTACTGTCGCCGCCGCAACCGAAGGCCGCTTTCTTGGACTGCCTGCCGTGGCCATATCTCTGGCATCAAACAATCCACAACATTTTGCTACCGCTGCCGAAGTCGCTGTCGTGTTAATGCAGAAAATCACCCAGCATCCGCTACCGCAAGATACCTTATTGAATGTCAATGTGCCGGACGTCCCCTTATCCAACATCAAGGGATATCAATCCACACGTTTGGGACAGCGCCATCGTGCAGAACCGGTAATTCGCAGCCAGGATCCACGCGGTCGCGATATTTACTGGGTTGGCCCGCCAGGCAGTGAACAGGATGCTGGCCCCGGCACCGATTTTTTTGCTATCCAGAACCATTTTGTTTCTGTCACGCCATTACAACTTGATTTAACCCGCTACGACCGCATTGATACCATTGGTCACTGGCTGGAACAAGAGGTTCATCCATGAACTACCGCATACAGGGCATCGGCATGACGTCACGCCGAACCCGCCAACGCATGATTGATCGAATGCAGCAACAAGGCGTCAGCGATCAACGCGTATTGGATATCATGCTGGACATACCACGTCACATTTTTGTTGATGAAGCACTGGCCAGCCGCTCCTACGAAGATACCGCCCTGCCCATCGGTCATAACCAGACCATCTCGCAACCCTATATCGTTGGCCGCATGACCGAGCTGCTGGTACAGAAATGCAAAACCGGCTCGGTACTGGAAATAGGGACTGGTTGCGGTTACCAAACGGCCATCCTGGCCAAACTGTTTGGTAAGGTCTATTCAATTGAACGACTGGCACCCCTGCTGAAAAAAGCACGCGATCATACCTGGGAATTAAAATTAAAAAACATCAGTTTTCAATACAGCGATGGCAACCTGGGCTGGGAAGAACATGCGCCGTATGATGCCATACTGGTAGCCGCTGCCCCGACCGAAATCCCTCAAACCCTGTTGCAACAACTGGCCGTTGGCGGCGTGATGATTATCCCGACCGGTAAAGGCAAACACCAGCAATTGCACAGAATCACCCGCACCTCCTCAGGCTTTGAGGATGAATTATTTGATAATGTCGTTTTTGTTCCTTTTCTTTCTGGTAAAAATTAATATGTTCCAAAAACTTTACGACCAGGCGTTGACCTGGTCACGCCACAAACACGCCGATAAATACCTGGGTGCCCTGAGCTTTGCAGAATCCTCGTTTTTCCCGATTCCACCCGATGTGATGCTTGCGCCAATGTCACTAGCTCGACCTGAGAAAGCCAAGAAACTGGCCTTACTGACCACGATCACCTCAGTACTTGGTGGCATACTGGGCTATGGCATCGGCTACTTCCTGTTTGATGCGGTCGCCCCCTGGCTGCAGGAAACCAAATACTGGTCAAAATACCTGCTGGCTGAAGAGTTTTTTAACGAATGGGGCGTATGGGCCGTGTTCATTGCCGGTTTCTCGCCAATACCTTACAAAGTTTTCACCATCGCCGCCGGTGCCCTCAACATGGCCTTGCTGCCTTTTATTCTCGCTTCCTTTATCGGCCGCGGAGCGCGCTTCTTCCTGGTCGCCCTGCTGATTGCCGCTGGCGGTGAAAAGCTGGAGAAAGGCCTGCGTAAATACATGGATATGCTGGGCTGGATTGTCGTCGCGCTGGTTGTCATCGGCGGGCTTATTTACAAATTTGTCTACCCCGCGCATTAATCTTGAGCAAACAAGCGCATTATCATGTCGGCATAGACCTGGGCACCACCCATACCGTGGTCGCCTATTGTCCGTTTGCGGCAAAAGATGGCGAGGCGAAACTATTCGAGATTGCACAGTTGACTGCACCCGGTCAGGTTGCCAGTCAACCCCTGCTGCCGTCAGCACGATACCATCCTGCAGTGGGTGAATTATCAGATGCCGATACTGCATTTCTGGCGGCTGATGATCAGGCGGTGATTGGTGAGGCGGCGCGTGTGCTGGGGGCAAAATCGCAGGGGCGACTGGTGAGCAGTGCCAAAAGCTGGCTGTCGCATCCCTCGGTTGATCATAGCGCTGCAATTCTGCCGTGGGGAGCCCCTGACGAAGTGGCCAAGGTTTCCCCGCTGGAAGCCAGCGCCAGTTATCTAAAACATATTCGCAGCGTGTGGTCTCACCAGTTTCCGGAAGCGCCACTGGAAGCACAGGACATCATCATTACCGTTCCGGCATCCTTTGATGAAGCGGCACGCCGTTTAACCCTGGAAGCCGCGCAACTGGCCGGTTTAACACAGATCCGGCTACTGGAAGAGCCGCAGGCCGTCTGTTATGACTGGCTGCACCGGCATCAGGGGAAAACCGGCGCAGCACTGAATAATGCGCATCTGCTACTGGTATGTGATGTAGGCGGAGGCACCACCGATTTCACGCTGATTAAAGTGGATCATAACCACACAGAACCGCAACTGTCACGTATTGGCGTGGGCGACCATTTAATGCTTGGCGGTGATAATATTGATCTGGCACTGGCACATCGGGCGGAGAAACGCATCAGCCCGGACAAAAAACTACCGGCGGCCGAGTTTTCCCAATTAATTGAACAATGCCGTCAAGCCAAGGAAAAGCTGCTGGCCGAAAATGCGCCTGAACAATTGACTGTCACCTTGCTTGGAGGCGGCTCCAAACTGATTGGAGGCAGCCGCAGCGCATCATTTAGCCGTGCTGAAGTGCAAGACATTGCGCTGGATGGTTTTTTTCCACTGTCTGCGATCAATGAATTACCGGATAAAAAGCGCAGTGGCGTGGTTGAATTTGGCCTCCCCTATGCGGCTGAACCCGCAGTCAGCAAACATATTGCCGCTTTTCTGAATCACCATGCGCAAAGCGCGCGCGATGCACGAGGTGATGAGCATATCGTGCCTGATGCCCTGCTGCTTAATGGCGGTGTTTTTCGCAGTCAACCCATCGCCAGGCGACTACAGAATTTAATAGCATCGTGGAATCAACATCCCCCGTTACTGCTTGACAATACCTACCCGGAACTTGCCGTCGCCTATGGCGCGGTCAGTTATGCGCTGGCTAAACAGCATAAAACCTCAACCATTGGAGGAGGTGCAGCGCGCAGCTATTTTCTGATACTGGATGATCAGCAGCAACAAAAGCAAGGTGTTTGCCTGTTAACCAAAGGCACAGCGGAAGGCGAAGAACATGTCTTGAAGGATCAATCCTTTGCCCTGCGCGTTGGCCAGCCGGTACGTTTTCACCTGATGACCTGCAGTGCGGATGGCGACTTCAAACCTGGGCAGATTTACACTCTGGAAAATGAAACCTTCCACTCACTGCCGCCTCTCGCTGTCGCACTGGAAGGCCAGGAAAACAGTGAAGTCATCGTCCAACTGGCTGTTACCCACAGCGAACTGGGAACATTGCAAATTCAATGCGTGGCACAAAATAATCCCGAACAACGCTGGGATGTGGAATTTCAATTGCGCAAAAGCAGTGCCGCGGTCAATCTGCAAACCACCCAGTTACCTGCGCAAATTATCCCGGCACTTGACGCTATCCGAGCAGTATTCGGTTCCAGATCAAAAGACGCCAACCCGAAAGCGGTAAAATCATTACGCGCCGATCTTGAAAAAACGCTGAACCAGCCGCGTAATGACTGGGAAACTCATGTGCTGCGCGCCCTGTTTGATGAATTATTAAGCTGCATCAAAAACCGCCGTCGCAGTGAAAACCATGAACGCCTGTGGCTAAATCTGACCGGCTTCTGCCTGCGCCCCGGTTACGGCTATCCCCTGGATGACTGGCGCGTGGAGCAATTATGGAAAATCTACAGCAACAGCATTCAATACGTTAATTCACAACAGAACTGGAGTGAATGGTGGACGTTATGGCGTCGACTGGCGGGCGGTCTGGACAGCGATGCCCAGCAATTGCTGTTCAAGCACATCAGTAAATTTCTCGACCCGGCATCGGCACGCCAGGGCAATATTGCCAAACAAATCAAAACCCGTGGCTATGAGGATATGGTGCGTCTGGCAGGCACGATGGAACGATTGCCGGTTGAAAACAAGGAACAAATGGGCACATGGCTGTTAAAACGCCTGCAAAAAACCAGCGAACCTCGCCAAACCTGGTGGGCACTGGGCCGGATTGGATCGCGTATGCCGTTTTACGGCGACCGGCATGAAGTAATCAGCCTGCACACTGCACAGCAATGGCTGGTCGATATCATGAAAAGTGACTGGAAGAAAATCCCGGAGGCCGCCTTTGCTGCCACCCTGATTGCCCGCAAAAGTGGCGACCGCGCTCTTGATATTGATGACGAACTCCGCGATCAGGTGATCAAAAAACTGCAACAATCAAAAGTACCGTCCAGCTGGATCAATATGGTCACCGAAGTGCATCAACTGGATGAAAAAGAAGCCAAACAAGTATTTGGCGAAGCCTTGCCGCCCGGGTTGAAGTTGCTCAGTTAGCAAGCACACCCCTATCGCTGAAAAAAGTGCATTTATTGAAGTGTCCTTTAGGACTAAAAAAGTAAGAAATACACCAGGGCAAACAACGCGACCTGAATAAAAGCGAAGATCCAGAAATACAGCAGGAACACCATTATTTTAATGGCTTTCTCGACCTGTTTTCTTGACGCTACCCACCAGCCGGCCAGGGAAGAAGTGGTCAGAATGACCAACAGGCCTGTCACGTAAATATTCATTGCTAATCTTTTGGCGGCGGAGGTGCCAGTACTTCGCGACTGCCATTGCCTTCTGCCGGGCTGACCACACCGGCCGCTTCCATATCTTCAATCATGCGGGCGGCACGGTTATAACCCACTTTAAAACGTCTTTGCACGCTGGATATGGATGCTTTGCGAGACTGGGTAACAAATTCCACCGCTTCATCATACAGGTTGTCCATTTCGGCGCCGGCCAATTCATCCCCCGCAACATCGCCTTGATCATTACGTTCCTGGGTAATTTCGTCCAGATAATTTGCCGGGCCGGTTTGTTTGAGAAAATCAACCACGTTATGCACTTCATGATCATCGACAAAAGCCCCGTGCGCTCGGACCGGGATGCTGGTGCCTGAGGGCAAAAACAGCATATCACCATTGCCCAGCAAGGTTTCTGCACCGCCCTGATCGAGTACGGTACGTGAATCAATACGCGATGACACCTGAAATGAAATACGCGTTGGGATATTGGCTTTGATCAGGCCGGTTAACACATCCACAGATGGCCGCTGGGTCGCCAGAATTAAATGAATGCCCGCTGCGCGTGCCTTTTGTGCCAGACGTGCAATGAGTTCTTCTACCTTTTTGCCGACAATCATCATCATATCAGCCAGCTCATCGATGACGATGACGATGCTCGGCAACGTCGTCAACAGAGGAAATTCTTCGCCTTCTTCCAAAGGCCGTTCCAGCTGAAACAATGGATCACGAATGGGCTCACCCTTTGCCTCTGCCACCTTGACCTTCTGGTTAAATCCGGCCAGGTTTCTCACCCCGACTTTGGCCATTAATTTGTAACGCCGCTCCATTTCGGCAACCGCCCAGCGCAGTGCATTCTGCGCATCTTTCATGTCGGTAACAACCGGTGTCAACAAATGCGGAATGCCTTCATACACTGAAAGCTCCAGCATTTTGGGGTCAATCATGATCATCCGCACATCTTCCGGCTGGCTGCGGTACAGCAAACTCAAAATCATGGTGTTGATAGCCACCGATTTACCAGAACCGGTGGTGCCCGCCACCAGAGCATGCGGCATTTTGGCCAGATCCGCAATCACCGGCACACCGGCAATATCCTTACCCAATGCCAGTGCCAGGCGAGCCTTGCTCTTTTCATAATCGTGCGAAGCCAGCAAATCGCGCAGACACACAATTTCACGTTCCTGATTGGGTATTTCCAACCCGATAACACTTTTGCCTTCGATCACCTCAACGATACGTACACTGGGCACCGATAGTCCACGCGCCAGATCTTTGGACAAACCGGAAATGCGGCTGACTTTAACGCCGGCGGCCAATTGCAATTCAAAGCGGGTGATCACCGGCCCCGGGTTTACTCCGACTACTTCAGCGACAATATTGTAATCCTGCAGCACATCTTCTACCTGACGGGAAATGTCTTCCAGTTCGGTATTACTGAACCTATGGACGCGTGAAGTCCTTTTTTCCAGCATGGTTAATGGTGGTAATGCGCCTTCCTCTATATCCGCCTCGAACAGATCTTCCTGAATTTCCTGGCGCTCACGTTCCCCCTGCTTTAATTCAGGCATGGCGGGTTCAATTTTGACCGTGGTGTTCGAAGAAGACGATTTGCGTTTTGCTTTTTTTACAGGGCTGACGCGTTCAGTCTCATCGACCAGCGGCACCCTCTCCTGTTTACGAGCCTGTGAGGAAACCTGTCGCTTTTCCAGCACATTTAAAAACTGGCAGGTCAAATAATCGAATACATTCAGCGTGAGGGCTCCGACCCAATCCATGGTTTTTATCCAGGACAGCCCGGTAAACAAGGTAATTCCGGCAAGAAAAGCGGCCAGCAATGACAGGGTCGCGCCGGAATTGCCCATAAAAATCAGCAGAAAATCACCCAACTCCTGGCCAAGTACACCGCCGGTACTGCCGGGAAGTTCTAAAACAGTGCGCAATAAATGCAGATAAAACAAAGCACATCCTGCAACCAGCGTCGCCAGAAAACCGAAACCGCGCAGCGCAAGAATCAAATGGCCACCGTGAATACCCGAATAGCTGTAGGCCAAATAACCCAGCCATACCATCATCACCGGAAACAGATAAGACATCAGCCCAAAAAAGCTGAGAAAGAAATCAGCGACCCATGCCCCTATCACACCGCAGGCATTTCGAATGCCCTGTCCCGTGCCGCTGTGAGTCCAGCCGGCATCATCATGATCAAAAGTAAGTAAGGCGATGAGAAACACGATCGCTGCTGTTGTCAATATCAGCAATACGACTTCTCTAAGCCCACGCACCGTTTTTTCTTCAAGTACAGCGACCATATCAACTTACCAAAACCTATATAAAACAAAATTATAGATCATAAAAACTATAAAATACATTAATTATTACTTTAATCCCAGACTGTAATGTAAATAGCCTGGAGTAAGCTATTGGTTTCACAGGGGCTTCAGAAATATCTTGATTTTTTCTCCAGTAAAACAACGTGGCGGAGTCTAAACATGAGCGGAAACTTTACTCAACCAGCTTGCCTGTTGTTGTTTCGATAACTATAGGATTAAGCGTTTGAATTTATTGCTTCGTTTATTGTCCATTGACAATGTTTTTTTTCATATCTGTTTAAAAAACAGCACATACTCGTATAATGATTGACATATTTGAAAGTGAGAAATTAATCAATGTCAGAAGCAAAACACTGTAAATTACTAATTCTGGGTTCTGGCCCTGCCGGATATACTGCTGCAGTCTATGCAGCGCGTGCGAATCTGAACCCTGTCATGGTCACCGGAATGCAACAAGGCGGACAGCTAACCACAACAACCGAAGTTGATAACTGGCCCGGTGATGTCGAAGGTCTGCAAGGCCCGGATCTGATGGACAGAATGCGTCGTCATGCCGAACGCTTTGATACGGAAATTATTTTCGATCATATAAATAAAGCTGATCTGTCTCAACGCCCCTTCAAATTGACAGGTGACTCGGGCGAATACACCTGCGATGCACTGATTATTGCAACAGGTGCTTCTGCAAAATATCTTGGTCTGGATTCTGAAGAAGCCTTCAAGGGTAAAGGCGTTTCTGCCTGTGCCACCTGTGACGGATTCTTTTACCGCAATAAACCGGTTGCCGTGATCGGCGGCGGTAATACTGCAGTAGAGGAAGCGCTTTATTTATCGAATATTGCATCGAAAGTCACCGTTATCCATCGCCGCGATAAATTCCGCTCGGAAAAAATCCTTTCAGACAAGTTGCTTGATAAAGCAGCCAACGGCAATGTTGAAGTGCAATGGAACCACACCCTGGATGAAGTTCTCGGTGACGACATGGGCGTGACGGGCATGCGGGTAAAAAGTACTCAGGACGAATCAACTAAAGATTTTGATGTCCACGGTGTATTCATTGCCATTGGCCATACACCAAACACCGGCATCTTTGACGGCCAACTGGACATGGAAAACGGTTACATCATCGTCAACAGCGGTATCAAAGGCAACGCAACAGCAACCAGTGTTGAAGGTGTGTTTGCTGCGGGTGATGTCATGGACTCCCACTACAAACAAGCCATCACATCTGCAGGTGCAGGCTGTATGGCGGCGCTGGATGCTGAAAAATATCTTGATGAGTTGGAAGGTTAAGTCTTTAATCGGCCTATGATCAAGATAGGCCGGCTTTTTAATGTCGATTCAAATACTGAATCCGTTAACACCGGAACAGGACTTTCCTCACCTTGAAACAGCTTTAGTCGATCCCAATGGTCTGCTGGCCATTGGCGGCTGTCTTTCCCCGCAACGTTTGATCAATGCCTACAGACAAGGCATTTTTCCGTGGTTCAGTCCCGACGAACCGATTTTATGGTGGAGTCCTGACCCGCGTCTGGTTTTATTTCCTGACCATCTGCATGTCTCACGTAGCCTTAACAAAGCGCTGAGAAAAAATGAATTTCAAATCACTTATGATCAGGACTTTACTGCGGTTATGACCGCCTGTTCGCAACCTAGAGAAGATGAAGGAGGAACATGGATTACTGAAGAAATGTTGATTGCTTATGCTGAACTGTTTGAACTTGGCGTTGCACATTCTATTGAAGCACGATTTAATGGTGATCTCGTCGGCGGTCTTTATGGCATCGCTATAGGTCAGGTTTTTTTTGGTGAATCAATGTTCAGTTTTCGCAGTAATGCATCCAAAATCGCATTCGTTCATTGTGTTGAATCACTGAAATCCAGTGGTTTTCAACTAATTGACTGCCAGGTATACAGTGACCATCTGGCCAGCCTCGGTGCCGTTGAAATCCCTCGCAAACAGTTCAAACACTACCTGAGCGAGTATTGTCAGGATAAGGCCCTGCAAATTTCCTGGCCCGTCCAATGATTTCCATTCCATTAATCCTGACTGACGAACACGAGTGCAGTTATCTGACTAAAGAAAACGCAAAAACCGCTTTTGTGCATCCGGCTTTCCCCATTGATAATCAACTTTATTCCAAATTAATTACCCAGGGCTACCGGCGCAGCGGTAATGAACTGTATTCACCCTACTGCGCCAAGTGTCAGCAGTGTGTTTCCGTGCGCATCCCCATAAGACAATTTAATCCAAATCGCAGGCAACGCCGTTGCAAACAGAAACATAATGCCACCACGACAATCATCAAAACCGCCAGCTTTGATCAGCGCCATTATGATCTGTATCTGAAGTATCAAAAGCATAGACATGCGGGGGGCGTGATGGCCGAGTCTACCGAAGAAGATTATTTCAATTTTTTGAGTTCCAGCTGGTGCCAGACCGCTTTTGTTGAATTTCATTCCGGCGATGCCCTGTTTGCCGTCGCCATCATCGATCTGTTGCAAAACAGTCTGTCTGCAGTCTACACTTTTTTTGATCCGGATTTTGCCCACCTCAGCCCGGGGGTTTACGCGATTCTGTGGCAAATTTCCTACGCTCAACAAATGAATCTGGATTTTCTTTATCTGGGCTACTGGATAGAACAATGCCCCAAAATGACCTATAAAACGCAATACCAGCCAATTGAGGGATATTTTGATCACCAATGGCAACAAATCAAATTATAATTGCCCTTTTCATTTTTTCGATTGAGGGATAAACGTGCCTAAAGCCAGTGAATTAAAACAAAGCAGTGCAGTAGACATCAATGGCGAACCGTATGTCGTCAAAACCATTGACGTCAGAAACCCTACTTCGCGCGGCGCATCAACATTGTACAAAGTGCGCTTTGCTCACATGAAAACCAAGCAAAAGCTGGATGACACGTTCAAAGGCGACGACTTTCTCAAAGACGCAGATTGCAGCCGGGTGATGACCCAGTTTTCCTACCAGGATGGTGATGAATATCATTTTATGAATATGGAAACCTATGATCAATACAGCCTGAATTCGGCTGACCTTGAAGGCCAAACCGAGTTCTTAGTTGACGGCCAGGAAAACATTATCATGCTGCTGCTTGACGAAACGGCCCTGGGCATAGAACTCCCCACCACGATCGTGATGGAAGTTTTGGAAACCCCACCGGCAATGAAAGGCGCCAGTGCAACCAACCGGACCAAACCAGCAAAACTGACGACAGGCCTTGAAATTCAGGTGCCTGAATATATTGAAACCGGGGAAATGGTCAAGGTAAACAGTGACACCAGCAAATTTATGTCTCGGGCATGAATCCTAACATCCTGTTTATGACAATCCACAAAGATTATGCTATTATTCGCCGCTTTCAATTATTAACTTATGGGTAAATGGCTAAAGAAGATCAAATAGAAATGGATGGAAAGGTAATCGACACCCTTCCCAACACCATGTTCCGGGTGGAACTTGAAAACGGACATATTGTAACTGCACATATTTCCGGAAAAATGCGCAAAAACTACATCCGCATCCTGACCGGCGACAAAGTCAAAGTTGAATTGACACCTTACGATCTGACAAAAGGCCGTATTACTTTCCGTATGCGTTAAGCCGAAATATATTCGGCTTAACCGCCTCGCTTGAATCTAATTGCTGGGTGAAACAGCAATTTCCTTACTTTCGATGGAAAACGCCAGTTTATTATCTTCCGCAACATAAACGCGTACATGTCCGCCATTCGCCAGTTTGCCGAACAACAAATCGTTGGCCAGCGGTTTTTTGATTTTCTCCTGAATCAGTCTTGCCATGGGACGTGCCCCCATTTTAGGGTCACAGCCATTTTCAGCCAGCCATAAGCGCGCTTCTGGCTCAAGAGCAAGGCTGACATGTTTTTCAGCCAGAACGGCTTCCAGTTCAAAAATAAACTTATCCACCACATTACCGACAATGGAAATATCCAGTGGTTTGAATTGCACGATGGCATCCAGCCGATTGCGGAATTCCGGTGAAAAACCTTTTTCAATGACCTTCATGCTGTCGGTACTGTGATCCTGTTGAGTAAAACCGATAGATGCTCGGCTTCCCTCTTCCGCACCTGCATTGGTCGTCATGACCAGAATAATATTTCTGAAATCGGCTTTGCGTCCGTTGTTATCAGTTAAGGTGCCATGATCCATAACCTGAAGCAACAGGTTGAATACATCAGGATGCGCTTTTTCAAGTTCATCAAGCAATAACACGGCATGCGGGTGTTTGGTCACCGCTTCAGTCAGTAATCCACCCTGGTCGTAGCCCACGTAACCTGGGGGAGCCCCAATCAGACGTGACACTGTATGTCGTTCCATGTATTCAGACATATCAAAGCGAATCAGCTCGATGCCAAGTACCTTTGCCAACTGGCGAGTCACTTCTGTTTTCCCCACCCCTGTAGGCCCGGCAAACAGGAATGACCCAATGGTTTTACTGGTATCGCGCAAACCGGCTCTGGTCAATTTGATCGCATTGGCCAGTTCTGTAATCGCCTCATCCTGACCAAACACCAGCATCTTGAGGTTTTTCTCAAGATTTGCCAGTTTTTCCTTGTCATCAGCAGAAACCGACTGAATTGGAACACGGGCAATTTTTGCCACGATTTCCTCAATATCAGTACTCTCTATGCGTACTTTACGTTCTTCAATCGGGAACAACCGTTGTCTGGCCCCTGCTTCATCAATCACATCGATTGCCTTATCCGGTAAATGGCGATCGGTAATGAATCGGGCAGACAATTCGACGGCAAGCTTTAATGCATCAGATGAATATTGCAGATCGTGATGCTCTTCAAAGCGCGATTTCAATCCTTTGAGAATTTTGATCGTGTCATCGATAGATGGCTCGATCACATCGATTTTTTGAAAACGTCTGGCCAAGGCATGGTCTTTCTCAAAAATGCCTCGATATTCCTGATAAGTAGTAGACCCAATACAACGTAACTTGCCTGAAGCCAATACCGGTTTAATCAGATTGGAGGCATCCATTACACCACCAGAGGCTGAACCGGCTCCGATAATCGTATGGATTTCATCAATAAACAGGATCGATTGCGGTTCTTTTTTAAGTTGATTAACCAGCGCTTTCAGACGCTTTTCAAAATCCCCGCGGTATTTGGTTCCCGCCACCAATGCGCCCAGATCCAGCGAATAAATAATATTTTCCATCAGGATTTCAGGCACATCCTCTTCAACAATGCGCTTTGCCAGTCCTTCAGCAATAGCCGTTTTGCCCACACCGGATTCGCCCACCAGCAACGGGTTATTTTTACGGCGACGACATAAGACTTGTACAGTGCGCTCGACTTCTTCATCGCGACCAATCAGCGGGTCTATATTTCCAGCAGCAGCTTCCCTGTTCAAATTGGTTGCGTATTTTTCAAGTGGAGAATTATTCGCTTCTGTCTCACCGACTTCTTCTGTCGTCTCTTCAGGCTCCTGTTCTTTTTCCACCTCTTTTTTAGACACCCCATGCGCCAGAAAATTAACGACATCCAGGCGCGTAATATTTTGCCGGTTCAGTAAATAAACAGCATGTGAATCCTGCTCACTAAACAGCGCCACAAACAGGTTGGCACCAGACACTTCTTTCTTATCAGACGCCTGTACATGAAAAACAGCACGCTGCAATACACGTTGAAACCCAAGTGTTGGCTGGGTTTCACGTTGTATGCCTTCAGGAATCAGGGAAATGGTTTCATCAATAAACTGAGTCAACTCACCACGCAATGATCCTACATCGCATCCACAGGCTTGAAGCACAGGTTCGGCTGATTCATTGTCCAGCAGCGCCAGTAATAAGTGCTCTACTGTAATGAATTCGTGACGTTTATTATGCGCATTGGTGAACGCGGCATTCAGGGTTGCTTCAAGTTCTTTACTCAGCATGGCTATCCTCTTAGGCCTCTTCCATCGTACACATCAGCGGGTGATGATGTTCACGGGAATATTCGTTAACGATATGTACTTTTGTTTCAGCTACATCTTTGCTGTAAGTACCACACACGCCTTTACCCTGGGTATGAACCTGCAGCATGATCTGCGTTGCTCTCTCTTCTGACATATCAAAAAACTCTTTCAGAATTTCAACAACAAAATCCATAGGGGTAAAATCGTCATTCAACAACATCACTTTGAACAGGGGAGGTCGTTTTAGTTTCGGCTTGGCTTCCTGTACAGCTAATCCACCGTCATTATCTTTAAAAGGATCTATATGAGACATATTCAAAAATTCAGATCAGTTAGTCCTTAACATAGTGGTTTAAAAAAAAAATTTCAACGATTAAGTCGCTCTGCTTATTAAATATTGTAGAATATACAGCCCTTTTTTTCGTTATCCTGATCCTGTTGGTTCTATGCGGTTAACAGGACGTAAGATATTGGTTTCACAGGGATTTAAAAACGTTTTGGCTTCACCCAAAGGTTAAGCGAATATTATTTTGACCGCTGTAAAATCAAGAACTCGCGTCATGTGCCGTATTGAAGCCACTGATTCAGATTTATAAATAAAGCGTTCCGAGCTTTGCATATCTTTAACACAGAGTGAATAATACAACAAATTTTTACGTAAATTCTACAGAAACAGTGTGGAAACCTCATGTGACGGTTGCCGCTGTCATTGAGCATGAGCAAAAATTTTTGATGGTTGAAGAACATACTGAACAAGGTACACGATTTAATCAACCCGCAGGTCACCTGGAAGCAAACGAAGATCTGCTCACAGCCATTCAACGCGAAGTCAAAGAAGAAACAGCCTGGCAGTTTTCCCCTGATCATTTGCTGGCCATTCAACACTGGAAAAAATCCGATCAGCAACCGACCTTCATACGATTCTGCTTTGGCGGCAAAGTTTCTGGCTTTGATGAAAATAGTCTGCTGGACCCCGACATTATTGCCACCCACTGGCTGACATTACTTGAACTTGAATCCATGCAGGACCAATTACGCAGCCCGCTGGTGCTACTTAGCGTAAAACAACATTTAAGCGGACAACATTACCCCTTATCCCTGATTAACAGTCTGATTCATTAAACGATGGCAAAAAATATCATTGTCGGCATGTCAGGCGGCGTAGACTCTTCTGTCACCGCACTCGCCCTGCTGGAACAAGGACACCAGGTGTCCGGCCTGTTCATGAAGAACTGGGAAGAAGATGACGGCACCGAATACTGCACTGCAATGCAGGACCTGGAAGATGCGCAACAGGTTTGCGATAAATTGGGCATTGAATTGAATACCGTCAATTTTGCGGCTGAATACTGGGATGAGGTTTTTGAAGTTTTTTTATCCGAGTTTGAAAAAGGCCGCACGCCTAACCCAGACATTCTGTGTAACAAGCATGTTAAGTTCAATGCCTTTCTCAATTATGCCGTTGAAGACCTTGGTGCAGATTACATTGCCACGGGGCACTATGCGCGGGTAACAGAATCCAATGGCCAATATCATTTGTTGAAAGGGCTAGACCCGGACAAGGAACAAAGTTATTTTTTGTACGCCATGGGACAAAAAGCATTATCCCGCACCCTGTTTCCAATCGGGCATCTGCTTAAATCAGACATCAGAACAATGGCGGATAAAGCTGGTTTCGATAATTCCCGCAAAAAAGACAGTACCGGCATTTGTTTTATCGGGGAGCGAAAATTCCGTGAATTTCTGCAGCGTTACCTGCCCTCTCAGCCTGGCGAGATGCGTACTCCAGAGGGCCAATACATAGGACAACATCAGGGATTAATGTATTACACCCTGGGCCAACGCCAGGGGCTCGGCATCGGCGGCGTAAAAAATGCACCTTATGAACCGTGGTATGTACTGGAAAAAGATCTGGACAATAATGTTCTCGTCGTCGGACAGGGACATGATCATCCTCTCATGCTGCACAATACCCTGGAGGCTGCTCAACTTGACTGGTGCCATGATTTTCCATTGCTTGACGGTATGTCTTGCCAGGCTAAAATTCGTTACCGTCAACAGGATCAGGAATGTCAGGTGTTCAGGCTGGATGATCAACGCCTGAAAGTAACTTTCTCCGTACCGCAACGCGCGATCACCCCGGGTCAGTCTATCGTGTTCTACAGTAATGAAGTCTGCCTGGGTGGCGGTATCATTGAACACAACTATAACCAATAAACATATATAACCCGTAAATACAGGAATTACCATGACTCAAGCTCTCACCGCCCTTTCTCCTATCGATGGCCGTTATGCTGGTAAAGTCGAAGCATTGCGCCCGGTTTTCAGCGAATACGGACTGATTCGTTTCCGGGTTGAAGTAGAAGTGCGCTGGCTGCAGGCACTGGCAGAGCAATCTGACATAGCCGAAGTTCCTCAATTTAGCGAAACTGCAAATCAGTGGTTGAATGCCATTGTCACCGGATTTTCTGAAGCTGACGCCCAGGCCGTCAAAGCTATCGAGAAAACGACCAATCATGATGTTAAAGCGGTTGAGTATTTTCTAAAACAAAAGATTACTGGCAATCAAGAACTGGAAGCCATCAGCGAGTTTTTTCATTTTGCCTGCACCTCGGAAGATATCAATAACCTGTCTTATGCCTTGATGCTAAAAGAAGGTCGCGAAATTCTGATCAAGGAAATTGATGCCTGCATTTCAGCAATTCGCACTATTGCGCATGAAACGGCGAATCAACCCATAATGTGCCGCACCCATGGCCAGACAGCTAGCCCATCCACGATTGGCAAGGAGTTTGCCAACGTGGTTGCTCGTCTGCAAAGACAGCGCCAACAGATGCTTGAAGTTGAATTGCTGGGCAAAATCAATGGTGCCGTTGGTAACTACAATGCCCATCATATTGCCTACCCTGAGATTGACTGGCCAGCATTTTCCCAACACTTTGTACAATCACTGGGCCTGACCTGGAACCCGTACACGATTCAGATAGAGCCCCACGATTACATTGCCGAGTTCTTTCAAGCCATCTCACGATTTAATACTATCTTGCTGGATTTTGATCGTGATATCTGGGGGTATATTTCGCTTGGCTATTTCAAACAAAGAACAGTGGCCGGAGAAGTGGGCTCATCCACCATGCCACACAAAGTCAATCCGATTGATTTTGAAAATTCAGAAGGCAATCTCGGCCTGGCCAACGCCATCTTTCATTTCTTGTCAGATAAACTGCCCGTCTCCCGTTGGCAGCGTGACTTGAGCGATTCTACCGTTTTGAGAAATATGGGTGTCGGCATCGCCCATACCAGTATTGCGATTCAATCCACATTAAAAGGTATATCAAAACTGGAACTGAATGTTGAGGTTATAGAAGATGATTTGAACAATAACTGGGAAGTTCTTGCCGAAGCCATCCAGACAGTCATGCGCCGTTATGGTGTCGAACAGCCTTACGAGAAACTGAAAGCACTGACCCGCGGCCAGCAGATTTCCGCCCAGTCGCTGCAGACGTTTATTGAAACGCTGGAAATTCCTGAGTCAGCCAAGCAGCAACTACGTGAACTGACACCTCGCAGCTATACCGGCTATGCTGCAGACTTGGCAAAGAAAATATAATTTTGCCGGCTAGGTGACTGTCGAATTATGGATGATTCTACTGCGGCAATGGGACATCGTTACGCACCCCATAACTCGACAGCCTCCTAGCCTGTGGTTAAAAAACGTTATGAACACCGTCAAGGCAATAATTGTGATGAATAAACACAGCTCACATGACGTAAATGAGCATTTTGAATCATTTTTTAGCGCCGAATTGGCACGCGCAATAGTTTTTTAATAGCCTGTTAGCGTCGTCACAAGGTGAAGAATGTTAAACAACTCACAGTTTAATCTGTAAACTCAGCGGCTTTTTGTGAAAATACTCACAGATTATCCCCTGTGTTTGCGACATAATTAATTCCGAGGTTGTTACATAAGTTCCTTTCCTCCCTCATTTAGTAACTTAGCAATCCATCATTTAGGGCTGTTTTCACAGCCCTTTTTTTTGCCTGTCGAAAACAACTGCCGTTATACTGCCTGTTTAATCGCACCTCTCGTTATCAACTGTGTTAAATCTCCTGTGGATTATTTTTTTTATCCTGGCCTTCGTTGCTTCACTGTATCAAGCTTTATTTCTCGGCCACCCCGAAATTTATAATGAAATTATCCAGGCCATGTTTGCCATGGCTAAAACCGCATTTGAAATATCACTCGGTTTAACCGGGGTACTCAGCTTGTGGCTGGGCATTATGAAAATTGCAGAAAAAAGCGGTTTCATCACGTTGTTAACGCATGTCCTCTCTCCTCTTTTCACCCGGCTCATGCCAGAGATCCCCAAAAATCATCCGGCATTGGGCGCAATTACCATGAATATGGCGGCAAATGCACTGGGGCTGGATAATGCGGCAACACCCTTAGGCATCAAAGCCATGCATGAACTGCAACGCCTAAATCCAGAACCTGACAAGGCGAGCAATGCACAAATTCTATTTCTGGTCATTAACACCTCAGCGGTCACCTTGTTTCCGATCACCATTTTCACCTACCGCGCGCAAATGGGGGCCAATAACCCGACGGATGTTTTTATCCCGATATTGATTGCCACCTATGTGTCCACCCTGGCGGGATTAATCGCTGTCGCCATCAAGCAACAGATCAACTTGTTTAATCGCACTATTCTTGCCTACATGAGCGTTTTTACAGCAGGCATCGTCGCTATTGTGACTTATTTCAGCTCTCTTGAGCAGGTGCAAATGCTGCACCAATCAGCCATTATCAGCAATTTCATTCTGTTCAGTCTGGTGATCACGTTTCTCTGCGGTGCTATTTACACGCGCACAAATGCCTATGAAGCCTTTATTGAAGGTGCCAAGGAAGGATTTAATACTGCGATTACTATCATTCCCTATTTACTGGCCATGCTGGTCGCGATTGCGGTATTCAGGGCCAGTGGTGTACTCGGTTTTCTGGCTGAATTGATCAAATTTGTTGTTCTACAAGCCGGTCTCGACACTCAATTCGTTGACGCCCTGCCTACGGCTTTTATGAAACCATTTAGCGGGAGTGGAGCACGCGCCATGATGGTCGATGCCATGCAAACGCATGGTGTTGATTCCTTACCTGGCCGAATTGCCGCTACAGTCCAGGGCAGTACGGAAACGACCTTTTATGTACTGGCCGTGTATTTTGGCGCTGTAGGCATCAAAAATATCAGATATGCCGCATTATGTGGGATAATTGCCGACTTTTTTGGAATTTTGGCTGCGATTATCGTGGCCTACTGGTTTTTTACTTAACTATGCAGGTACATTTAAGAACATTGGGGTGTCGGCTAAACGAAGCAGAACTGGAAACCTGGGGGCGACAGTTTCAAAATGCAGGACATGAAGTCACCCGCGACGCATCGACAGCCCATCTTATAATTGTCAATTCCTGCGCTGTCACACAGGATGCGGCGCGCAAATCAAGACATCTTATCCGCAAAATTCACCGCGAAAACCCGACCGCAAAACTGGTCGTCAGCGGGTGTTATGCCTCGTTGAATACAGAAGAAGCCGAACAATTGCTGGGTGTGGATATGGTCATTCCCAACCGCGCCAAGAACGAGCTGGTTGATGATGTATTGAACAATCTTGATTTAAACAGCATGCCTGCCATGTCTACAGAGCCTGCGACCATTTCCCTATTCAATCGGGGGCGTCAGCGAGCCTTCATTAAAGTCCAGGATGGTTGCCGCTATCGCTGCACTTTTTGCATCGTCACTGTTGCCCGTGGTGAAGAAAAAAGTCGTACAATCGGTGAAATTATTGATGAAATCAATGCTTTTCATCAACAGGGCGTACAGGAAGTGATTCTTACCGGCGTCCATCTAGGCGGTTATGGCAGTGATATCGATACCAGACTTTCTACATTGATTACCCATATTCTGCAACACACCGACATTCCGCGTCTGCGTCTCGGTTCTCTGGAACCATGGGAACTGGATGATAATTTTTTCACCCTTTTCGATACCCCCCGCATGATGCCTCATTTGCATCTGCCGTTGCAAAGTGGTTCAGACTCTGTTTTAAGGCGCATGGCCAGACGCTGTAAAACAGCTGAATTCAGGCAATTGGTTCAGCACATAAGAAAGCATCATCCGCATTTCAATCTTACGACAGATATTATCGTCGGCTTTCCAGGGGAAACGGACACCGAATGGGAAGACAGTTTTTCCTTCATCAAGGAAATGAAATTCGGTCACATCCATATTTTCAGCTATTCCAAACGGGAAGGTACCAAAGCAGCCCTGCTACCCGATCATGTTGCCAAACTGATACAAAAGCAACGCAGCCAACAGCTGCATAAATGTGCCGAACAGATGAAACAACAGTTTTTTAAGCAAAACCTGGGACAACAGTATCCCGTTTTGTGGGAAGGACATGCTGTACAACTGGATAACGGTAAAAAGCGGGTGTTTGGCTATACCCCAAATTATATAAAAGTTGCCTGTGAAATTGATGACAGTACGTCAGTAGAGAATACGATTCAATCAGTGGATTTGGTTAAGGCACAAGATGATTTTATGCTGGCAGGTTTAACATAAAAAAGCCGATTGAACATTATCCAATCGGCTTTTCTCCAACGCTGTGGAAAACTTAGTAAGGCACTATAGGAGACAACTCCTCAGCCTCAAAATCCTCATCAAAATCAATATCTTCTTCAGGCACATTGCCATCCAGTACTAAATAGTTACGTCTGGACAAATATGCATCTCTAAAGAAACTGTAGCGATCAACTGCCGCTTCACTGGCAATCTTCTCAAGGCTTAAATTATCAGCGCGTTGATCAATTGCATTAAGGCCAAATAGACCTAAAGAAATATAACTGTCAAGGTAACTGATTGGATTCATCGCTGCATCACCAAGCAAACCTAACACCCCTCTTGGAGAACTTGGCCCAAAGAATGGCAACACCAGATAAGGGCCGCTCGGAACCCCCCAATAACCAAGTGTCTGCCCAAAATCTTCATCATGTTTTGGCAAATCAATCATGGTGCCGACGTCAATCAACCCCCCAATACCCGCTGTGGAATTAACAATAAAACGTGCGGTATCAGAACCAGACTGTTCAAACTTTCCCTGCAGAAGACTATTGATAATGACACCGATATCATCAATATTGCTGAAAAAATTGGAAACTGCACTATCGGCAAAACTGGGCATAACCCAGCGATAACCCTTAGCAGCGGGTTCCATTGCATATTCATCAAGGCCATCATTAAAAGACTGCACATCCCTGTTCCATGACTCATACGGGTCAATGCTTTCACCATTCTGAGTTGTTGCACAGCCACCCAAAAAAATAAGGGGTACTAACAAAATCAATAAACGAAAATTATTCTGCATCATGTATCCTCTACAGTCTGAATCCAAATCTTAAGTTCCCAAATATTATCGACATTACATAAATGTATTCTTGTTAACTGATAGCTTAGCCAGTCATTTCTTTTATATTATGTAAAGATCGCGTAACATATCACAAAATTACCATTATCAGCTACACACAATTATTCATGGAAGTTGCTCACAAACCTCTAGGGGATCGTTTTAGAGGGTATCTGCCGGTTATTGTTGATATTGAAACCGCTGGCTTTAACGCCAAAAAAAATCCGTTGCTGGAAATTGCTGCTGTCATCGTCGAATTTAATGACAATGAGGAATTACATATCACCGAACGTCATTCCTGCAACATCATTCCATTTAAGCACAGTGAGCTGGATGAGGCCGCGCTTAAATTTAACGGCATAGACCCCTACCATCCATTTCGCATGTCTATCGAAGAAAAAGAGGCGTTAAGCCAGATTTTCAAACCGGTGCGCGATGCTATCAAAAGAAATGAATGTAAACGAGCCATCCTGGTTGGTCATAACCCTGCTTTTGACATCGGCTTCCTGAATGCTGCGATAGAACGCACCAAAATTAAACGCAGCCCCTTTCATCCGTTCAGCTGTTTTGACACGGCCACACTGGGCGGCCTAGCTTACGGCCAAACTGTACTGGCGAGAGCCGTCATTGCGGCGGGCTTTGATTGGGACAGCGACAAAGCCCACGCTGCTTTATATGATGCCGAACAAACCGCTGAATTGTTCTGCATCATTGTTAATCGCTGGAAACAAATGAGCTCCCTGCTTCCCGGATAAAAACATGCCAGGAGGTTGTCGGGTTATGGATAATTCTACTGTGCCGATGGGAAACCGGCTTATTTTTCCGGTCTTTTTCGTTACATAGCCCCACTATGCACCTCAAAAGATCAAAAAAATACGCTCGATGTCCCTCTCGCCTCGCGACGAACCTCATAACCCGACAGCCTCTTAGGCTTCAGCGTTGCCTGAAGCTGCTAAACTGCTTTGCAATTCACCTTTATTAAACATATCAATGATAATATCGCATCCGCCAACCAACTCACCGTTAATATATAACTGAGGATACGTTGGCCAGTTAGAATATTGCTTTAATGCTTCACGCATTTCAGGGTCTTCAAAGATATTGACAAACATGTACTTTGCATTGCATGCAGACAATACCTGAACCACCTGCCCTGAAAACCCACATTGCGGGAAATCTGGTGTGCCCTTCATATAAAGTACAACCGGGTTTTTTAATTGGTCTTTAATTCGTTCAACAACTTCCATAACTTAACTCCAAAACTGAATACCGAGCAATCTTATCAGGTATATAAAGGAGATAAAAGACAACTTTAGAAACAAATTATTGAAGTCAAGGACAGTAAAAAATATAATAGCCGGTTTTTTTAATTCGCCTCAGAACAATAATGACAAGTCATATCATGCCAACTTATGGGCGGCTCCCAGTCACATTTACAAAAGGTAACGGCGTATGGCTATGGGATACAGATAACAACCGCTATCTTGACGCGCTGTCAGGTATCGCTGTGTGTAATCTGGGGCATGCAGACCCCGACATTCACCAGGCCATTTGCGAACAAAGTAGCAAACTGATCCACACATCAAACATCTACGGGATCGAACATCAGGAAACACTAGCGAATCAATTAATCAGCCTGAGCGGCATGGATAATGTCTTTTTCAGCAATTCCGGTGCAGAAGCCAACGAAGCTGCAATTAAAATATCACGCAAATTCGCACATGAAAAAGGCATAGAGAATCCGCTGGTTATTACCATGCAAAGCAGCTTTCATGGCCGCACATTGGCAACCCTCAGTGCGACCGGCAATGCAAAAATACACAACGGCTTTTCTCCTTTGGTGCCCGGTTTTATTCATATCCCTTACAACGACATTGACGCGCTGCACCAGGCCATCTCTGAACATTCGTCCGTGGTTGCCGTCATGCTTGAGCCGGTTCAAGGTGAAGGCGGCGTCAACATTCCGGCAGATGACTACCTCAATCAAGTGCGCGCGCTATGTGATCAGCATGACTTGCTGATGATGCTGGATGAGATTCAGACGGGCGTCGGCCGTACAGGCAAATTTCTCAGCTTTCAACATAATGGCATCCTGCCGGATGTCTGCACTATGGCAAAGGGTCTGGCGAACGGCGTTCCAATCGGGGCCTGTCTGGCGCAAGGCAAAGCGGCTGAAATTCTTACCGCAGGCACACATGGCTCAACCTTTGGAGGCAACCCGCTGGCCTGTAGGGCTGCGTTGGCAGTCCTCCACAAACTTAAATCCACTGGATTGATGACCCAGGTTGAAGAAAAAGGGGCATTAATCAAAAAGCAATTTAGCGAAAAACTGAAAACCAACAACAATGTAGCCAATATCAGAAATAAAGGTTTGATGATTGGCATTGATCTGGTTGAAGCGGCCCCTGATCTGGTACAAAAGGCACTGGATAAAAAACTGCTCATTAACGTAACAGCTGAGAAAACCATCCGACTGTTACCTCCGTTAATCATAGAACCCGACCAGATTGAACTGTTAACAGACACACTGGCGGACATACTGAACGCCTAAAAATCGCACAAGCCTATGCAAACAAGACATTTTATCAGTCTGCTTGATTTATCACCGCAGGAACTGAATCAGATTGTACAACGTGCTATCGAATTGAAAAACAATCGGGATTATAACTACCAGCCTCTGAAAGGCCGTGTACTGGGTATGATCTTTGAGAAATCCTCAACCCGCACACGTATTTCATTTGAAGCCGGGATGGCCCAGTTTGGCGGCCATGCCATATTTCTGTCGCCCAGAGATACCCAGTTAGGTCGAGGAGAACCTCTGGAAGACAGCGCCAAAGTTATTTCCAGCATGGTAGACTGCATCATGTTACGCACGCATGCCCATACGACAATCACCACCTTTGCTGAGCATTCCAGCGTACCGGTCATCAACGGTTTAACCGATCTGTTGCATCCATGCCAGTTACTTGCTGACATGCAGACATACTTTGAATATCGTGGAGACATTCAGGGCAAAAAAGTCACCTGGGTGGGCGATGGCAACAATATGTGTCATTCCTATATTAACGCCGCCAGAGCATTTGACTTCACATTAACCATTGCCTGCCCGCAAGGATATGAACCCGACCCAGGCATTCTTGAGCACGCTGGAAACCGGATAAGCATCGTCCCCAACCCGCTGGAAGCCTGTGAAAATTCAGACCTGGTTGTTACTGATGTCTGGGCCAGCATGGGGCAGGAAGAAGAACAACAAAAACGTGTCCAGGCATTTAAGGAATATCAGGTCACGAGTGAAACCATGGCTCAAGCCAATAAAGGCGCAGTTTTTATGCACTGTTTACCAGCTCATCGTGGCGAAGAAGTCAGTGCTGAGGTGATTGACGGACCACAAAGCGTGGTGTTTGCAGAAGCGGAAAACCGTCTGCATGCACAAAAAGCCCTGCTTGAGTTTCTCTTAACCTAATAATTCGATAAAATCAGGGTTTATTCCCTCACGTTCAAAACAATTTGTGAAAAAACTCGTCTTTGCTTTAATTCTCTGCACCTTGATTCCCGGCCTGTCACAGGCACGTACCGTTTATGTGACTGACCACATTAAATTTACCCTGCGTAGCACGGAAAGTAATCGCAGCAAGATTGTAAAAATGTTGCCCAGCGGCACAGCATTAACTGTACTGGATGATAAGCGCGGTTCTGGCTACATAAAGGTACGTACCCGGAGTGGTACAGAAGGATTTATCCTGAACCGGCACGTTTCTGACAAACCTATCAGCAAATTTTTTCTGGATAAGGCCAATCAGCAATTACAACAATTACAACAAGAGAATGACCTGATTAAACAGGAGTTATCCAGCCTGAAAGGGGAAAACCAGAGTACACTCACCTCTCACCAGTCGCTGGCTTCTGAACGAGACAAACTGAGCACAGAACTTAATCAGCTGAAACAAACCGCCGCCAATGCGGTTCAACTAAAACATCAGAGAGACCAGTTACAGGAACGCGTCATTTCTGTCGAACGTGAACTACAACAGTTAAAACGTGAAAACCAGGCCATGATTGACAGCTCCAATCAGGACTGGTTTTTATACGGTGGCATCTTGTCACTGTGTGGCGTCATTCTGGGCTTCATTTTGCCTAAACTTGGCTGGCGTCAGAAAACCCGCAAATGGGATACCTTTTAAAAATACACCAGGAAATCGCTTAAATGGCAAATTCAGACGGAAAAAACACCCGCACCTTTTCATCTCAGGTCGTTGATGGCATGGAGCGTGCGCCAAGCCGCGCCATGCTCCATGCCGTTGGTTTTACTGCAGAAGACTTTAAAAAACCGCAAATCGGCATTGCTTCAACCTGGAGCATGGTTACTCCTTGCAACATGCATATCAATACCCTGGCTGATAATGCCGCTCAAGGTGTTGATAATGCAGGGGGGAAAGCGGTCATTTTCAATACCATTACCATTTCCGACGGTATTTCCATGGGAACTGAGGGCATGAAATACTCTCTGGTTTCAAGAGAAGTGATTGCCGACTCGATTGAAACAGTAACCGGTTGCCAGGGCTTTGATGGTGTCGTTGCCATTGGCGGCTGTGACAAGAACATGCCGGGCTGCATGATTGCGTTATCTCGTCTTAATCGCCCTGCTATTTTTGTTTATGGCGGCACCATCCTGCCCGGTTGTCATAAAGACAAGAAACTGGATGTGGTCTCCGTGTTTGAAGCCGTTGGAGCCAGAGCCAACGATAAAATAGATGACGCTGAACTGGCGGCCATTGAATCAAAAGCCATTCCCGGTGCCGGTTCCTGTGGTGGCATGTACACGGCCAACACCATGGCATCTGCGATCGAAGCCCTGGGCATGAGCCTGCCCAACAGTTCTGCCCAGGCCGCTGTGTCTGATGACAAGCGTGTGGATTGCGAACGCGCCGGAGCCGCTGTACTGAACCTGCTGGAGAAAGATATAAAACCCAGCGACATCATGACCAAAAAAGCGTTTGAAAATGCGATTACCGTCGTCATCGCATTGGGCGGATCAACCAATGCCGTACTGCATTTGCTGGCCATGGCCAATGCATCCCACGTTGACCTCAGCCTTGATGACTTTACCCGCATTGGTGAAAACGTCCCGATGCTGGCTGATTTAAAACCCAGCGGCCGTTATCAGATGGCGGAATTGATCGAAATTGGCGGTATTCAGCCATTGATGAAAATATTACTGGATACAGGATTGCTGCATGGCGACTGCCTGACAGTCACCGGCAAAACGCTGGCCGAGAACCTGGCTGATGTCACACCTTATCCTGATCAACAGGATATGATTCGTCCACTGGACAACCCGATCAAAAAAGACAGTCACCTGGCCATTTTATATGGCAATTTGGCTGAGCAAGGCGCTGTGGCTAAAATCACCGGCAAGGAAGGCCTGGTGTTTAGCGGCAAAGCCAAAGTATTTGACGCCGAAGAACAGGCATTGCACAGTATTTTGAATGGCGACATTGTTAAAGGTGATGTGATTGTCATCCGCTACGAAGGCCCTAAAGGTGGCCCGGGCATGCGTGAAATGCTGTCGCCCACCTCTGCAATAATGGGCAAAGGCCTGGGTAAAGACGTTGCATTGATTACTGACGGACGTTTTTCAGGCGGCACACACGGTTTCGTGGTCGGACACATCACGCCTGAAGCACAGGTTGGTGGCACGCTGGCACTTGTTGAAAATGGTGATAAAGTCACCATTGATGCGGATAACAAAATCCTGACATTGCATGTTGATGACGCAGAAATTGCCGCGCGTAAAAGCAAATGGCAACAGCCGGCACCGCGTTATACCCGTGGCGTACTGGCAAAATATGCAAAACTGGTAAACTCTGCATCGCAAGGTGCAGTAACCGATAACTGATCGTCATCAACCGGCTATCAAGTGCATATGCCTGTGAATCCTGAGCCACCCCACGCTGACGAACCCGAATTCGTTAAATGGTTCAGGAGTTCATCCCCATATATTCATGCCCACCGCAACCAGACCTTTGTCATTTTTTTCAGTGACAGTCTGATTGCAAATGACTTTGCCAGTTTTATTCATGACATCGCCCTGCTTAAAAGCCTGGGTATCCGGCTGATTCTGGTTCACGGCATACGCCACCACATTGATCAATACCTGCAGCAATCCGCAATAAAACCGGTATTTCATGAAAATAACCGCGTCACACCGGCGGAGATTTTGCCATTGATCAAAGCCTCCGCCGGTCAGGTCAGACTGGAAACCGAAGCCCTGTTATCCATGGGACTCCCCAATTCACCAATGGCTGGTGCCCGTATCAAAGTCTCATCCGGGAACTATGTCACTGCGCAACCGAAAGGGGTGATTGATGGCATTGATTTTGGCTATACCGGCATTGTGCGCCGCATTGATACGGTCAGTATTAAGCAGCAGCTTGAGCAGGATAATATTGTGCTCATTTCGCCGATTGGCTTTTCAGTGACGGGTGAAATCTTCAACCTGAATGCTGAACAAGTGGCCACAGAAGTGGCTGTCGCCATGTGCGCAAAAAAAATGATCCTCCTGACAGAAGAACATTGTCAACAGGGTGCGCACACCATAAAACAATTGACGACCAGTGAAGCCGAAGCTTTTGTTGATGCGCAGCAGCTGGAGGATTCAATCACCCGTTCACTTAAAGCCGCCATAGACTGTACCCGGCGCGGGGTTGCCAGAGTACATCTTATCAATCAGCATACAGATGGGGCCGTGTTACTGGAATTATTCAGTCGCGATGGCATTGGTACTCTGATCAGTGCAAATTCATTTGAACGTATTCGTCCTGCATCGATTGATGACATTGGCGGCATACTTGAACTCATCACACCCCTCGAAAAACAGGGCATCCTGGTCAAACGTTCGCGGGAAAAGCTGGAAATGGATTTGACCGACTATATCGTTATTGAACGCGACGGTCTGATCCTGGGCTGTACCGCCCTGCACTGCCTGGAAAACGGTGCGGCGGAAATCGCCTGCCTGGCAATTCATCCGGAGTACCGCGGTGAACATCGTGGCCGCCAATTATTGGATTTCCTGATTAATCTGGCCAGAAAAAAAGCCATTCACAAGCTGTATGCCCTGTCTTCCCAAACCATGCATTGGTTTATTGAACAGGGTTTTGAGCAGGGAGAAATAAATTCTCTGCCGGACGCCTTAAAAATTTTCTATAATTATCAACGAAGTTCGAAAATATTCTACAGAGAAATATAAAAAAGGATGCTTAAAGTCATACAAATAACTGACATGCATATTATGCCCAATGCAGGCGATGCTCTGCTTGGCATTGCAACAGAAAAATATTTTCGAAAAGTACTCGAGCATGCTGAACAACATCATCCCGATACCCATTTGATGTTGCTAACCGGCGACATTGCACAAACGCCTGTGGAAACGTCTTACCAGAACGTTTTTGCAATGCTATCTGAAGTACAAACACCTTGCCGCTGCTTGCCCGGCAACCATGATGACCCGGCGTTAATGCAGAAAATTTTCAACACTGCCCAAATCAATTGCAACCCGATTTTTGAATCAGAACACTGGCAGTTTATTTTTTTAAACAGTCAAAAACCAAAAAGTGCTGGAGGGCACTTAGCAGAAGAGGAATTAGCGTTGCTTAACAAGCAACTGAACTTAAAGAAAGAGGTTCAAACTGCCATCTTCATGCACCACCATATTCTGCCTACCGACAGTAGATGGATGGATACCATGCAAGTAGAAAATCACGAACACTTCATTGAATTAATCGTCCCCCACAAACAAGTCAAAACAGTTGTGTGTGGGCACATCCATCAGGAAATGGAAAAAACACAGGATGGCATTTTGTATTTAGGTACGCCATCAAGCTGCTTTCAGTTCAAACCGCTGCAAGTTGAGTTTGCCCTGGATGACAAGCCCCCCGGCTACAGAGTTCTGGAATTCCACGATGATGGCGCAATAGAAACTGAAGTTGTCTGGCTACCGGTCAGTCTAGAAGAACTTGACCTGAATTCTCAGGGCTACTGAACCGGATGTTGGCCAGAAACCCCTGCGCATCCACAGGCACATGATCCGGCATCAACATGGAGCCCAGCTCAATTAACGCTTTGCGGTATACCTTTTTCTTAAAATAGACCACGTCTTCCAATGGATACCAAAAGGTCACCCATCTCCAGTTATCGAACTCCTGTTTTTGTCCGCAATCGAACCTGACTTTTGATTCATCGCATACCATGCGCAGAATAAACCAGATCTGTTTTTGGCCTATGCATCTGGGCACTGCATTCTTGCGAATATAGCGCTCTGGCAGCCTGTATCTTAACCAGTAACGGGTTCTTCCCAACACTTGAACATCATTACTTGATAAACCAGTCTCTTCCCATAATTCCCGAAACATTGCGGTTTCAGGATCTTCATTTTCATCAATCCCGCCCTGCGGAAACTGCCAGGAATTCGCTCCCTTACGTTTTGCCCAAAATACACGACCGTCATCATTACAAAGGATAATACCGACATTCGGCCGGTATCCTTTTGAGTCAATCATGTCAAAACCTTAAAATTTAGCCGATCTATTTTTATGGTCGATGATAAAATAAATCAGCAAGTTATATGCATTAGTTGACGCCATTGTTTCATATATTTGTCATCTTAGCTACAGCTTGATTTCAAACGACCTTAATATAAATCAGGACATGACGTGAGTTTAGCCATTTTCGATCTGGACAATACATTAATCGCTGGCGACAGTGACTTTTTATGGGGGCAATTTCTGGTAGATCAGGGCATTGTAGACAAAACCTATTATGAAGAAAGTAATGCCCGGTTTTACGAAGAATACAAACAAGGCATGCTGAATATTGTAGATTTTCTTGATTTCTCGCTAGCCCCCCTGGCCCAACACGATGCCGCTCAACTGTACCAGTGGCGCGACCAGTTTGTAGAGCAATTGATCAAGCCCATTTTTTTACAGCGTGCCGCCGATATGGTCAATCGACATCGTGACCAGGGCGATACATTGATGGTCATCACCGCAACCAATCGATTTGTGACCGCACCCATTGTAAAACTGTACGGCATAGACCTTTTGCTGGCGACCACGCCGGAAAAGGTCAACGGACAATATACCGGCAAATTTATCAATACTCCGTGTTTTCAGGAAGGCAAAATTACCCACCTTAACCAATGGCTGCAACAATCAGGTGATAAGCTCAGTGGCAGCTGGTTTTACAGCGACTCACACAACGACTTACCCTTGTTGCATATTGTTGACAACCCGGTGGCCGTGGATGCCGATGAAAAGCTCATGACAGTTGCCAATGAACAAGGCTGGCAAACCCTGTCATTTAGAACCTAATAACCCAAACCTACTGAAATTGAATGGATAGCCAAGCATACCCGACAGATAAAATTACCTTCCCGTTCGATAACAGCTATTTTCGCGAACTCCCCGGTTTGTATATCCCTCACCAGCCGGAACAACGCGCGACACCTCAGTTACTGTATTTCAACTCGCCTCTTGCTGACGAACTGTTACTCAAATTACCTGAAGACGCCCCGGAACTTCTCGCTGCCTTATTCACCGGCAACCTGATTCCTGAAGGTGCTGAACCGATCGCACAGGCCTATGCCGGCCATCAATTTGGACATTTCAGTCCACAGCTGGGAGATGGGCGCGCGCTGATTCTGGGTGAAGTGCTGGATAAACAGCAACAACGCTACGACATTTGTTTTAAAGGCTCCGGCCGCACCCCGTTCTCGCGCAATGGCGACGGCAAAGCGGCCATTGGTCCAATGCTGCGTGAAGTATTGGTGGGAGAAGCAATGCATGCGCTGGGCATACCGACCACCCGCGCACTGGCAGTGACTGCCACCGGCGAACAGGTCGTCAGGGACAAGGTACTCCCCGGTTCGGTGCTGACCCGTGTAGCTTCCAGTCATATCCGTATTGGCACATTTCAATATTTTGCCGCGCGCGGCCAGCAGGACTATGTAAAAAAACTGGCTGATTACACAATAGCCCGTCACTATGCTGAGCTCATCGATAGCGAAGACTGCTACTTAAATTTTCTTGCTGCTGTCAGCCAAAAGCAAGCAACATTAATTGCGCAATGGATGAGCGTAGGGTTCATTCATGGCGTGATGAATACCGATAATATGACCATCTCCGGTGAAACCATAGACTATGGCCCCTGTGCATTCATGGATAGCTATAAACCGGATACCGTGTTCAGCTCAATTGATGAACACGGGCGCTACGCCTATGGCAATCAGCCCCTGATCGCCCAGTGGAATCTGGCCCGTCTGGCAGAAACCCTGCTGTCACTGATCCACCCTGAGCAATCCCAGGCCATCGCCGCAGCCACCGAAGTCATAGAATCATTTCCAGAACTATATCAACACGAATGGCAGCAAAAGTTCAGAGCAAAAGCCGGTTTGACAGACTCGATTGCAACCATTGAATCAGACAGCCAGTTAATTTCAGACTGGCTGGATTTCCTGCACG
Organism: Methylococcaceae bacterium; assembly: GCA_006844705.1. Lineage (GTDB taxonomy): Bacteria > Pseudomonadota > Gammaproteobacteria > Methylococcales > Methylomonadaceae > Methylomarinum. Next base: position 2,707 of record SPJS01000201.1, on the reverse strand, counting down.
CCCAGAATATTGACTTCACCCTGGCCTTCCGCTACCTGGCTGATGCCGCTGAAGGAAAACCCGAAGCATTACTGGATTTAGCGAGCGACCCCGCGACCATCAAAGATTGGTTAACCCGATGGCAACAACCTGATGCCAAGCCAACATCCCACCGTGCAACACATATGCGCAAACACAATCCACTCTATATTCCACGCAACCACCTGGTTGAAGAAGCACTGAACGCCGCCTCCCAAGACAACAACCTCACACCTTTTGAAAACCTGCTGGACACCTTGAAACACCCCTACCAGGAAACCCCGGATACCGAACAATACAAAACGCCCGCCAGTGACTCATTTACCTCGTGTTATCGTACATTTTGTGGAACATAAGTTAGATAAAGTCAATTGAGCTTTGATTCTCAGGTCAAACATAACCCTTTTTGATTTCATCAACGCCCAAACCCTGCAGCGTTACTTCCCTTCCCTGAAACACCAACACATCGCTGCCCCCGAACTGACACCTGACTCAAACAACGCGCGTTGTTCAATTCTGGTCAAACCACTACCCCGTTATTCTATTGGAAGAATACCTGTTTAGGCATGAGATTAAACAATGTTGAGCTCAAGCATCATCTGTTATCCACTGGTTGAGCTATAAACGTAACCCTACAGCCAAACGTTGGCTTTGCTACGCTGACCACCACCAAGGTAAGAGACATTATTCCTCCAGCTTTTTACTTACCTTTTTGCCAAAATAACGGGCAAATTCATTGCTGTTTTCATAGCCTTGTTCGCGTGCAAACTTAACTACAGAGGCCACCAACTGTTTGGTTTGCTTAATTTCTTCAAATGAGCGACCACAACCTTCACAGTGTGTGCCTTCTTTAGTGCATTGATCCTGACAAGGGATAAATTTCATATTGATTACCGTTACAATTACTTTGTTAGCCGTAGATTGGGGAGAGGAACGGCCCCCAACATTTTCATGAACATGGAAACATAATACCATGCAATATCGACGGGCCAATATTGTGGGGGCGTGTCACTTTTTTAGCGTGAATTTAGCAGAGCAAAACCGATCTCTTCTAGAAGGCTGTTGGGTTATGGATAATTCTACTGCGGCGATGGGACATCGACTGGTTTTTCCGTTCTTTTTCGTTACGTAGCCCCACCACACGCCTTAAAAGATCAAAAAAATCCGCTCGATGTCCCATTCCTCCGATTGGGTTCATCCTCTGTATTTTTTAGATGACTATCTAGTTCGGCCTGCAAAGCCGCTTCTGTTAACTGTTTGATTAACGGCATGAGTACGCCATCTTTTCCTGTCAGATCTTTACCTGATTGCAGGTCTTTAAGGGCTTGGTCAACATTAAAGGGTTGAGACATGTGTCACGCCTTAATGCGGATGCATTGATTTTAATGAAATGATACAGATTTTTGAACACTAGCGAATAGCTGGTTTCAGCCAAAGGCGGACAAAATATGAATCTCTCACATATCAATCATGATCAAAGTCCAGTGGACTTTTGGTTTGTTTAAGCGTTCTACTTTGCACCGTATGGGTATAAATCATAGTTGTTCTCACATCACTATGCCCTAAAAGCTCTTGAATTGTTCTAATATCATAGTTTGCTTGCAATAAATGACTGGCAAACGAATGGCGAAAGGTATGTGCCGTTGCCCGTTTAGTGATATGAGCATCATTAACCGCCCTTTTAATCGCTTTTGACACCACACTTTCATGAATATGATATCGGCGCTGTTCTTTTGTTTCTGGTAATAGGGTTAACGATCGAGCAGGAAAAAACCACTGCCAGATAAATTCTTTAGCTGCATTTTTATATTTCCGATCCAATTGATCAGGCAAAAAAGTACCTGAATATTTGGCTTTTAAATCAGCCTCATGAATAGTAGTCACTTCCCGTAACTGTGTTAGTAACTCAGGAACAATACTTTGTGGAACAGGAACGGTTCTATCCTTCTTACCTTTACCATCGTGAATAGTAACGAGGCCAGTATCAAGATTAAAATCTTGTACCCGTAATTTCAAACATTCAAAAAGCCTTAATCCACAGCCATAGAGCAGTTTAGCAACTAAATTGACTGGATCATCTAAATGGTCAAAAATGAGGTCAATCTCCTGCCGAGATAACACTACAGGAATATAAGGTTTGCGCTTAGCCCGCACAACCCCTTTAATCTCACCGAAATCCTTTTTAAGCACCTGCTTAAATAAAAATAATAACGAATTAAAGGCTAAATTCTGGCTAGAGGCAGAAACTTGTTTTTCAACAGCCAGAAAAGTTAGAAAATCAATTACATCCTGCTGTGAAAGTTTTTGGTAATCTTTACTTTTGGTAAAGGTTTGAAGCTGGCGAATATAGCCTCGGTAAGCCTTAAGTGTTTTTGGGGAATAGTGCCGAATTCTAATTTCATTCACTAATTGATCATACACAAACTCCCAATTAGTTCCTGTTTCTTCAAATGAATAATGCTCTGTTGATAAACCAGACTTAGGCTGATCCGCCCCCCTCTGTCGTATAGAGCTTTGAACGACTGAGGAGTGATTGTCATGACCTTTAGCGATATTTGCTGTTACATCAGAATGGCTTATCTTTTGCTGAGGTTGTTTTGAATTATCATCCTTAATTCGTAGCTGTTCATTATTAACCTGCATTTTGAAGAAAACGGACACTGAATGTTTAGCTTGATTTTGTTGCTGC
>SPJS01000030.1 GCA_006844705.1 Methylococcaceae bacterium | reverse complement strand
TACGCAAAAAAATCATGGCATCCGTCATGCGAGGCATGACTCAGTAACTTGACTCAGTGGCCGAGGTGCTTGATCACGCTGAGTTGCTTGACTAAGACAATCTCACAAGCACCATCACCGCTGTCTTTGCGTGAGCGTGATGTGGCCCAGATAAACTCATCTTCATCTTTGATATCGGTTAAATAGCCTACTAGGCTGACGACATCACCGCGTTGCAGGCCTTCGAGCTGCTCAGCAATTTTAGGACTGTTTGGCACCAGGTGCAGATTGGTACTACTCAACTCAATCTCATCGCGTGGAATCGGAAACTCGTTGACATGCCAATAGTAAAACCGATTATTTTGACGAATATTGATTTGTTTAATAACAGAAGGGTCAGACATGCGCTGCCAGCCAACCACCAGATCATAAGGAGCAATGTCGGCTTTAGGGTCGCCCAGATAATGCCGCTTGGATAACACCAGGCCGCGAACGATAAAGGTGTCAGTAAAGCCAAGTTGATAATGGCCTTTTTTGATCCATCTGAAGGTGTTAATACGGTGTTGCTCGGGAGCATCGTAGACTTGCTCACCTTGAGGTAATGCCGCAAAAAAACGTTGCTGGCTGCTGGGGGCATGATTGGCGGGCAATGGCTTATAAAAGTCAATGTTCTCAAGCTGCTTGAGCGGATTTTCTGCCCAAGCAACTGACCATAAACAAGAACACAGCAATGATATCAATAATTGTCGCGCCATCAACACACACCTTGGGTTAAGTCATTTACTTATTCCAGCCGCCTGAACGGGCCGACACAAGTGCTGGTATCTTCTTTATCACACGAGACATAATGATTACCAGCTGGGTGAAACATGACGAATTTTTTATACACTTCGCCTGTGTTATTTTCAACGCTTTCACCACAGTCTTTGCCACCCTTATCGTCCAAGATTTCAAGGCTGACTTGATAAAATCCGTTTGGGGTTGGTTTGTCCGCAATCGTGTATTTGGCGTCGGACTTTTCTTCACCGCTGGAAATATAAGCCGTGTTTTCGATGCCAAAGGTATACACCTCGACACAGCTGTTTTTGATATTGACCCACTCCCATGAACCCTGCAATGGGTTGGGGTCTTTTGCATTGGCCAGACTGGCGATACAAACGATACTAATGGCAAAACATGTTTTGCTCAATGTCATAAGAAGCTCCTGAAAGTGATAAGGAATACTGCTTATTACGCTAGGCTATAATCAATTATGACAAGCCTGTGAACAAAAGTTCAGGTGTTTTACGGACTATTTTGTGGGGTCATGCCTAAAGCCATATTCCAGCACAAAGTACTCAGGGTTCAGTTTGTTTAGCGGCTCACGTAATTTAGCTAGCTCAGCTTCTGCGCCATGCACTTCAATTTTGATCAAGTCAGACACCGTTGTCATTTCTGCCACTATTGGAGACAGGTTTTCAAGATGATCCAGCAACGCTTGTGCGTGTTTAAAGCCCTCTCGGCATAAGGCTAGATTATCCTTAAACGCAAACCCGTAGTAGAGGCAATCTGGCTCAGTGGCAGACGTTGCCACAAAGCGCTCGCAAATGCGTTTAAAGGCCTCCATTTTTCCCGCATGGATTTGAAAATAAGGCGCGACAGAAACACACGTATCATTCGTTGCCATCATCTGTTCCTATTTGGCTGATAATGCTTCACTTGCAAACTTGATGCCATCCCAACCCGTTTGCATAAAGTTACGGATATTTTGATGTGAATCACCCTCTGGGTTACCTAAGACATCTTTGCGATAAAAATCACCAAAGCAGGCTAATGTTTGTGCTTGCGATAAGTTATTCAATAGCCCAAACGCAAAAATCTTACATGAGCCGTTATTGGTGTTGGCAGCATTCTCAGTGTTGCCATTTTTAAAAGCAGTAGGGCTGAAAGTATAGTTAGCTTCTATCACTGCCATTGTGTCGTCAAAGCTGATGCTGTCAGGTGTATCGTTGAGTTGTTTTAAAAAATCATTCAATTGCATTGTTGTTTTATTCCTGTTTTTTTGAATAGCCGTATTTTACGCAATATTTTCGTGAAAACCTATTACGCATGTTTTAGTGCACAGGTAGGCACTTTATCGGTGCGCCGCCGTCGTGTTTGTTCAAAATAATGGCATATATGCATGGAACGCTCTTT
>SPJS01000031.1 GCA_006844705.1 Methylococcaceae bacterium | reverse complement strand
GCACCGCCACCAATAACCAGCAAATCTTGTTGGCCAACTTTGAAGAATACTTGAACGGTTATAGCGACAACGTTAAAGAGATCATTGAGCGCTTTGAACTAACCTCAAAAATCCGCCACATGGCAGGTAAAGACGTTTTGCTTGATGTGCTGGAAAAGTTTGTTTCCCCCTATATCAACCTAACACCCAATCCAGCCGAAGACCCCGATGGCAATAAAATGCCCGCGCTAAGCAATTTGGGAATGGGCTATGTGTTTGAAGAACTCATTCGTAAATTCAATGAAGAAAACAACGAAGAGGCCGGAGAACACTTCACCCCGCGTGAAGTAATCGAATTAATGACGCACCTGGTCTTTGACCCCATCAAAGACGATTTGACATTAACGATGTCAGTGTATGACCCTGCTTGTGGTAGCGGCGGCATGCTGACGGAATCTCAGAACTTTATCGAAGAAAAGTACCCGGCCAGCGCTTCATCTCAAATTCAGCGTGATATTTACCTCTACGGCAAAGAAATTAACGATGAGACTTACGCTATCTGTAAGTCAGACATGATGATCAAAGGCAATAACCCTGAAAATATCAAAGTCGGCTCCACGCTCTCAACCGATGAATTTGCCTCTGATCGTTTTGACTTTATGCTGTCAAACCCGCCATACGGTAAAAGCTGGGCTTCAGAACAGAAAAACATCAAAGACGGCGGCGAGGTTATCGATCCGCGTTTCAAAGTCGAGCTAAGCGATTACTGGGGCAATAAAGAAACCGTCGATGCCACACCACGTTCCAGCGATGGGCAGCTTCTGTTCCTCATGGAAATGGTCAGCAAAATGAAAGACCCTGCTAACAGCGCGCAGGGTAGTCGCATTGCGTCTGTTCATAACGGCTCCAGTTTGTTTACAGGCGATGCGGGTGGTGGTGAGAGCAATATCCGCCGTTTTATCATCGAAAACGATAGGCTGGATGCCATCGTGCAGTTACCCAATAACCTGTTCTACAACACCGGAATCACCACCTATATCTGGCTGTTGAACAACAACAAACCAGAAGCACGCAAAGGCAAGGTGCAACTTATTGATGCCAGTTTGCTATTCAGAAAACTGCGTAAAAACTTAGGCAATAAGAACTGTGAATTTGCGCCTGAACATATCGCACAAATCACACAGACATACCTTGATTGTGCCGAGGTGGAACGGGAATTAGATGCCAATAATGACCCTATTGGTATCGCCAGCCAAGTGTTCAATAACAAAGACTTCGGCTATTACAAGGTCAATATCGAACGTCCAGATCGCCGTAAGGCCAGGTTCTCGCCAGAGGCCATTGCGCCGTTACGTTTTGATAAAGCACTGGCTGAAGTGATGGAGCACGTATTTGAAGAACATGGCGATAAGGTCTACGACAAAGGCTTCTTAAAAGGCATCAGCAAAGACATTCTGCAATGGTGCGAAGATAACGACATCAGCATCAATGCCAAAGCGAAATCAAAATTGCTGGACGAAAAATACTGGCAAAAACTACGCGCTATTCTGGAAGCGGCTAGTCGGCTCATGCAGGAAATAGGTGGCGATGAATTTGACGACTTTAATCTATTTAAGGACAAAGTAGACGCGGTACTTAAAGCCCAGAAAATAAAATTATCAGCCCCAGAGAAAAACGCCATTTTAAATGCCGTGAGCTGGTATGACGAAAGTGCTGAAAAGGTGGTTAAGAAAACCGTCAAACTATCCGGCAGCAAGCGGGATGAACTGCTTGATCACTTAGGCTGCTCGCAAGATCAATTGGCAGATTTCGGCTTCTATCCAACAAATAAATCTGGTGAATACGTCACCTATGAACCTAGCTCAGATTTACGCGATTCAGAGTCGGTTCCACTCGCACAGGAAATTCATGGGTACTTTCTTGAAGAAGTTAAGCCACATGTCGAGGAAGCATGGATTAACCTGGATAGCACCAAGATTGGTTATGAAATCAGCTTCAATAAGTACTTCTATCGCCATAAACCACTGCGCTCATTGGAAGAAGTCGCCAGTGATATTATTGATCTAGAGCAAAAGGCCGAAGGCTTGATCGCACAGATACTGGGGGTTGAATTGTCGGGCTTCGACTCCGCTGGCTTCGACTCCGCTCAGCCGCCGGGGCGTAGCCTGAGCGAAGTCG
>SPJS01000029.1 GCA_006844705.1 Methylococcaceae bacterium | reverse complement strand
ATTTTGTCTATCTTCCCTATGTGTCAGGATAACGAGGCTGTAGAAAAACCCATAAATATTCGCCCCTGTAAAACGCACAACTCTTTGATAATATTTGTTAAAATGGCCATCAGGGAGTCTATTTCTCCCCACTTTTGATTCCTTTGAACCAAAACCTTGCAGAAAAGGGTGCAAATGAAACCACGTCATATAGAGCCACAGCCACAAAATGAACTGTTTAAAGTCCGCCTAACGGACTTGCTTGATATGAGCCACCCACTTTGCCGGTTATCCACGCTGATTGACTGGCAACAGCTTGATGCAGAAATTGCCCCAAATTTTAGTGATCAAGGTGCGCCGGCATTGCCAACGCGTCTTGTTGCAGGGCTGATTTATCTGCAACACGCTGAAAAGCTTTCAGATGAAGCAGTTGTTGAACACTGGATACAAAACCCATACTGGCAGTTCTTTTGTGGAGAAAGCTTCTTTCAGCACTATTTTCCTTGTAACCCATCGAGCTTAACGCGTTGGCGCAAGCGGCTGGGTGAGGAAGGCTGTGAATGGCTGCTGGCAGGAACCATCAATGCAGGACTATCGAGTGGCGCTATTAAAAAAACAAGCCTAAAGCGCGTTGTAGTGGATACGACTGTTCAAGAGAAAAACATCACCTTCCCAACCGATAGCCAGCTCTACTATAAATCACGCAAGCAGTTGGTTAGCGTTGCCCGTGACTTAAACATCACCCTCCGCCAGACCTATCAAAAGGAAGACCGCGCACTTGCCATAAAGGTAGGGCGTTATGCGCATGCCAAACAGTTCAGGCGCATGAAGCGGGCGATAAAAAAGCTGAAAGATCACCTTGGTCGTGTATACAGAGATCTACTCCGCAAACGGCCTGAACAGGTTAAACTTACGCCTCACCAGCAGCAGTGTATTCATCATGCAGCCCGTCTGCTCAAACAGGCACACGGTAGCAAAAAGAAACTCTACAGCTTGCACGCCCCGAAGTGGACTGCATCAGCAAAGGAAAATCGCACAAACGCTATGAGTTTGGTGTAAAAGCCAGCATCGCCACCACCCTCAACGAGTGCTTCGTCGTCGGTGCCCGCAGCTTCTCCGGCAACCCTTACGATGGCCATACCTTGAGTTCCCAACTAGAACAGGTCAGCATTCTATCCGACCAGGAACCCGAAGAAGCCTATGTCGATCGAGGTTATAAAGGCCATCAGCAGGAAGGTCAAACCAACATCTATATCGTGGGACAAAAACGAGGCATGGGCGCACGCCAGAAAACCAGAATGAATCGTCGCAACAGTGTAGAACCTGTTATTGGTCATCTTAAATCCGATGGCAAGATAGGGCGCTGTTACCTCAAAGGGGCGCTCGGCGATGCACTCAACGTCATCTTATGCGGTGCTGGGCATAATATCCGTAAGCTACTCAGGTGGCTTTATTTTGCCTTAATAAAATGGCTATTTAGCCTGAATAAAGGCGCTTATTGCCCCGGAAAAAGAAGGACAGCCAAGATGCAATTGATTGGCCAAGGCCAGTCGAACTCAAACATGCTGAGTTTTACAGGAAATGATCTGTATGGTGCTGTGTAAAATGGGTTATTCAGGGGCGACGAATAAGTAGCTTCTCATATTCTGGTAGAACAGAATCCCACCTAAATTTTTTATTATGTGTTTTATAGCTAAAATTTCTCATTGTTAAAAGCCTAGCATCATTTTGGAATAATTCATCAAAATGTAATTCACATGAATCAATGCTAGAAAAATATTCACTTTCATCACCTGCAACCCAGCGATTAAATTTATTATCATGAGCAAGGATTGGATTACCAGCCCCCAAAGCCTCAACAAGAGATGGATTTGTTCCTCCAACAGTATGCCCATGAATGTATAAACAAGCAAAATAGCGTAATGCATTAATAACATCTTTATCGTATACGGCCCCTGGAAAAATCACTTCAGCGCTGGCTGCATCGAAAACAGACTGAGAATAATCTTTGTTGGCTTTTTCGAAATTTCCTAAGACAACAAGCTTTTTGTTTCTCTTTTTTCTAGAAAAGGCTGTAACAATCTCCAATATAGAGTTTTCAGGCTCAGGTCTGGCTATTACTATGGCGTAATTACCAGGCTCTATATTAAATCTTTCAAGACATTTTTCATCAGCATTCGTAATAGAGTCTG
>SPJS01000026.1 GCA_006844705.1 Methylococcaceae bacterium | reverse complement strand
GTTGTATAGGAACAGTATTAGGCTTATAACTATGGCGCCTGCAATATGACTTGCGGGCATTACTAAAATGCCGCTAACGAAGGAGTATGTTATTGAAGATATAATGGAATGAGTTAATGAAATTGAGAATATGAAATGTCCAGAATTTGTGTTGAATATTGAGTTTACATGTCTACACCACTTTGTTAACCCGAGTATAATAAATCCAGTAATAATAAATAAAGAAATGAGCCCCCATTCTGATGCCCATTGTAATATACTGTTATGAGGGTGGAGTGGCTGAATGGTTAGTTTGTCGTGCTGGTTTGGTGATTCGGTATTATCTAACCATGCATAGTGCATTGGTCCTATGCCTAATATTGGTGATTCTAATATGGAATCTATTGATTTTGTCCAAAGAAAGATTCTGACATGTGTGTCTGACCTTATTATTTCTGACGTTGGGGGGCCAGATACATCTTTTATTAAATATTCAGGGACAACAAAAAAAAGTAATGAGTGCAATGCTAATCCATAGATCATTAGTTTTGCAGTTGTCTTTAAATACACATTTGCTTTTTTCTGGAAGTAAAGGCCTATTATTGTAATGCTAACTAGCTCTGCGAGAATCGCTCCTCTACTATTGCTTGTGAATAACATTCCCCACCAAATGATTGAAAAAAAATAAATTACAGCGTGGTATCTGTTGTATTTACTATTTGAATTACAATATATAATAATGCTACCTAATAGAGGTATAAGCCATATCTGTAACTGATTGAAGAACCTGGTATTTTCAAATCCTGGGAAAAAATCATGAATGCTAAATTTGGATGAGGTTGTTATGTATGCTAAATAACTGGAAAGATAACTTGTTGATGTGATTAAGACACATAAGAATAATGATGCTAGAGCAATAATTATTATTTGATTATATTTCCATTCACTAGAAGAATGTAGTGAAAAATAGATTAATCCAAGAAAGGTTATGGATTCAATAAGAGCATAACGAATGGATATTGCGTTTTGTATAGATAGTATGCCAATTACAATAACACCTAATAGTGGGTATACGTAATGTTTTGGAATAGAGAGTGGTTTAACAAGCGGGTATATGATGAGAGTTACTAAAATGCAAAATATTTCCAGTAACCTTTTGTGGTCATAACCTATCAACGGTAATAGAGATAGGCTAATTAAAAAGCTTGAAAGAGGGATTAAAATAATAAGCGACATGCATTTTAGGCTAGGTAAAAAAGCCCCGAACATTCGGGGCTTTTTTAATGTGCTTTAATTTAGGAAATCGCTGCACCTTTAACATGTTTTGCACAGCCTGAACTTGTTGTTGGGGTCCAAGTAATCACTCCGGTGTTTGTACCAGGTGCTGGTATCATCCTGACAGTACAAGTTGCCAACCCCCCTTGGCCTGAGCCATCGAGTACAATTCCTGTGCCATCTACTGTAATAGAGGCACTTTCCACTGCAGTTCCTGATGGAGCAACAGATACGCCGTAGCTACCGAGTTTTGTAAAAGTATCACAATCCCCATATGTTCCATTATTATCATTCATACATTCCCCAATCGCTAATTTTATTGCACTCGTTGCAGCAATGACTTTAGACCATTTAGCTCTAGTCATATAATCCTGATAAGCCGGAATTGCAATGGACGCCAGAATACCGATGATCGCGACAACGATCATTAATTCGATAAGAGTAAAGCCTTGTTGTTGAGATTTATTCATTTTTTAAAACCTTTATGTTGTAACAGAAGTCACAGTGATCAAAGCATATGCTGTGCCAGCTGTTTGCATGGTTTGGAAATAAATGAGTAAGTATTGTATTTTCAATAGCTTATAATGACCAGTGGGGTTGGTTTTTAACTATGCTAGGTAGGCTGTCGTCGCGAGACGTGAATGTGTATTGATGAAGTTTGCTACTAACTGACAAAAATGGTCACGTTATGCTTAGCCCGTCATCCCTGTTATTTTTTCCGCGTAGATCTTTCTGTTCAAAGACGGCGGGTTTTCAGTGATACAGATGAAAAGAACCCATAATTTGTTTTACCTAAAGATGAATCATCCCTTACAATTCGTCCACCAGTAATTATAAAAATATTTGGAGGAGTGTATGTTTAAAACAAAATGTCTGGTCACTGTGCTTGCATTGACCGGTTCGATGAGCGTAATGGCGCAAGCCTTGCCAACGACAGCCCCGGCACCGGCTGATAATCCGACGACAAAAGAGAAAGTTGAGCTGGGTAAGATGCTTTATCATGATCCTCGTTTGTCCTCATCCGGGACAGTTTCAT
>SPJS01000027.1 GCA_006844705.1 Methylococcaceae bacterium | reverse complement strand
AGTACCAATAGACAATCCAGTAGGCAAATCAAAGACATCATATTGATTGCCGTTTGCATCGCTGATACCGACCACTTCCAAAGCGACATGGCTTTGCGCTGTATAACCGCTGGCTGCGTATGCGTTTTGGCTTAGACATAGGCACGTAATTGCCGTTGCCGCCAGTTTGAACAATGTTTTCATGTAAAGAACCTCGTGAATAGTTAGTCTAATGCTTTCTACGCGGCTTCAGGATTGAAAAAAAGCATCAAACCGTTTCCTATCACGATGATGCGACAGCAAACAACATCATCGAAACGTTAAGCCAGAGCGAATAACCTCCTGTTGGTGCCTGTCAACCTAGACAGACCTGAAAGCAGTTTCATACTAACGATGAATTGCTACAAATGCGTGACATTAAAAATGATAACTATTCTTAGTTTTAATGATGATTCGCGAAGAACTAAATTTGTTGTGCCGGCTTGATGAGTCAAAGATGAACAAACGAAGTGGGATTTACCTATTCACACTATGCGCGTAACGTTTCAACCGCTGAAAATCTGGGCAACGGAGCGTTAGCGAAGAGAAGATTTTTAGTCCGCGATAGTGACCCGGGCGCACTGTTTGGCCATCGTGCGCGAGCGGCAGAGGCAAAACAGCCATACGAACAGTCAAATCACTTGAGGGAGCACCACGAATCGTGGCCGCCGGAGAAGGCATACGCGGTCGCGTTAAGTTGTTGCCGCTTGTTATCGGGTGACCAAAGCCCCCTCATCACTTTATGGTTTTTGTCTTGGCATCTACAACAACCGGTTGCCAGGATTGCTTTGACTGCAGGGTTTGCAAATTTTCATTCGCTTCGATAAAGCTTTCAACAATGCCAAAAAACTGCCCAAATTGAAACTGCATTGAAATATGGTATGGCAATTCAAAATGCACTTTATGGCATTTTAAACAGGCGTATATTCGACAATATTTAGACATTGCCAATAGAAGGTGTTCGCATGAATCGGTCATTATTTATCTCCTAATGTGAGTGCTCAAGCTTTTTATCTGAACGCGTTGGTATAATCAGTGGGCATTCTGGATATTGCGGATGAGGGGTTACTTGTGCTGAAAACAGAAAAAAATCATTGATATTTTTTTGGGTCATGACCTCTGCCGGAGAACCCGAAACAACCAGGTGCCCCGCGTGCATAATGGCTATACGGTCGGCATAGAGCGCCGCCGCATTCAGGTCGTGTAAAACGGCCATGATGGCAATGCCTTGTTGACGTGCAAAATCAACCAGCGTTTTCAGGCAATGATGCTGAAATGTGATATCCAGTGCCGAAGTTGGCTCATCGAGCATCAATAATCTGCTGCCCTCTTCGACGGGATGCCAGATTTGCGCAAGCACTCGGGCGAAATGGACTTTTTGCCGTTCACCGCCTGACAGAGTGGTATAGTCCCTGTTACTCAAATGTATGATATCCAAGCATTTCATCGCCTGATTCACGATACTGCGATCAGCCCTGGCAGCCGGCGTATTTTGATGCGGACTACGCCCCATTTGCACGACATCGTAAACCACAAATGTCAACCAATGGGGTCGGTCCACCAATGCACCAATGGATGCACCAATGGGGTCAGACTCGATCGATATGCTATAATTCGCCAAACTATCAAATGAAGGCTCGGATTATGGCACGTCACCCCCGTTTTGTTATCCCCGGTCAACCGCAGCATGTAATTCAGCGCGGCAATAACCGCTCCGTTATTTTTGTTGCAGATGAGGATTATCAGTTTTATTTAGACAAGCTGAAAGATGCGTGCGATAAATATCAATGTGATATACATGCTTACGTTCTGATGACTAATCATGTGCATTTGTTGATGACGCCGCATATGGAACATGCCATCGGCAAAGTGATGCAAACACTAGGTCGTTATTATGTTCAGTATTTTAATTATCAATACCGACGTACGGGTACCCTTTGGGAGGGGCGTTATAAGGCCACTTTGTTGGATAGTGAGCAGTATTTATTGATCTGTAGTCGGTATATTGAATTAAATCCAGTTCGAGCGGGCATGGTCAAATCGCCGGAAGAGTATCCTTGGTCGAGTTACCAGGCAAATGCTCTGGGTACAGATAATAAACGACTAGTTCCTCATTTAGTGTATCAGGCACTCGGTAGCGATGAGGGAGAACGATATAATAATTATCGCGCGTTGTTTAAACATCATATAAATGAAAATGAGCTTAACGAAATCCGAGATGCCACGAATAAATCCTGGGTGCTGGGCAATGACAAATTCAGAGCACAAATAGAAG
>SPJS01000028.1 GCA_006844705.1 Methylococcaceae bacterium | reverse complement strand
ACCCTCAAACTATCAGTCACGGCAGCCAGCACTATTTTGTTATCTTTATTGTTGATGTGGGTAATCCTGCGAATGACTAAGGTTAGCCGCGCGCAAAAGGGCGCATTGCTGATTGCTGCAACCTTTCCAAACTCCACTTATTTAGGCCTGCCAGTCACTGCACAAGCATTTGGTGAATGGGCGCAAGCCATCGTATTGCAATACGACTTATTCGCCTGTACACCGCTGGTGTTGACATTAGGCGTACTCATCGCCAATCACTTTGGTGAGAGTAAGGCAGAAATTCATCCATTTCAGGCGCTATTAAAAGTCCCACCACTTTGGGCATTAGCCATTGCCAGCTTGTTGAATGTGGCTAATATCCCGCAACCAGATTCAATGCATCAAGCCTTGAGTATTTTAGGTGGCGGTGTGGTGCCACTGATGTTAATTGTCTTAGGTATGAGTATTCGCCTGCACACTTTAACACTCAGCAACCTGCCGTTATTGTTACCAGTTTGCATCATTGCCCTGCTCGTTGCGCCAGTGTTGGCCTATAGTATCGCTAACAGCTTGCAAGTGCCTACTGATCATTTGCGTGTAGCAGTGATATTGGCAGCGATGCCAACGATGATTTTTGGGATTGTGTTATGTGAACGTTATCATTTAGATAGTGGCTTGTATGCAGCAGCGGTGTTTGTGACAACGTTGGTGAGTATTGCGTCGTTAACGGTGTGGTTTGATTGGTTGTAAGGCGACAATAATCGAAGCACATTACGCCGCAAGTAAAGCAATATCTAACTTCTTTGGTCATAGAGGTCGCTCGAGCCACGACCTGTAGGATATAGCATAGGGCTAGCAGTTAACCTTAAGCCTTAAAGCAGGCGCTTTAATACACTGTTAACCCTACCTTTCAACATAGGTTGCGCCTTCTCAGTAGGATGAATTCCATCCTGTTGCATCAACCCCTTGTCCTCAATCAACGCCTTATCAATAAACTCAGCTAATGGCGTGTTAGTCTCTTTAGAAATCTGTTGATAACTATGCAAAAACGCTTTGGTATACCGTGCGCCATAATTCGGTGGGATTTCAATATTTAGCAGCAAAGGCTTTGCACCTGATTTTTTAGATAGCTGTATCATTTTCTTTAAATTTGCCCGCATACGAGTGAGTGGATAACCACGTAGCCCATCGTTGCCGCCGAGCTCGATAATCACGATATCTGGTTGATGTACTTTTAATAAGTCTGGCAAACGGTATAAACCGCCTGCGGTGGTGTCGCCACTGATACTGGCGTTAATGACTTTGTGCTTTTCGCCTAAATCATTCGCCATCAGTTGTACCCAGCCTTTATCAACGTTGATGCCATAGCCGGCACTGAGACTATCGCCTAAAACAAGGATGTCAGCCGCCTTTGTTTGAAAGGAGATTAGTAGGATTAAGATTGTTATCAATGATCGCATCATGTGCTTCATTCTACTGCAAATGTAATCGCTCATCATGATTGGCACCGATCCAAAACGATTCATTGCTTGATCTGTCGTAAAATGCATCTGAATGAATCATCATGCAAATATGGAAACCTCAATGCTAAAAGCCGTACAATTATGTAAACAAGTGCAATCTGCAGAGGGCGCTTTGCAGATACTGGACGAAGTGAGTCTGGAAGTGCAGCGCGGCGAAGCGGTTGCGATAGTTGGGCCTTCTGGTTCGGGTAAGTCGACCTTGCTTGGGCTGCTTGCAGGATTAGATGTGCCTAGTTCAGGCGCGGTCTGGATTGATGGAAAAAATATTTCTGAAATGGATGAAGATGGACGTGCGGCAGTAAGGTCATCTGCGGTTGGTTTTGTATTTCAGTCTTTTCATTTATTGCCGAGTTTAACTGCGCTTGAGAATGTTGCTTTGCCGTTGGAGTTAACAGGGCAACAAGATGCGATGCATATAGCGCGTAAGTACCTAGAGCGCGTCGGTTTGGGGGAGCGGACGACACATTATCCACGACAACTTTCTGGCGGCGAGCAACAACGGGTGGCGGTGGCGCGGGCATTTGCGTGTCAGCCGCCCTTACTCTTTGCCGATGAGCCAACGGGTAATCTGGATACTGCAACAGGGCAGCGGATTAATGACTTATTATTTGAGCTCAATGCAGAGGCAGGTGCAACTTTGGTGCTGGTCACACATTCAGCTGCGTTGGCGCAACGTTGTCATCGTATTCTGACGATTGAGCGAGGCCACTTAGTCAGCGAAAGCAGAGGAGTCGCTTGATGCAAGCCTTGCGAATGTTGTGGCGCACTTGGCGAGGTGGGCAGCTGGGACTGATTTTATTTTCATTAGTGTTGGCTGTGGTGGTGGTTTCATCCGTTGCGATGTTGGCCGAGCGCGTTGAAAACGCTTTAGTGAATGAGTCCAGTAGTTTATTAGCCGCTGATTTGACCGTGCGTAGTGATCGCAAAAT
>SPJS01000200.1:90828-96580 GCA_006844705.1 Methylococcaceae bacterium | reverse complement strand
TAGGCAAAACCGCTTCTGCGGCAAACTGTGCCGCCAACGCACGCATGGCATCCGGGCTGGGCTCGGCACACACCTTATCGCCCTTTACCAGAATCGTTCGCTGGCTGGCGTCAATGGATAAGCTTTCACCTTCTGCAACATTAAACGTCTTGAATGTTGTGCTGCTGCATCCTGCTAACAAGGTGACACTGACACACAAACCACACAAAAGTACTTTTTTCATTTTATTCTCCAACACATAAACACAATGGGCCTCCTGCTTAATTAATATTCCACAATGCCCAAAGATCCTTAATTGCTTTGATTGGATTGTCGTCATCCGGCAACGTCTGAATTTTTTTCCAACCGTCTCTTACGACCTGTTTTTCCTGCTCAGATAACTTCCATGACAACGGCGGCTCGTAAGTCTTGCCAGGTTTATATGGGGAATCCATCTTAGGAAAAGTGAAAATCACCTGTTCCAGATTGATGCCTTCTTGTGCCAGCTCTCCTTTTACGATGCCTACCTCCATATTGTTTCGCGCAATCTGGGTTGCTCCACGTGCATTTAATAACACTGAAACAGGCCCGGACAATGCTGTTTTCCAACCTGAAATATCTTTTTGTGCTGCCTCTTCCTCTTCGGCAAAGGCATGGACTTCAATAAACAGGATGTTTTTTACATCCAGCTTGTTGGACTTTTTAAGCGGTAAAACGTGGTTTTTAATCCATTCAAGCGAGGAAAAAACACCGTAATTATCAAAAAAACCACCGTCGGCCACATGATGGTCCGGGCAATCTGGCTGTGGTGTATTTCTCGATATCGGGCTGACATACGGAAAAGTTGCCGATAAGCGTGCCGCGCTGATGGCATCCATATCCATCCCCGCATAGGCAGAAGCAAAGTCTTCACATTCCCGGTTGTCATTGTGTTTAAAACTGACCGGGCTGATGATGAAACGTTTTCCACTTTCCACCAGAGTGGCATTAAATAGTGGTATAGGTAACAAGCCCTGGTTAATCTTGCTCCGCCAATCTGAAAACATCGTGGACTTGTCTTGATCCAGACTGGTCTTCCAGTCTGCCTCGATAACCGTTCCTCTATCCATCATCTTTGGCGGCAACCAGGGCAAGCCGAAAAAGCGTAACAAATCAGGATAGGCCAGTCCCCAGCCGACGGCGTTAAGCACATCCGTTGCCGCACCATCAAAAACCGCTTGAGACACGTCATCTTTTTCAATAGGCCGCAGATCATTTAATGGCAAAAAGCCCTGGTCATTGTATCTATCAAGATAAAACAGGCTGCCCACCGAACCGCCCGAAACAGAAGAAATCAAACAAATGGCCTTGCTGAAATTCTCCCCCAGTTCATTTTCCTTTTGCAGCCCGGTTAATACCTGCGCGGCCCAAACACCGGCCTGAATACCTCCCCCGCTGCAACAAACCACGACCATCGTCTTATCGCCCTGCTGCCCAGCCAGTCTGTTTTTCAAAATACTGGCAAAATCAGCAGGTGTATCAGCTTTGCCCGGCTTATCCAACGGCTTGATTTCATAAAAATGATCCACCTTGAAAAAGCGGTAGGAAAACGCGGATACCACCAGAAACCCAATAAAAACCGGTATGTGGTAAAGATCAAAATAAAACGTTAACCCGGCAAAAATCAGACAGCTAAAGGTGGCAATCATATTCAGATACACCAGAGCAGGAATCTGAATTCTGCCCGCATGATGCCAGGGTTTGAACCATGCTCCAAAAGGAAGATAAATAAGCATGCTGAATAATGAAAACCCGACCAGGCTTGCATGAGAACCCAGCAACTTTCCATTACTATCCACATAGCCCGCCTGATTTTCCAGCAATAATAAAAACGGTGCTTCTATAAAACTGAGAAACGTCTGTGCCTCATACATTGTGAGGATAGACAACATCAACACCAATCCGCCGAGGATGCCCACGGCTATCCCCATCACAACTTTCTCGCCGCTTTTGGAGTAACTATATAATGCCCAGACATTGCTGGCACTTAAGGCAACAGCGATGACCGCCTTGAGAACAGGTGAAATGCGTATGCCTTCATCAGCAATATCAAAGCGCTGGTAAGCACTAAGCAAAATGGAATCAAAAGTCAGAATGACTGCTGTGGACGCAAACAGAACACTGGCGACGATCAATGCAACCTGCAGCCAGTGAGACTGTACATACAGGTTGCGGAACATGGATGCCAATGCGGTCACTGATAATAGCGGGAAAGCAACCAAAATAAGTCCGAAAATTATCGGCACCCGCAGATAAAACAGGTAACTGGTTAACAGCCCTCCGATGTGCGGAACCCCATATACCAGCAGTAAAACAACCCCCAAAAAAACAAGTCCTTTTTGCCAATCTTCCGCCCAGACCAAAGTATCCAGCTTCATATTGCCCCCTCTTGTTTTGAGATATTTTTCAGACTAACATTTTAAATTTTAAATGTTTATAAACTATTACCTTTACATCATAACTAATACGTTCCCATGAGTGTCGCTGGCTACATCTACACCTTCAGGATAATCGGGCAACAAGGCTTCAAAATTGTTGAATAACGGATGGCTGACCCGCAGATTACAGAAATTGAAGGCATCACTGTTCCGCTATGTGATGAAACAACCGTTGCTTGCCTTTTCTGTAATTTAGTACCTATCGACATCCTTTAGCGGCGCGCAATTGAAGTGGTTGCTCTTCTGCTTCTCAAGACTGTTGGCAGCAAGAGGGCTGCCGCCAAGGCGATATGGATGTCTTTACGCCGTGTCTTGAGAGGCTGGAGGGAAACAAGCTGTGGTTTGTATATAGCCATGTCCTTTTATTTTTCAGTACTTGCCTGTCTTATTATTGCCTGTCTTATTATTGCCAGTCTAATGAAGATGAGCCCCATTAACAGCATTGCCCACATTGGTAATGGAACCTGAAAAATTTCCTCCACCGGGAAACTGTTTTTATCTAACGGATCTGTTCCAGCCTCAATTTCTTCTGAATCACTGAAACTATCATCATCTGTATCGGCTTTTAGTGGATTTGTCCCATGTGTATTTATTTCGTCACCATCATTTATGCCGTCCTTATCTGTATCTCTTTTCACCGGTTCAGTACCATAGGTATTGGCTTCTTCGCCATCAGTCAAACCATCTCCATCAGTATCAGGGATATTGATATTGGTCACTCTGATAACTTCATCGATATCACTTAAACCATCACCATCACTGTCTATCACGCTGTTTGCACCGGTGACAGTCAAGCTGTAATCATATGAACCAGTACTTCTTGTTCCGTTCATCACGACAATGGTTAAGGCTTCATTTGCTCGCGCATTAACGTCAATTTGAGCGGTTCTCCCAGCTGAAGCCTGGGCTAACAAAGATGCATCTTTTCTGAACACTTGAAAATAAGGATTGAAATGACCTGAATTGTCAGCATCCTGCAACAGGATATTGAGACTATCTCCAGCTGAGACCGAAATGCTATAAATATCCATATCCGCTGTTGGCAAGGAACCTGGTGCCGCCACCCCATTAGCTAAAACCCCTCCCTGATCTCCCAATGGCACCCTGAATTCGCGCGACACTTTCGTAGTATATAATGCATAGTCGTAGACACCGGTAGACGTTGTCGAATTCATCGCCATCACGGTCAGCCTGTCAGTTTTCTCAGCTTCAAACACTACTTGGGCAATCGTACCATTATTATTAGTGGCGACTAATGACCCATCTGAAGCATATACCTGTAGATAAGCCGTAAAATGCCCGCTATTCGCTGTATCCCCCAGTTTCAATCTCACCCGGTCACCTTGTTTCACGTTTAAGCTGTACATATCCATATCACCGGTCGATAAACGTCCGGTGGCTACACCGCCATTGGCTAAACCACCCCCCTGGTCACCGTCGGGGGTGATGTAATTTTGTTTGGATAATGCCGTGTACAATGCATAGTCGTAGACACCGGTAGACGTTGTCGAATTCATTGCGATCACGGTCAGCCTGTCAGTTTTCTCAGCTTCAAACACTACTTGGGCAATCGTACCATTATTATTAGTGGCGACTAATGACCCATCTGAAGCATATACCTGTAGATAAGTCGTAAAATGCCCGCTATTCGCTGTATCCCCCAGTTTCAATCTCACCCGGTCACCTTGTTTCACGTTTAAGCTGTACATATCCATATCACCGGTCGATAAACGTCCGGTGGCTACACCGCCATTGGCTAAACCACCCCCCTGGTCACCGTCGGGGGTGATGTAATTTTGTTTGGATAATGCCGTGTACAATGCATAGTCGTAGACACCGGTAGACCTTGTCGAATTCATCGCGATAACGGTCAGCCTGTCAGTTTTCTCGGCTTCAAACACTACTTGGGCAATCGTACCATTATTATTAGTGGCGACTAATGACCCATCTGAAGCATATACCTGTAGATAAGTCGTAAAATGCCCGCTATTCGCTGTATCCCCCAGTTTCAATCTCACCCGGTCACCTTGTTTCACGTTTAAGGTGTACATATCCATATCACCGGTCGATAAACGTCCGGTGGCTACACCGCCATTAGCTAACCCTCCCCCCTGGTCACCACTGGGGGTGATGTAATTTTGTTTGGATATTGCCGTGTACAATGCATAGTCGTAGCCACCGGTAGACGTTGTCGAATTCATTGCGATCACGGTCAGCCTGTCAGTTTTCTCAGCTTCAAACACTACTTGGGCAATCGTACCATTATTATTAGTGGCGACTAATGACCCATCTGAAGCATATACCTGTAGATAAGCCGTAAAATGCCCGCTATTCGCTGTATCCCCCAGTTTCAATCTCACCCGGTCACCTTGTTTCACGTTCAAGCTGTACATATCCATATCACCGGTCGATAAACGTCCGGTGGCTACACCGCCATTAGCTAAATTACCCCCCTGGTCACCACTGGGAATGATGTAGCTTTGCTGAGAAATTGCAGTATGAATTACATAATCATAACTGCCGGTAGAACCGGCAGAGCTACTCACTGCAACTGTTACTGTATCACTTGCCTGCGAATTAAATACAACCTGAGCAATCGAACCGCTTGCATTGGTCGCCAGCAGCGCACCAGAAGAAGAAAAAACGTGGACGACAGGGCTAAAATGACCTGAGTTGGCTATATCCCCCACTTTCAAGCGGACGACATCCCCCGCCGAGACAGACAAATTGAATTTATCAACATCATTGAGAAAATCAATAGCCCCTGACGTTACACCTCCATTAGCTAAATCTCCTAATATAGCGCCTGAAGGAACCGATGTAACAACATGAGTCAGATTCATTGTCAATTCATAGTCCCCCTGACCGCTTACATCTGAATTTGCATCCTGTACGACTACAGTATATGTACCAGATACAGAAATTTGTTGTGTCAGGCTGGCTGAAGTACCTGTAGAGCTATTCGAATTTATTAATGTCCCATCAGGCCCATAAACCAATATATAGGGATTTAAATCTACACTGACTGGTTCATTGATATCTAACTGCACCGAATCCAATGCCTCGGCATTAAATGTCCAGATATCCATATCACCCAAGTCTATCGTACCCGCATGCACCCCACCATTGGTCAATGCGCCACCTTCATCGCCCGATGGCACGCTGAAGCTTTCTGTCACTTGGGTAAAATAAAGATTGTAATCCCCTGTGCCACTTACATCATTGTTCGAATCCTGGATCACTACGGTGTAGGTGCCTGCGATACCTGCCTGAAAAGCAACATTCGTTGAACGCCC
>SPJS01000200.1:0-90747 GCA_006844705.1 Methylococcaceae bacterium | reverse complement strand
AGGTGCCTGCGATACCTGCCTGAAAAGCAACATTCGTTGAACGCCCTATTCCATAGTTTGACTCTATAAAGTTTCCATCCGGGCCATAAACCAATATATAGGGATTTAAACTGCTTGCACTTGGCTCACCCAGGCCTAAACGTATGCTGCCCAATGCCTCGGCATTAAATGTCCAGATATCCATATCACCCAGCTCTATCGTACCCGCATGCACCCCGCCATTGGTCAATGCGCCACCTTCATCGCCCGATGGCACGCTGAAACTACCTGCGCTTTTTGCCAAATACAGTTTGTAGGTACCTGTCGCATCTGGCGTAGAAAAAGCATCCAGCACATGGACAGTATATGTACCTGACTGTGTTGCGAGGTGATTCACATTGGTGGAATTGCTTCCCCAATTAGATTGCACCAGATTGTTATTTGGATCATACAACCTTATGAAAGGTTCGAAATTGGTACCGCTGACTTCAGCAACCTGTACTCGGATGTCTTCACCTGTATTGGCTGAAAAAGTCCAGCTATCGACATCACCCACAGGTGAAATTGTACCGATTGGAGATGCTCCATTCGTCAAACTGGCTGCAAAAACAGGGACACTAAAAAAATATAAAAACAGAACTGGATATAGCTTAAAAAATTGAGGCAAACGATTCATTTTCAAAACCTTTAGTTATTATTTTGGTTTTGATTCAATAAACAAAGCTGACTGACTGTCCCTCAAAATTTAGAAACTAAATTTTCAGCCTACTACTATTGTTAGCCCGGTTTTTGAGAACAAAAAACCAATAAAAAATACACGACAAAATGTGATGGATTTCACACGATTCGATTCTATCATAGCACCTGAGTTAGTCAACAGGTTATGTGGCTAACTACAAAACTCCCGGCTTTCGTATGACGACATGCTCTTCTCAATAGCTTAATATGGCGGCAATAGGTGGATGTCAATGTATTTCAATTTGACCCGACAGCAGCCAGCTTTGGTGCCGTAAATCTTTCTTCAGTGCCTGTTCCTCCGGTAGCCGTGTGGTTGTTTGGTTCTACTTTATTAGGTGTTACGGGTGTCTCACGTATTTACTTAGGAGGCTGTCGGGTTATGGGGTTCGTCGCGAGCCGATGTCCCATCGCCGCAGTAGAATTATCTATAATCTGACAGTCTCCTAGTTAATCACTGGGTAACAATGCAAATTCAAGATTTGTTTCTATACTTTGTGTTAACCCCTTCACAACAAAGTAAAGAGGAACGTTTTGAAATTCCTGATAACGCTCATAAAAATTTTTGTTTTACTGCTACCACAAAGTGCCTGGGCAGCTGAGCCAACTGTGCAAAGCAACCTGAATATCACCTGGATTATCGTGGCGGCGGCCATGGTGTTTTTCATGCAGGCCGGGTTTACCTCGTTAGAAACCGGCATGATCAGAGCGAAGAATTCCATCAACGTAGCGATTAAAAATGTTGCAGATATGATTGTGACGATTATTGCCTTCTGGGCGGTGGGGTTTGCATTGATGTTTGGTGAGAGCGCGGGTGGCTTGATAGGCCATAGCGGTTTTTTTCTGGAAGGCTTCGATACGCCGGATAATTATGCATTCTTTGTGTTTCAAGTCGTATTTGCCGGAACGGCGGCTACGATTGTATCTGGCGCAGTGGCTGAGCGGGTGCAGTTTAAAGCCTATATTTTTGGGTCTGTGATACTTGGGTTGTTTGTGTATCCGGTGGTCGGTCACTGGATATGGGGCGGGGCTATTTTACCCGGCGAAACAGGCTGGCTGGCCGAGATGAATTTTGTTGATTTTGCCGGTTCTACTGTGGTGCATTCAGTCGGTGCCTGGGTGGGGCTGGCGGCGGCCTGGGTGTTGGGGCCAAGAATCGGGCGTTTTGCTGCCGATGGAACACCGCAGGATATTCAGGGACATAATATATCCTACAGTGCCATTGGTGTGTTTATCTTATGGTTTGGCTGGTTTGGATTTAATGGCGGCAGCACCTTGGTCGGTGATGAAAGTGTACCTAAAGTGGTGATGAACACCATGCTGGCACCGGCTGCAGCGGGCATCACGTGTTTTATCATCTCCATGCTGATGAGTGATGATACGCTGGTTGAGGTTGAAAAGGTGTTGAATGGTATTCTCGGCGGGCTGGTCGGTATTACCGCAGGCTGTGCAGCGGTTGATCCAGTCGGCGCGGTGTTGATTGGTATTACGTCTGGTGGTGTGTATTGTTTCGCCGAATGGTTTATTTTGCGCCTTAAAATTGATGACCCACTGAATGCGATACCCGTGCATGGTTTTTGCGGCGCCTGGGGGACATTGTCGCTGGCTTTTTTTGCGCCGCTAGATCAATTGCCGGAAGGGGGTCGCCTGGCGCAGGCCTGGGTTCAATTAATAGGCATTGGCAGTGTATTCGTATGGGCTTTTACGATGGGACTGATTATGTTTTCCATCTTCAAAATGTTGGGTGTGTTACGGGTTCCGCCTGAAGATGAGGAAGCCGGTTTGAATATCACCGAACACGGTGCAAAAACTATCTGGCTGGATACCATGCAGACCATGCAGCAGATTATTCATGACGGTAACCTGTCTCGTCGCGTGGCAGAGGAGTATGGCACCGAAGCCGGTCAGGTGGCGAAAAT
The DNA here is from genome assembly GCA_006844705.1 of Methylococcaceae bacterium. Taxonomy (GTDB): domain Bacteria; phylum Pseudomonadota; class Gammaproteobacteria; order Methylococcales; family Methylomonadaceae; genus Methylomarinum. The sequence goes on along the minus strand of SPJS01000200.1, from coordinate 88,114 downwards.
GTTTAATCATTTTCTGGGTGAACTTGAGGACACTGTCGGCAAGGCCGAATCTATCTCGCAAGGATTTATTCAGCAGAATATTGCGATTAAGGGTAACCAGGACAAGCTGGGACAGGCGATGCAGCACATGGTGGAAAGCCTCAGTGGAATTGTGGAACAGGTCAATACGTGGGCGGTTTCTATAGGCAGTATGTCTGAACAAATGGGTTCTGCGCATGAGTCAATTGAAACGCGTAATACAGAGCTGTTATCAATAGTAGAAGAAGGCAATGCATCGCTGGTAACGATGAATGACATTCTGCACCAGGTAGAACAAAGCAAGGATGCGTTGGGCACTGATTTGCGACACTTGCAAAGCGTGGTTTCTGGCGTAGACAACGTCTCTTCCAGCACACGTAAAAATGTTGAAGCGGTCAAGTATCAAATGCAACAGATTTCTGAATATTCTCGTCAGTCGCTGGAATCCTCCCAGGCGATGGATAACGAAACCCAATATGGTATTCAAGCCGTGAATGAAGCAAACCAGGGGATGAACGATATTGCCAGTACGGTGGATGAATTATCCAGCCAGATTAACAAACTCGATAAAAGCTCGATTGCCATCCAGGAAATTGTCGCCACCGTAAATGATATTGCGTTTCAGACCAATTTATTGGCGCTCAATGCCTCAGTAGAAGCGGCGCGTGCAGGAGAGGCGGGACGCGGTTTTGCCATTGTTGCGAATGAAGTGCGTGGGCTGGCACAAAAAAGTGCAGGCGCCGCAAAAGATATCAAAGATCATATCGACACTATCCGTACCCAGACCCAAACCACCGTAGACTCAACCGAGTCAGGGCGTGAAGTTATTAATCGCGGAATGAAGAAGGTTAGGCAGGTGAAAACGTCGTTTGATCTGATCCAGGAGTCAGTGATTGAATCAAGGCAGCGTGTTGCAGATATTGTAAAAGCAGTGAGCGAGCAGGAAATGTGTCAACAAGATATTGATCGCTCTGCTGACGAATTATCCGGCTTAAATAGCAGTTTGAATGATGCGACAAAAACCATTGCTAAAGTGACAGACGTGCTGACCCAGGGGATAAATGAGGAGCGAGAGCAGGCCGAAAATGTCACGCGTATCCTGGATGCAATCACCGCGTCCACCAAGAACTCGATTGCAGTCAGTAAAGATGCAGGGGAATCAATGACTTCGTTGCAGAATATTTCAGGCAACCTGATTGAGTCTATGAGGTTTTTTAAGATGCAGGATAAGGCGCATTTGAGCAAAAAAATGCATTAAATTTAGTTGTATATGTGTTGGAAGGCTGTCAGGTGATGGATGATTCTACTGTGGTGAAATCGAGCGGATTGCTTTTGTCTTTTTCGTGACGTAGCATCACGATGCTGCTAAAAAATCCGCTTAATCTCCCGCTTACTTCGCGACCTGAACGCGGTACCGTTGCAACAAAATGCTCATGGTTGGCGCATTGACAAACAACGTAAAGAAGACCACACCGTAGGCAATTGACTGGATAGTCCACCAATAGGGCAGCTCTGTTGGCAATGATAATGCCAGCGCCAGGGTCACCGGACCGCGAATGCCGCCCCAGAAAAGCACACTCCGGTAAGGCAGCGAAACAGGAGGGACTTTCGGAATAATATTGACGGTTGGCAACAAAAGATACACCCCTACCGCACGAGAAATCATTATGGCGACAATACCATATAATATGGCCTGCCATTGGTCGACAAACATGGTGAGCTGAAAAGTGACGCCGGAAATAAAAAACAGTAATGCATTGGCAATATAGGATTTAAACCCCCAGAGCTGATGCATAAATTGATGTTGATGCTGATTTTTGCGGGTGGCATGCGCAAGTAATAATCCACACATGAGAACGGACATGATGCCTGAAACATGAAGCAGATGTTCTGCACAGTAAAAACTTAAATAAGCCGAAATCAAACTTAACACGGCACAAATATGTGACTGGGTTACTCGGGGGATGATAATCAGCCCCACTGCCCCGATCAGCACACCGACGACTAATCCACCGAAGAATATTTTGCAAAATTCCACAAGTACGCCAGTGAATTCTATCTGCAGATCGCTTTCCAGGCTGGCACTTATCAACAACGTCACCATGACAATAACTGTGGCGTCATTAAGCAGGCTTTCGCCATCGAGTAAGGTCAGCAGGCGTTCTGAAACACCTGCTTTTTTAAACAATGCAACCACGGCAACCGGGTCTGTTGCCGTGAGTAACGCTCCGGCAATCAAGGCAGCCAACCAGGGAAAACCGACAGGGTCATCCATCACCACATACAAAAATGCCGCTGTGGATAAGGTAGATACCAAGACAATGGGGATAGCTAAAAACAAGGTCGGCACCAGGTTTTTTACAAACAAGCCAGCATTCATATTAAATGCAGACTCAAAAATCAGAATCGGTATCAGGTAATAAAAAACGATCTTGTCAAAATTATGCCAGCGTATGCCGGTGTCAATTCCGTGGTAAACCAGTATTTCCGAACATAAAAAACCCACCAGCAGTAATGCGGATGAAAAGGGTAATTTTAATTTGTCTGCGATGGGCTCAAGGGCTAATGCAATGAGCAACACCATAATGAAAAAAAAGACGGCTTGTTCGACCATTCACTTAATCTCGTGTTGAGGAAGCAAAAAATATTTTTATCCAATAGTCAGCACTGACATACCTGCCCGCACCACTGAAAAACAACATCAACAGCATGAGCAGATAGGTGACGCCCCATTCAATACCGTTATTGGAAATCACAAAATTGCCACTGGCCGTCAGCCAATCATAATTCCCGTGTTCCTGCAGAATCGACTTGGCAAAATCAAGTCGCTGCCCGGCATCAGCAATATCTTCCGGCGGCCATGGGCTTTGTGCATCAGCCACAGCCTGCCAGCCATTCTCCCAGTGCACCATAAATATGGCGACCAGCATGGTGATCATTAATGGAACACTCACCCAGCGCACACCCACACCAAACAACAGCAGAACGGCACCCACAACTTCTGTGGCTGTGGCCAGAACCGCCATCAAATAAGGTGCCGGCAGGCCTAATCCCCAGTCACTATTACCAAACCATTGGACGATATTGTCAAAACCATTCAACTTGTTGTTACCGGCAACCCAGAAGACAGGTGCAAGGTACAAACGCAGGCATAAAGGACCTAGAAAATCGGCAACGCGGGTTTGATCGAGCATGTTTTGTAATTTATTGAGTAATGACATCATATATTAATCGTATCGTGTTATTTGGGTTTAGGGTAAAGTTCGTCCAATGGAATCGACAGACCGCGGTCGCCCACCACTCTGGCATGATGACGACGCAGTTCACGCGGTTCTTTTACGCCACATGAATGGGCAATCATATTGACTTCATACGTCATATTTTCTGCATAATATGCAACCCGCTCTGCTTTTTTCTCTGGCACCAGACCTTTCTGAAGTTTTTTATTGTGAGTGGTTATACCTGTGGGGCAGGTGTTTTTATTACATTGCAAAGCTTGTATACACCCCAGCGAAAACAAAAAACCACGTGCTGACACACAGAAATCTGCTCCCAGACATAACGCCCAGGCAACATCTGCAGGGGTAATCAGTTTGCCGGATGCAAAAACCTTAACTCGTTGACGCAGCTGATATTCCAATAATTTATCGACCACCATCGGCAAGCCTTCACTCAGCGGCAACCCCATATCATCAATCAACGGCATAGGAGCCGCACCTGTGCCGCCATCCGCGCTGTCCACGGTAATAAAATCAGGGGCATAATGTTCCGCCCCGCGTTGATTAATCTCGGCAAACAGCTCATCCAGCCAATAACTATGCCCCATGACGGCCTTAAATCCCACGGGTTTGCCGGTTACCTGCCGGATATGATGAATCATATTGATCAAATCCGTATTATTGCCAATATCGGGGTGACGATTGGGGCTGATGGCATCCTGGCCTGGCGTAATCCCTCTTATTTCTGCGATTTCCCGGGTCACCTTTCCTGCCGGTAAAATCCCCCCTTTTCCCGGTTTGGCGCCCTGCGATAGTTTAATTTCAAACATTTTCACCTGAGGGTGGCGGGCAATTTCTGTTAATTTCTGATCATCAAGAAGCCCCTCAACATTTCGCACGCCATTTTTTGCTGTGCCTATTTGAAAGACTAAATCACAGCCTGAAGACAAGTGGTATGGCGACAACCCGCCTTCGCCGGTATTCATCCAGACCCCTGCTTTTTTTGCACCTGCTGACAAGGCAAGAATTGCGGGTTTGGAAATCGCCCCGTAACTCATGCCTGAAATACCAAACAATGCATTGGTTACCCAAGGTGATTTGCAATAGGGCCCTATGGTCAAATGCGCAGAGGTAACCGCATCTTCCCCCAGGGTCGGGAACGGGCAATTGGCAAACAGCACGGTACCCGGCGCTTTCAAGTTGCGGGTGGAACCAAAAGCCACAGTATTGTTCACATTTTTTGCAGCCCGATAAACCCATGAGCGTTGCGCACGGTTAAACGGCAACTCCTCCCGATCCATGGCGAAAAAATATTGCCGAAAGAACTCCCCCAGATGTTCAAAAAAATATCTGAAATGAACAACCACAGGATAGTTTCTGCGTAAGGCCTGTTGCGTTTGAGATTTATCTACGATGTACACTATAAGTAACGCGAGAATACCCAGGCCAATTAATATAATGAACGCATAAACGAAAAACTCAACCATCAGAATTATTTTATTTTGTTGCAATAGCTCAGGCATAGCGTCCTCAAAAAGTAATCTGAAACTTAAGGAACCTCTGATCAAGTCCAATTATTTTTAGCTTGCTAAAACTGTCGCTAAATTCTAACCAACTTAATCAGAGGTTCCTTAACCACATTGACTAAAATATGATCTTTTTCTTTTTCATTATGTCGTCTGCTTCAGCACTTGCAAAGCATTAAATTCTTTATTTTTTTTGTGATGTTTTTGTGAAATTACTGGCGTAGGATACCAATCAGTCCACTCTTTCTTAAGGTGGATACGTTCATTCCATACATACTAAAAGAGGACAACATGAAGACAAAAATTAAAAACATTTCTGGTGCAGCATTGGCCATCACGGCAGCCAGCCTGGTATCTGCCTGTGCAACAGCAAATAAAACGGATGCTGGCAGCGTTGATTTGGTGCAATGCTCTGGTGTAAACAAATGTAATGGTCATAATGACTGCAAAACTGCAAACAATGCCTGTGCAGGCCATGCATCCTGTAAAGGTCAAGGCTATGTCCTGATGCCGGCTAAAGCCTGTGAAGATGTCGGGGGCAGCGCTGGATCCAAAGTCGAGAAAAGCGTTTCAACCGCTGACTTGACCCACTGTTCAGGCGTTAACATTTGTAAAGGCCACAATGATTGTAAAACGGCAAACAACGCCTGTGCGGGTCATGCATCCTGTAAAGGTCAGGGATTTGTAGCGACAACGGCAAAATCCTGTGACGATATTGGTGGAACAGAATCTTAATCAATTGAACGACCGGGGAATCGAAACTATATGATACCCCGGCCATTCGTATTATGAAAAATCATTTTTTAGGCTTTGGCCTCGGCTTACGTACTGACCATTATCAAACCATCCTGGATCAATCTCCGGATGTCGACTGGTTTGAAATTATTTCTGAAAATTTCATGGTTGGTGGAGGCAAACCACTCTATTATCTGGATGCCATCAAAGAACGCTATCCCATTGTGATGCATGGGGTTTCTTTATCCATTGGCAGCAGCGACCCACTTAATCAAACCTATCTGAAACAGCTTAAAACGCTGATTAACCGGGTGCAGCCACAATGGGTGTCCGACCACCTGTGCTGGACGACTCACGCACACATAAACAGCCATGATTTATTACCCCTGCCTTATACCGATGAAACGATTGATCATGTTGTTAACCGTATAAAAGCAGTGCAGGATTTTCTGGGCAGGCAGATCTTAATCGAAAATTTGTCCAGTTATTTAACCTACAAAGACTCCGTGTATGACGAATGGACCTTTTTAAACACCATCGCTGAACAGGCTGATTGCCTGGTTTTACTCGACATCAACAATATTTATGTCAGCGCCAGAAATCATGGCTTTGACCCAATGGATTATCTCAAGGGCATCAACAAAAACCGGGTGCGTCAATTTCATTTAGCCGGACATACGGATAATGGTGATCATGTTATAGACACCCATGACCATGCTATCTGCGCGGCGGTTTGGGCATTGTATGCTCAGGCATTGCAACATTTTGGCGCTGTATCAACCATGATTGAACGTGATGACAACATCCCTGAATTTGCTGAGCTTCATAACGAATTGCAACAAGCCAAACACATTGCCCAGCAAATAATACCGCAGCTTAAACCGGAACTCGCGAGTTAACACAATGCATTCATTGGCCCTGCTTCAACAACACTTTATACAAGCATTGCAAAGCGGTGATGTCACCGCTATTACCGACACCATTGTGGAACAAGGGGATTTGACACCTGATTTTCGCATTAATCTTTATCGCACGGCCTATTTTCTACGCTTCAAAGAAACCCTGGAAACCGATCATGAAATTCTCGGCTACTTTCTCGGTGACACCCTGTTTGACCAAATGGCAGAAGACTATGTGCGGGCACAACCATCAAAACATACGTCACTGCGTTATTATGGCGATGCATTACCTGAATTTTTACAAACCACCCCGCCGTTTAATCAGCATCCTATCATTGCCGAACTTGCCACATTTGAAAGACTGCTGCTGAGTGCCTTTGATGCGCCGAATGCAGAAACAGCCAATCTAGAACACTTAACCCAAACACCTATTTCTTTGTGGCCAAATCTAAAGTTCCGTTTTCATCCCAGCGTGCAACAGCTTTCCAGCCAATGGAATGCGGTTGAAGTATGGCAAGCCATCAAACAAAAGCAAACACCGCCCATTGCAACTGAAACCCGCCAGCATTGGATTATCTGGCGCAATCAACAGCGTTTAACCGAATTCAGTTCATTAAACACGCTGCAACTCAATATGTTTTACCGTTTTCTTGCTGGCGCAAATTACGCAGAAGTATGTGAACAACTGGCAGAAGAAATTGATGCGGATAATGTCAGTGAAATGTCAATTCAATGCATCATCGATTGGCTAAATAAAGGGATTATCAGCAAAATTGTTTACTGAATAAACAGAACTGAACCACTGACTATTGTGCTCGTACTACGTCGTATTAATAGCTTGAAACCGCCCTGTTTAGCCAATAATCCTGAGCCATATCCTGCGCCTGCTGCTGACTCACGGCTTTTCCCAGCAACTTCAACGCAACCGCAGCGGTTGCTATCACAGAGGCTTCGGCAAATTCGTCCTGAATCTCGCCGCGCCAAAGTTGTGCCAGTTGATTTGGCTCCAGGGTGTCGGGTTTGATATGACGGCGGGCGAACAATGCAGGCCATTCTTCATCACTTAACTGGCCATCGTGGACACTTTGCACCAGACAAGTAACATCGGGGTTACGCTCGGTTTCGCCGCCTTCACCCTTTAGCACGGCCATATGTGGCTGCTGCAATAATAATGCGGCTTTTTGATGTACCTGCCGGTAACTGGGGTGGAATATCCCTTGCAGGCTGTACGGTGCATTAAATGGGTTCAACAATCTGGCCAGCGTGTGTACGGGTGAGCGCAATCCCATGATAGGACGCAAATTGATCATGCCAAATAATTTGGGGCAAAAAAACTCCAGCGACAGGTAGCTGAAATTATTGTCCTGTAATTGTTGTTGCGCCTGCTGCAGGTTGGTGGCTTCCTGTATGCCCAGCACTTTTAGTACGTTGCGCGTATAAATGCGGCCTTCGGTGTGCCCTTCGGCGCCATGCATGAAAACTTTGATGCCGTTGTCTGCCAGCAGCAGTGTGGATAGTAAAAACCAGGGTAAGTGGCGACGTTTCCCGGCGTAGGATGACCAGTCTAAATCGGCCAGACGGGAATGATCCTGCTGAAAACTTTCGCGCGCCGCGCGCACAAAACCGGCCAGTTCTTCTTCGGTTTCTTCCTTGACCCGCATCAGCATTAAAAAAGCACCTAGCTGAATGGGCTCCACCTGATCCAGCATAATCATGCTCATTGCCTGATAGGCTTCGTCCTCGCTTAAAGGCCGCGAGCCTTTTTTGCCTTTGCCCAAAATACGGATATATTGAGCGAATGGATGTTCTTGTGTCATGCCAAGATTAATGGAAAATAATGATCAACCAAAAGGGCGGCAAACATAATCATCAGATAGATGATGGAAAAGCCGAACGTTTTCATTGCCGTTTTGTCATCGGTGCGTTTAAACATGACCAGGGCATAATAGATAAAACCAAGCCCGAGTATTACGGCGATCACCAGATAAATCAGTCCGCTCATCCCGGTAAGATACGGCAGCAAGGTCACCAGCAGCAGTAAAATGGTGTAAAGCAAAATATGTAGTCGGGTAAATTCGCTACCGTGGGTCACTGGCAGCATCGGGATTTCCACCTTGGCGTATTCCTTACGACGTGCAATGGCCAATGCCCAGAAGTGGGGAGGCGTCCAAACAAAAATAATCAGAAACAACAATAATGCATGATGATGCACTTCGCCGGTAATCGCACACCAGCCCAGCACCGGTGGAGCAGCTCCGGCAGCGCCACCAATCACAATATTCTGCGGCGTCATGCGTTTTAAATACACGGTATAAATGACCGCATAGCCAATCAGCGAAAAAAATGTCAGCAATGCGGTCAGCGGATTCACCAGCACTACCAGCAATGCCATTGACATCAAGCCAATGATTCCGGCGAAAATCAGGACGTTTTTTGCGCTTAACTCGCCTTTGGGCAAGGGGCGGTTTTGGGTACGCGCCATTTCCGCATCGGCTTTTTGATCCAGAAAATGATTAATCGCCGCGGCAGATGAAGCCGCCAATGCAATCCCCAGCGTCCCAAATGCAAATTTGTCCAGCGGAGGCACGCCAGGGACGGCCAACAACATGCCGACAATGGCGGTAAAAACAATCAGCGCAACAACCTTGGGTTTGCATAATTCAAGGTAATGTTGCCAGGTGAGTGTTGTACTAGTTGCGGTCATGCAATTATTCGTGTCCCAAAGCAGAAATGATGGCGGCCTACTGGAAAAAACCAAAAAAGCCAGTATCCTATGACTCGCATAATACAGTGAACTTACTGATTATGAAATAGTCCGAAGCGCAAACTTACTACCGAGAGATTCATGAAATTTGTACTTTTATTCATCGCGTTGCTATGCAGTTCTTTTACTGCAATTTCATCCCCTTCCCAGGTTGCGGAAAAGACCTTGGAAAATGGTTTGAAAATTTTGGTCAAACCCGACCGTCGCTCTCCAGTAGTGGTATCACAAATCTGGTATAAAGTCGGCTCCAGTTATGAGCCGGGCGGTATTACCGGGATCTCTCACATGCTGGAACACATGATGTTTAAAGGCACCCAGAAATATCCGGCCGGCGAGTTCTCGCGCATTATTGCGGAAAATGGCGGTCGCGAAAATGCGTTTACCGGACGCGATTACACAGCGTACTTTCAAACGCTGGAAAAATCACGCCTGGAGATCAGTTTGAAACTGGAAGCAGACCGCATGCGTAATATTCATCTGATTGCAGATGAACTGAAAAAAGAACTGGAAGTGGTGACCGAAGAACGCCGTATGCGCACCGATGACAAACCGCGTTCCAAAACCCAGGAACATTTTCTGGCCATGGCGTTTTCCAACAGTCCGTACAAAAATCCGGTGATTGGCTGGCCTGCTGACATCGCCGCATACAAGGTCGCCGACCTGCAAGCCTGGTATGAACGCTGGTATGCACCCAACAACGCAACCCTGGTCGTAGTCGGTGATATTGATCCCGACAACGTGTTCGCGCTGGCAGAAAAATATTTTGCCCCGATTAAACCCAGCACTATAGACCCGGTTAAACCGCAAAACGAAATCGAGCAGTTTGGCGCGCGCAAAATGACCGTCAAACTGCCCGCCAAACTGCCTTATCTGATCATGGGGTATAAAGTGCCGGTCTTAAATACCGTAAAAGAAGAATGGGAAGCCTACGCCCTGGAAGTGCTGGCAGGTATTCTGGATGGCGGCAACAGTGCACGGCTGGCCAGCCGGTTGGTGCGCGGTAAACAAGTCGCCATTTCTGCCGGTGCAGGGTACTACATGACATCACGCCTGCCAGACCTGTTTATGCTCGATGCCACACCGGTAAAAGGTCAAACAGTGTATGACATGGAGTATGCGTTAAAAAATGAAATCATCGACCTGCAGACGCATCTGGTTGATGATGCTGAACTACAACGCATCAAGGCGCAAGTATTGGCCAATGCCGTTTATGAAAAAGATTCCAATTTTTACCAGGCCATGCAGTTAGGCATGCTGGAAACCGTCGGCATTGGCTGGGAAAAAGCCGATGATTATGTTGAAAATATTAATCAGGTGACCGCTGAGCACATCCGTCAGGTCGCACGCAAATATCTGGTGGAAGACAAATTGAATGTCGCCTACCTTGACCCTCAACCGATTACAACCCAGCCTAAAGCCGCCAGACACAGTGGAGGTCGTCATGCGCATTAATGTTATTAGCGGACTTTTCCTGATAATTTTTAGCCAGACCGCATTCACTGCCGTCAACATTGACTACTGGAAGACCCGCCAGGGGACGCGTGTCTATTACGTACACACCACCAGCCTGCCGATGGTCGATGTTCAAATCAGTTTTGATGCCGGTAGCGCACGTGATGGCTATCAGTTTGGACTGGCCAGCATGACCTCCAGCATGTTCGATGCGGGTGCCGGAGAATGGAATGCCGACCAGATTGCCGAACGTTTTGCCAGTATCGGTGCACAATTTGGTAAAGGTGTCAGCAAGGATATGGCCTGGTTGTCAGTACGCACGCTGACTGAACCTGCGTTGTTTGATAAAGCGATGGAAACCCTGCACGTCATATTATCCAGCCCCAGCTTTAGTGAAGCCGATTTTGAACGTAAAAAAAGGCGTGTGCTTGCGGCTTTAAAGCAGCGGGAAGAATCTCCCGGTGCACTGGCCAGCATTGCTTTTAACAAGGCATTGTACAAAGAACACCCCTACGCGCATCCAGGTGCCGGCGTGATTGAAACCGTTGCCGGGTTTGGTCCACAACATCTGCGCGAATTTTATAATCAATACTATGTCGCAGCCAATGCTATGGTTGTCATCGTCGGTGATGTCGATAAAGCCAAAGCTCAGCAAATGGCAGAACAACTCATGGCTGGACTGGCGGTGAGTACAAAACCTGAGCCTCTGCCCGAAGTGCCCCCTCTGGAAAAAGGCTATGACCAACATATTGATTTCCCTTCAACCCAGACCCATGTGCTGTCCGGTCTGCTCGGCAAAAGTCGTCTGGACAAAGATTATGTGACCCTTTATGTCGGCAACCATATTCTGGGCGGCAGTGGCCTGGTCTCGAAAATGTTCAAGGAAGTTCGCGAAAAACGGGGACTGGCGTATAGTGCATACAGCTATTTCGCCCCCCAACTGCGCACCGGATCTTTTACGATGGGGCTACAAACCCGCAATGATCAAACCGCACAAGCGGTTGCTGTCATGAAGCAAACGCTGTCTGACTTTGTCGAACAAGGCCCCAGCGAAAAAGACCTGATCGCGGCCAAGAAAAACATTACCGGTGGCTTTGCTCTGCGAATAGATACCAACCGCAAGTTAATCAACTATGTCAACATGATCGGTTTTTATCAATTGCCTCTGGACTATCTGGATAGCTTCCCTGCACGCGTCAATGCGGTGACCGCAGAACAGATCAAGGAAACATTTCAGCGCCGCGTGAAACCCGAACTCTTGCAAACCATTACCGCAGGCGGTCAATAATTGGCTGGCAAAGTCAGAATCATTGGCGGTGAATGGCGCAGCCGTCAGCTTCAGTTTACTGAAACTCCGGGGCTGCGCCCATCTGCCGACCGCGTGAGAGAAACCCTGTTCAACTGGCTGCAATTTGATATTGCCGGCAAGCACTGTCTTGATCTGTTTGCCGGCAGTGGTGCGTTAGGCTTTGAAGCCGCATCACGTGGCGCAGGCAGTGTTTACATGATAGAAAAACATGCTGCCGCCTGCCGCCAGCTGCATGCAAACCGCGAAAAACTAACCGCCCACCAGATCAGTATTGTCCAACAGGATGTTTTTCAATTCCTGGCGGGAGACAGCACGCCTTTTGACCTTGTCTTTCTTGATCCGCCGTTTGGCAAACAACTGGCTGCACAAACCTGCCACTGGCTGGAAGACAAGCAATGGCTGGCACCGCATGCCATGATTTATGTCGAAGTTGAAAACAAACCGATGGAACTTGAACCCCCTTCCCATTGGCAATGCATCAAGCAAAAATCCACCGGGGAAATCAACATGCTCCTGTTCCATCGTTAAGTTTATTACCATATATCCAACACTGAGTAGCATTGTTTATGCTGTACATCCCAATAAAACAGACTATAATGTACGGTTTCCTGCAATTTGAGGGCTAACCGTCCCCAATCAACAATCTTGCTTTGCTTACAATGAAAATCTCAGCAATATACCCCGGCACGTTCGACCCGATTACAAATGGACATATCGATATTGTTGCCCGTGCCTCAAGATTGTATGACAAGGTCATCATCGCCATTGCCGAAAGTAAAAACAAACAGCCGTTGTTTACCCTGGAAGAGCGGGTAAGCCTGGCGCAACAGGTATTGTCTGAACTGAACAACGTTGAAGTTGTCGGCTTTAACAATCTGCTGGTCGAGTTTGCTCAACAACATAATGCGCAAGTCATCTTGCGTGGATTGCGCGCGGTGTCGGACTTTGAATTTGAATTTCAAATGGCCGGGATGAATCGTCGCCTGTCACCAGAACTGGAAACGGTTTTTCTGACACCGGCAGAACAATATGAATTCATCTCCTCAACAATCATCAGGGAAATCGCTCGTCTACATGGAGATGTTTCAAGTTTTGTGCCCGGACTGGTTAAACAGCAATTAATTGAAAAGTTTTCCACGGAGTAGTTTATGTCTTTGAAAATAGACGAAGAATGCATCAATTGTGATGTATGCGAACCGGAATGCCCTAATGGGGCGATCTCGCAAGGCGAAGAAATCTACATCATTAACCCCAGCTTGTGTACGGAATGTGTCGGTCATCATGACCTTCCGCAATGCATTGAAGTATGCCCGGTAGATTGTATCGATAAAGACCCTGACGTTGTAGAAGACCAGGACACGCTTTACCAGAAGTATTTAAAACTCACCAAAGAGTAATCCTGATTTTTATCTATACTTAAGAATAAAGGCTAAGCATCTCGCCTCCTTCATTTGATGATTGTTTTAACGCAGGCTGATTTTTCTATGACACCTCGACAACTGGCAGAAAAAGTAAAGGATCTCTATTCACTGCCCGAGGTGGCTTTACGCGTTAACGAAATCCTGCAGGAACATCAACCCTGCCATGATGAACTGGAAGCTGTAATTGCGCATGACCCGGCTTTGGCCGCCAAAATTCTTAAGTTGGTCAACACGTCTTACTTTGATGCACCAGGTAAAATCGATACTATTTCGCGCGCTATCGATATTGTTGGTGCTGAAGAATTACGCAACATGGTGCTGGCGACCGTCGTAGCCGACCGTTTTAGCGGCATACCTGATAATATGATCGACATGAATACTTTCTGGTACCACTCGGTCAACGCCGGTATTATTGCCCGCCTGATTGCCATTCATTGTAATCATATTGATCAGGAGCGATTCTTTATCGCTGGCCTGCTGCACAGCATAGGGAAACTGGTGCTGTTTAGCGAATACCCGGATCAATGCGTTGACATCCTGCATTATCGCCAGCAGGGACAAAGCATCATGACAGAACAGGAAAACAAGCTGTTTGGCTTTAATCATGCTGATTTGAGTGCCGAGCTGCTGAATTTGTGGAAACTGCCCGAGTCCACCTGGCTAATGATCCGGAATCAGCTGAACCCTTTTGACAAGGGACACCCGGAATATATTGAAGATGGATGCATTCTGCAATCTGCGGTATACATTGCAGACCTTATAGAGCCTTGCGCAAAGACGAATAAACAAATCGCACTTCCGGAACTGGACATTCAGCTACCTGCATTCAAGTACCTGTCCTTAACTGAAGAAAGCCTGCACCTAATCATCAAGGAAGCAGATTTTCAGGCGTTTGAGGTACTCAGTCTGATCCGCCCTGAAACAACCGTCATTTTTTGACAACTTAACTGATTTGCAGCGCTCCCTGTAGAAAAAACTCACTCACCAGTAACGGCTGCTGATGAATTGCATAAACGGTACGCCGGCCCCACACTGTCCCGTTTTCTCTAATTTCAGCTGTAATCTGCGGATTCCAGTACCCATCGGATACTCGACTGACTTCCAGCTGTAATCGCTCCAGACCAGGATAGGAAAAAATCACCTCGCCCAAAGGCCGCGTCCCCAGGTGCGACAGATTTCTTCTGGCAATCTTGATAGTTTTCTCCGGCAATATGGTGCGCGCCAAAATCAGCGGCGTTTCACCTGAATGCAGCAACACTTCCCTGACCAGATAATATTTACGCGGAGTTTGATGCAATTGCCGCGTTTCATCCAGAAACGCAGGCCTCCATTGATGAAACAGAATTTTCACCGCAAACTGATCTTGATAATAGCCTCGTAATCGCGCAGTTAATGAATTGGACTCAAACACCCATGACGCAACATCAGCAGGAATATTCACATGCACCCCGGCACGCACACAAAGCCAGGACGGGGTCTTTTGAAAAATAAAACTGTTTCTTACCACCCCGTCACACTCCCATATATTCGCGCGACTTCCCCAGCCAGCGCTCAAGCAGGGCAGGGATTTTTTCAGGACAATCCCGCATCATCAGCGCCCCCGCCTCCTGTATTGTTTCTATCAAAGCCTTATCCCGTTGCAAATCCGCTATTTTAAACTGCATTTGACCGGTTTGGCGTGTGCCCATTAATTCCCCTGCACCGCGTAACTCAAGATCTCTTTCGGCAATTTCAAAACCACAGTTTGTATCACGCAGCACACCCAGCCGGTAACGTCCAGCATCGCTTAGTGGAGATTGATACAATAAAAGACAAAAGCTCTCCAGCTCTCCGCGCCCTACACGCCCTCGTAACTGATGCAATTGGGACAAGCCCAAGCGCTCCGGGTTTTCAATAATCATTAACCCCGCATTTGGCACATCCACGCCGACTTCAATCACCGTTGTCGCCACCAGCAAATCATATTGATGCGCTTTGAAGGCCTGCATCACGCGGTCTTTTTCATCTGCTTTCATCCGCCCATGCAACAACGCAATCCGTACATCCGGCAATTGCTGCATTAACAGCTCCACAGTATTTTCTGCCGCTTCACATTGCAATTGCTCGGATTCCTCAATCAAGGTGCATACCCAATACGTCTGCTTGCCTTGCGCCACCCAATGCGAAACGCGTTCGATCACCTCCTCGCGCTTTTTCGAAGAGACGACACGTGTCACCACCGGTTTTCTGCCCGGTGGCAGTTCATCTATGATCGAAATATCCATATCTGCATATTGCAACATCGCCTGGGTGCGCGGAATAGGGGTTGCCGTCATCACCAGTTGATGAGGCTGTTGTCCACGGGCAAGACTTTTATCTCGCAAAGCCAGACGTTGATCCACACCAAACCGATGCTGCTCATCGATAACCAGCAAGCCAATATTTTTAAATTCGACAGCATCCTGAAACAAGGCATGCGTGCCAACAATGAGCTGTATGGAACCCTCATGAATCTGTTCCAGCACTTGTCTTCGTGCCTTGCCTTTTAACTTGCCGGTGAGTAAGCCAACTTGAAACGGCAATTCAGAAAACCAGGCACTGAAATTATTGAAATGCTGCTCTGCCAGCAACTCGGTCGGCGCCATCATCGCGACCTGAAACCCGTTAGCCAATGCCTGGCCTGCAACGCATGCAGCCACTGCCGTTTTACCGGACCCCACGTCTCCCTGTACCAATCTCAACATGGGACGAGATGTTTGAACATCCTGTTCAATGTCGTCACACACCCGTTGTTGTGCAGCGGTCAAAGGAAACCCAAAGGCCGTTAACAACATCTGCTTATGGTGCTGATCAATATTAAATGCCGGCGCAGTGACTTGCTGATACTGCCTGCGCCCCATACTCAATTGCAGATGATGCGCTAATAGCTCCTCAAAAACCAAGCGTTGCCTGGCCAACTCTACACGACTTTCTGTACCCGTTTGCTGTGCTGATGGATGATGGAGATCATGTAATGCCTGCTGCACATCAGGATAGCGATCCCGCACGGCCAAGGGCAACAGTTCTTCGACCTGCCCAAGGCACTGCGCTGTCGCATGATGCACAGCCTTGCGCACAGTTGCCTGACGCAAGCCTTCGCTCAACGGGTAAACCGGAGTCAGGCTATCCTGCAGGATGTCTTCCTTTGTCTGGAGTAACCGGTATTCAGGGTGAACCATCTCCAGACCATGAAACCCCTCTCGCACTTCGCCAAAACAGCCCAGCAAGCGTCCTGTTTGTAATTGCTTTTGCTGACTGGCCGAGAAATGAAAAAACCGCAGAGTCACCCAGCCGCTATGATCCCGGATTCGACACAGCAGGCTGCGTCGCCCGCGTGCAGTGACATCGGTCAATTCTATTGCCCCCGCCACCAGCACAGATTGGCCGGGTTCCAATTCAGCCATTGGTATCAGGCGGGTACGGTCTTCATATCGATGAGGTAAATGAAACAATAAATCCTGAACCGTAAAAACACCCAGTTTGTTAAAGCGCTTTACTGATTGCGTACCGATGCCTGGCAGAGAATCCAGTGCAGATAAACACTTTTTCCCGACATCCATTTGAATTAACAGTACTCTTTCTCACATTCAATTCGAGACTTTTCAGTATATGAACGAATGACGTTTTTGACGGCGCCCATTCCGGAAACGATAGGAGACATATGATTTTTGGAAAATAGCTTTTTCCAAAACGGCAGCGCGATATAATCTGACCCTATTAAGAAAATGTCGTTTCCAACAGGCCGAATCTCCAGGACATCCTTCTCAGAGCGGAAAATTCCAATTCCAAATTCCCGTTCCCCCCCTAAAGACCCGATAGACTCTTCAATTAACTCAAAGATTTGATCAAATTCCATTTCCCCAAACGCCTCAATTTCAGAACCATCGAAAGCTCGATATGCTTTCATTTTAAGTTAAGCTGGATATTCCTCATCCACTTCCATGACGGCATCCATTTCCACATCGACACCTTTGGGTAAAGCCGCAACACCAACAGCCGCACGTGCAGGATAAGGCTGTTCAAAATATTCACCCATGATTTCATTGACCAATGGAAAATGACTCAGGTCTGTCAAAAAAACATTGAGTTTAACAATATTGGAAAAGTCACCGCCAGCAGCATTCGCGACAGCTTTCAGATTATCAAACACACGGCGGATATGAACAGCCATATCACCTTCTACCACCTCCATGGTTTCCGGATGCAGAGGAATCTGGCCGGACAAATAAACGGTATTATTAACTCTTACCGCTTGAGAATACGTACCAATGGCCTGTGGTGCCTGATTTGTCTGAATAATCGTTTTTTTCATGTTGACGCCCTGAATTTATGCTTTTACGCGTGTTATTTTTAATACGATATTGAGTTTTTTCAATTTACGGATGATGGTTGCCAAATGCACCCGGTCTTTAACCGTCAAGGTAATCAAATCCACCGAAACCCTGTCGTCCTGATCTACCACCGTTACATTTTCAATATTCGATTCCATGCTGGAAATGGTGGAAGCCACGGTAGCCAGTGTACCGCGCTGATTCATCAACTCCAGACGTATTTCGGCCGGAAATTCACCACTGGCCTCTTCTTCAGACCATTCGACATCCAGCCAGTTCGTATGTTTTTTTCGTACATCATGGCTGTTACGGCACTCATGATGATGAACCACAATGCCTTTCCCCGGATTAAAGTAGCCGATGATTGAGTCTCCCGGAATCGGACGACAACATTTAGCCAGTGTCACCACCATACCTTCTGTCCCCTTGATGATCAACGGTGTCGTATCATGATGGCTGACCTGGTCATCCAGTTTAACTGCTGCATTCACATCTTCCTGGCTGATGCGCTTGGCAATCAGTATCGGCATCCGGTTACCCAGCCCGATATCTTCCAGCAAATCATCCATTGACTTGACTTGCAGTGCATCCAGCAATTCTACGATGCGCGTAGGATCAACCTGATCAAGATGCATATTTATTGCCAGCAATTCTTTTTCCAGCAAGCGGCGCCCCAGATCAATGGCTTCCTGTTGTTGAAAGTGTTTTAAATAGGTACGGATACTGCTGCGTGCTTTCGCCGTGACCACATAGTTCAGCCATAAAGGATTAGGTCTGGCCCACACGGCAGTAATGACATCCACCGTCATCCCGTTTTCCAGCTGGGTCTGTAGCGGCACCAGCTTTTTATCAATACGCGCAGACACGCAGGAGTTGCCGATAGCGGTGTGAACTGAAAAGGCAAAATCGACCACCGTTGCGCCCCGCGGTAATTTGACAATATCACCCTGCGGAGTAAAAACAAATACTTCCTGCGGGAAAAGATCGACTTTCAGGTTATCAATAAACTCCAGCGAATCGCCTGCGGTTTTCTGGATTTCCAACAAATCCCTCAACCATTCATTGGCGCGCGCTTTCACACTTTCGTTGCTTTCATTTTCCGATTTGTATAACCAATGCGCCGCAATCCCAGATTCTGATACCTTGTGCATATCGTGGGTACGAATCTGGATTTCAATCGGCACGCCGTAGGGTCCAATTAATATAGTATGCAAGGATTGATAGCCGTTGGCCTTGGGCAGCGCAATGTAATCCTTGAACTTACCTGGCACCGGCTTGTATAAATTATGTACACATCCCAGGGCTCGATAGCACTCGTCTACGGTTTCACAAAAAATACGGAACGCATAGACATCAAATACATCATGAAAGGAGATTTTTTTATAGCGCATCTTTTGATAGATGCTGGCAATGTTCTTTTCTCTGCCGGCAACCTTACCGTTTAATGCAACCTGGTCGAGCCGGTTCTGGATGGAAGACTGGATGGTCTCAATTATCTCCCGGCGATTGCCGCGAGACTTTTTGACATAATGATCAAGAACTTCAAAGCGATTAGGATACAGCGCTTTAAACCCCAGCGTTTGAAGCTCATGGCGCACCTTGTTCATACCCAATCGACTGGCGATAGGGGCGTAGATTTCCAGCGTTTCCTTGGCAATTCGACGCCTTGAAGGCGCAGACATGGCACTCAGGGTCTGCATATTGTGCAGACGATCTGCCAGCTTGACCATGATGACGCGCAAATCCTTGGCCATGGCCAAAAACATTTTGCGTACATTTTCCGCCTGCGCTTCAGCCCGCGATTTATTATCCAGCTTGCTGAGCTTGGTGACGCCATCGACCAGTTCAGCGACTTCAGAAGAAAACTGATCCGCCAGTTCATCCTTGGTAACCGGCGTATCTTCTATAACATCATGCAGAATGGCAGCCATGATGCCCCGCATATCCATGCGCATTTGCCCCAGACTGATCGCCACCGACACCGGGTGACAGATATACGCTTCGCCGCTTTTGCGAAATTGTCCCGAGTGCGCCTCTGCTCCAAAATGGTAGGCGCGGACTATTTCATCAATGTGTTCCTGTTCAAGATAATCGCCGAGCACATCCTGCAACTGCCTGAGTAATCTGTTTTCAGGCAGTTCAAGTTGCTGGTCTGACTCGACGGCTATCCCATGCATCATTAACTGAGATTAATCGTGCTTTCCGAGATGTCGCCAACATTATGCAACAACGCGACATTCTCTTCAGTCACATGACCGGCTGCGATTTCACGCAGAGCAACCACCGTACTTTTATCTTTTTCTCTGGGCACAAATTCTTCTGCCCCCCTTTCCAGCTGACGCGCTCTTTCGGTCGCCAGCAAAACCAGTTTAAAGCGATTGTTTTCTTTGGTCAGACAATCTTCCACGGTAACTCGTGCCATAATTTCTCCTTAGTTTCCGCCATTCTCGGCGAATAATAGTTTGGACATTCTAACTTGTTAAAAAATCCTGCGGGACGATCAATTAAACGCCCGCAGGACACCTTTTCCTGACCCCGATCAAAACGGATTCAGGCTTTATTCTATCAGGCCCGCTCTTCCAGTACGGCAACCGCTGGCAGTATTTTACCTTCCAAAAATTCCAAAAATGCGCCGCCACCTGTTGAGGTATAAGACACTTTTTCGCTGATACCATATTTATCAATGGCAGCCAGTGTATCGCCGCCCCCTGCAATTGAAAATGCACTGCTGTCAGCAATCGCCATAGACATCGCTTTGGTCCCTTCACCAAACTGATCAATTTCAAATACGCCGACAGGGCCGTTCCACACGATTGTTCCGGCATCCTGCAGAATTTTCGCATATTGCGCGGCTGTTTCTGGACCAATGTCAAGAATCATGTCATCTTCAGCCACTTCGTCAACTTTTTTCACGGTAGCCACTGCATTTTCAGAAAACTCTTTAGCACAGACCACATCAACCGGAACCGGAATATCAGACCCATTGGCTTCTGCCTGAGTCATCAGCTTTTTTGCTTCTTCAATCAGATCTTCCTCGTACAAGGATTTGCCCACTGCATAACCAGCCGCAGCAATGAAGGTATTGGCAATTCCGCCACCCACAATCAACTGATCAACTTTGCTGGATAAAGACTCAAGCACCGTTAATTTTGTCGATACTTTTGATCCACCCACGACCGCAACCAACGGTTTTTTCGGGGCATCCAGCGCCTTACCCAGCGCATCCAGTTCAGCACTCAACAATGGTCCGGCGCAGGCCTGCTCTGCAAATTGTGCCACGCTATGTGTTGAAGCCTGGGCACGGTGAGCGGTACCAAAGGCATCCATCACAAATATATCGCAAAGTGCAGACATTTTCTTGCCCAGCGCTTCGTTATTTTTCTTTTCGCCCGGATTAAATCGCACGTTCTCACACAGCACGACCTCACCCGCAGTAATGTCTATTCCATCCAGCCAGTCTTTTTCCAGTCTGACCGACGTACCCAATAATTCAGACAAGCGATCTGCAACCGGCTTCATGCTGAATTCTTCGCTGAACTCACCTTCCGTCGGCCTGCCCAAATGAGACATCAGCATGACAGCAGCACCTGCAGCCAACGCTTTTTCAATCGTCGGGATACCGGCCTGGATGCGTAAATCACTGGTGACCACCCCTTCTTTTACCGGCACATTTAAATCCTGGCGAATCAAAACCCGCTTGCCGGACAAATCCAGCTCTTCCATTCTTTTCACTGACATAGAGGTTCCTCAAAAATAATTGAAATCGTTGCAAAAAATAACAAGGAAAATTTATTCAACCTTTTATTATGACATACCTGAAACACACTTTACATATTCAAACCAAGATGTTTTTTTAGACTATATTTTCAGTAACAGTATTATCACAATGAACCCCAGATATGTTCGTCAAGCATCGAACGCTTTTATTCTTGTTCTGCACCATCATCTTTTCCCCTTCACTTCATGCAGAGAAAAAGGAAACTAAACACACCATCCATGTTCTGGTTGATGTTTCCGGCAGCATGAAACTGAATGATCCTGACAACCAGCGCATTGAAGCCTTAAGGCTATTGATCAACCTGCTTCCTGAAGGCTCTCAAGTCGGCATCTGGATGTTTGCACAGGACACAAAACTGCTCAGCAAAACCAGTTCTGTAGACAAAAAATGGAAACAGCAAGCCATTGCTGCCAGTACCAAAATTCATTCACGCGGCCTGTATACCCATATCGAAGATGCCATTTTAAATGCACTCAATCATATCCCTGCTACCGACACCCCAAGTAATCTTATTCTGCTTACGGATGGCATGGTGGATATTTCCAAAGATATTATGGTCAGCGCTGACTCCAGGGAGCGCGTGCTCAGCGAACTGCTTCCACAACTACAGCAAAACAAGATCAGAACACATACCATTGCCCTGTCCGAACATGCCGACAAACCACTACTGAACAAGCTTGCATTTGATACCGGTGGCTGGGCGGAGTCGCCCCGAAATGCCCGTGAATTACAAAAAACGTTTCTTAACCTGTTTAACAAGTCCGTTCCTCAAGATACCCTGCCTATTAGTGGTAACAGCTTTAAAGTAGACACATCTGTTAAAGAATTTTCCTTACTGATTTTCAAGAAGGATGGTTCAAACCCCACAATTTTGCATACGCCTGACAAAAAACAACTGAAAAAAAGCAGTCGTTCCAAAAAGCTTTCCTGGATCAATGAAAAACATTATGACCTGATTACCCTCACGTCACCCAAGCCCGGCAGCTGGATTATTGATGCCGACATGGATCCGGACAACCAACTCATGGTCCTCACAGATCTCAAACTACAGCTTGAAAAAACGCCTCAACACCTGTTGCAAAATGAATCACTGGATCTAAACCTGCATTTCACAGATCAAGACAAACTGATCACCCGCGGAGATTTTTTACAGCTGCTGAACATCAAATTGAAGCACTTTACTCCGGACGGCAACGTCAACAACCTGGAAATGACTGGAAACGGCTCTCCGGGGCATTTTACTCAATCGATTAAATCTCCGGCGATAGGACGCCACAAGATAGAAATCCTGGCCGATGGCAAAACCTTTCAACGGGAAGTCATTAAAACCTTTGATGTTGTAGAAAATTTTATTTCAGCTGCAGCCAGCCTGGATGAAAAATCCGGCAAGATCCTGATCACGCTGACGGCCAATGAAAGCCTCATCGAACCCGGACACTTTAACGGCACAGCCACTGTGGATATTGAAGGCCAGCCCACAAAAAATATAAACCTGAGCCCCGGAGATAACGCGTTATTTCTGAACGTTGATCGCCCTGAAGAAGGAAACAGTGCAATTGTGAATTTTGATGTGATGGCAAAAAATCATGCCGGCAAGCCACTGTCTCCCCACATCAAGCCTATCATTATTGATGATGCGTTTATCAAAAACTTAAGCATAAAGAAGAAGAGCACTCCTCCCAACAACGAGCCCCCTACAAAGGATGAGAAAACAGCTGAGCAAGAACCAGTAATACCGGATGATGCTGGAGAAGAACAGATTAATGAAGCACTGGAAGAAGAGGAAGAGGACGCTGAAGAAGGCAATTGGATAGCGATATCCATCATCGTTCTGCTCATCAATCTGATATTAATCGGCGGTGGATTTTTTGGCTACAAATGGCTTCAAAAAAGAAACACCAGCAAACAAGACGAATTATTGGAACGCCTTATATGATCGAATTCAACACCGCTTTGGTTATCATTCTTATTGAAGTTTCAATAAGTCTGTTTAGTGTGGTTTTAATAGTTTTATTTGTAAACAATCAAAAAAAAGGAAAGGATAATCATGCTGCCAGTTCATTCATCGATCAATTGGAAGATAATACACTGACCAGAAGCAAAGAGCTGGAAGCGCTGCTGCGCAATCATTGTGATATTGATGCAAATGACCTGCGCGGAATACTGCAAAATGTCAAAAAAAGCGAGAACGCACTGTTTCGTAAAGTATTAGAGTTGTTTTTAAAAAAAGATGCCTCCCTTCTACAAAACGTAAACAAGCAGGTAACGGAACTGGAAAACAATTTTTGCTCGATTATCCAAGCCAACCAAAACGCTGCACCCAGTTTAAGCACGCAAGAAAAAGAAGACATCAACAATAAACTCGCACAATTGGAGCATGAAAATGTCGTACTGGCCCAACAATTACAAACCGCCATGCAAACCATGGATGAAATTTCGTCTGAATATACCAAAGTATTCAGCGGCACCCAAAGTGAACGGGAACTGGAAAACAGCCGAAAAAAAATGATCGCCATTTTTCTGGAAACAGAAAAAAGCTTTGCCTCATCTTCCTTACAAACCGAAGACATCGGAGATCACTTATGAACATGACCCTTCTGTGGATTATTATCAATATCTTGGTCGTCATCATTTTGCTGATGGGCATTTATATGCTCCTCAATTGGAAGCGAAAAAAAAACTATGCCACGCAACTTGAGCACAACTTAAATCAAATCATGGAAGGCGAAGAAGAGCGTAAATCAACGCTAAAACAGTACCTGACCTCTCATCTTAAATTATCAAATCAGGCTGCACTGGAATTAAGCGAAGATTTTGTAGAAGCCGAAAAACAGTTTATGTATGTTTTTCTGGAACAGCAAATGAAGCAAAACTCAGTAGAGGGTTTTTATGATAATTTATGTGACTTGCTGGATAAGTATCTGAATCATGTTCCTGAACCGGAACAATCCAGCACCACGCAAGAAACAGTCACGCAAGGTGCAACTGAAGCAAACGACGATACATTAAATATCGGTGATGATGCCTCGGCAAAACCTGTCTCATCAGAACACGAAACCTCTGTTCCTGACCAGGAAGAAAATTCAAACCATGAAGAAGACGCCGGCGGGGGAGATGCTTTTGCAGAATCTGGCGATGACATGAATGAGGTTGCTAAAAGCGCTTTCGATCAGGAACAAGCTGCAGCTGAAAAAACCGACGAAAATGCTGACGCTGATTGGGGGGCTGCGTTTGCTGAATCCGGCGATGACATGGATGAAGACGCCAAACAGGCGTTTGAGCAATCAAAAGCTAAAGACAATATGGAGTCCGCTGAGTCAGACGATGCTGCTACAGAGGAAGACATTGATTGGGGGGAAGCTTTTGCCGAGTCCGGCGATGACATGGACGAAGATGCCAAACAGGCGTTTGAAGCCGAGCAACAAAAATAACGTCGCTCGCCCTCTACCAATATATTCAGTCGTTCAGAACATTTGACTGGAGATCTACCACAACACCGCCGCTGCAATCAGGGATGCACTGATAATAATCGCCTGCAAGGTAGAAGAATGATTGGTTTCAACCTGTTTTCTCAACATTTCAATTTCACGGCGGTTGGATTCCAGTTGTTGTTTGCTGTTTGCCGCACCATCCAGGGCCTGAAACACCAGGCTCGGTAATTCAGGGAACTGTTCGGCAATCACCGGCACCTGCTCCATCGCCTTTTTGACTTTTGCCCGCGGCCCCATGCGTTCCTTAAACCAGTTTTCCAGAAATGGCTTGGCGGTTTGCCATAAATCCAGCTCCGGATATAACTGCCGTCCCAAACCTTCGATATTCAACAAGGTTTTCTGTAGCAACACCAATTGTGGCTGCACCACCATGTCAAAACGCCGGGCTGTTTGAAACAGCCTGAGCAATACCAGGCCAAAGGAAATATCTTTTAAAGGCTTGGCAAATACCGGCTCGCACACACTGCGAATGGCCTCCTCAAACTCTTCCTCGCGAGTATGCGCAGGGACCCAGCCGGATTCAATATGCATTTGCGCCACGCGTCGGTAATCGCGATTGAAAAAGGCCAGAAAGTTTTCCGCCAGATAATGCTGGTCGCTGGAGGTCAACGTACCGACAATGCCAAAATCCACCGCCAGATATTTGTCCGGCAACTCGACAAAAATATTCCCCGGATGCATATCCGCATGGAAGAAATTATCTCTGAACACCTGAGTGAAAAAGATTTCCACGCCGCGCTCCGCCAGCGTTTTAAAATCCGCATTTCCTTGTTTTAGCTGGTCAATTTCACCTACCGGTATTCCGTAGATACGCTCCATTACCAACACTTTCTGGCGCGTTAAATCCCAATAGATTTTGGGCACATACAAGGCTTCAGAATCAATGAAATTATCGCGAATTTTGGTCGCATTGGTCGCCTCACGAATCAAATCTAACTCACCCAGAATCGTCTTTTCAAACTCCGCGACAACTTCCAGAGCGCGCAGTCGTTTGGCATCCCCCCAAAAGCGTTCTGCCATGCGTGCCAGCTCATACAATAACGCCACATCAGAATGAATTTTATCTTCAATATCCGGACGCAGCACTTTTACAATCACATCTTCGCCAGATTTCAAGGTGGCGCAATGCACCTGTGCCACCGAGGCGGACGCTAACGGCTGGGTGTCAAATGAGGCAAACGCATCATGGACTGATTGCCCGATCTGCTGTTCAATAATCGACTGTGCCAGCGTATTGGAAAAAGGCGGCACTCTGTCCTGTAATTTAACCAGCTCATTGGCAATATCTTCCGGCAATAAATCCTTGCGCGTCGACAAGGTCTGACCAAACTTGATGTAGATTGGCCCCAGGTCTTCCAGTGTTCGGCGGATTCGTACACCGCGAGTTGCCGTATTCTTGCGCATCCAATGATTTGGCGACAGCAAAAACAGAAAACGAATGGAACGGAAGAAATGCATTTTCAGCACAATCTCATCCAGACCGTGGGCGAGCATCACCCAATTTATATGAATCAGGCGTAGTAAGGTTTTGGGGTGAATCACTCTATTTGACCTTGTGTGAGACTGTTAATTAATCAGTCTGGAATTTATTTTTGTTATTTTTTAGTCGCTCAACTCGCGCCTCTAATCGATCAAAATCTGCACGTAATTCGTCAATATCCCGAAACACGATATCAGCCTCCCCGGTTGCAGGCAAGTCACGGGTTTCTTCCTGCAGGAACTCCTGAACATTCAGACGAAAGGTTTCCAGCGTCTGCTGCGTCCAGTCTTGACCTGCACGAACGACATTGCCCACCTGATGAGCGACAACATCACCGGTCACATGGGAAAGCTGCTCTTCAAAATCCACATCCAGCTTTTTAAATAACTGCTGAAACTGATGTCCCACTTGGGTATCACCTTCAATACACACGTCACCGCTGAATACCGAGCGCATGGAATCGGCATTCAACCCCATGATACCCAGAGCAGGCAAGGAACCACTAATGGTCACATCCACCTCACCCTGAAAATCTTCCAACACCTGAATTCGATCCGTCGCCGGACATAAATACAAGGTCTGTGCAAATGGCTCAATAAGCACCGCGATCACTTTACCGGCTAAGGGTTGCAGAAGAAACTCGATGTCTTCATCCAGCGACAAATACTGATTCAGCGACGTCTCCACGATACCGCTGAAGATGGCTTTGGCAATCACAGGAGGGGCATCCTAAAACTTGTAGCCACGATGCACAGCAACAATGCCCTGTGTCATATTAAAGTATTCACAACGTTCAAACCCGGCGTTATCCATCATTTGTTTCAGCTCATCCTGTTTGGGGTGTTTACGAATTGATTCAGCCAGATAACGATAGCTGTCTTCATCATTCGCTACGACGCCACCAATTTTTGGTAACAGACTAAACGAATAAAAATCGTAGACTTTTTCAGTCACCTTGTCGATGGGATGGGAGAATTCCAGCACGATCAATTTACCGCCCGGCTTTAACACACGATACATTGAGCGTAAAGCGGCATCTTTATCGGTGACATTACGCAATCCAAACCCGATACATACACAATCAAATGTATTATCGGCAAACGGCAGACATTCAGCATTGACCTGAGCAAAGCGCAGATTGCCAACCAGCCCCTTGTTGATCATACGATCTCGGCCATTATTCAGCATTTCGGCATTGATATCAGCCAATACCACCTGACCTTCTTTACCCACCCGCTTCTCGAACAATGCGGTTAAGTCTCCGGTACCGCCGGCCAGATCGAGCACATGATCGCCTGCTCTAACATTGGCCAGCTGCACCGCAATTCGTTTCCAGATGCGGTGAATGCCAAGCGACATTAGGTCGTTCATCACATCGTATTTGTCCGCGACGGAATCAAATACGCCACGCACCATCCTGACTTTGTCTTCTACAGGAACATCCTGAAATCCGAAATGGGTGGTATTATCGTTAGCCATATTACGCCTGCTTAATGTTGAGAATGGGCATGACCAGCCGCCTTCAATTCCTGCAAATACTGAGGCCAAAGTCTTGCGTACTCAGCCCCCAGTTTATATAAAAGATCCCAGCTGTATATGCCACTGTTGTGACCATCACTGAAGGTGGGTGCAATGGCATAATTGCCCACCGGGCGAATCTCTGTGATGGATACATCTTCCTTGCCCACCTGCAGAATTTCTTCCCCCGGCGCATGTCCCATTGCTTCAGCAGAAGGTGTCAGCACACGCAGATATTCACAAGGCAACGTGAAGCATTGCCCGTCGTCAAATGCAACTTCCAGCACACGGGAGACCTGATGCAGTTTAATTTCTGTCGGTGTACGACCGGTTTCTTCAGCTTTGATACGCATATTAAAGGATATATCGACTTAAATCTTCGTCTTCAGCAAACTCTGTCAGATGACTGTCCACATACGCGGCATCAACCACAACGGCGTTCTCCGCCACATCTGGCGCGGCAAATGAAATCTCTTCCAGCAGCCGTTCCAGAATGGTGTGTAAACGACGCGCACCGATATTTTCTGTGCTTTCATTGACCTGCCAGCCAAGCTCGGCAATGCGCTTGATGCCATCTTCAGTAAACTGGAGATCAACACCTTCGGTGTTCAGCAATGCCTGATATTGTTCAGTTAACGAGGCATCCGGTTCAGTCAGGATACGCACAAAATCTTCTGCAGACAAGGCATCCAGTTCGACTCGAATCGGGAATCGACCCTGTAATTCCGGAATCAAGTCCGACGGTTTGGTTAAATGAAACGCGCCTGATGCGATAAACAGAATATGGTCGGTTTTGATCATGCCGTATTTGGTACTGACTGTGCTGCCTTCAACCAGCGGCAACAAATCACGCTGCACACCTTCCCGCGATACTTCGCCGCCGCTGCCGCCCATATCGGAACGCTTGCACACCTTATCGATTTCATCCAGAAACACAATCCCATTCTGCTCAACCGCTTCGACCGCAGATAGTTTTATATCATCTTCATTGACCAGCTTGGCTGCTTCTTCTTCTTGCAATACCTTGAGCGCATCAACAATTTTCATTTTGCGCGATTTGGTTTTACTGGTATTCAAATTCTGAAAAATGCCCTGCAGCTGGTTGGTCATTTCTTCCATGCCCGGCGGTGCCATAATTTCCACACCCACGCCCGGCGCATTGACATCAATTTCGATGTCCTTGTCGTTTAGATCACCTTCGCGCAATTTTTTACGCATTTTCTGGCGTGTGGACGCTTCTGAATCCGATAACATACCGCCCTCGGCAGAGGGCAACAAAATATCCAGCACCTTGTCTTCAGCAGCATCAGCTGCACGGTTCTGTACTTTCTCCATCTCTGACATACGGTTCATTTTGACCGCCGTGTCCACCAGATCACGAATAATCGACTCGACATCACGTCCGACATAACCGACTTCGGTAAATTTGGTCGCTTCAATTTTGATAAAAGGTGCATTGGCCAGACGCGCCAGACGCCGGGCAATTTCGGTTTTACCTACACCGGTTGGCCCGATCATTAAAATATTTTTTGGTGTGATTTCCTCACGTAAACGGGCATCTACACGACTGCGGCGCCAGCGATTGCGCAGTGCAATGGCGACAGAACGTTTGGCATTACCCTGGCCAACAATATGTTTATCCAGCTCGCTTACAATTTCTTTGGGGGTCATTTGGCTCATTTATTCCTGAGGCTCCGCATCCAGTTCTTCAATAGTGAGATTATGATTGGTGAACACACAAATATCAGCCGCAATATTCAACGATTTTTCAACGATCTCGCGCGCACTTAATTCGGTATTTTCCAGCAAGGCCCTGGCTGCGGACTGGGCATAGGTGCCACCGGAGCCAATCGCCATCAAATCATATTCCGGCTCGATCACATCACCGGTACCGGAAATGATTAACGAGGTTTTAGCATCAGCAATTTGCAGCAAGGCTTCCAGCTTGCGTAACGCACGGTCTGTACGCCAGTCTTTTGCCATTTCGACAGCGGCCCGGGTTAAATTGCCACGGTGCTTTTCAAGCTTTCCTTCAAAATGCTCAAACAGGGTAAACGCATCTGCAGTGGCTCCAGCAAAACCGGCAATCACCTTGTCGTGATACAAGCGCCTGACCTTGCGCGCATTACCTTTCATCACGGTATTACCCATCGACACCTGACCGTCACCGCCGATGACAACCTTATCCTTGCGGCGTACGGATAAGATAGTGGTTCCATCAAAACTCACGATACTCATTCTTCTCTAAAACCTATGGATTTTACATGTAACTTTAACAATGGGGGAAGAAATAAAGATTTAAAGGTATTGTAAGAATTTTTTCCTACATAATCAGTCAGAAGCTATTCAGCTAACAATGATATGCTTAAGATTATATCGTCACGAGTCTCATAATGGCCTGGCGACCCAATCACGTTATTTAAGATGTTTGCGAGCACATTATGGACGCATTTGACCAAATCACAACGACACTGGCTTTAACCATGGGCGTTGCCTGGGCCAGCGGTATCAACCTGTATGCCACTCTGTTTGTCCTCGGTTATCTTTCCAATACCGGCAATATTGACCTCCCGCCTGATCTGGATATTGTCGCCAACCCTGCGGTGATGGGAGCGGCCGGACTGATGTATGTTGTTGAATTTTTTGCTGACAAGATTCCCGGTGTGGATACCGGGTGGGACACGCTGCATACTTTTGTGCGTATTCCAGCAGGCGCACTACTGGCTGCAGGTGCAGTCGGTGAAATGAACCCTGCCGTTGAAATGGCTGCCGCCATCATGGGCGGCGGCATGGCGGCCGGGTCACATGCAACCAAAGCCGGGAGCCGGGTATTGATTAACACCTCCCCGGAACCTTTTACCAATTGGACTGCCTCCGTTTTGGAAGACGTTGCTGTAGTGGGTGGCGTGTGGGCCAGCCTGCACTACCCTGTCGCCTTCCTGATTGCATTAGCGTTATTCATCTTGCTGATGATCTGGTTATTGCCAAAAATATGGTCAGGCATCAAGAAGGTTTTTCGTTTTCTTGGCAGCCTGTTCTCCGGCAAAAGCAACGCGCCCTCCAACCCCGAGCCATAATGTTTTGCTTGACTGAATCACGATAAATTAGTTTAATACCCGTCTTTTGACGCGCCCAGGTAGCTCAGTCGGTAGAGCAGGGGACTGAAAATCCCCGTGTCGGCAGTTCGATTCTGTCCCTGGGCACCACGCCAATCCTCACAATAAAATCATCTCCAAGCCCAGGTAGCTCAGTCGGTAGAGCAGGGGACTGAAAATCCCCGTGTCGGCAGTTCGATTCTGTCCCTGGGCACCACGACGCATTACCCGTTGACCAGCGAAAACTGCTGCACCAGCTGCTTCAGATTATCACTCACTACAACCAGTCTGTTAGCACTCTCCTTGTTTTTTTGCGCCTCTTCCAGTGTGATATCGGATGATTCTGCTGTTTGAATAATCCCTTTGCTGATATCAATTGCAACCGCTGATTGCTGCTCTGCAGAAGTTGCGATCATCGTATTTTTTTCGCTGATGTTGGCTATCGCCTCATAAATACTGGAAAACACCTCATTCACCTCTTCCACCGACTGGGTTGTCGACTTCACTGAATCTTGCTGCGCATGCATTAACTCAACCGTCTGGCGCGTTGCCTGGTTAAACGTCTCAATCAATTGATGAATTTCACCTGCGGAATTGGCGATTTGGGTTGCTAATGAACGCACTTCATCCGCCACCACTGCAAACCCTCTACCATGCTCTCCAGCACGCGCAGCTTCAATAGCAGCGTTTAATGCCAGCAAATTAGTTTGTGCTGTAAACCCTTCAATTACCCCTAACACACCTTCAATTTCTTTAGCATCCTGTTGTAAATCCTGGAGGGATGATGCTGTAGTATCCATGACTGAAGATAACTCTCCAACCTGCTCACAGGTACTGTTCATCAAAGAGACGCCATTTTCAATATTTGCATGCGTCGACGCAGTTGCATTTCTGGTCTCAGCAGCCTTTTCTGCGACATCCTTAAAAGAATTTGATAATTGTTTCATTTGCTCTGCCGAAATAACACTTAACTGCTGCTGATCAGCCACTACGCTTTCCATTTGCTGGGTATCGTAGAAGACATTGGTCTGACACTCATGTAATGTCTGTGTTTCACTATCAATTTTATTGACCAGCGTTACAAAATATTCTTTTAACTGACTTGCAGACTTTCTCAGCACCCTCACCTCTTTCATCTTTGAGTCTTCCTCAAAACCAGCGGTTAAGTCACCTAAAGCCACTTGATTCAAATAGTGACTTATTTTATTTATGATCAAAGAAAACCTGTGATTCAACAAGGAAAAAACAACATTCACCAAAATCAAAAACAGAACACTTACAGCAAAGGCCACATAAAGCATCTTTTCCGTATCGCTATAACTCCTGCTGACTTTTACACCGAATTGCTCCATTTTTTCTTTCATTGACACCAGATTTTGCTGCGTTAACTCCTTTGCACGTTGTTTCGTCTGGAAAACATTGGCAACATTGCCCAGCTCTTTTGGATACCTGCGTGTTAATTGAGCCAATTCTTCAAGCTGCCTCTTCCCTTTATCTTCAAGCTGTTCCTCATCTTCATCTGCCCACCCCAGCAGACTATCCAGCTCTGATTCATCCTGTTGTTGAGTTTCAAATATTTCTAACGCCGGCAGCTCTTCCAATCGATTAATGACTTGCATCAATTTCTCAATGTGCTCATTAACATTGTGCATTTGGGTTGCATTCATCTCACTGAAATACATTTTTCTTTGTACCGCTAAAACTTGCAATCCTGCTTTTAAGTCCTCAGACAAGGCCATATACTTTTGTTTGAACACGTCATCAATGACAGTGGACTGGTCAGCATATTGTTGCAACGTAGATACACCCTCCATTAACTGCTTCTCGTTATTCATGACTAATACCATTGGATCAGCCAACTTGCCTGCCGCCCGAAGATCCACAACGACTTTTCTTTCGAAGTCCTGCAATAATGCCTGAATAACTTCTTGCTCAGACTGCTTAAGGTGCTCTTCTCTATTGATGTGCTCAAGTAATATCTGAATATTATGTTCTACCTGGCTCAATAAAGCCGCATCCCCAGTAGCCAAATACTTGCTGACCGGCAGATTCACCTCCAATGCCACCCTGGCTTTTAGAGAACTAAACGCATCAACACTTTTAAAATCAGCGCTTAAACGATTTAAGAACATACCTGAAACACCAATGAATCCGGCGATTGTCATCACTAATACAGACGTCAGCAACCTGGAAATATGAGCTAGCTTCACTGTAATACCTGTTTTATTAAATGAGTGGGATTTGAAAATGGATTAAATAAAAAGCCCTCAAATCTTTACAAAAGATAGCAGAATAATCATTTCTTCCCCGACAATTTAACGAAACAAAGTACTTTTTATTCTAGCTTTTAAATTAATTATCTTTTCCAAATCCAATCTTGGCTCTCTTCATATTCTAAAGATGAAATGTATAATGCTGGTTTGACCTGTTTTTGACTATTGCATGACTGACGTAAACACTGAAAAACTCTCCAGCGCCCGATTTGCTGAAGCCACAGATGAATTCGTAGAAATTTTCACCGCTTCTGCAGATTTTGATCAACGTATGGCAACAGAAGATATACAAGGCTCATTAGCCCATGCCCAAATGCTTTGTAAAATTGGCATTTTGGCTGAACAGGAATTGCACTCTATCCAACAAGGGCTCGCTCAAATTGAACAGGAAATCCTAAGCGGCCAATTTGAGTGGTCCCTTAAACAGGAAGATGTTCATATGAACATTGAGGCCAGATTAACCCAGTTGATTGGTGTAGCAGGAAAAAAACTGCATACCGGTCGCTCGCGTAATGACCAGGTTGCCACTGATATTCGTCTTTATTTGCGCAAGGAAATTGGCAATATTCTAAGTCAACTAGACAGACTTCAACATGCATTGCTGGATAACGCTGAACGCGAAGCGGACACCATCATGCCGGGCTTTACTCATTTACAGGTTGCACAACCAGTGACTTTTGGTCACCACTTGATGGCCTGGTTTGAAATGCTGAGCAGAGATAAAGAGCGCCTGCAGGATTGTTTAAAACGTATAAACATTATGCCTTTGGGTGCCGCCGCCCTGGCCGGCACCAGCTACCCTATTGATCGTTACATGACCAGTCAATTACTGGGTTTTGACAGGCCTTCCAACAATTCTCTTGATTCTGTCAGCGACCGCGATTTCGCAATTGAATTTTGCGCCTCAGCCAGCCTGATCATGCTGCACTTATCCCGCTTTTCTGAAGAACTGATTTTATGGACCAGCGCCCAATTTGATTTTATCGACATGCCAGATGCCTTTTGCACAGGTTCATCCATCATGCCGCAAAAGAAAAACCCGGATGTCCCAGAACTGGTTCGAGGTAAGTCTGGCCGAGTAACAGGACACCTTGTTTCACTGTTAATGCTAATGAAAAGCCAACCTTTGGCCTATAACAAAGACAACCAGGAAGATAAGGAGCCATTATTTGATACGGTTGATACGGTCTACAATTCTTTACGCGCCTTTGCTGATATGCTGCCCCACATTAAAAGCAAACCCGCAAACATGTTAAAAGCCGCCCAACAAGGGTTTGCTACCGCAACCGATCTGGCTGACTACCTGGTTCGCAAAGGTATGGCCTTTCGCGACGCGCATGAAGTGGTTGGTCAGGCGGTAAAACTAGGAATAGACAGTCAACGAGACCTGTCCGATATCTCGTTAACCGAGTTGCAACAATTTACGGCGTTGATTGAAGAAGATGTCTTCGCTATTTTGACACTCCAGGGCTCGGTCGCCAGTCGCCAGCACATTGGTGCTACCGCACCAGACACGGTGCGTCATGCCATCCAAACCGCACGCAATCAATTAAGCTAGGAGTCTGTTGAAAAACGATTGCGGTTGCCAATTTGGTGTTAAAAAATGACTCAAATTGCTCATTTATTTATGTAAGCTGCGCCTTTTCATCATATTTTGCCTTGCTTCGACTGCGCTCATAACGTTTTTCAACAACCTGCTAGTGGCGTAAAGGGGGATTTCTTCCCCCTATTACATTCTGCCTGCCATGTCACAAGTTTGGCCAAAAAAACCCTATGGAATTAGCAGTTTTTATTCTTCAATTCAACTTTAGCTGAATAAAAATGGAGATTCTCTATACTGTTGATAGCCCTCTAATCAACACATTCAACTCATACAAACACAAAGATGCTTACGCCAGGACCCAAAGCATTGGAAAGAAAATATCGCCCTATTGAACTTGGTGCGCCCGGTGAAGAAATCAGCACCAAGGATTTGTACGCCATCAGTCAGCGTTTTAAGAACCTGAATCAATTTCGCCTGCAGAATGTGCAAGGTTTTCTACAACCAAGACAACGCATATTTTTAAATATTTTACCCTTAGCCTTCCATCAGAATAATCCGCTGCTACCTGGTTTTGTATCCACCCAAACACCGTTTGGTATTCCTGACTATGTGCCCAACAAGGAAAGCATTCAGGCTGCCAAGCATTTCTCAAAATCGTTTAAATATACTCGCAAGGCACGCCTGCATTACGGTATAGACAGCATTTTTTTGATGGGAAGCGTCGGCAGCATTGCCTTCTCCAAAACCAGCGACATGGATATTTGGCTATGTCATAGTCCAACGCTGAACAAACCCGAAACAGATGAGCTGCAGGCCAAAGCCATTGAGCTGGAAAAATGGGCAAACAGCTTGGGACTGGAGGTCCATTTTTTTTTGATCAACAGCGAACAATTCAAATCCGGAATGAAATCCCCTCTGTCTGTGGAGAGCAGTGGCTCAACCCAGCATTTCCTGCTTCTGGAAGAGTTTTACCGCACGGCCATTTACATTGCTGGAAAATTCCCTGCCTGGTGGATTATCCCGCCTGAATACGAAGAGAACTATTCAACCTATCTAAACCATCTATTACAAAACCGCTTCATTTCACGCCATGAAATCATCGATTTTGGTGGACTTGAGAATGTCCCTGCCGATGAATTTATCAGCGCCACGCTTTGGCATCTCCTTAAATCACTCTCATCTCCCTACAAATCTCTATTGAAACTATTTTTGATGGAATGCTATGCCAGCGAATACCCACATACCCAATGGCTTTGTACTCATCTTAAAGCCTCGGTTTTTAAAGGTGATATTGATATCGACAAACTCGACCCTTATTTGTTGATCTATGAAAAAGTGGAAACCTATTTGCAACTGGTCTCTTCCAAAAAGCAAATGTTGTTAGCCCGTCAATGCTTTTATTTGAAAATAATGGGTGACAATCCAAGAGCGCTTGATGCTCACATGCGCTCAATCCGTCAACAACAATTACACCAGATTGCCACTCAATGGCAATGGCCTGATGATTTGCTTGATGAGTTGAACAAGCAGTTATTCTGGAATGTTCAAAAAGCCTGCGAAGCGCATTCAACCATACGAAACCAGTTAAAACTATCTCTGCAGACTATTGTTCGGTTTTCACAAGATTATACACAAAACGATCTACGCAATAATGTTGAGCTAAAACTCATCGCCCGTAAATTTCATGCCTTTATGGAGCATAGCCCCGGCAAAATTGAAATTCTGACGACACGCAAAAATATCTTTAAGAAAGAGCTGGAATTGATTCTCTCGGAAATCAACACCGCAGAAGATCACACCCAATGGCAGCTTTCCTTGCCTGATGCTTACGGCAGAGACCATCAGCGGACAGCAATTACAACGTGCAACAGCTTGCTTGAATTGTGCTGCTGGATCGTTGCAAATAATTTGTTTACCTCACACATTAAAATTAATGTAGCTTCAAAAAACTGCGTCCTTTCTCAATCTGATGTGCATGTCCTACTCAACAAACTTTCACGTTTTTTTTCCAGCAGTCAACAGCAAAATGACACCCTCGATCACTACCTCGACGCTAACGCATTAACCCAATCGCTATTTCTCATCAATTTTAACGATGCTGCAGTTCAAGAACGTGAAGACGGGACACTCCTTATGAGCAACCGTTCCGACCCCTTGAGCTATGGGCTGGACAAAATCAATTTGATTACCAGTATAGAAAAAGTCTCAATGACCAGTTGGGACGAGCTTATCACGCAACGTTACAGTGGGCTTGAAGGCCTGTTAGATTGTCTTGTAGATACATTCAACGATTCACAGCAACCGTTGTCAACGTCTCAGATCCATACTCTTTGCTTCACCCCGATGCGGGCGAAAACCATTGTTTCCCGAATAGAACAAATCATTAAAGATTTAATCATTTATTTTCAACAAAATAGTCCAGCACGCTATATCCTGCCGGCAGAAAATTCATATGTGGTGTTTGAAAAGAACGAAACGCGCCTGGAATATATACACATAGAGTCCGATAAGAATTTACTAGACATTTTATCCCTGAAACAAGCGGGCAACATCAAAACTATTTTTGGTGACCATGTGTTGCCAGAATCTCCCGTACCTTTTATCTATTCTCAATCCATACCGGATCAAATCAATATATTTTTTTCAAGTGCAGAAAAAGGCGTCCAGGTATTTATCATTGATGAAACCAATGCCTTGTTCAGTCATTTTCACAACAACAGTAATGCACACCAGGTAATTTCAAATTATGAATCGTTTTTTAATGGCCTGCAAAAAACAGCTCAAATCCGTTTAGACACCACTATAACTTATTTTGAACTGGTAAAAAGTCAGAACGGATTATTTTCCTGCTATCCCTATGCCCAGACAAAAATACCTCCTGACCCTCAACTAAGCATCCGCATTTTGGCTACACCCTCAGACAACAAAGAAAACCTGACTATTTTCTGCAATGAATCAGAATACTCATCCACCCACCATGCCGACCTATTTGCCCAAGTTCAACAACATATCTCAAATTATCGTAAAAATCAGGACGACTATCCTATTTATATCAATGAAATAGACGTCCCGCCTCTATTATTGGGCGTAGATAACAAACAAGACGTTTATACGGTATGTTATCTTCGTTATAAACAAAAAATTGAACAACTGCTTTCAATTTAAAAAAACCGCCAAAAACGCTTTACATTTTTAAAACTTATTTAAGAAAAACCTTTGCATTACTTTAACTTATGCAGTAATCTTAAGACTACATTAAAGAGCATCATGCTCACCAGCTACCTAAGGGAATTTATGGCCGCCGAAAAACGCGAGTACCCACGATTTTTACCCCAAGGATTACACACCACTATCTCTATTTCTGCTGATAACCAAGAAGATTTGTTTTATGATGATGGCGAAATACTTGACCTTAGTTATAACGGCATCAAAATAAAATTACATAAACCCATTAAATTAGATTACCTCGAAAAAACCATCAACTTGATGATTATTACCCCCCAGTCAGCCATTCCTATCACTGTTTTGGGATTAATAAGACACTATGGCAACAGTAATGAATACGGCTTACAGTTTTGTGAATCACAAAATGAGCGCATTATCGATAAATTAATGTTTGAATGCATTAAATACTCTGACCATCCGATTGCCAATAATAATCGGCTTGTTTTCAGCGGTTAACAGCCGTTAGATCCCCCTCGCTTTATAAAATGCTTGCTCCGATATACTGCTCCAGCGGATCACCTGCTGTTTAAATGTAGAGACAGATCGATAGATCTTTTCAGCCTCAGCGCTTTTTGTCGCCACTTCACTGACAACCTCTTCAGAAATCTCACGCAAGGTCTTTATGACCTGATCTGGCAGAGGCATGAGCTTGACATTATGTTTGTTAACCAACGTATCCAGCGCTTGATTATTCCTCGCGGTATATTCTGAAATCATATCCATATTCGCTGCCTTGCACGCCGTCATGACAATATGCTGTAAATCTTTGGGCAGTTGGTTAAACGCTTTTTCATTGATCAAAGCTTCCATAGTTGAACCCGGCTCATGCCAACCTGGGTAATAATAATATTTCGCTACCTTATAAAATCCGAATGCCAAGTCATTATAAGGACCCACCCATTCCGTCGCATCCAGCGTACCTGACTGCAAAGATGTAAATAACTCTCCCCCGGGCATATTTACCGTGGTGCCTCCAGCCCGACGCAAGACTTCTCCTCCCAAGCCAGGGATACGCATTTTTAACCCTTTTAAATCGTCAAGCGCGTTAATTTCCTTGTTAAACCAGCCGGCCATTTGTACACCAGAGTTACCGGTAGGCGCCGGAATAATTCCAAACGGTTTATAAAGTTCTTTCCACAGCTCATGCCCACCACCGTAATAAAGCCATGCATTCATTTCCTGCGCATTTAAACCAAAAGGCACTGCGGAAAAAAACTGGACTGCCTCAGACTTTCCCTTCCAATAATATGCTCCTGCATGCCCCATTTCTGCCGTACCTTTGGATACTGCATCAAAAACTTCAAAAGCCGGCACCATTTCCCCGGCACCATAAACCTTTACTTTTATCCGCCCCCCGCTCATATCGGTGATCATCTTTGCCAATAAATTTGCATTACTGCCCAAACCAGGAAAGTTTCTGGGCCATGCGGTGACCATTTTCCATTTGAATTGGGTTTTCGCATCAGCGTCTGCGACAAACGCCATTGTCCCGGCTCCAGCCGCTAATCCGGTTGCAGATTTATGCAAAAAGTCTCTTCGTTTCATTGTTCCAGATTCGTAAAAAATAAATAATATTGTATGCCATTAAGCAACCCATCATTTCAAAATTTGCAACACCTTATAAATCAGTGTGTTGCTGTACCGTAATCACTTAGGCAGACTCGCACTCTTGTGGACGCAATATCTTTTAAATTGGTATACTTAGGAGATTTTAGTGTCTTTAGATAATTTCTAATCAAGACTTTAACACCTCACCCAATGGAGAACAATCTATGTCAATAAAAGTTGCAATTAATGGTTATGGTCGTATCGGACGTAATGTTGTGCGCGCATTGTATGAATCTGGCCGTACCGATGAAATTGAAATCGTTGCAATTAATGACCTGGGCGACGCAGAAACCAATGCCCACCTGACTCAATATGATACTGCTCACGGTAAATTTCCAGGTGAAGTCAGTGTTGAAGGAGAATATCTCGTAATCAACGGTGACAAAATCAAAGTACTTGCTGAAAGAGATCCGTCTAAATTGCCTTGGGCTGAACTGGGCGTAGATGTTGTTCATGAATGTACCGGTTTTTTTGCCAGCAAAGCAAAAGCATCGGCTCATATTGATGCCGGCGCAAAAAAAGTTGTAATCTCTGCACCAGGTGGCAGTGATGTCGATGCAACTATCGTTTATGGTGTTAACCATGACACATTAAAAGCATCTGACACCATTATCTCCAACGCATCTTGCACAACAAACTGTTTGGCACCTCTGGTTAAACCCTTGAAAGATACTGTTGGTCTTGAACAAGGTTTGATGACGACCATTCATGCATACACAAACGACCAGGTTCTGACTGATGTTTATCACTCTGACCTGCGCCGTGCGCGCTCCGCAACACAATCCATGATCCCGACTAAAACCGGCGCTGCAGCCGCAGTAGGCCTGGTAATGCCTGATATGGCTGGCAAACTGGATGGATTCGCGATCCGCGTTCCTACCATCAATGTATCAGTTGTTGACCTCTCCTTTACAGCAAGCCGTGAAACCAGTGTTGATGAGATCAATGAAATCCTCACCACTGCGTCAGAAGGCCCTTTAAAAGGCATTTTAAACATCAATGCCAAACCACTAGTTTCCTCTGATTTTAATCATGACCCTGCATCATCTACTTACGATAAATCTTTGACCAAAGTCATCAATGGTAACTTTGTTAAAGTCCTGTCCTGGTACGATAACGAATGGGGCTTCTCCAACAGAATGCTGGATACCACTGTTGCTTTGGTAAACGCTAAATAACTGTCAGGACACCTATGTTACGAAGAACAAAAATTCTGGCCACATTAGGCCCGGCAACCGACAAACCCGGTGTATTGGAAGGTTTGTTTAAAGCCGGACTGGATGTTGTCCGCCTAAACTTTTCCCATGGCTCTGCCCAGGATCATATTGATCGTGCAACCAGGGTACGGGAATTAAGCAAAACAACAGGACGTCGTGTTGGAGTACTTTGCGACCTGCAAGGCCCCAAAATCAGGATAGCTCGCTTTAAAGACTCAAAAGTCTGGCTGGATGAAGGTCAGGATTTTGCTTTGGACATTGATCTTGGCAATGAAGATGGCGACAACACCCAGGTCGGCCTGGGGTTTGAAGCTTTGGCTAAAGAGGTCAAGTCTGGACAACGCCTACTCCTTGATGACGGACGCGTGGTTTTAGATGTTACAAACACCAACGGCCGCAGAATTGAATGTAAAGTTGCCGTAGGTGGCTTTCTTTCCAATAACAAAGGGATTAATCTGTTGGGGGGTGGCTTATCAGCGGCCGCCTTGACAGACAAAGACAAGGAAGACATCAAAACCATTGGTAAAATCAAGGCAGATTTTGTTGCCGTTTCTTTTCCACGCAGCGCTGAGGATCTTCATGAAGCCAGAAAGCTTGTTGAAGCCGAAGGCTGTGAAGCGAGCATAGTGGCCAAAGTTGAACGTGCTGAAGC
Organism: Methylococcaceae bacterium; assembly: GCA_006844705.1. Lineage (GTDB taxonomy): Bacteria > Pseudomonadota > Gammaproteobacteria > Methylococcales > Methylomonadaceae > Methylomarinum. The sequence goes on along the minus strand of SPJS01000200.1, from coordinate 46,543 downwards.
TATGGAAGTGATTGATGAAATCATTTTGGCTTCTGACGTCATTATGGTTGCCCGTGGCGACCTGGGCGTGGAAATCGGTGATGCTAAACTTCCAGAAGCACAAAAGCTTCTCATCAACAGATCAAGAGAATTGAAGCGAGCCGTAATTACGGCCACCCAGATGATGGAATCAATGATCGAAAACCCGATTCCAACGCGGGCAGAAGTGTTTGATGTTGCCAATGCTATCGTTGACGGTACTGATGTCATCATGCTTTCTGCTGAAACGGCGACCGGGAAATACCCGATTAAAGTTGTAGAGGCCATGGTACGCATCTGCGATGAAACAGAAAAACAACCGAGTGTCCGCATTTCAAGACACCGCATGACTGAAAAATTTAAACGCATTGATGAAGCCATTGCCATGTCCAGCATGTATCTGGCAAACCATTATGACATCGCCGGCATTGTGACGCTGACCGAGTCTGGCTCAACACCACTGTGGATGTCACGGATTCACTCCAGCATACCGATTTTTGCCTTCAGCTCGAGTGAAGAAACATTAGGCAAAGTCACTCTGTATCGCGGTGTTTTTCCTGTTAGCTTTGACCTGGAATCTGCCGACCATGCTGAGGTTAATCGCTTTATCATTGACAAATTGAAATCCAAAAATCGAGCAAAAATAGGCGATCAATTTATTATCACTAAAGGCGACCTGACTGGCCAAACGGGCGGTACAAATGCTTTGAAAGTAGTCACTGTCGGCCAAGGCCTAACCCCGTAACAGACCATCACGATAACACCCTGTGCATATGCAGAATATGCATGGGGCCGTCCTGCTTCCTTCCTCTGAATGGCTTTCCTGCTATCAAACAAGAAGAGTATTATTCTTGCAATTTTTTCATATCGCCACAAGCACCAGCGGCTTAGCAGCCAACGAAAACCTGTAGCTTTTGCGTAACTGCGAAGAATGAGGTGGCAGCGTCCCTGCTGCCGATAATCGAAATAAAAATCTAATCAGATTAGATATTATTTAGCGCGACGTCTGCCGACACCAACCAAACCAATTAAAGCAGAACCAAACATCCATACCGCTGCAGGCACTGGCACTGCCGCAACTGATTTTTGAATCAGCCACAACGCATCATTTTGGCTGGATGGATGCTGAATAGCGACCAGAAAACCCTCTGACCACTCATCATAGATGAAACCGGTTGGCTCAGAACCGAATGGACCCAAGCTAGCGAACAACTCTACAGTTTCAAACGTACCGTCACCGTCTACATCAGTGGCGGCCCAAACATCACCCGGATTTTCATCTTCAATAATGAACATCATGCCATCAGGACCGAATGCCAGGTTGTCTGGATCATCCAAGCCATAAGTATCATCAGCAGAACCTTGACCTACAGGAGTGTTACCAATTGTATCAGGAGTCACCTCGCTGTTAACCGCTTCAAAGATTTTACCTGTAGTCAGGTTCAAACCGTAAACGATGTTTTCTGACGTAGTCGCCCAGTACAAAACTTCTTCACCATTTTCCAGCGTGTTAACTTCCATATCTTCAGGACGACCATAAGGCGTTCCGTTGACTTCATCAGCAGCAGCACGACCACCACGGCCTTCAAAGTAAAAAGGGTTAGCTGCTGTGATTGCATTGCCATCCATATCAGTGATGTCAACCCAAGAAGAATCCCCTGTGCGAGACTGCCCATCATTAGCTACATCATTAAAGTTTTTAGTCACATCACCAGCAAAATCATTTGCTACTAAAACTGATGTTTTCCCCTGAGAATAATCACCTGCCGTTTTTGGTGTATAACGATAGATTGAACCCGTATTTGATTCATCTACGAAATACATATTGCCCGTTTCATCGAACTTGATACCTTCATGAGATACAGATGGGATGTTATTCAACCACTCAACTTTTGCATTAGCAGTGCCATACGCAGTATCAGGGTTAGAAACTTCGAAAATACGTCCTTTACCTGACCACTCCTCGGCAACCAACAAAGAACCCGTTGGAGATAATACTGCCGGGTCAAAAGCACCAAAATCGTCATTTTTAGCAGACCAGTTAGCAGGCTTTGACTCAAAAACACCGGTGTTATTGCCTACCATTAATGGTGTCCAGTTTGCGTTTGAACGGTCATACCGAATGACACCCGCGCCCGTTTGAACTTCCATTGGGATATAAACATAACGACCATTCGGGCTGACATCAACCATATCCCAATTACCGAAAGTGGAAGGGAAAGTTGAGCCATCAGTGCCTTTATAAGTAGACAGTGTATTACGGTCAGTTACGAAGGTTTGTGTCCAACCTTGAGGTAACAGAAAAGGGTTTGTACTTTCGTTAGTATTTGCCAATGTCGCAGGCGCAGTCAAGGGCTGAAAGTCCACCGCTTGAGCTGCTGATACCGCAAATATTGACAACATCGAAGTTGCCAGAATTGTTAATTTCATTTTACTCACTTGTAAGTAGTTAACTTAATTAAATTAAGAAATGCATTTAGCAAAATTGCCTACTAGTTCACATTTCCGTGTGAGATTGTTTCAAACTAAGCCGCATGCCATTGTTAAGTTTTAATTAAGTTTTAATTAAGTTTTGTTGACAACTTCTTTACAGAAACATGACTGCTTTATGACACCTCCATGCCCTTGCCCTCAGCCAACGCCTCTAAGATTCATCCACTTAGCGCGGTAACCCGCCGCCATCCACCTCGGCATGCTTAACCATAGCCCCCACAGGCCAAAGGACATCACACATTCCCATCAAGATTGAGTTATGAAAATAAGATAAGCTGTCGCATACTGTTTGTCCTCCAGCGCTCTGAATCCGCTATAAAAGCACTTTACTTATACCTTTGTAGCCTAACGAGTGACCTCCACACCCTCTACACCCGAACACCGCTACACAGGATGGATTATTTAACGCGACGCCTACCCATACCAACAAGACCGACTAAAGCGGAAGCAAACATCCAGACCGCAGCAGGCACTGGCACTGGAGCACTTGATTTTTGAATCAGCCACAACGCATCATTCTGGCTGGATGGCTCCAAGCTGGCGAACAACTCTACAGTTTCAAATATACCGTCACCGTCTCCATCAGTGGCCACCCAAACATCACCCGGATTTTCATCTTCAATAATGAACATCATGCCAAAAGGACCGAATGCCAGATTGTCTGGGCCATCCAAGCAATAAGCATCATCAGCAGAACATTGAACTGCAGGATTGTTACCAATAGTATCAGGAGTCATCTCTCTGTTAACCGGTTCAAAGAGTTTCAAACCGTAAACGATGTTTCCTGACGCTGTTGCCAAACCTGAGCGTTCTGGCCTCATCAGGTCGTGGTCAGCATGAACTGCTGACACCGTAAATACTGGCAAAAAGGCTGTTGCCAAAATGGCTTTTATGATTTTATTCATTTGATGTTCAGCTCCAAAAATTCTGAAAAATTATCAACGCCAATGCTGACAGGTTCTAATTTCTGTGAACAATTATTACAAAATCCTGGAACACCTATTGTTAAGTTTTAATGACCCTCTTGTGACATTATTCTTAACATTTAAGCACCCCCTTATGCTTCTAATGCTATCCTTCAGCGCACAATACCTGCAAGAATTCATCAGCATATAACGCCAATTTACGCTCCCCCACCCCGGTTATTCCAGCCATCTGCTCAAGGCTGGAGGGTTTTAAATCCAGCATTTCCATCAAGGTTGAGTCATGAAATATCACATAAGGCGGCACATTTTGCTTGTCCGCCAACTCCTTGCGCTTATTACGAAGCGCCTCCCATAAGCTTTCCTCTTCAGGCGAAACAAACATCACCCGCTTTTCTCTATTAGTTTTTTGTTTAGATCCAGTTTTTTTGTGCGAACGCTTAAGAAACAGTGCCTGTTCCCCTTTAAGTACTGGGCGACAAGCCCCCTCCAGCTTTAGAGCGCCATACGCCTCAAAATCTATTGCCACCAGCCCTTTGGCGATCAATTGTCTGAACAGCGCACGCCATTGCATGTCCTCCAGTGACTTTCCAATACCATAGGTTGACAACTGATCATGGCCATTTTGCACGATTCGCTCATTGGATTTCCCATGCAACACATCAATCAGGTATTGCACCCCAAATCGCTGGCCAGTTCTATATATGCAAGACAAGGCTTTCTGTGCCGCTTCGCTTGCATCCCAGGTCTCAGGCGGCTCGTTGCAGGTATCACAGTTGCCACAGGCATGCGCCATCTGATCGCCGAAATATGCCATCAAAAACTGACGACGACAATTGACTGTCTCACATAGCGCCAGCATGGCATCCAGTTTATATTGCTCCTTCTTTTTATGGATATCACTAGCCGTGGATTCTGACAGCATTTGTCGAAGCTTGATCACATCCTGCAACCCAAACACCATCCACGCATCGGCAGGCAATCCATCCCGCCCCGCCCGCCCGGTTTCCTGATAATATGCTTCGATACTTTTAGGCAAATCAAGATGCGCCACGAAACGTACATTGGACTTGTCAATCCCCATGCCAAAAGCAATTGTCGCCACCATCACCAACCCTTCTTCGCGCAAGAAGCGCTGCTGATGTTCCTGTCGCTTGGCACTTTCCATACCGGCATGATAGGCCAGCGCACTTATCCCCTGTTGACACAACCACTCAGCAGTCCCTTCTACTTTCTTCCTCGACATACAATAGACGATACCGGCATTACCCAAATGTTCACGCTGAATAAAACGCAACAATTGCTGCCTTGCATTTTGCTTTTCTTCGATACTGTATTTTATATTTGGGCGATCAAATCCGCTTATGAATAATCTGGCTTGCTGCAACCCTAAGCGCAGCAATATTTCCTCGCGGGTTTGTTCATCTGCGGTCGCCGTTAATGCAACCCGCGGCACCTGAGGGAACTGTTCATGCAGTACAGACAACTGCAAATAATCCGCCCGGAAGTCATGCCCCCATTGAGAAACACAATGCGCTTCATCAATGGCAAACAAGGCTATCTTCAAACGCGATAGCAAGGAACGCATGCGCTCGTTTTGCAAACGTTCGGGCGCTAAATATAACAAGTTCAACTCGCCATTCAACAACTGCTGCTCTATATGCTGCACATCATCCAATACCAGGGTAGAATTTAAAAAAGCAGCCTTGACCCCAAGTTGTAATAACGCATTCACCTGATCCTGCATCAGCGCAATCAATGGCGAGATTACAATACCGACCCCTTCACGCACCATTGCAGGAATCTGATAGCACAAAGACTTCCCCCCGCCAGTAGGCATCAAGACCATTGCATCCTGCCCATCAATCACATGCTGAATAATGGTGGCCTGCTGTCCTCTGAAATCCTCATAACCAAAGACTGTTTGCAACGTATCCAGAGGTGTTTTCATTTATCTCGCTTTATGAATTAATGTATCAACACACCTTTTTCAATAAGGGTGTGACGTGTTGAGAAATACACAGAAAAGTTGAATTCTGAGCGCCAGGGGCTTTAGAAAACCGGCATTTTCAAACCAAAATACAACGCGTGACCTCACGATTCGCAGAGCACTACCACATGAGCATCCAACATCCTGCTATAATGGCTCGATTATATCAGCCCTGTGGCTAATCACCCTTCAATTAATGAACGAACAAACGCGCGCGCTTTCCTCCCGATTACAATTCATCATCGACCGCCAGCAACAAAACCTGCTTACCCAAGGCTTAAAAGGTCTTGAAAAGGAAAGCCTCAGAATTTCGGCAGAAGGCCGCATCTCGCAGAAAAACCACCCCCATTCGCTTGGCTCTGCCCTCACCCATCCGCATATCACCACGGATTATTCAGAAGCCTTACTGGAATTTATCACACCGCCGCAGGAAAAAATCGAGGACACCCTGGATTTCCTGCACAATATCCATCAATTTGCATACCAGCATCTGGATAACGAAATGTTGCTGGCGGTCAGCATGCCTTGTGGCTTGAATGGTGATGAAAGTGTCCGCATTGCAGAATATGGCACATCCAATATCGGCAAAATGAAGCATGTCTATCGACGCGGCCTGTGGCATCGGTATGGCCGCAGTATGCAAGCCATCGCGGGCATTCATTTTAACTATTCCGTCCCGGAGGCAATCTGGCCATTACTGCATGAACACGAGAAACCCTCTCTTTCGCTGCAGGATTTTATATCGGAAGCCTATTTCGGATTGATTCGTAATTTCCAGCGCCAAAGCTGGCTAATTTTATATTTGTTTGGTGCCTCTCCCGCGATTTGCAAAAACTTCTTCAAAACCCGCCCCCATTTGATGAAGGCATTTGATTCTTATGATGAATTTACCTTGTTTCATCCGCATGCCACATCATTGCGGATGAGCGACATTGGTTATAAAAGCACTAACCAGTCTGACTTAAAAATCGATTACAACTCTCTGCACGGGTATGTTGACAGCTTAAGCGCGGCGATTGACACCCCTTACCCGGAATATGAAGATATCGGCATTAAGGTAAACAGTGAATACCAGCAGCTCAACGCCAACGTCCTGCAAATTGAGAACGAGTATTACAGCACCGTGCGTCCCAAACAAATCGCAGATACTGGAGAAAAGCCTACACTGGCCCTCAAACAACGTGGCGTCAGGTATGTCGAAGTTCGCTCGCTGGATCTTGATCCATTCAACCCCATTGGCATTGATGAAACAACAGGACGTTTTGTGGAAGTTTTCCTGCTAAACTGCCTGCTGCAACCCAGCCCGCTTAAATCACAACAGGATCAAAAGACCAATAATGCAAACCAGCTGACCGTCGCCCACCGTGGACGCGAGCAACATGTCACGCTGCAACACCGTGGCGAATCGGTCAAGCTGAAAGACTGGGCAAACGAAATTTTCATGGAATTACAACCGCTGTGCGAACTGATGGACCAGGGCAACCCGGACACACCCTACACCCAGGCCTGGAATACGCTTTTCGCACGGATTGAAAAGCAGGAACTCACGACCTCTGCACAAATTCTTGCCCACATGACTGAACACGAACAACCTTTTGGACAGTTTGGCCTGACGATTTCAACCAATCACCGGCATTACTTCAAACGCCAGGCACTTTCAGCATCAAAAAAACAATACATGGATGAACTTGTCCGCATGTCACATGCCAAACAAGCCCAGATCGAACTTGCTGACACGTTAAGTTTTGATCAATATCTACACGCCTATTTTGCTCAATAAGATACATCATAATGACTGAATTTGACCTCGTCTCACTCCAGGCTGAGCTAAAAGACAAAAAGCCTCGCGCCATTTTAAAAGCAGCCTTTGAACATTTCGACAATATCGCCATCTCCTTCAGCGGCGCTGAAGATGTCGTCGTCATCGATCTGGCCCTTAATTTTCGCAAGGACATCCAGGTATTCACACTCGATACCGGACGCCTGCATCCTGAAACCTATCAATTTATTGAAACCGTTCGCAAACATTACCAGATAGACATTGACGTTTTAAGCCCTGATAAAAACAGTCTGGATGCCTTTGTTAAACAAAAAGGCCTGTTCAGTTTTTATGACGATGGGCACAGCGAATGCTGCGGCATTCGTAAAGTGGAGCCTTTGCGCAACAAACTGTCACAGGTGGACGCCTGGATCACGGGGCAGCGCAAAGACCAGAGTCTTGCAACCCGCAGCCAACTGACTGAAGTTGAACTGGATACACCATTTTCCAGTAATGCAAAACCCTTGATCAAATTTAACCCGCTGCTGAACTGGACATCAAGCCAGGTCTGGGACCATATCGAAGCGTATCAAGTGCCGTTTAATGACTTACACTCACGCGGCTACATCAGCATCGGCTGTGAGCCATGCACCCGAGCCGTTTTGCCGAATCAACACGAACGCACCGGGCGCTGGTGGTGGGAAGCTGAAGGCAAGAAAGAATGCGGTCTGCATGCAGAAAATTTAAACCCCTCTTGATCAACGTCTTCAATATAAATTAGTTCACAGGTCTCTCAGCAAGAGCATGCGCAAATAGATTCAACAGGCTTATTTGCGCCACATTATTGCTGGACACCATGATGAAAAGCACATGCGTCGTCAAATATTCAACAATGGTTTCAATTTTCAATGCGTAACGCATTAATGCTTCTGGTAATGTTTTTAACCCCACTCATTGGGTAACAAGGTTTAGCAAGACATTATTTGAAACGGGAAATTACAGGGCTCCACTATTGAGGATTGCAGCTGATCTAACAATATGAATATGATTTTTTTAGTGAAGGTGATAATATTCTGACATTACGTTTTGCTTTCTGATTATTGATGTCAACTGGTTCGCCATCTCCTCATAAAACTGCCCTGGAATTTAAAAGTACATCACTAAATGTACCCTCCCTGATTCTTATCAGCGACCAGATCAATCAGTTTGAACACCATTTAAAAGAAAAAATTGCTCAAGCGCCGGAGTTCTTTAAGCATTCTCCGGTTCTCATTGATTTACAGGACATTAATAAAAAAGGCTTGGAGATTAATCTTGCTGAATTTGTAGATGTCTTAAAAATTCATCATTTTTTACCTATCGGGGTTCGCGGAGGTACAAAAGAACAGAACAGCATTGCCATAGCGTTGCATTTGCCCGTCCATTCAGCCCACTCAACGATGCCCCCTGCACAGCAAAAAAACCAACCAAAAACAATCAAGCCAGAAAACCAGGCAGAACAAAGCGCGCAAACGCCTGTTCAGTCAAACGGCATTGAAAACAAACTGGTGACTCAACCCATCAGATCAGGTCAACGGGTTTACGCCAAAGGCGATTTAATCATTACTGCGCCGGTAAGTGCAGGCGCTGAAGTCGTCGCCGAGGGCAATATACATATTTATGGTGCTTTGCGTGGCAGAGCACTGGCTGGCGCTCAAGGCGCTGAAGACAGTCTGATCTTTTGCTCAGACCTGCATGCAGAGCTGGTTGCAATTGCAGGTAATTACAAAGTCAGTGATGATATAGAAGACGCAGTGAAAAACAAACCAGTTCAAATCAGCCTGGATGACCAGGCTCTTATTATTCAACCTATCTAATTCTTACTGGAGGAATTACATTGGCCAGAATTATCGTCGTTACATCAGGTAAAGGTGGCGTTGGCAAAACAACCACCAGCGCTGCTATTGCCATGGGATTGGCTAAAAGAGGACATAAAACAGCTGTTATTGACTTTGACGTCGGCTTGCGCAACCTGGACTTGATCATGGGTTGTGAACGACGTGTTGTCTACGACTTCATCAATGTCATTAATGGTGAAGCCTCACTTAAACAAACGTTGATCAAAGACAAACGTTGCAATCAACTGTTTATTCTTCCTGCGTCCCAAACAAGGGACAAAGACGCTTTAACCAAAGAAGGCGTTGGAAAAGTGCTGGAAGAGCTGTCTAAAGAATTTAAATATGTTGTTTGTGACTCCCCTGCCGGTATTGAGCAAGGCGCGAATCTGGCCATGTATTATGCGGATGACGCCTTTGTTGTCACAAACCCCGAAGTCTCGTCGGTAAGAGACTCAGATCGCATGCTTGGTATTTTAGCCAGTAAATCCCGCCGCGCAGAAAACGGCGATGAACCCATTAATGAATACCTGCTCCTCTCGCGTTATTCACCGGCACGGGTAAAAGCCGGTGAAATGCTTAGTGTTGATGATGTCCAGGACATTCTGTCACTGGAGTTACTGGGGGTCATTCCTGAATCAAAATCTGTCCTGAATGCTTCAAATGCCGGTTTGCCGGTTATTCTTGATGAACAAAGTGATGCCGGAAAAGCCTATGTAGATATTGTCGCGCGTTATCTTGGTGAAGACAAACCTCACCGTTTTATTGATGAAAAGAAGGGTATTTTAGGCAAATTATTCAGGAGCTAAGGAATGAGTCTGTTAGATTATTTTAGATCAAATAAACCTAAATCAGCGTCTTTAGCCAAGGAAAGATTACAAATCCTGGTTGCCCATGAGCGCGCTGAACGTAATCAACCTTCCTATTTACCAAAATTACAAAAAGAATTATTAGCCGTTGTCAGAAAATATGTACAAGTGACAGAGGATGCAATCTCTGTCAACTTTGAGCAGGATGAAGATCAGGAGACGCTGGAGCTCAATATTGTTCTCCCTGAAGAACATCAGCATAAATAATATAAATGATTCATTTCAGTTAATATTTATAGCACTATACTTTGATATTATTTTTTCAAGTGACGTTTTATTTTTGTAACCATTAAGTAGAGGTAACTATGTCGAATGATGTAATCGGTGAAGCAGCAGGTGCAATTTGGGAATATCTGGAACAAAATGGTGAAGCCAGTGTTTCTAAAGTTGCAAAAGAAACAGGGCTGGGCAAAACAGAGGTTCAGCGTGCGATTGGCTGGCTGGCAAAGGAAGATAAGCTGGCCTTTGAAGTAAGTGGAAGAACTGAAACGCTCTCGTTAAAATAATACGAAACAAGGTATGATGCTGTTCAGCACAGCATCATACCTTCTGTTTAGAGTAAAAAGGCCGTTGCCAACCCCAGAAATGCCATAAACCCTACAACATCAGTGACCGTCGTCAATAACACCCCACCTGCAAGTGCGGGGTCGATGTCCATTTTATCCAGAATCACCGGGATACTTGCCCCAGCAAGCGCGGCACAGACCAGATTAATCACCATAGCAGCACCCAATAACAACCCGAGATTGATACTTTGGAACCAGATACCGCCGATCATGGCAACGACAACCGCCCAAAGCAATCCGTTGACACCACCTACCATTAATTCCTTAAACATCAGTCTGCCTGCATTTGCACTACTGACCTGACGTAGCGCTAAGCCACGAACAACCAAAGTCAATGTCTGGCTACCGGCAATGCCTCCCATACTGGCCACAATCGGCATTAAAACAGCCAATGCGACAATCTGAGCAAGCGTTGCTTCAAACAAGCCAATGACCCAGGATGCAAGAAAGGCGGTACATAAATTAATCCCCAGCCATACCGCGCGTCTTTTCGCACTGGTCATGACTGGCGCAAAGATATCCTGCTCTTCATCAAGACCCGCCATACTCATGATGGAGTGATCTGCCTCTTCCCTGATCACATCAACGACATCATCAATCGTGATGCGCCCCATGAGCCGGCCTTTTTCTGTGACGACAGGTGCCGATACCATATCTCTTTGTTCAAACATAATAGCGACATCATGGGCCGTCATCTTATAAGGGATCTTCGTCGCATTATAATCCATCACCGACGACACTTTTACATTGCCATCTTTAATCAACAAGGTATGCATGGGCAAAATACCTTTTACCTTGTCTTGCCGGTCAACCACAATCAGGCTATCCGTTGCAGGCGGGATATTTCCCTGCTGGCGCAAATAACGATGCACCACATCCAGTGTCACATCCGGCCGGATCGTCAACACGTCCAGTGACATCAAACCTCCTGCTGAATGATCATCCGATGTCAGTGCGACTTCCAGGCGATTGCGTTCATGAATGCCCATGGCCTCCATCACCTGCGAAAGTAATGGTTCTTCCAGCACATGCAGTAAATCTACCATGTCGTCAGATTCAAGGTTTTCGGTCGCCTTGATCAAATCAGTGCGATCCGTCAGCTTTAATAACCCTTGCCCAACTTCGGTATTAACCCTGACCAGGATTTCCCCCATCACATTCGGTGGAATGACAGACCAAACAATGGCACGTCTTTCTGGTTCAATGGATTCCAGAATATGGGCTGTTTCTGCAGGAAAAAGATTGTGAATCAGCTCTCTAACTTCAACTGGAGACCCACTTTCCAAAATGTGAAGTGCTCTTTCAAGCAGGGCCTTTGGCTCTTCTTGCTTAGCTATCGTAGACATAACGCTTCCGAATTCATTTTCTTAAAATTATTTTCCCGTGAACCAAACATCTAAGGGTCGCGGGGGTTCCTTTTTTTGTTTACAGAATGCTAAATTTAACTCAATGCAGTTCTCTGTGTCTAACAATAATATTGTGATCACTGTTTTGAAACCGCTTTGCCAGACTGTCGACCAGATAAACTGAACGGTGCTGCCCCCCCGTACAACCAACAGCCACCGTCAAATAGCTTCTATTTTCTGATTCGAAACGCGGCGCCCATTTTTTAACCATCTGATAAATATCATCCAGATATTCCTTTACCTGTATCTCGGCTTGTAAAAAATCCATAACCGGCTGATCACGCCCGGTCTGCCCTCGTAATTCCGACACCCAGTAGGGATTAGGCAAACAACGTACATCAAACATAAAGTCAGTTTCCAAGGGGATTCCATGCTTAAAGCCAAAAGACAAAAACTGAATGACCATTTGCCGTTGCCCGGCTTCACCCATTTGCTGTTTTAACAATTCTCGCAGCTGATGATAATGGGTGTGCGTCGTATCTAAAATCACGTCGGCACATTTAGCAACCGGTCTGAGAATATCTTTTTCCTTTCTCAGAGCTTCCACCAAAGGCAACTCATGATCGGTCAATGGATGGCGGCGACGTGTTTCACTGTAGCGTTTGAGCAGAATTTTTTCTTCCGCCTGCATATACAATACATCACATTGAATTCCCTGTGCTCTGATAAAATTAAGACTTTCGCCAAATCCAATCAATTTGCCCGTTTGATTTCGGGCGTCAATACCGATAGCTGTTTTTTCGTAGGTTATTTTGTCTTCCAACATAACGTGGCGGACAAAATCTTCCACTAGGATGAAAGGAAGATTGTCAATGCAAAAATAACCACAATCTTCCAATGTGTTCAGAGCAATACTTTTGCCTGCTCCGGATAAACCGCTGACAATAATCAGTTTCATTTAAAGTAAATTTTTTGGTTTAAAATCCGGTTGAAAGGAGCTCCAGCCAGACTATACAGGCTTTCTGACTGGAGATTTAGTCATAGAAAATTATCTATGATTATTCATTTTTTCCTTGTGTTTAATAATCTGGCGATCAAGTTTGTCAACCATGTTGTCTATTGCATTGTACATATCTTCCTGGGAATCTTCGGCGAATAATTTCGCGCCACTTACCTGAACTGTGGCTTCGGCTTTTTGTTCAAGTTTTTCAACAGTCAAGATAACATGCACATCCGTAACATTGTCGAAGTGTCGTTTTAATTTACTTATTTTTTCTTCTGAATAGTTTCTAAGAGAATCAGTGACATCCACATGGTGACCAGTTACACTAACTTGCATAAATACCTCCTGGTATATAAAAACAAAATTAAGTTTACTGCTTATTACTTACATTAAAAAACAATAAACTCATTGATACCGCCTTGATATTCCCCTTACGAGAATCGGCGAAGCTGGGATTCATCAGAACCCAGAGATTACAATCCTGCTTGTTCAATACTGATATTTACCTCATCAGAGTATTCTTTTACGCTGACTGGATGAAGGAATAGACATTGATTCCCGATACTTGGCAATGGTTCTCCTGGCAACATTTATCCCTTTTTCTTTTAGCACATCAGCAATTTTATTATCGCTCAACGGCTTGATCGGTGATTCGTTATTAATCAGTTCTTTAATGAATGCTCTGATAGCCGTTGCAGAACACTCTCCACCTGAATCGGTCGAGACATGACTGGAAAAGAAATATTTGAATTCAATAATCCCATTAGGGGTGTGCATGTATTTCTGCGTTGTCACCCGGGAAATAGTGGATTCATGCAATTCCAGCTCTTCTGCAATATCTCTTAACACCATCGGCTTCATTGCGATAGCGCCATGTTCAAAAAAGTCAGCCTGCTTTTCTACAATACTTTTTGCCACTCTTAGTAAGGTGTCATTTCTACTGTGCAGGCTTTTTATAAACCACCGCGCTTCCTGCAGATGATCTTTCATGCTGACGTTATCTTTACTGTTATCCGCCCTTTTAATCAAATTCTGGTACAGCGAGTTGACGCGAAGTTTTGGTGCAATTTCAGGGTTCAGGCTGACAATCCATTGCCCTTTGAATTTACTGACAAACACGTCAGGGACAACATATTCTGAATCAAAATTTTGCAGATAAGCACCTGGCCTAGGATCCAGAGTCCGGATCAAATCCATAATCAGTTTCAGCTGCATTTCCGTCACATCCAGGCGACGCATCAGCTTGCTTAAGTCATTTGAACCAATTAAATCAAGATAGTTTGACACCAGTTCGATCGCTTGTTCTCGATAAGGTATATCGTCAGACAATTGCTGTAACTGCAATTTCAGACAATCAGATAAATCCAGCGCGGCAATGCCGACAGGGTCAAAGTTTTGCACGCGATGCAAAACGGCTTCAACCTCATCCATTTCCAGTTCTTCAAACTGGTTTTCCAGGCCTTCAAAAATGTCCTGAAGCGTCACACTTAAATAGCCATCCCGATCAATTGAATCAATGATCGCCATGGCGATAGCATGATCGCGGTCAGAAATCGGGATCATCTCCAGTTGCCAGATTAAATGATCCTGCAATGTTTCCGCTTTACTGCGAAAAGTTTCAAATTCTATGGCTTCACCCACTTCGCCACCGGCGGGCTGAATTGAGTCAAAGACATCTTCCCAATTACTGTCGACAGGCAGTTCCTCAGGCATATCTGTTTGCGAACCTTCGCTGGTCATCTGATCCAGGGAATCCGACTTCTTTTCATTAACTTCTTGAACGACGCCTTCATCTTCATCCACTTCCAGCATCATGTTTGACTCCAACGCCTGCTGGATCTCTTGCTGAAGATCAAGCGTAGACAACTGCAACAGTTTGATGGCCTGCTGCAACTGAGGCGTCATGGTCAAACTTTGACCGATACGAAGTTGTAAAGACTGTTTCATATCTCTCTGGTTAATTACAAACTGAAATTATCACCTAAATACACTTTGCGTACTTCAGGGTTATCAACAATCGCTGCTGTCACCCCTTGTGCAATAACTTCTCCATTATTAAGTATATAAGCCCTGTCACAGATTTCCAATGTTGCTCTGACTTTGTGTTCTGTAATCAAGATGCCAATGCCCCGCTGCTGAAGATGTGCAATTATTTTTTGTAGATCGATCACTGAAATCGGATCAACACCCGCAAACGGTTCATCCAGCAATATAAAACGCGGCTCACTGGCCAATGCGCGGGCAATCTCAACTCGCCTGCGCTCTCCTCCTGACAAGCCCATCGCCTTCTGGTCTCGTAAATGGCTAATGCCAAACTCGTCCAGTAATTCATCAATCAACAATTCTGCCTGCCCTGCCGTCAAGTCTTTACGCAGCTGCAATACGGCGCGTAAGTTTTCCGCCACCGATAATTTTCGAAAAACTGAGGCCTCCTGTGCCAGATAACCAATCCCCAACCGGGCACGACTGTGCATAGGATGCTGAGTCAGTTTTTGGTCATCGATAAAAATATCGCCTTTATCGGCTTTTATCAATCCCACCACCATGTAAAAACTGGTGGTTTTACCTGCGCCATTCGGCCCCAGCAAACCGACCACTTCACCCGTATTGACTTCAAAACTGACGTGATTGACGACCTGGCGTTTGCTATAGCTTTTGCATAAATCATCGGCAAACAGTCGTGTCATGGCTGATCATCCTGCTGGGCAGATTTTGGCACGAAAACCGAATGTACCCGCTTGGCATCAGAACTTTTCTCGCCTGCTTTAATCAGCGCATTTTTGCTGTCATAACGAATCAGATCACTGGCTGATTTATTCCCCCCCTGCCATACTACCGCTTCTTTTTTCAGAATAAGCAGGCTTTTTTCAGGAAAAAACTCACCCGTTAACGCCTCGCCTTTTATTTTTTCTTTGCCCTTGGCAGGCAATTGTTCAAACCGGGCGGGCTCACCGGTAGCCACCAATTTGTTAATAGTACCGTTAGTTAAATACACAATCAGTTTATCTGACTCAACCCTTAAACTGCCCTGTCGGGTAATTACATTCCCCGTATAGGTACTGGTCTGCTTCTTGTCATCATACGTTGCCGAATTCGAATCAATATAAATCGGCTGTTGCGCATCGTTTTCCAAGGCATAAGAACCGGATGAACCCAGCAGGGTTAACAGCAAGGCCATAACCTTCCTGTTCATTTCAATCCCCTCTATCACTGTTAATAATGTACTTCGTTTGTTATTCAATGGTTATATCGACCTTTAACTTTATTTAGAAATTGCAAATGTACGGGTTCTTTAAAAGTGACCTTCATGCCCACGCCTTGCGTGCGATTCGCTTGAGAAATAACTTCCGCCCATTGGCTGGTCTGCGCAAAATGTTTGGGTAACATCACGTCAAGATCAGAAGTGTTGACCACAATAGGTCGGCTTTTTTTACTTCCCTTGCGCTGTATATTGACCTTCCCTTTGAGAAATAATTTCTCACCATCTGCTGATAATTCCGCTGATTCTGAAGTAATTTTCCAGGGATGAACATTTTTGCCATGCATGACCATGTAAGGGTTTTCTAAATGGGTAATACCACTCCCAGTAAAATGCGCCATGCTATCTGCAGTCAAAATATTTTCGGGTTGCCCCTCACGCCCCATTTCAATTTTCTCATAAGAGATGCTGAAATATTCTTCACCGCCCTGTGTCGCTACAAAATTTTCCACTTCGGTTTGCTGCAGAAAAGCAGAAATCCCCCAGCTCCCCAAGGCCAATAACGTAATGGTGATGTAGAACCGGTAATTGTTCATTGCAAATAACTGTTTACAATCTCGTCAAATGTTCCTTGCACTTGCATAATTAAGTCACACACTTCTCGCACCGCGCCCAAACCACCCGGCACTGTCGTACAATAATCAGCATGCTGCTTTACCACAAAATTAGCATCCTGTACGGCAAAGGCACAACCTACTCTTTTCATAAGCGGTAAATCAAGCAAATCATCTCCCATATGTGCCGCTTGCTCTGCTTTTACTCCGGTTTTTTCCAAAACTTCTTGAAACGCGGCAATTTTGTTTTCATGGCCCTGGTAAACATGCTCGATACCTAAATTCTTCATTCTTACGGTAACTGCTGCTGACTTTCTGCCGGAAATCACCGCAACATTAACACCTGTTCGTTGAAGCAGCTTGACACCATGCCCATCACGCGCATGAAAACATTTATATTCTCTCCCGTCATTGTCAAAAAACAAGCGCCCATCCGTTAATACTCCATCTACATCCAGAATAATAAGTTTTAAAGCTTGAATTTTTTGTTTTAGATTAGCGTCAAGTGAATTATTCATAAGAGCAAAAATTTAACCAAAGATTATTTTAAACGATACCTGCCTGTAGCAAATCATGCATCGATAGCGCACCTGCCAGGCATTGTTGCTCATCAATGACCACCAGTGCATTGATTTTCTTTTTTTGCATGATTTGCATGGCCTCAGCCGCCAGCGTTTCGGGCGTAATGGTGGTACAGTTTTTGGTCATTACTTCATCAATTGCCACCTGATGAACATCCATCTGCTTTTCCAGCATACGTCTTAAATCGCCATCGGTAAATATACCTTCCACCCGGTGAGAATCATCCATCACGACGGTCATTCCCATTTTTTTGCCGGTTATTTCCAGCAAGGCTTCACATACCAGGTCATTTGTTCTGACCACAGGAATTTCATCTCCTTTATGCATCAAATCACTGACGTGCACCAACAACCGTTTACCCAGGCTGCCTCCTGGATGAGACAACGCAAAATCATCTCGGGTAAACCCGCGTTCTTCCAGTAACGAAACAGCCAGCGCATCACCCATGACTAATGCGGCCGTAGTGCTGGCCGTAGGCGCCAGACCTAAAGGGCAGGCTTCCTGTTCAACTGCGACATTAATATGCACAGTTGCAAATTTAGCCAGTGTTGACGTCGGCTCGCCTGTCATTGCAATAAAGGGTACCCCTAGTCGTTTGATGATCGGTAGAATGGTCAACACCTCTCCTGTTTCTCCCGAATTAGACAATGCCAATACGACATCCTGCGACGTAATCATCCCTAGATCGCCATGACTGGCTTCCCCGGGATGAACGAAAAAAGCAGGCGTGCCTGTACTAGCCAAGGTTGCGGCAATTTTTCCTGCAATATGTCCAGACTTTCCCATGCCGGTCACCACCACACGTCCTTGGCACGCCAGCATCAGTTTACAGGCTGTGACAAAGTCGTCGTTTATACGAAGCTTTAACGATTCAATGGCTTGTTGCTCCACATTAACAACAGCCCTCGCCAGACTCAATATATTTTCCTCTTTGATTGTCATGTTAAATGCTCGTGTTTTGAAAAACTATCCATTGATAAGCCAGATAAGTAATGAGTATTACTGTCCCTTCAATTCTGTTAATTCTGCCTCCACCTCGAGGAGACATACCAAAAACAAACAGCACAGCGGTTAACCCGAGCATGACGGGAAAATCACGCTGCAGAACGCTCTGAGCTAACAGCCCGGGCGCCATAAACGCGGGTAGAGAATACACCGCCAGTAAGTTATAGATATTTGATCCGATCACATTGCCGACAGCCAGGTCATCCTCCTTCTTCAACACGCTGGCAATCGATGCCGCCAGCTCCGGCAAGCTGGTTCCCAGTGCAACAATGGTCAATCCGATCACCAGGTCGCTGACGCCAAATATCTGGGCAACATTGACTGCCGCATAAACCAGCAGTCGGGAACTCAGCAATAATCCGGTTAATCCCAACGCAAAAAACAACCAGGCTTTCCAGCTTTCCATTTCCTCAGGAATTTCTGATTCAACTTCCAGCGTAAAATCATCCCTGGCCTGGCGATTTCTTTTTGCACTGCTGATCAACCAGACAAGAAAAACAACAAGCATCACCACCATTACCACCCCGTCAACCGGGGATAACCCGTCAAACGCGAGCAGGTAGCAGATGACACTGATCGCCGCCAGCACAGGCAGTTCACGCTTTAGCAGGTTCGATTGAAATGCCAATGGCGAAATCAATGCCGTACAGCCAAGAATCAAACCAATATTGGCAATATTTGAACCTAATGCATTTCCAATGGCCAATCCACTGTTCCCTTGTAAACAAGCGATGGCTGACACCAGAATCTCCGGCGCGGAAGTCCCCAACCCGACGATAGTCAAACCAATCAATAAAGGGGGAACACCAAAATTTCGTGCAATGGCTGCAGTTCCGCCAACAAATTTGTCTGCAGAAATGACTAATATAATGAGCCCAACTAACAATAACGAACTATTTACGAGAATTTCCATCAAATGGTTCAAAATTTGCGTAACCAATGCATAGTATATCCCATGAAATTTTTTCCAATCGTAAAACTCAATTTTTTTTAATCCGTTTTAAAGCCCTGGTTTTCTTTCGTTGATTAAACATTCGTTTCAATTGATTGTTTGACTTATTCAGACATGCTCAGCAGAATAGAGCGTTTACGTAAATAATACCAATACGTCTGGCACGACGCCCCCGACCGTTAACCTCCCGTCAAATGAAGTTATGACCGAGTTGAATAAAAACACCTTAATATCGATAAAAAACCTTGGTTTTTCAAGAGGGAACAAGCACATCTTTGACAATATCACCCTCGATATTCCGCGTGGAAAAATCACGGCCATCATGGGCCCGAGTGGTACCGGCAAGACCACACTGTTAAAGCTGATCGGCGGCCAACTGCAGCCTGAACAGGGCTCGGTCACGGTAGACCAGCAAAATGTTCACCAACTCAAGCCATCCCAACTTTATAGTTTGAGAAAAAAAATGGGCATGCTGTTTCAAAGCGGCGCTTTACTGACGGATCTGAGTGTTTTTGAGAATGTCGCCTTTCCTTTGCGTGAACACAGTCATCTTTCCGAATCGATGATCCGTACCTTGGTATTAATGAAATTACACGCTGTTGGCCTACGTGGTGCTCGTGATTTAATGCCCAGCGAACTATCCGGCGGCATGGCACGGCGGGTAGCGCTGGCAAGGGCCATTGCGCTTGACCCGATGATGATTATGTATGACGAACCGTTTACCGGACAGGATCCGATTTCCATGGGCGTTCTGGTTCATTTAATCAAATCACTCAACACATCCCTTGGCCTAACCAGCATTATCGTGTCGCATGATGTTCAGGAAACAGCGGAAATTGCCGACCTGATCTATGTCATTGCCGACGGCAAGGTTATCGATCATGGCGAACCCAACGCACTGATGAACTCCAGTTCCGCATGGGTGCAACAGTTTATGCATGGCTCTGCTGACGGGCCGGTACACTTTCATTACCCTGCTCCAGACTATCACTCCGATCTGCTGACGACGTAAATACAAACACACTATGCTGCATTATTTTGAAACACTGGGGCGAAGCACGCGCGAAAATTTCGCCAAACTGGGCCGCGCGACCTTCTTCCTGCTACTCACATTGCAAGGCATTCCCGATATCTTGCCCCGGCTCTCACTGCTGATAAAACAGCTGTATTCGGTGGGGGTTTTATCGATTCTGATCATCAGTATTTCCGGCCTGTTCGTTGGCATGGTACTGGGTCTTCAGGGCTATTACGTGTTATCCGATTTTGGTGCGGACGAAACACTCGGACTGATGGTGGCCGCCTCCCTGGTCAGAGAGCTTGGCCCGGTGGTATCCGCCTTGTTATTTGCCGGTCGTGCCGGTTCGGCCCTGACGGCGGAAATCGGCCTGATGAAAGCAACCGAGCAATTATCAGGCATGGAAATGATGGCCGTTGACCCGGTTCGCCGCATCATCACCCCGCGTTTTCTCGCCGGTCTGATGTCCCTGCCGCTGCTTGCTGCCATGTTCAGCGCCATTGGCATTATGGGTGGCCACATTGTGGGCGTGGGCATGCTGGGCGTGGATGATGGGGCTTACTGGTCACAAATGCAGGCCTCGATTGATTTTTATGATGACATCCTAAACGGTGTCATTAAAAGTGTGGCTTTTGGTTTTGTCGTGTCCTGGATTGCGCTGTTTGAAGGATATGATACCCTGCCCACCTCGGAAGGCGTCAGCCGCGCCACCACACGGACCGTGGTCAATTCGGCCTTCAGCGTGCTGGCGCTGGATTTTATTTTAACTGCGCTCATGTTTGGAGATATATAAATGTCGCATTCTCAACGCCAGGACACACTGGTTGGATTGTTTGTTGCGTTAGGCATTGCCGCCTTGTTTTTTCTGGCTCTGCAAATCAGCAACCTGGGCTCCTATAGTAACCAGGACAGTTATACCCTCGTTGCACGTTTTGAAAACTCTGGCGGGCTCAAAGTAAAATCTCCAGTGTCTGTTGCCGGAGTCAGAATCGGCCGTGTCTCTGCCATTCAGTTTGACAACCAGACCTATGAATCGGTTGTTTCCATGCAGATTGAAGCAAAATACTCTACCCTGCCGGAAGATACTACCGCCAGCATTTTCACTGCCGGTCTACTGGGAGAGCAATACGTCAGCCTGGAGCCGGGCGGCTCAGAAGACTATCTGACTGATAGCGGTGAAATTGAAATCACGCAATCGGCAATTGTGCTGGAAGAAGTGATAGGCCAGTTTTTGTTTAAAGACAAAGACCCGGAAGAATAATTGTGGCCGCGCTTAAGTTTGAGCAGACCGCTCCCGGCCAAATCCAGGTAGAAGGTGAGTTAACTTTTTCCAATATTGATAAAAACACTGTAAAATCATGCAGCTTTTTAAACGGCGCAGAAAATGTCAGCATCGACATGCAAAACGTGACGGCTAGCGATAGCGCCGGACTTGCACTGGTTGTTGAATGGATAAAAGTGTGTGAACAACAACAGATTGCCATTGTCTTCCACAATATTCCAGCACAGTTACATGCGCTCGCAAAATTAACCGGGTTTGACCAAACTCCTTATTTTGCTTCAGATAACGCTTAAGGCTAAACAATCTAAATGGATAAATTACTTATAAACGGCGGCACCCGCCTTGATGGCGAACTCCGGATTTCTGGTGCCAAAAATGCCGCCCTGCCAATTATGGCGGCCACACTGCTTTCCGATTACCCGGTTTCTGTAGGAAACATTCCTCATTTGCACGACATCACCACCACCATGGAACTGCTCGGCCAGATGGGCGTGCAACTCACCATTGATGAAAAGATGAATATCGAGGTGGATTGCAGTGAAATCAACCATTTTGAAGCGCCTTATGAACTGGTTAAAACCATGCGCGCCTCTATCCTGGTGCTGGGGCCATTGCTTGCGCGTTATGGTAAGGCCAATGTTTCATTACCCGGCGGCTGCGCCATTGGCACCCGCCCGGTAGACATTCACCTGAAAGCACTGGAAAGCATGGGTGCAGACATCAAGGTGGAAGGCGGCTATATCCGTGCCACGGCAACCCGCTTGAAGGGCTGTAAACTGGTCTTGGATAAAGTCACCGTGACCGGCACTGAAAACCTGTTAATGGCCGCCACCCTGGCCGAAGGCAAAACCGTGATTGAAAATGCGGCGCGCGAGCCAGAAGTCACCGATCTTGCCAATTTCCTCAACAAAATGGGGGCAAAAATCAGCGGTATCGGCACCGATATTCTGGACATTGAAGGCGTAGAAAAACTGGGTATTGAAAACCTGCATTACAATATTTTGCCTGACCGTATTGAAACCGGCACTTACCTGGTCGCTGCAGCCATCACCTCTGGCCGGGTCAAACTGAAAAACACCTGCCCCGATATCCTTGACGCCATCCTGCAAAAATTACGTGAGGCTGGCGCAAAAATCACCTGTGGTGAAGACTGGATTGAACTGGATATGGAAGGACGAAGACCGCAGGCGGTCAGTGTCAGAACCGCACCCTATCCCGCCTTCCCGACCGATATGCAGGCCCAGTTTACCGCCTTGAATGCGATAGCGAACGGTGTGGGCGTGATTACAGAAACCGTGTTTGAAAATCGTTTTATGCATGTACAGGAAATGCAGCGGATGGGCGCAGACATTCAACTGGAATCCAACACTGCCATCTGTAATGGCGTTGATCAATTAACCGCTGCACCGGTTATGGCAACAGACTTGCGTGCATCTGCCAGCCTGGTATTGACCGGACTGGTCGCCAAAGGTGAAACTCTGGTAGATCGCATTTACCACATTGACCGCGGCTATGATCATATTGAAGAAAAACTGGCGCAACTTGGCGCATCCATCCGCCGCATCCCTCGTTAGGAAATATCCATGTTAACCATTGCCGTGTCGAAAGGACGCATTTTTGAAGATGCTTTGCCGCTGTTGGCAGAAGCAGGAATTAAACCACTGGACGACCCCAAAAAAAGTCGCAAGCTGATCCTTAACACCACACGCGAAGATGTCCGTCTGGTCATCATCAGGGCGACAGACGTACCGACGTTTGTGGAATACGGTGCGGCCGACCTGGGTATTGCCGGAAAAGACGTATTACTGGAACATGGCGCTGAAAACCTATACGAACCTTTAGACCTGGGTATTGCCGGCTGCCGCCTGATGACGGCCGCCCCCGTTGGTGCGCCAGACATCAGCGGACGTATCCGCGTCGCTACAAAATATGTCAAAACCGCACAAAAATATTTTGCCGACCAGGGCATACAGGCTGAAATCATCAAGTTATATGGCTCCATGGAACTGGCTCCTCTGGTCGGACTGGCCGATTGCATCGTCGACCTGGTCGACACCGGCAATACGCTGAAAGCCAATGGCCTGGAAGCGCGTGACCTGATTACAAACATCACCTCCAGACTGGTTGTGAACAAGGCCTCAATGAAAATGAAACATCATGCCATTCAAACCCTGCTGGGTCAGTTTGAAAACACATTATCGGAAAGGTAAGCCATGACTGAATTGAAAATGCTCAGACTGAACAGTTCGCACAGCGATTTCGACCAGCAACTCAATGCACGCCTGGCATGGGACGATACTGACGACATGGACATTCACCGCCGGGTGCTGGACATCATTGCCGATGTCAGAAGCAAAGGCGATCAGGCGGTTCTGGACTACACCAATCAGTTCGATGACTGTAGTTTTAGTGACAGCGGCGAGCTGGAACTCTCTCCGTCTGCACTTGAAGACGCCTGGAACAGTCTGGATGGCAAACAACAAACGGCACTGCAAACTGCCGCACAGCGCATTAAAACCTATGCCGAGCATCAAAAGATGCAGTCGTGGAGTTTTACCGAAGACGATGGCACGCTGCTCGGCCAGCACGTCACGGCATTGGACAAAGCCGGGCTTTATGTCCCCGGCGGCAAAGCCGCATACCCGTCCTCTGTTTTGATGAATGCAATTCCCGCCAAAACAGCAGGTGTGGGTGAATTGATCATGGTGGTGCCAACGCCTAAAGGTGAAAAAAACACGCTGGTTCTGGCGGCCGCTTTTGTCGCGGGCGTTGATCGTGTTTTTACGATTGGTGGCGCACAGGCTATTGCCGCGCTTGCTTATGGGACAAAACGTATTCCGTCAGTCGACAAAATTGTCGGCCCGGGTAATATCTATGTAGCTACCGCAAAAAAACTGGTCTTTGGTCAGGTTGGTATAGACATGATTGCCGGCCCTTCCGAGATTCTAGTGATTTGCGATGGTCAAACAGAACCGGACTGGATTGCGATGGACTTATTTTCGCAAGCAGAGCATGATGAAAATGCCCAGGCCATCCTGATCAGCGACAATCCGACGTTTCTTGATCAGGTTGAAGCAAGCATTAACACGCTGCTGCCCCAAATGGAGCGTGCCGACATTATCAAGGCGTCCCTGCAATCACGCGGTGCATTCATTCAGGTGAACACCTTGCAGGAAGCCGCTGAAGTTACCAATAGCATTGCTCCGGAACATCTTGAATTATCAGTGGCCGACCCGGATGCCTTATGTAAACAGATCAGAAATGCCGGCGCGATTTTTATGGGACGCTATACCGCTGAAGCACTGGGCGATTATTGTGCGGGACCTAACCATGTACTTCCTACATCCAGTACAGCCCGCTATTCGTCACCGCTTGGCGTGTATGATTTTCAGAAACGCTCCAGCCTGATAAACTGTTCCGCCGCCGGTGCAAACACACTGGGCAAAACGGCCTCATTGCTGGCGCGCGGCGAAGGCTTGACTGCGCATGCACGTTCCGCAGAATATCGCATAACTGATTAACACTCATTACAAATGGAACAGCACGAATAAGGACCCACCATGCTCGATAACATTGTTGATCATTGCATCAGAAAAGAAGTGCAGGCCATGTCGGCCTATAAAGTGGCTGATGCGGCCAATCTGATTAAACTGGATGCCATGGAAAACCCTTATGACTGGCCAGCCGAGATTACCGACCTGTGGCTGGAAACATTGCGCAACTGCCCGGTTAACCGCTACCCTGACCCGACGGCAGATCAACTCTGCCTGGCCCTGCGCAAAACCAATGATATTCCTCAGGATTCCGCAATAATGCTGGGCAACGGCTCAGATGAATTGATCCAGATTCTGCTGATGGCCTTGCCGCAACATGCGTCGGTGCTTGCCCCGGCACCCAGTTTTGTCATGTATCGACAAATTGCCAAAAGCCTGGCGCTGGACTATCACAGTATCCCATTGTTGAAAGACAGTTTTGCACTCGATATCAATGCTATGCGGGCACATGTCGAACGTCATCAGCCCGCCATTATTTTCCTCGCCTACCCCAACAACCCCACTGGCAATCTGTTTGCAGCGGAAGATATTGAACAGATTCTGCAGCTATCCAAGGGACTGGTCATCATAGACGAAGCCTATGCGCCGTTTACTGATGCCAGTTTTATGTCAGCATTGACATCACACCCAAATCTAATGGTCATGCGGACCCTGTCAAAACTGGGGCTGGCCGGCCTGCGATTAGGCTTTTTATGCGGTCAACCCGGCATCATCGAACACCTGGATAAAATCCGCCTGCCCTACAACATCAACATTCTGACCCAGCTGACTGCAGAATTTGCCCTTAATCATGTTGATTTTCTCAATCAGCAAACACAATGCCTGCGCGAACAACGCGCCATACTTATGGAACAGTTGAATGCGCTGGATGGCATTGAGGCATTACCCAGCGACGCAAACTTTATTTTATTTCGCAGCCTGAAAATACCTGCACAAGACGTATTTAACCAGTTAAAATACAAGGGTATTTTAATTAAGAACTTATCTTCCCAGGGCGGGCTGCTGAATGCCTGTCTGCGTGTCACAGTCGGCACTGAAGCTGAAAACAAATCCTTTCTGTCTGCAATGACGCAGATCGTAAACAACGCCACCCCTGCTCACTAAAAAATTTTTCGTAGTCACTCACGGACTTCAATAATTCAGATCAGTAAGGTATATTGTCACCCAAATAACAAGATCCGGTCAGGAAATGTAGTGTTTCCTTTATCCGACATACAATGAGGAGATCTATTCATGACTAATGAAGGCGTCAATCATGCAAAACGCCGGTTTTTGACATCTGCCCTGTCCGTCGTTGGTGCAGTAGGTTCCGGCTACCTGGCCGTGCCTTTTCTGTCACAAATGCAACCCAGTGCCAAAGCAATGGCCGCGGGTGCTCCGGTAGAAGTTGATATCAGCAAAATGGAACCTGGCCTGCTTATTCGTGTAGCCTGGCGCGGAAAACCGGTATGGATTCTGAACCGCACACCGGAAGTATTACAAACATTAACAACGCTGGATAGCGAACTGGCAGACCCAACCTCCAATGAATCCACCCAGCCCGCCTCCAGTAAAAACGCAGGTCGCTCTATCAAACCTGAAGTTTTTGTTGCTATCGGTTTATGTACACACCTTGGCTGTTCGCCAACATTCCGACCTGAAATTGCCCCCCCTGATCTGGGTGAACGCTGGAAAGGCGGATTTTTCTGCCCATGTCACGGCTCTTGGTTTGATCTGGCTGGACGTGTCTACCGTGGTGTTCCGGCACCGACCAACCTCGAAATTCCGCCTTACAAGTATGTAACGGAAGAGTTGATCGTGATAGGCGAGGAAACCGAGGAGGCAGTCGCATGAAACAAAAACTGAACGAATCTACCGAATGGGTATCGGATCGCTTTCCGCTGAAAAAGCTGTGGGAAGACCACATGTCGCATTATTATGCGCCCAAAAACTTCAATGTCTGGTACTTTTTTGGCTCTCTGGCGCTGCTAGTGCTGGTCAACCAGTTCATCACCGGCATCCTACTGACCATGAACTACAAACCGGATGCAGAGCTGGCGTTTGACTCCGTTGAATACATCATGCGTGATGTTAACTGGGGCTGGCTGGTGCGCTACATGCACTCCACCGGGGCTTCGGCATTTTTTATTGTCGTTTATCTGCATATGTTCAGAGGACTGCTGTACGGCTCATTTAAACAGCCGCGCGAACTGATCTGGATATTCGGCATGCTGATTTTTGTTTGCCTGATGGCGGAAGCCTTTATGGGCTACTTACTGCCTTGGGGGCAAATGTCTTACTGGGGCGCTCAGGTGATTATTTCACTGTTCAGTGCCATCCCGGTCATAGGTGAAGATCTCGCGCTGTGGGTCAGAGGGGACTATGTCATTTCCGATGCGACGCTGAACCGCTTTTTCGCTTTCCACGTTATTGCCGTACCTTTAGTGTTGCTGATTCTGGTATTCCTGCACATTGTCGCCTTGCATGAAGTGGGCTCAAACAACCCTGATGGTATCGATATCAAAGCCAACAAAGATGAAAACGGGATACCGCTGGACGGCATTCCCTTTCACCCTTATTACACCGTCAAGGATATTGTTGGCGTTGGCGTATTCCTGTTTTTCTTCGCCGCCATCATCTTTTACATGCCGGAAATGGGGGGGTATTTTCTGGAACACGCCAACTTTATTCCGGCTGATCCATTAAAAACGCCCGAGCATATCGCTCCGGTCTGGTACTTCACACCGTTTTACGCCATCTTGCGTGCCGTTCCAGACAAATTTGCCGGTGTCATCGCCATGGGGGGCGCCATTGTTGTATTGTTTCTGCTTCCCTGGCTGGATCGCAGCAAAGTACGCTCTATCCGTTATCGTGGCGGTATTTACAAAAAAGCGCTGTTACTGTTTGTCATCAGTTTCCTGGGACTGGGATACCTTGGAACCCAACCGGCAACACCTTCTGCGACCATGGCTGCCCGCGTTCTTACCGCTATATATTTTGGATTCTTTCTGCTGATGCCATTGTACACACGTTGGGAAAAAACCAAACCGGTACCCGAGCGTTTGACTGAGCAGCCTTCTATTGAGGAAAAAATTCCAGAATGGATTGAGACTTATCATGAAATGACGGAAAAACAGGAAGTGAAAGCCGCATCAGGAGAAAAGAAAATCGTCACCCGCCCAAATCCGTCGGGCATTATTGCGGTCTTGGGGCGAACAGTTAAAAAACTTATTAACAGCCTGAATTAATATGAAAAAACTAATAAAAACACTGTTAATCGTGATGCCATTCAGCGTGTTTGCCAGCGGCGGTGAAGTCAAGCTGGAACATGCCGATATTGACTTGAGTGACAACGCATCACTGGAAAGAGGCGCAAAAAACTACGTCACCTATTGTCTGGGCTGTCACTCGATCAAGCATATGCGTTACAAGCGCATTGCGATTGATCTTGAGCTTGATGAAAAAGAGGTACTGCAGGTCATTACTCCTTACGGAGCGAACATCTACGACAAAATGCATACTGCGATGAACAGACATGATGCAACCAAGTGGTTTGGCACCTACCCGCCTGATTTATCGCTAATCTCGCGCTCGCGTGGCGCGGACTGGTTATACACTTATCTGAAAAGCTTTTACAAAGACCCAAGCAAACCGCTGGGGGTAAATAATACGGTGTTTGAAGATGTCGGGATGCCTAACGTGTTGTGGCAATTGCAGGGAGAACAGATTGCAATCACCGCAACTGAAGACGGCAAGGACGTGATTGAAGAGCTTCAACAGATCAGTGCCGGCCAGATGTCTCCAAAAGAATTTGACCAGTTCGTGAATGATCTGGTTAATTTTCTGGAATATGCCGGTGAACCGGTACAGCTGGAAAGAGAGCGCATGGGTAAATATGTCTTGTTTTTTCTGCTGATGTTTACCGTTGTCGCCTTTCTGTTAAAAAGGGAATACTGGAAAGATATTCACTGATCCTTTGCGCGCGGATAGCCAGATCACCTATCCGCGCCATTTTTCTTCCCTTCTGTTTAACGATCCCTCCACAAACCAAGGTGTTTATACATCAAATTTTATAGCTTCTCCTTTCGCTTGTAATAACCGTGTTATAATTCCCCCGCTTTTTGCATGATTATCATTCAAATTATGTTTTACTTAGAGACTGATTCACCGCTTGCCTATCTGTTATGACCCTATATTCTTCTCCTGATTGCGCGTTAAGCCACTGTGCCAGACTAGTGCTCCATGAAAAAGGCGTCACCTGTAATGTTGAATACTTTGACATCAATGAGCCTCCTGAAGAACTACTTGAACTAAATCCTAATGGCTCTTCTCCCACTCTGATTGAACGAAACCTCGTTTTGTATGATTCAAGAATCATCATGGAATATCTGGATGAGCGCTTTCCCCATCCTCCGCTGCACCAAATGGATCCGGTCTCGCGGGCCAATGCCAGAATGCTGATCAAACGTATCGATCAAGACTGGTATCAGCTCTATGATGAAATTCTTAATTCCGGAGAAAAAAAAGCGGCGCGTGCAAAAAAAATGCTGCGTGAAAGCCTGATCGCCGCGGCCCCTATCTTTGACGCACAAGATTATTTCATGAGTGACGAATACTCCCTGATTGACTGTGCGCTGGCGCCATTATTATGGCGACTGGGGTCAATAGGCATTGAAATCCCATCTTTGGGCAAAGGGATTACCGCTTATTCCAATCGGGTTTTTTCCCGTAATGCTTTCCAGAATTCGTTAAGCCCGGCTGAAAAACAATTGATGGACTCAGTATGACTCCTCTCAAACCCTATTTGATCCGTTCAATATATGAATGGATCATCGATAACAACCTGACCCCGCATTTACTGGTAAATGCGGAAGAAAGTGAAACTGTCCTGCCGGAAAAATATATTGAAGATGGTCGCATCGTGTTAAATATAAGGCCAGAAGCGATCCAGGGGCTGACGCTGGGCAATGAACACATTGAATTTAATGCACGTTTTTCCGGCGACCCTTTACATGTGGTCGCACCTATCAAATCCATCCTGGCCATCTATGCCAAGGAAAACGGGAAGGGCATGGTCTTCGATCAAGACGACCTTGATGATAACGATACCCCCCCCACACCGCCAGATAATAACAAACCGAATCTACGCGTAGTTAAGTAAACATTTATTCCTGTTTTTTAGACCCTGCAGGGTAAAGAGATGCCACATTTGAGGTCCCCCGATTCCCTTCAATATTGTCAATAATCTTGGCTGTTCCACTGCGTTTGACCTGATCGATTCTAATCACCTCATGCATGGGAACAAATGAACGTTGCACCCCTTCAAATTCCGTCCTGATCTTATCTTCTGAAGGATCAATTACGATCTCAGAACGCTCCCCAAAGATAAAATCCTCAATAATCACAAAACCGTATAGATCTCCCTGATAAACACTTTTGGCATATATTTCATAGACCTTGTTCTGATTAATAAAAATGACTCTGTAAATATTTCTGTCAGACATTCAGTTTTTCAATTGCTACAATGTAAACCCCTTATTCTATCTTAATCCGCTCTCTTATATTTATGTCATATACAATTTATCTCTCGGGCGAAATTCATACCGACTGGCGTGACCACATCATCAATGGAATAAACGAACACGCACTTGATATTACAGTGTTATCCCCAATACTTGACCACGATACCAGTGACAATGTCGGCGACAACATCCTCGGCGCTGAATCTAATTCATTCTGGAAAGATCATAAATCTGCCAAAATTAACGCTTTGCGAACCAATAGCTATCTCAGTCGGTCAGACATCGTCATTGTCAGATTTGGTGACAAATACAAACAGTGGAATGCCGCCTTTGATGCCGGAATCGCCAGCGGCCTTGGCATTCCATTAATAGTCATGCACGCCCCGGAGTTAACCCACCCGTTAAAAGAAGTTGACGCCGCGGCCTTGGCTGTGACTCAATCTCCTGAAGAAGTCGTTGAAATTCTGAAATATATTTGCCAATAGAAACCCGGTGCTCACTGCAACCCTAACCATCACCTGACATTATGTCACGCGCTACCCGCTATATTGCTACCACCATGGGTTTAAGTCTAATGAAAACAGACCCGGCTGAAGCTCTCATCCTATGATGTTCAGGCTTCGCTCAAAATTAGTCCCTTTTATCCATAACGGCCTGCTTTTGGCTTCTTTATTTCTTTTCAACCTACCTATGGGTTCATCAGCACAGCGTCTCAGGTGTCCATGTGGGCCATACGCTCCTGAACAAGGCGTTGCACCTCTTCATCCTCGTCATGTTGCATGTGCTGTAATAACTCAGTCTCAGCACGCAGAGCAACTTCATAGCGTACTGTCCAGTCAGGGTCTTGGCTGATTAACGCCAAATCCGCTGCGTCCATGCGCCGCGCAATAATCCTGCGAATTTCCACTTCTGTATCGTTCACCATCAAGCCCAGGCTGACCGTTGGAATGCGTTCAGCTACAGTGCGTCGCACCTGGTCGTCCTGATCAGTCACCAGGCGAAACAGACGACCTACAGGCATCCGCCGCGCAACATACACTCTGACCAGATAATCTTTATCCTCGGCCATATGCTCCAACTGATCTTCCGGTAATCTGTCAGCAACAGTAATCCTCACTTCTCTATCACTGTCGCGCATTAATTCCGGTAACCATTCTAGCGGCACACGATAGGCCAGCACCCGACGCACGGCTTCATCCGGATCATTCAACAAAGGACGTAATTTATTTGTCGCAAGATAACGAGCTGCTATTGCACGACGTTCCCAAAAACTGTCTTCGATATACTCTTCTGCAAAACCGGGATTGTTTCGAAAAAAACGGTCGATCTGACGGCCACTTTCCGCAACGACGCAGCAGTCGCCCGGTTTGCAACGTTGTGCTGCAAGCAAGCTGTCTTTGTAACGACATTGATTACAGTCTGCTGTCGGTGTCATATCCTTATCAGCAGGGGTTTGCATGGGTATGTCCATATCAGGCTGCTGCAGCCGTATCTGGTAACAATCTGGGCGTCACCTCTGCCAACCACGTATTCACCCGTTCATCCGTTAAGTGTGATTGATTTCGGTGATCCAGCGCCAACCCAACAAAGCGGCCATCAACAACGGCATCAGAATGAATAAACTGATACCCTTCGGTACTCCATGAACCCACAATATCCGCACCCAGTCCATACACCTGATGATATAACTTGATCATTGAGCTGGCAAAGCGATCAGCATAACGCTGCTGATTTCCCAAACCAAACAACGCTGCGCGTCGCCCTGTTAAATCAACATCATCTAACTTGTATAAAAATTCCGCCCAGTTTGCTTCCATACATCCGGTTTGTATGCCGGGCAGGTCACCGATACCATAGCTAGGCAACCCAAGGATGTAAGCATCGTAGAGTAAAAACTCACTAACCCTGGTTTGATTAACATTTTTGGGTTGATCTGCGATACCCTCGCCCAAAGCATTGTATATTTTTTCTGCAACCAGCCGGGTACTGCCGGTATCAGTGCCAAAAAAAATGCCTATCTTGTTCATACTCACCTGCTTTATTGTTTTAAAACGCCCTTTTTTTAATATAAGCAAATCCTGCTCCAATCTGAATTTTATAAAAAAATCAAACGGTTATAAAAAAACAAGCAGGCTAATCCCGACAATATTAACAATGCGACAACAATTTCAGGGTGATACGTACAATTTAAAATCTATATGCGGAGGATAATGCGGGGAGATTTATTGATGCCCGGCATGTTTTTGTTGTACCGAAGATTCTATCGCATGATTGTTCACCACAGCATGCGCTTCTCCATGTGTCAGGCCATGCAAAAAATAGATAGTGAATACCCCTGACAATATCAGAAACACCTGCTGCAAAGACGTTTTCATCTCCGTTTTTTGATGCAGGGTTGGAATCAGGTCTGCAACCGCAATATAGATAAAGCTGGAAGACGCCAGGACCAGAAAATAAGGTAATTGATCACGCATATGATCAAGGCTGTAATAGGCTAAAACACCACCCAACACCGTTGTCATACTGGCCAGAATATTATAAAAGAGAGCTTTGCCTCGCGCGTACCCACTATGCAGTAATATGGCAAAATCGCCCACTTCCTGCGGGATCTCATGTGCCGCTACAGCCAGGCTGGTCACAATGCCAAGCTTCACATCTGTCAAAAAAGCCGCAGCAATCAATATGCCATCAACAAAATTATGGATACTGTCCCCGACCACGATAAGTGTCCCGGTCGCGCGCTTTAAATCCTGATGCGACCCATGGCCATGCTGATGACTTTCTTCACCATGTGCTTCACAGCTGTGAGAGTGGCAATGGCGCCAGATCAGTAACTTTTCCAGTACAAAAAACAACAAGATGCCGACCAGTACCGTCATCGAAAGGTATTTGACTTCACCGACGGGCACATGACTAAACGCATGAGGAATCAAACCGACAAAGGAAACTGACAACAGTGCACCTATCGCAAAACTGATCCCATGCGGCAATACGCTATGTTGCTGTTTTTCTGGCAACACCAGAAAAATACCGGCAGCGAGAACACTCAGCACGCCACCTATTGCTGTAAATACAATGATATATCCCAATAACTCCACTCATTCTCTCCAAATTAGACTGGCCATACGCCCGGTCTTCCCATCCCTGCGATAGGAAAAAAAACTGTCTGATTCATTCACCGTACAAAACCTGCCACCAAAAACACGCTGAATGCCTTTCTCATGTAATATCTGTCGCGCGGCCGAATAAATATCCATCAGCCACTTGCCTTCCTTTTGCCGTTGAAACGCAGATGCCCATTGTGGATTTTTTTCCACAAAGGCCTGTCTGACGTCATCACCTACCTGAAATTGCTTTGGGCCTATGGCTGGGCCCAGCCATACCAGCTTGTCTCCCGCAGGCATCGCCGCCAGGGTGTGCTCAATGACACCGGCTAGCAATCCGCGCCAACCGGCATGGATGGCCGCAATGCTCTGGCCGTCTGCGGTGGTCACCAGCAGCGGTAAACAGTCCGCCGTCATCACCACACACACCTTGCCGGGTAGGTTGCTAAACGCTGCATCCGCCTGAACCGCTGAAGTTTGTTGATCTGCCGAAACCACCTGATGGCTGTGTATCTGATTTAACCACAAAGGCTCAGCAGGCAACGCCAAAATATCCTTCAGTAACTGGCGGTTATGAGAAACATGGTGATCATCATCTCCAACATGCGCGGCCAGATTAAAACTGTCAAATGCTCCCTGGCTATAGCCCCCACTGCGTAAGGTGGTCAGCGCATGGACATTGGCTGGCGCAGGCCAGTCAGCTTTAATCCACTTCATTGGCCTGCAGTAAATCTACCAGGTGTTGCATATCGTCCGGCATCGTCTGCTCCCATTCAAGGTATTCACCCGTATCAGGGTGTTCCAATCCCAATTTTGTCGCATGCAGCGCCTGACGCTGGAAGGCTTTAAATGCGGCAGCCAATGCCTCGTTACAGCCTGCCGGCATTTGAAACCGGCCCCCATAAACCTGGTCTCCGACCAGCGGATACTTTATATGCGCCATGTGAACACGTATCTGATGGGTCCGCCCGGTTTCAAGCTTGACGCTCACCAGCGTGTGTCGTTTAAAGCGTTGTTCCAGCCGGTAATGGGTAACGGCAGGTTTTCCATCCTCTCTCACTGTATTGCGTTTACGGTCGACAGGATGACGCCCAATCGGCTCATCTACGGTTCCTCCTGCCGTCATCCACCCCTTGACCAGGGCCAGGTATTCCCGGTGTATCGTTCGTTCCTGTAACTGGCTTGTCAGGCTGTTATGCGCCTGCCAGGTCTTCGCGATCATCAATAAACCACTGGTTTCCTTATCCAGCCGATGCACTATCCCGGCACGAGGCAGCGTATTCAAGGACGCCTGATGATGTAACAGCGCATTGACCAAAGTACCTGACCAGTTACCGGCGCCCGGGTGCACTACCAATCCGGCAGGCTTGTTAACAATGATGATGGACTCATCCTCATGCACAATCTGCAAAGGAATGGCTTCTGCTTCACATTCCAAAACAACTTCGGCTTCAGCATCCAGCGCTATAAATTCCCCCCCATCCAGCTTATCCCGTGGACGGCGCAGTTCACCATCGACCCTGACCCGATCAGCCTTAATCCAGCTTTGTAATTTACGCCTTGAATATTCTGGAAATATTTCGGCAAGACATTGATCAAAACGCATACCCGCACATTCTTCGGGGACTGTTTCTGTTAAAATTGGCATTAACTGGACTCAGAGAAAATATTTGATTGTCGGTTTACCTTCCCGCGACTATTAAGCATGTTTTACAATATGCTCTAACCGTGGAATTTCCAACCGCAGGAAAATCCTGAAAAACCTGCCATTTTACAATGATTTAACCTGTTTATGCGATCTGTTTTACCAAAACTGCTGTTTTTATGCTTGATCTGTCTCAGTCTGCCTGGCTGTGAAACATTAAAAGACCTGGGCTTCGATACCTCGGACTCCGATACCGACTATACCAACTGGAATGCCAGGAAGCTGTATGAAAATGCGCAAAAAGCTATGGCCGGGTTTAATTATCAGAAGGCCATTGAACTTTACGAAACCCTGGAAACCCGTTATCCGTTTGGTGATTATGCCGCCCAGACTCAACTGGATATCGCCTACGCCTATTACAAGAATGACAACCCGGAAGCAGCCATTGCCGCGGTTGAACGCTTTATCAAAATCCACCCACGCAACCCGCATGTTGACTATGCCTATTATTTGAAAGGCCTGGTGAATTTTAATCGCAGCATTGGCTTTCTTGACCGTTATTTGCCCACAGACTCTTCCCAACGTGATCCGGGCAATGCAAAGGATGCGTATGATAACTTTGCAGAATTACTGCGCCGCTTTCCGAACAGCCAATATGGCGATGATGCCAGGCAACGAATGACGGCATTACGCAACAACCTGGCCATGTATCAGATCCATGTTGCCCGATTTTATTTGAAACGTAACGCTTATATGGCTGCGGCCAACCGGGCAGGCAATGTTATCAGGGACTACCAAGGCACCCCGGCTGTTCCCTATGCCTTAAAAACCATGCAACAAGCTTATACCAAACTCAATTTGACTGATTTGGCGGCAGATGCTGAGCGTATTTATAAATTGAATTTTCCGGACGGCCCGCCCAAAATCGGTATGAATAAAACCCTGTTTGAAGAAATATGGGACTTCACTGCGCTGGATGAATAACCCCCTGTCTGGACATGCTTCAGCTGCTGCCAGCATCCTCTTTGCTTCCCTGTTGTGCCGCCCTGTTTTAGCCGAAAACAGCCTGTTCCAAAACCTTTTTTTCACCCTGTCTCAATCCAATCAACTGTTGTGCACAACCCGTGAAAACGGATTTAAATCGATTCCAGAGTTGCTTGAAATCATTCAATTTTATGAACTCAATAATCCTCACCATCGACAACAGGCTATTGCTGTATTAACTGATCACAAAAATCAGTCTCACCTTGAAGACCTGGCCGCATTCCGACAGGCGTGCAAAATCAGTCGTACACCAGAGCTATGTATACTGCAACTTTACTGGGACGATGACCAGGAAGCCACGTTGCGCGCCCTGGCCTTGTTTTATGATACCCGCACCATCATTAAACACAGCGAATGGTATGACTTGCCTCGATTCAACAGAGACCATCTGCGCTTGTTTGAAAAAGGCATACGTAAAATTCCCGCCTACCTTCGCACCACGATTTCCCATGCCAAGCCCCTTTCTGATTTCGTAGCTGAAGTTACCAATCTACCCGAAAAAATTCAGCCTTTTGCCAGGGAAGCCCAACCGATTGATTATGAAACCAGCTTGTGGACAGATAATACATACCCTCTCAAATTCATTCCCGGCAATGGTTATGGGCACGAAATAGTC
The DNA here is from genome assembly GCA_006844705.1 of Methylococcaceae bacterium. Classification (GTDB taxonomy): domain Bacteria; phylum Pseudomonadota; class Gammaproteobacteria; order Methylococcales; family Methylomonadaceae; genus Methylomarinum. The sequence continues at coordinate 9,589 of SPJS01000200.1, read as the reverse complement.
GCCCAGGTCTTCAGCGGGCAAAACCTGATCCAGTTTAACGTCAAAGCGTTTGATAAAGGCGGTGATGGAAACATGTACCGGGATATCAACTTGAAATATCTGGTCGACTTTCGGCTGCCGATATTAATGCATGAACTTGCCCATACGATAGATAATTTTCATTTCTGGAATGGTCAGGATGATCTGTACTTTTTTTATTGGTATCGCAAAATATCAACCGACGCCGCCACCTCGGCGATTATTAAAAAGGCAAGACTTGCTCTGTGGCCTTCCAAATGGTTTGAAGCCTATGAATATTTATGGGAAGTCAATGAAGGACGCTATAACGGACGCGTGCAGGAAAAACTGGCCGAGCTGATTGCGCAATACATTCTCCTGCCTGAACAACTCAAACACTCATCCCCCGTAGCCTATCAATGGTTACGCCAGGATGTTTTTCTGGGAATTGAATATCAGGGCTATGCAAGCTGCATGAACCCATTGGTTGAACCACTTGATTTCTGGCAGGATGCGATTGCAAAAATCCTTGGACGCTAATTTTCCTTTTCCATAAACCTTGAAATTTCTCACAAAACACCTATAACTTTACTATAGTTTTGTCAACCAACATCCCTTTTGAGCTGACCCAACGTGGATATGCCATCTTTATAAAGATGTTGATTGGCGATACATTAACTTAGTCATTTGACCACGTCATTTTTACAGCGCACGATAAAGCAGGATTGTCTTAAAAATTGGATACGCCCGAATATAGAAACCCATATTCAAGGCCAAAAAAAGTGCCATGCCCCTGAACGAAGCAAATAAACAGATATTATTGGAAGTTGCCCGCCAATCTATAGAGAGTGGCTATAAAACAGGTTATCCGCTCAGCGTTGACCTGAGAGACTACCCGTCCGCTCTGGTCACCCCGGCAGCAACTTTTGTCACCCTATTTAAAAACCATGAGGTCCGTGGTTCCACCGGTATGCTGGAAGCCGTTTTACCCTTAGCTGAAGATATCGCTGAAAATGCATTTTCAGCCGCCTATAAAGACCCCCGCTACCCGCCCATAGATAAAAGTGAAATCGCTCAACTGGATATACATTTGGCGATACTGAGTGAACCATTGCATCTGCCTGCACATTCTGAACAGGAATTGATGGAGATGATCAGACCGGGGATAGACGGGCTCATTGTGAAAGAAGGGCCTCATCATGGAAACTTTTTACCTTCCCAGTGGAAACTGGCCACAAATAAACAAGAATTTTTGCGTCATTTGAAAAGCAAAGCCGGTTTACCGACCGGCTACTGGTCAGATACGATTGAGTTTTTTAGTTATACGACAGAAAACATCCAGACTAAAGACAAAACGATTAATTGAAGTTAATTCAAGGATGACACAAAGCCTTCGAATTCTTCTGGCGGCATCGGCCGCCCTAGAAGATACCCTTGCAATTGATCGCATCCATTGTCTACCAGAAAACACTTTTGCGCATCTGTCTCAACGCCTTCTGCAACGACTTTCAAGCCCAGGCTTTGCCCCATACTGATGATGGCTGAGGCAATCACCTTATCATCTGAATCTTCCTGAAGGTCTTTAACAAAAGAGCGATCTATCTTTAATTTTGTAATGGGTAATCTTTTCAAATGAGCCAAAGATGAATGACCCGTACCAAAATCATCCATGGCAATCCCCACGCCTAAGGATTCCAGTTTTTTTAATTCTTCCAGATCATCAAAATTTATCACCTGGCTTTCTGTAATCTCAAGCTCCAATTTGTCAATTGGGAACGCCATGGATTTAAGCACATTGTGTATATGATCAGAAAAGCCGACGTCCAGCTGATTAACGGAAACATTTACTGCCAAGATGAATTTAGGCAGGCCAGCGTCCCACCAGGCGAGACATTGTCGACACGCTTTTTCCAGTACATAAAGCCCTATTTCTTTGATCAATTCCGATTGTTCAGCAACGGGAATAAACAGCACGGGAGGAATCATCCCTTTGTCAGGATGAGGCCACCGGATTAATGCTTCAGCCCCCGTGAGCTGTTCACTCACACTGTCAAATTGGGGTTGGAAATAAACCTCAAACTGATGTTGTACCAGTGCCTTGCGAATTTCTGCAGTCAACTGAATACGTTCAGTCACATTGTGAGTGAGCTCGGCTTCGTAAAAACAATAGTTACCCGCTCCTCTTCTTTTGGCGGCATACATCGCTGTATCGGCATTTCTCAACAGCATCTGTGGCGTCTCGCCATGCTCGGGGAAAACACTCACACCAATACTGGTCGTCAATGGATAATCAATTCCCTGAATTGTCACCTTCGATAGAAATGATGAGGCAATTTTTTCACAGACCTGCTGTACCAGGCTGCTATCATCAAGGTCTTCAATCAGAATGACAAATTCATCCCCGCCTATACGGGCAAACATATCATTCTTGCGCAAACTGGATTTGATGCTCTCTGCAATATACTTCAGCACCTCATCGCCTGCTTCATGTCCTTGCGTATCATTAATATCCTTAAACCGATCAAGATCCAGAAACAACAACGCAAACTGTTTACCCGTTCGCTGGGCAATACGAATCGAGTAATCAAGATGAGAGTTAAAAAATGAACGGTTGGGCAGATTTGTCAATCCGTCATAATGCGCCATTTTCCATAGCTGATCTTCTTCCTTTTGACGCTTGATGACTATCCCCGCGATATAAGCACAGGTTTCGAGTAAGCGTTTATGAAACTCGGTAGGCTGGCGGGTTTCAAAACTGGCAAGGGCAAACGAGCCAATCGGCGTTGTTTCATTCATTCGAATAGGATTTGACCAACACGCTCCTATTTTAAAAGATTCGATAAAATCATGAAATACTGACCAACGCTTATCGGCTTGGGTATTACACACATACTGTGGCTTATTAGAATATACCGCTGCCCCGCAAGAACCGCCCTCCTCACCTGGCACTAAACCATTCAATTGGGCTATGGCATCTGCTGAAAGAGATGGCGCAGCAATCACTTGTAAGAATGTGTTTGACTCATCAAACAACATCACCGATGCCACCGCATTTTCTGTTATATGTTCAGCTGCTCTACAAAGTGCATCGAGTATGCTTTGGTGATCCGTCCCCAGCGCCAGTTGCTCCATAATTTCGTGCTGAATCTGCAATAGCGATGCGCTTTGCTCTCTGCTAAAATTTGTATCAATGGGTTCAATGTCTGTATCTGAGCTCATGGCTTAATGACGGGCTAAATGCCAACGTTATATTGTGTACTTTGTATACAGCCTAACAGTTTAATTTTCTTTTTCAACAATCTTTTGCAGCAGTGCTTCCTGCCTGATGATGGCGTTCAAAAGCTCAAACTGCGCGACGGCCCGATGCAGATTCTGGTGCGGATGTTTTACTTCGAAATAGGTATTTCCATTTAGGAAATCAGTAAAAAAGCGTATTCCTAATTCGAAAGGAATCAACTTGATGGCTGCAGGAATAAAATTGATATCAAAACGGCTCAGAAACGGGCGCGCTGTCTTGAGATAACTCATCAATATGACTTCGCATAATTCCATATCAAATTGATTCCCTGGTTTTTGGTGACAACAGGACCGTACACAGTCACCAACATCATAATGGATCAATCCGGGCTGCACCGTGTCCAGATCAACCAGACTAATCACTTCATCGGTATCTTTGGCAAACAGAAAGTTATTCAATTTAGGGTCACCATGAATGACGATTGGCTTTAATTCCCCTGCCTGTTTTGCTTTTTCCAGAACCGCGGCAAATGCCTTATGCTTTTCAATTGACTGCTGGCAATAACGAATTTCTGCTTGAGCTTTATACTCTCTACGCTTTTTCTCTACTTGCAGGTACGTTGCCAGGTAATCAGGCGTATGATGAAATCCCGGCAATGTTATATGCATATCATTTACCGAAATTTCACGGCATAAGTTATGAAAACGCGCCAGGGCTTTACCCACCTGTTGCGCCTCTTCAATCGATCGAATTGCTTCCCGGCTTGCACTGTTTTTCACATATTCCATTGCCCTCCAGCTTGCACCGCTAAAATCCTCATATAAACCCGGCCCTGAGTGTGAATGAAGATAGGCAGGGATAATCAAAGATTGATCAGAGGACATTCGTTCAGCGGCTTGATGCAACCGATCTACATTCTGCAGGATTAATTCCGGATTGGAAAAAATATCGGTATTGATTTTCTGCAATACGAAATTTAGATCTGAACATTCCACCAGATAGGTGGAATTGATCAACCCATTCCCAAATGCTGTTATTGATTTTATTGAATCAGGCAGACAAAAATGACTGGCTGCCTTAACCAAGGCATCATCCACTAGGAGGCTGTCGGGTTATGGGGTTCGTCGCCAGGCGAGTGGAACATCGGGCGGATTTTTTTGATCTTTTGAGGCGCATAGTGGCGCTACGCAACGAAGAAGACCGGAAAAATCAGCCGCTTTCCCATCGCCGCAGTAGAATCATCCATCATCCGACAGTCTCCTAGCACACATGGTCTGTTTCAGCGACTGCAATGCCTGCCCCCGATGACTTAGCGAATTTTTTATCTCTGGCGTTAACTGGGCAGAAGAACATTTGTATTGTGGCACCCAAAACACCGGATCATAGCCAAAACCGTTGTCGCCTGCGGGGTGTTCCATAATCAGACCTTCCCATACGCCTTGCGCGATAACCGGTAATGGGTCATCTGCATGACGCATAAACACCATGACACAAACAAAACGGGCCGTGCGCTGACCGGCTTCGATGCCATTCAATTCAATTAATAATTTATCCAGATTCTGCTGATCCGTTGCACCCGCGCCTGCATAACGGGCGGAAATCACGCCAGGCGCGCCCTGCAGAGCATCCACCACCAATCCGGAATCATCGGCTATCGCCGGAAGTTGAGTCTGTTCGGCTGCATTTCGCGCTTTGATGATAGCGTTTTCTACAAAGGTTGTGCCGGTCTCTTCCGCCTCTGACACCTTAAACTGCGACTGGGGCAATACTTCAATATCGCCCAGGATCACCTGAATTTCTCTGATCTTGCCAGCATTGCCACTGGCCAGAACAATGTGTGCAAAATCTTTGAATTGCATTACGAACTCGCCAAAACGTCCCGCTGTTTTTGTAACAGCGTATTAATGCCTTGCTCAGCTAATGACAGCATACTGTCCAGCTCATCTTTACGGAAAGCATGGCCTTCAGCCGTTCCCTGCACTTCAATAAAAGCCCCTGCCTCATTCATAACCACATTCATATCCGTTTCTGCATTACTGTCTTCCGCGTAATCCAGATCCAGCACGGGCACTCCGTTAAATATTCCGACGGAGACTGAAGCCACCTGCCCCCACAAAGGGTTTTTACTAATGATTTTATCCTTCAACATTTTGTTGATTGCCAAGGTCAAGGCGACAAACCCCCCAGTAATAGAAGCTGTCCGGGTGCCGCCGTCTGCCTGAATCACATCGCAATCAATCGTGATCGTATTTTCACCCAGTAACTTTAGGTCTGCAGATGCCCGGAGGGAACGACCAATCAAACGTTGAATTTCAAGCGTTCGTCCGCCTTGCTTTCCTCTTGCCGCTTCACGATTCATGCGGTCATGCGTAGAACGCGGCAACATGCCATATTCTGCCGTAATCCAGCCTTCCCCTTTACCTTTTAAAAAAAATGGCACGCGGGTATCTACACTGGCAGTACATAAAACGCGGGTATCCCCATATTCAACCAATATAGAACCTTCGGCATGTTTGGTGTAGTTGCAGGTAAATCGTATATCTCGTAATTGATCTGGATTACGTCCGCTTGGTCTCATATGCTTCTCGTTCAATAAAACCTTACAGTATAACCTTTTCACTCACCTCAGGTCATTGCGCTTTTACTTTCCAGAGATCTTTTAGGTATGGATATTGCCATAAATGGCGAGCAGAGATGGTTAAGACATCAAGGCCTGTTGCAACTCTTGTGTCGTTTGGGGACGGTCTTTCGGATGCAAAGCCATTGCCCAGTCAACCGCTTTTAAAAAGCTCTCCGAATATTTATTTTTGAGCGCTTTTACCGCAGGCACAAGCTGATCTTTTTCCTTGCGCTCGGGTGAAGGCTGTGGAATTTTGGTTTCCATGCTGGCCCGGATAGTCGCACCGATGGCATACATATCAGACCAGGGGCCAATATCCTGATTTGCGTATTGTTCTATCGGTGAAAACCCTTTGGTTAATACTTTGGTATGGTTATTTTTTTTATTATTGGGAAAGGATTGAATCGCGCCAAAATCAAGTAATAACGGATCATGTTTGGCACGAATAAGAATATTGGCCGGTTTAATATCCAGATGCACCAGATTATGCTGGTGTATAACAGCAATTCCATTGAGCAAATCGTCAAACACCTTACGTAAAAATTTTTCATCTATATGTAACATTTTTTTCTGCAGGATCTTATCCAGCGTCAAGCCATAGTCATACACCATCACCATGTACACCGTTTCATTGGCCTGAAAGAAATTTATCACATTGACAATATTATGATGCTTTAGCATTGCCAGCACCTTGGCTTCTTCAAAAAACAATGCTCGCCCGCGATAGTATAAGGTCTTGGTGTCTTCACTGCTGGGGATGACAACATTGTTCCAGGTGCGATGCGCCAGTTTGCGCGGCAGATATTCCTTGATCGCCACTGGAACCTGGTCTTCCAGTTGGCGCGCCAGATACACTGAACTAAACCCTCCATGGGCCAGTTCCCGCTCAATCATATACTGGTCTATAATGGTGCCTGTTTGCAGGTAGTTCCACTCTTGCGGATACGTTTCCGGGTCGTAGTATTCAGACATTCAATTGAGACGATGTTGGACGCATTTCAAATAGTATAGGTGAAAAATGACAAGAAGCATGACCGCGTTTGCCGGTGCGGAACAAGACAGTGGCAATTTAACACTGAACTGCGAATTACGCTCGGTCAATCATCGTTACTGTGATCTTAACCTGAAAATACCGGAACGCCTGCGCTTTGCAGAAGGCGATATCCGCAGCCTGATTTCACGCCATATCAAGCGTGGCAAAATTGAATGTGCCATCAGCTATAAATCACGTCAGGACGAAACTGGTTTCAAGGTAAACCAGCAAGCGGTCAAGCAACTACTCGGCGCGGCAGAAGAAATTGAAAACCTGATGCAAACCCCACTACGCTATTCGGCGATGGATATTCTGGCTTTTCCCGGCATTCAGCAAGATGCAGAGCAAGACAAAGAAGCCTTGCGCCAGGGTATAAAACAACTCCTGCAACAGGCATTGAATACCTTGCTGGAAAACCGCGCACGTGAAGGCGATCATCTCCAGCAATTGATTGAAGAACGCAACCAGAAAGTACACCAGCTGGCCGAGCAAGGCGAAGCACGCATGCCTGAGGTCCTCTCCAGACACCGGGAAAAACTGCTGGAACACATTAACGAACTGGTGCAATCACCGGACATGGACAGAATCGAACAGGAACTGGTGATCATGGCGCAAAAGCTGGATGTCGCAGAGGAACTGGATCGTCTTAAAACCCATGTGGAAGAAGTCAACCGCGTACTCAATCAGCGCGAACCGATTGGCCGCCGCCTGGACTTTCTGATGCAGGAAATGAACCGAGAAGCCAACACCCTTGGTTCCAAATCCGCTGACAAAGAAATGACCCGCATTGCAATCGAACTCAAAGTGCTGATTGAACAAATGCGCGAACAAATTCAAAACATCGAATAACATCATGAACAACGGCACACTGTATATTATCTCCGCCCCCTCCGGCGCGGGAAAAACCAGCCTGGTTAAACAGCTTCTGGCAAACACAGACCAATTAACCGTATCTGTTTCACATACCACCCGCACAATGCGGGAAGGTGAACAACATGGCGTTGATTATTTTTTCGTCAACGTGGATGACTTCAAAACCATGCTGAGCGAAGACGCTTTTCTGGAACACGCCCAGGTATTCGATAATTTTTACGGCACGGCAAAACAAACCGTGCTGGATACATTACAGGCAAACACCGACGTTATTCTGGAAATCGACTGGCAGGGCGCTCAGCAAGTCAGAACAGTTTTCCCCGACAGCCAATCCATATTCATCCTGCCCCCCTCCATCGACGTGCTCCAACAACGCCTGGAAAACCGCGGCCAGGACAGCGCCGACATCATCGCTCGCCGCATGCGCGATGCAGTCACAGAAATGAGCCATTATGCAGAATTTGATTACCTGGTCATCAACGATGACTTCGCGCAGGCATTGCATGAACTGCAAAGTATTGTGATCGCAAACCGTTTACACAAACACCAACAACAAATGAGACAAGCGCAACTACTTTCCAATCTGCTCAAGCCCACTGATTAAGCGTATTCAGAATTTCCCTGCAACTATTCAAACCCCATCCATAGTCTCAATGATTTCTTCAGCCAGCTCTTCAGGATCAGGCAGGTTATCCAGGTCGGCTAAAGACTTATCCTTTAGCCAGCAAATATCCACGTGTTCTTTACCTACATCAATACCAATATACTTATTCATCATGTTATCTACCTACTTCACTTGTACATACAGCGTCACCAGGTCAGCCTGGGCGCTTGGATACCATCCAGTGTGGAAGAAATCGAAACCAGGGAATTATCTACAGAACAATGTCTCAGCATTTAGTGGTCTAACATCCTCACTGATCTCAGGTGATGAACGGTAGCTAACCATTCATCGGTGAGAGATACAAGTGGTCTAATGGAACCAGGCACTCGATAGAGAGAAAATACACTAACTTTTAATTGAGCCAACACGATGAAAGAAAGCCGCCAATTACAGATGGAGCGCGATTTTTTAAAAAAGGCAACAACCTTCTTTGCCAAGAATGTGCTGTGAGGATTGCTTTCATCCAGGAGCATTGCAAAGAAAGGCCTGTGAGCGTTGTGCAAAGTCATGAAAGTTAATCGTAGTCATTATTATGCAATGACCAGGCATCAACCTCTTGCCGCCAATGATGCTAAAGAGCAACTCGAGAATCGCTTGGTGGCTTTGTATAATCAGCAAAAACAAAACGATGGTTCGCGTCGCCTAGGAGGCTGTCGGATTATGGATGATTCTACTGCGGCGATGGGACATCGGTTGATAAAAAAACAGGGGGTAATTGTACAAACAAAACTTCGCTATAAGAATACGACAGATAGCCTGCATGATTTAAGCGTCTGTGAAAACGCATTAGACAGAAAATTTGAACGCCCTCTGCTGAGGCCCCCAATCAAGTTTGGACAACCGATATTACTTACAGTGCGCCCATCCTTCAAAGGTGTCATTGACGATGCTACTGAAGCTTGAGCATGTTTGGAATGCATCGAAATTGTACAGGGATGAAATCAATCAGATGCCTACTTTCTGCTATAAGAAAGTGTGAGCCGAAGCGGCGGTGACCTGTTGTACATTGGCAGGGTGACGTAGCCCGTGGGAAACGGGGTGTGAGGCGAAGTCGTTACGCCAAGATGCATCTCTAGGCTGAGTATTGGAAGGTTGAGGAACACGAACCGATTAAACCGTGTCTATGGGTTGAAATGTCACCATCACCTACACGACTTATCAGGT
>SPJS01000140.1 GCA_006844705.1 Methylococcaceae bacterium | reverse complement strand
TGATTTACAACGGCTCGTTTGAAAACACTGAAGGCATGGATGAGCAAGACTACGGTTACTCTGGTGCAGATGGCCAGATTCCTGGTTGGACAGATCAAGATGGTTATCTGATTGACGTGCATAACGATGGTCGAGGTGGCTTGAATGCGACAGATGGCAATAACTGGTTGGATTTAGGTGGTTTACATTCAAACAACCATGTGATGCAAACTATCCAAGGTGTCAACGCGGGCGAGTATTACGAGCTAAGCTTTGATGTGGGTGATATACAAACGGATGCAGATGGGACTAGTGCAGATAATACTGTGACTGTGATCTGGGGCGGTGAAGTCATTGCGACGATTGACCCAGCAGATGGAGTGATGGAGCGCTATACCTATACCGTTGAAGGCGGTGCAGGTGATGGTGGTAACCGCCTAGAATTCAAAGGCAGTGGTGAGATTGATAATTTTGGTGTTTCCATTGATAAGATACGCCTTGTTTCAGTGGATGGTGACACCACCCCTGATACCCCAATCGACGATACGCCAGATACTGACACTACAACACCACAACCAGGTGCATTGCACTTTAATGACTATACCCCAGGTGTTGATAACCCACCACCAGCAGGCTGGTATACCGATAACCCAGGTGGCGTCATTGAGGTATTCCCACATGATGCTTATGGTGTCGGTGGCACGCCAACCAATGTATTGGAGCTTGAGCGTTATGGTGATGATGCAGGCAACTTCTATACCTATGTTGGTACTGAAGAAGGCGAGTCAGTGACGCTGGAATTTGATTACTCTGCAAGAGCAGGCGTTACTGAGGGTGAAAACTCTGCGGTTCATATTCTGATTGATGGCGAGGTTTATCAAACCATCAATACGCAGGAAGTCGGCTTTACGCACTTTGCATTTGAAATCCCTGGTACAGGTGAGCCGATGCGGATTGAGTTCCAGTCTGCGGATACGACTGGGGTTGGCGGCTTGTTAGATAATATCTATGTTAGTGAAGATCCATTGTATCTGGATGGTTTGCCAACAGATACACCAGAGCTACCAGTAGAGCCACCTATCGTTGAGGACCCTGCTCCAGAGGAGCCTCCTGTGGCTGAAGAGCCACCGGTGGTAGACCCAGTGCCGGAAGAACCACCTGTTGTTAGCGACCCGCCATTTGCAGAGAACACTGCACCAGATGCACAGGACGATGCCTTGGATGGTACACGCGACAATGCAATTGTAATTGATCCAGCAACTTTGTTAGGCAATGATATTGATGCCGATGGAGATGCGCTACAAGGTGTCAGCGTGCAGGATCCAATTAATGGCACAGTAGTGGTTGAAGGTGGTAATGTGATCTTTACCCCAGACGATGGTTATATTGGTGAGGCTTCATTTACGTATACAGTAACTGACGGTAATGGCGGCTATGACACTGCGACTGTGAACTTGACAGTGGCGCCTGCCATTGCGGATGAGCCGCCTGTCGTGGTAGATCCTGCTCCAGAAGAGCCACCAGTGGCAGATTACCCTGATACACCAGAGACTGATCCAGAAGGTGGCGCAGGTTACTTATTAACTTTTGAAGATTTCACGCCAAGTGATGACAGTGAATTGCCATCAGGCTGGTATACCGATAATCCTGGCAGTTTGATTGAAGTACAGCCCAGTGATAACTATGGCATACCAGGTGAACCAAGCAATGTGTTATCCATTGAGCACGGTGATGGTGAGCCAAGCAATTTCTATACATTTATTAAACCTGATGCAGGAGAGACGGTTGCGCTGAGCTTTGATTACTCAGCGGGCGATGGTTTGCAAGGTGATACAGATTCAGCGATTAATGTGTATGTGGACGATACGCTCATTGACACGGTCAACGCGCAAACGCTAGGTTTTGCTAACTATGATTATGAAATCCCCGCAACTGGCGAAACCATGATGATCAAGTTTGAGGCAGTGAATCAGAATGGCGGTGGCGGTTTATTAGACAATATTGAACTGAATGTCACGCCTGTTGATTTATTGCCAGAGGATGAGGCGCCAGTGACACCAATCGATCAGCCACCTGTATTAGTTGATGAGGTGCCTAGCGATGGTGAGGACGAAACACCAGAAGCTGTGAACACAGCGCCGGAAGCCAATGACGATACGATTGACGGTGATAAGACTGGTGTTGTGGTGATTGATCCAGCAACTTTATTAGCGAATGATGTCGATGCTGATGGAGATGCTTTATCAGGGCTATCAGTTCAGGATGCGGTAAATGGCACAGTCATCTTTGATGGTCAGAACATTGTCTTCACACCATTCGATGGCTATGAAGGGCCTGCTTCGTTCAGCTACACAGTGAGCGATGGTAAAGGCGCTGTTGATAGCGCATCAGTTAATTTGACGATTGCTGCAGCAACGCCACTGGCTTCAGAAGTCAGCTTACCAACATTGGTTGATCAAACCATGACATTGGATATGGATAGCTTAGCCAAAGAGATGAACTCAGGCCTATCTGGCGGCTGGGAGACAGACAATGCAGGTGGTCAG
>SPJS01000142.1 GCA_006844705.1 Methylococcaceae bacterium | reverse complement strand
ATGGGATGACAAGTATGATTTCTGGCTTTGAAGATGGTCAGCTTGTCAGTTCAACTATTGAGCGCTGGAGTCCGCCAACCCATTTTGGAAAAACCTATAAACAAAATCTTAAACTGGCTGAAAATATCAGAGTCTATCTTAAAGCTGTTGTCACCAATATAGAATGTGAAGATAGTGCAAAAACAGTATCGGGTCTGACCATAAAAACGCTCGCTGGTCATGATCTTAAGGTAAAAGCTAAACACTTCGTGTTGACCGGTGGAGGACTGGAAGTAACCCGTTTGCTGTTAAGTTCCAATAAAGTACATAAAAATGGCATTGGAAATCATTCTGGCTGGCTGGGTAAATGTTATATGCCTCATATTCATGGCTCTATTGCAAATGTTTCATTCAAGCAAAGCCAGCATATAATCTTCGGCTATGAACAAGATGCACAAGGTATTTATTGCCGAAGACGATTATGTCTTTCAGAAGCAGCGCAAAAACAATTAAAGGTTTTGAATATGTATTTTTTATTGGACAGACCTTTGATTGGTGACCCAAAGCATGGCAATGCTTTATTATCACTGGCATTTATTGCAAAACAATTACGTAGAAAAGGTGTTAAGCAGGATATTGGCAGTGGAAAATATGGAATGTACTGGGCTCATATCAAGAATGTTATTTCTGGTTCCGCAGGACTTGCCTATGTCCTTCCTCAGTTCAGTCGCAAACGTTTTTTACAAAAAAGAAGAATTCCATCCTTAATTCAAAAGCCAAAAAATAATAATTTTAGTCTTTATTTTCAGGCTGAACAGGCCCCTACTGTTGACAGTCAGGTATTTTTAACAGACAAGAAAGATCTCTATGGTAATCCCCAGCTTAAAATAGATTTTAAAATAAGTGAACTTGATGTAGAAAGTGTTTATCAATCACATAAATTAATACAAAAAGAGCTTGAAAGACAAAATTGTGGTAGTTTAACTTTCAATAGTGATAAACCCAAAGAAGATATTCGAAATTGCAGTGCAGTAATGGGCCATCATATCGGTACAACCCGAATGGCTGCGGATAAAAGTAAAGGGGTGGTAGATGAAAACTGTCGGGTTCATAATCTAACCAACCTTTACTTGGCAAGTAGTTCTGTTTTTCCTACTAGCAGTCAGGCTAACCCCGTGTTAACTATTGTTGCATTAGCAACTAGGCTTGCTGATCACCTGAAAACAAAGTAATCAGTCAATCACCATATAACACTGGGAAGCTTGGTATGGTGTTCTTAATCCTAATAGGGGGGATACTTTTATGAATATTTTAGTTCGTAGTTGTTTTTTGTTGTTTTTCTTTTCTATTTCAGGGAGTAGTTTAGCCGAATTAGAGCTAGACCCAGAAACAATTGAAGGTTGTAGTACTGAGGTGAGCCTACCGCCTGCAAGAAGCCAGGCTGATGCCACGGCAAAAAAAATATTGCCTCCTATACAGGGCGTATATCCGGGGCTGTACAATATTGGTTCAACATTGTCAGAGTATAATGCCTATAAAACTAAGGCAGGTAAGGCACCCGTTATTGTGCATACCTTCCATGATTTTATTTCTCCAGAGCAACTGTTTTCAGACAATGCAAAGTTAAGAGCATTTGATCAGCCTCTTGAAGGTGATGGTGCGCCAACGCCTTTAGCTTTGGCAACAGAACTCAGCAAAGATGGTGCGGCACTGGCTATTTCCTGGGCAATTGAATGTTGTAATTTTGAGTCAATAAGCCTTTGGTATGGATTATCAAAAGCGAATACTGTGGTGCCACGTATACTAAACGGCGATTTTGATAATGATCTGCGAAAAGCAGCCAGACAGATTAAAAACCTTGGACATCCGGTTATGCTTGGACTGTTTGGTGAATTTGCGCCTCAAGCCTGGTTCCTTTTTGGAAAGGATGGCAGAACAGCAATTAACTATAGTGAAAATATCTGTAATGGCTATGGTAACCCTGCATGGCCTGATGGACCGGAACGCGTGAGAGATACATATAGGCATGTTATTAATCTATTTCGCCAGGAAGGGGTTAAAAATGTAACATGGTTTATGTACACATCAACGGGTTATATGAATACAGATGATGAAGACTTTACCGCCTGGTTTCATCCAAAATATTTTTATCCAGGCGATGCTTATATTGACTGGGTTGGACAAAGTGCTTATTTTATAGATCCGGAAAACCGCCCTGATGTGAATGAGGAAGTTCAGGATATAACAAAAGCAATCATGAATGGATACAATGCATGGGGCAGCGTTACTCAGCGACCGTTTATTATTCCTGAGTTTGGGGCACCGAGTGATGGTAGTCAATCCAGAGCCCAAATAATTAAAAAAGTGGTAACAGAATTTTTACCTGGGCTGCCAAGAGTGAAGGCTTTTACATTTGCTAATGCCGAGTTATTCAAGTGGTATTTCGAAATTCCCATCTTAGGTGAACAATACCCCGATGAGATGCAAATGTGGAAATCATCGGTTGTTAATAACCCAGCATTCCAGCATAGTTTAATTATCAAGTAGTTATTTGAATTAGTTAAT
>SPJS01000141.1 GCA_006844705.1 Methylococcaceae bacterium | reverse complement strand
CCAAACTCTATGACGACTTTATTAAATTTTTTTTCTGGCAAAAAGATCCAAAAATTGCCAGATACTATGAAAAGGGTCTCGGAGGCATCAACAAAGGTTTTAAATCCACGATTATCAACGGCCAAAATCGGGGGGAGATTTCAACCGACAAAGACGTTGCTGCACTCGCTGATTTTCTAACAGGTCTTTTTTACGGCTTACAAGCAATGGGAAGTGGCGCTATTCCAAACCAAAAATCGCTTAGTCATATCATATCGAATGCATTAAGTCATTTGGATTAGTCCATGCTCATTATATTTAGATGTATTTTTATATCCATAAAATACCAATTGGTACAAATTAAAGAGTCGCAAACTGCGACGAGGAGTAAATCATGTCAACAACTAGCTTATCAACCGGTTTTGATCGAGAAACCGCAACGGTCTCCAGGATTTATGATTATCTGATTCTGGTGTTAGCCGGATTTTTATATATAGGCTCTTATCACCTGCATTTTATGCTAACGGTCGGTGACTGGGATTTCTGGCTCGATTGGAAAGACCGACAGTATTGGCCGCTGGTGACACCTGTGCTGATGATTGCCTGGCCCGCAGCCGTGCAATCGGTCTTGTGGACCCATTTTCGCTTACCGATGGGTGCCACCTTATCAGTCGTGGGTTTAATGCTGGGCATGTGGATCACTCGCGTGACTGCCTATCAGATTTGGACCCATTACCCACTTAATTTTGTGCTTCCTGCCACCATGATCCCAAGCGCACTGGTGCTGGATGCAATTTTAATGCTGTCACGCAGCTTCCTGGTAACCTCCATAGCGGGTGGCGCTGCTTTCGCGCTTTTATTCTACCCAACGAACTGGCCGATTTTTGCCATGTTTCATGTTCCCATTGAATGGCAAGGTGGTTTGCAAACTATCGCCGATCAATTTGGTTTTGAATATATACGTGCGGGAATGCCGGAATATCTACGCATTATAGAACGTGGCACCTTACGCACCTATGGTCAGATGGCTGCCCCCTTGTCCGCCTTCTTTGCTGCCCTGTTGTGTATCCTGGTCTATGCCGCAAGCTGGTATATCGGCAAAGCATTTGCCACGGTTCGTTATTTAAAACGGGTATAGGAGAGATAAAATGAAATTGTTTAAATTGTTATTTTTGCTGTTATCCGTCTTGAGCGGACTTTTGCTATTAACGCCTCTTGTGTCGGCACACGGTGAACGCTCCTTAGAACCTTTTGTTCGGATGCGAACCGTTCAATGGTATGACGTTAAATGGTCAGCAAATTCGGTTGCAGTTAATGATGAACTGATCATTACCGGTAAGGTTCATGTCGCCGAAGACTGGCCCAATAGCATTCCAAAACCGGAAGCCGCTTATTTAGGTGTTATCGCTCCTGGTCCGGTATTTCTGCGTAAAGAGCGCTGGATCAACGGAGAAGCACACCTGAACTCATTGCCACTCAAAATGGGTCGTGACTATGAGTTTAAAATGAAGCTTAAAGCTCGCATTCCTGGGCGTTATCACATTCATCCTTCCTTCAACATTATCGATACGGGAAATGTCGCAGGTCCTGGGCTATGGGTTGAAATTACCGGTAATGCCAATGCATTCACCAACACTGTTGAAACCGTACATGGCGAAACAATTGATTTAGAAACCTATGGCACGGCCAATGGTGTTCGTTGGCACATGTTGTGGATGATTTTGGGTGTGGCCTGGTTAGTTTGGTGGGTTCGTCGTCCTCTGTTTATTCCGCGCTATGCCATGGTGAAAAACCATGAAGAAGATAAGCTGGTGACAACTACCGATAAAAACCTGGCTAAAGCCATACTCGTCGCAGTGCCTGTCATCGTCTTTAGCGGCTATTTTATGGCGACCAGCCAGTATCCGGAAACCATACCGTTACAAGCATCACTAGACCTTATCCCACCGCTACCTGAACAAGCCAGCCCTGTTAAAGCTAAAGTAAAACGCGCTGTTTACAATATTCCGCAAAGAGCGATGACTATGAATGTGGAGATCAAAAACGAAGGTTCCAAACCTTTGCAAATCGGTGAATTTACCACCGGTTCTGTGCGCTTTATTAATTCAACTATGGACATTGATGCCAGTAATACACCGACAGAATATCTGGCGAAAAACGGTTTGCACATTGAACCAGATAATTTGATTCAACCTGGTGAAACTAAAGTTGTAAAAGTGGTGGCAGCTGATGCCGCCTGGGAAAACGAACATCTTTCCAGTGTCATTGGTGATGCGGACAGTCGCTTTGGTGGTTTGTTGTTCTTATTCGACGATCAGGGCAAGCGTCATCTAACAAGTATTTCGGCGCCTTTAATACCTGAATACAAATGAAACAACACTAATTTTAACACAATATAAAGAGGAAATCATTATGGTTACTGCAACTGATAAAACCATTGAACCATCCAGCACTGAAATCTACGATGGACGTTGGTATCTGAAAGAATTCAAACGATACGCCGCCGCTTTCTCGGCGATTTTGCTCATGTATGTATCGATCACCGCCTATCAATACACCTATGGTGCTGTCACGGGCCTGGATTCAACCGATCCTTTATTTGAGGAATACTGGATGA
>SPJS01000143.1 GCA_006844705.1 Methylococcaceae bacterium | reverse complement strand
ATAAACGCTGCTGGCAGACGGTCTTCAACCAAATCATGTAATTCCATGGCTTTTTCACCAGCGATACGTTTTGACTTTTTAACGGCTTTCTCTAATGCTTTTAACTCTTCAGGTGTCATTGTTCGCTCCTTATGCCTCAACTACTTCAGGAAATTGTTCCATCAGTTTTGTTGCACTGCTAATGATCTGATCACTTTTTTCACACATTTTTTCTAAGCTAGGGAAGCCAAAGCGATGCACATCGCGCAAGGTTTTATCGACAACAATCAGCTTGCCAACCATGATCAACGCACGGCCAAAACCTTCATGCGTGAGGTTAATCATCGGCACTGCCATTTTGCCTGTTTGCTGCTCAATCGAAGTTGCCAAAGCGTTGTAATAAGCTTTCACACGCGCCATCACAATTTCGTCAGGATCACCGACCACAGGGATCTCACGCTTACGCTCTTTGGTTAAGATTAGCGGGTCAATAATCTTAGCGGTTGACCAGCCTTCATAGGTGTCATAGGTATCCAACGCCTTTAGCTGCTTTAACATTTCGCCCACAAAGGTATGCTCGATATACGCATCATTTTCCTCAACAACCATCTCTTCAACTGCACTCACAATACTCTCCTATTCCATTTAATAATTTATGCGTGTATTTATTCGGACCAATCTTCATCGGCCATATCATCAAACCTTGTCTCATCTTCTTGATGGCTTTGCTGTTTAATCGCTCTGGCCAACCATGCAGAAGGCCCTGCCTTCATTTCATCCTGTAGCGCTACCAATAATTCATCGATGGCACTGCCTTCTGATACCTTGACAGGCTGAATGCCATACGCGACCAACTGCCTGACTGCAGAAGCCCCTACAGCCTGGCAATACACCGCAGCACATCCTTTTAACAGGTCAAACTTAACAGCCAGCTTGGCTTCGTTACCATCCTGGTCAAGCTTGCCAAATTGCGCTACTTCTAAAAACTCTGACTGCTCAGGGCTCACTAGATAGATAGCAAACGATTTAGCTGAGCCAAAGTGTTGATTGACATATTTCATGTCTGACGTTGCGAATGCGACTTTGATGCCAGCAGTCATAGCAGCTCCTTCTTCTTCATGGTGAACGATATGCATGCGTGTCACGCTCATACCGCAAAAGCCTTTTTCAATTCATCTGGCTTTTGCGCATACACCGAGTGATAAACATTGATTTCTTCATGGGCAAAATTGATCACCAGATTTGCCAAGTCAAACAGAGCCTGGCGCGTACCCCGATAGCCAACCCAGGTGCGGGTATAGCCGCCGATAATGTCGTACTGTGGAAATCCTGCACGCAAGATCGGCACCCCTAAGCGCTCGGCTGTGTCCACGGCATGTGAATTTCCAATCACCAACTGAGCTTTATGTTGGCGCGCACTATTCTCTAAGTCTTCCAAG
The DNA here is from genome assembly GCA_006844705.1 of Methylococcaceae bacterium. Classification (GTDB taxonomy): domain Bacteria; phylum Pseudomonadota; class Gammaproteobacteria; order Methylococcales; family Methylomonadaceae; genus Methylomarinum. The sequence goes on along the minus strand of SPJS01000143.1, from coordinate 1,200 downwards.
TCACCAATTTTAATTTCGTCAAGGTTGATCGTTTTTAACGCAGAGGTATTACTGGGTGTCACAGCAGAGACAACTTCTGCTCCCATGCCTTGTAACAAATCAACAAAAGCAAGCAATTGATCAGAGTCTGCTGCAACAGCCACACGTAATTGCCCCAACATAAAGTGCGTATCCAACATAGCATCTTGCAATTGCATACGCTGGCGCTCAATACGCTCTGGGACAGGGTTTTCGCTGATTTCGGCAAGCAAGGCAATCAATGCATCATTAGCATCCAGCCCATATAAATGTGAGAGCTGATAATTTGGCACGCCTGTTTTTTTAAACAATAAGTTACCCGCTTTAAACATGGATGGTCCGATAACAATCGTCGCAACAGCATCGCCCAGTGTTTGCATTTCAGAGATAGGTGTGCCACCGATTGTCACAGGCGAAAACGGATCATCCGTTAGCGAACCATCCAGAGAATTGGCTACATTGGGAATAAACAATGGACGCAGGCCAAACATCTCGACAATATCGGTCAATGCTTCCACATCCCCCGGTGTCAGCATGGAACCCGCCAGAATATTCAATTGACGTTTACGATGGCCCGGTTTGGTACCGGCAGTTTCAGCATCCGGCACCAGTTGTTTGATGATTTCGGTCAGGGTCAAGGCATAGCCACTTTCCACACAGCCAGTAAAATCCGGCGTGTTAACAGCCACCACGGCGACATGATCATATTGTGGATATTTACTGCGAAATTCACGTACATTCCGGTGCACATCGCACCCCTGGGTTTCTGCCAGCCCAGTGGTCAAAATTGTAATCAGCGAAGGGTTACTTTTTTCGGCAATGTTCTTGATGCCTTCAACCACGTTTTCATCAGCCCCCATCACCGAGCTGCCCTGATCCATGGCTGTCGTCTGCAATGGAATCGGCTCACGGAAATGACGCACGAAAAATACTTTGGCGAATGCCGTACACCCTTGCGAACCATGCAACATTGGCATCGCCCGATTAAACCCTAACGTGGCCAACGATCCGCCAATCGGTTGACTGGCTTTAAGTGGACTGACAGACAGCGCTTTTTTGCGTTTTTCAATTTCTGCCATTATGCTACCTTTTTCGCTGATTTCCACGGTGCTGGCGCACGCACGGCAGGCCACACCGGACTTTCCATGGTCAAGGCAAGTTGCCTGACCAACTCCAACATAC
>SPJS01000199.1 GCA_006844705.1 Methylococcaceae bacterium | reverse complement strand
AATTACGTAATTCGTTAAAACCTTAAATTGACGTGAATCTATGTCGATGTTTTTCTCTTACCGAGTTAAACCATCCAACACAGTACCCACACAAATTATTTCGACTAGTTTGTTAAAGAGCTGACTAACACTACCGCTGCTAGCCCAAGGCATTACGCCCTGTTGAGCTCGACTATTCTACAGCCTCTGCTCTTTTCGTCAAGCACTATTTTACGGCTTTTGAAAAGGAGTTTTTAAACAGATACATCATGGACAACACCAACATTGACGCTATGATGACTTTCCACAAAACGTTCGACATGACCATTTGATTTGCACTTGCATCCCAAACAGTCAAGGAATGACCTGGAGTTGTTCGTGAAATCAATAAAAAAGGATACGTTGTAAAAAAAACAGTGGCATTCACTCCCATAAAAATCAAATTTGTTAGTTTATGTGCGATATAAAATTGATTAAATACCACAGCCATGATCACCAATAGCGCGCTGATGCTAATAATCATCGGCATAATATGCAGCCATGGCATATGTTGATAATTATCCAGCCACAACCCTTCGAAAACTTTCACCTGCTTGACTGCTGGATGTATTGCGGAGGTATCAACCTGGCTTTTAATATGAAAACCTTCAATCAGTGGCACATACCATACAATAAACAAGATCAACACAAAGGTGATTGCGCCTGCGTAATAGATAATTCTATTCCTAGACGTTTCTTTACTTTGTCGTTGCAATAACGTTGCGCTTCTTAAGATTGCCAGTGACAAGAACAACAGCGTAAACAAAACATGAATATCATTCACCTCTGTTTTGAAACCCCAATTGGCTAACAAAGCCTTGTTTGAATCAAATTCGAAAGCCAGACCATGAAACAACACCCCCCAAAAGTATCCTGCACTAAGGCAAATACATAACGCCAGGATTGCAAGAACTAGCTGCAAAAACTTTTGCCACATTCCTTTTTGAACAATATTCTGCAGGAACAAGCCCGCTGGCAAGATAACAAGCGCCGAACCCAATGCCCATTTAAGCAAGGGCAGATTTAAATTTACGGCATTGAAATACGGACGCCATGAATAACTGACGCTAATACCCAGTATGAGCATTATTAAGAAAAACAGGCGTTTTTGGAAGATATAGGGAGAATATCGCTGATCAGGGCTAACCTTTACCCAGTCCCTGCTAAAGGGCAACAACATCAAAGCGGTGCCAACATCTGCACTTATTAATAAGTACACCCCTGACAAGAAAAGAATCAAAAGCCCCCACCATATGATTCTTAATATTTCTAATTCAATAGTCACTGGCGCCTTCCCAACTTATTTAAGCAATTCATCCCATAACTTACAAAATTTCTACCTGGTTATTATAGATAGACTTGCCCAGATAATAACTTGGCAAAAGATGAATTTAAATGGGTCAGCAAATTCTCTGCTGAGGGAATACGCATGAAAAACAGCTTCCCTTGCCAAGTTCACTATCAATGAGCAATTGCGCATCATGTCGAACTAATACGTGCTTCACGATCGCTAAACCTAAGCCCGTCCCGCTTTTTTTCTTACTTCGCGCCACATCTACCCGGTAAAATCGCTCAGTAATACGGGGAATATCGCTACTGGCAATACCTTCCCCCTGATCAATGACTTCAAAGATACAGGCTTTATCGGCAACTTTCTTCCACCTGACTTTGACTATAGTATCCTCAGGTGAATAATTCAGTGCATTCACCACCAGATTTGTGAAAGCACTGCGCAACTCCTGTTCATCCCCCATCAAATTGGCCATTGACTCACACACCAATTCAATCCGTCCTTTTGATTTTTCCATAACATCGCCTTCATGATAGATTTGATGAAGTAATTCCGGCACATTAACACAGTCTACATTTTTTTCCTGCGTTTCGAGACGTGCGAGCAACAGTAAATCATTGACTAAAAACTGCATACGTTCAGTCTGCTCACACATTTGGTCAATCGACTTCATGTACAAAGGAGCACTGCCTTCATCCATCACTTGCAGGGTTTCAAGATAACCTTTAAGAACGGTTAGCGGCGTTCTTAATTCATGTGACACATTCGCCACAAAATCCTTGCGCATCCGCTCCATATTTTTTAACTGGGTTATATCCTGAGCAATGAGCAATCTTTGGTCCACCCCATAAGGTACGACAGTAATTTGGAGAATAATATTTTCGTTAACAGGAGAGATGATACTGATATTTTTGGAAAAATCACTTTGTGCCAGGAAATTCACAAAACTCGGCGAGCGAATTAAATTTGCTACCCGCTGACCTTTGTCAGATTTTTTTAGCCCAAGAACGTCCTTGGCAGCCTTATTAATCCATTCAAGTTCAGTGTTCTTACCCAACACTACCGCTGCATCAGGCAATGCATCGGTTGCCTTGCGAAAGCGGTCGATCATTTTACTCAATTTCTTTTTACGCCGCTTTTCAGATTTTTTTATCTTGTAGAGTTGATAATAAATTTCATCCCAAATACCTCTGGCTTTTCGGTTATCCTTGATAACCCCCATTCTTAGCGACCGTTCAAATTGATGAATTTCCCTGATTTGATAAGCAAACAACGCAATGACCAGAATCAAAAGCAAAATAGAAAGATGACCAAAAATAAGACTTATACAAACTACGAATAAAACCAGCCAAATCAGAACGCTCAGTTCCCATTGCCATTTTCTGATCATTTATAGCTTAACTGCTTACAGAAAAACGGTAGCCAAAACCTCTCACCGTCTGCACCATTTCCTCACGCCCGTATTCAGAAAGAATTTTTCTAAGCCTCCGAATATGAACATCTACCGTGCGTTCTTCGATATAAACACTACGCCCCCACACCTGATCCAGCAGTTGGGTACGACTATAGACTTTATCGGGATTCATCATAAAGAAATGCACCAGACGAAACTCAGTCGGACTAACATCCAGCCCTTTGCCCTCTATGGTCAAGCGGTGTTGCTCAGTGTCCAGCAATAAATCTCCCAGTTTAATCTGGCGTGCATCACTGGTTTTGCCACTTCTACGCATCACTGCATTGATGCGAGCCACCAGTTCTTTTGGCGAAAAAGGCTTGGTGACATAATCATCGGCACCTATTTCCAACCCTCTCACCTTGTCCTCTTCTTCCCCGCGAGCCGTCAGTAAAATAATGGGGATATCCCTGAAAGCGTCATCTTTCTTTAAACGACGGGCAAACTCGATACCACTAATGCCAGGCAACATCCAGTCCAGTAATATCAAATCTGGCGTATTATGGGACAATCCCATTTGTGCCTTTTCAGCACTGGCAACTTCAGTCACCTCAAAACCCGCCTGTTCAAGAACCATTACCAGCATGTCCCTGATGGCATCTTCATCCTCAACCACAAGAATACTCAATTTAGACATATATATCCCGATGCGCTAGAAAAAAGCAAAGTAACAATAGAGTATTACTTCTTTATGACAAAAAGCTATAGATGTCATAATTTTTATCATACCTTATACGCGGTAAGATTTGGCCACTCCCTGGCCAAAAGCACTTTTTAATACGCAAACACCAACTTTCCTTCTGCAATATCCACCTTAACCTGGTCACCTGCCTTAAAGCGACCAGACAAAATTTCATTGGCCAATGGATTTTCCAACTGAGTCTGAATTGCTCGTTTTAGCGGACGTGCACCATATACCGGATCAAACCCTGCCTCACCCAACAAATCCAGCGCCTGCTCGGAAATACTGAAACTAATTTCGTGCTCATACAAACGTTTACGCAAATAATCAATTTGCACACTGGCAATCGCCCGGATCTGTTCACTACTCAGCGGATGAAACACCACCGCCTCATCAATGCGGTTGATGAACTCGGGGCGGAACTGCATTGCTACGATGTCCATCACCGCATCTTTCATTGCATCATAATTTTCTTCACCGGCCAGTTCCTGAATCTGCGCCGAGCCAAGGTTAGACGTCATCACGATCACGGCATTACGGAAATCTACCGTACGGCCCTGACCATCGGTCAACCGCCCATCGTCCAGCACTTGCAGCAACACATTAAACACATCGATATGGGCTTTTTCGATTTCATCCAGCAAGATAACAGAATATGGTTTACGCCTGACCGCTTCGGTCAAGTAACCGCCTTCTTCATAACCGACATAACCCGGAGGCGCTCCGATTAAACGGGCGACGGAATGCTTTTCCATAAATTCCGACATATCTATGCGCACCATGGCCTCTTCGCTGTCGAACAAAAACTCTGCCAGCGCCTTGCACAACTCGGTTTTACCGACCCCGGTCGGGCCAAGAAACATGAACGAGCCATTGGGTCGATTGGGGTCAGCCAACCCGGCACGCGAACGGCGAATGGCATTACTCACCGCTTTCAGCGCCTCACCCTGTCCAATCACGCGTTTTGATAATTCCTCTTCCATGCGCAATAATTTATCCCGCTCGCCTTCCATCATTTTAGATACGGGAATACCCGTCCATTTGGAGACGACTTCGGCAATTTCTTCATCGGTGACTTTATTGCGCAACAGTCTCATATCCTGCATTTCTGCCTGCGATGCCAGGTCCAGCTGCTTTTCCAAGGCTGGAATCGTGGAATATTTCAGCTCTGACATTTTACCCAGGTCATTACTACGACTGGCTATTTCCAGCTCCTGACGGGCATGTTCCAGCTTTTCCTTGATTGTCGCCGAGCCCTGCACCGCCGCTTTTTCTGCTTTCCATATTTCTTCCAGATCAGAAAATTCTTTTTCAAGATCAGCAATATCCTCTTGCAATGTTTGCAGGCGTTTTTTAGATGCCGCATCGGATTCATTCTTTAACGCTTCACGCTCGATTTTCAACTGAATCAAGCGCCTATCCAACTTATCCATTGATTCCGGCTTGGAGTCAATTTCCATACGAATACGGCTGGCCGCTTCATCCACCAGATCAATCGCTTTATCCGGTAACTGACGATCAGAAATATAACGGTGCGATAACGTGGCTGCCGCGACAATCGCCGGATCAGTAATATCCACACCATGATGCACTTCGTATCGCTCTTTCAATCCACGAAGAATGGCGACCGAGTCTTCCACCGTTGGCTCGTCCACTAACACTTTCTGGAAGCGACGTTCCAACGCGGCATCTTTTTCAATATATTGGCGGTATTCATCCAATGTGGTCGCCCCTACACAATGTAACTCGCCGCGTGCCAAAGCCGGCTTCAACATATTTCCGGCATCCATCGCCCCTTCGGCTTTACCGGCGCCGACCATGGTATGCAATTCATCAATAAACAGGATGATATGGCCTTCCTGTTTAGCAACATCATTCAACACCGCCTTTAAACGCTCTTCAAATTCGCCGCGGAATTTTGCGCCGGCAATCAGCGCCGCCATATCCAGCGATAATAGCTGTTTACCTTTAATCCCTTCCGGCACTTCGCCATTGACGATACGTTGCGCCAGACCTTCCACGATCGCAGTTTTACCCACGCCGGGCTCACCAATCAACACCGGATTGTTTTTGGTTCGACGTTGCAATACCTGAATCGTACGACGAATCTCATCATCACGACCAATCACCGGATCCAACTTGCCCTGCTCGGCACGCTCGGTCAGGTTGATGGTATATTTTTGCAGTGCCTGACGCTGATCTTCGGCATTTGCATCATCGACTTTCTGGCCGCCGCGCACGTTATCAATCGCTTTTTCCAGCGCCTCTTTGTTCAGTCCGTGCTGTTTAAAAAGCTTTTGTAATACGCCGCTGTTTTCAATAGCCGCCAGCAAAAACAATTCACTGGAGATATACGCATCGTTTCGTTTTTGTGCCAGCTTATCGGTCACGTTAAGCATGCGCGAAAGCTCATTCGACAACTGCACATCGCCACCCGAGCCACTCACGGTCGGCAGACGGGCGACCTCCTGGTTGACCTCAGAAACCATCGCATTTACGTTTGCTCCGGCTTGGGTCAGCAACGGTTTAATGCTACCACCCTCCTGTTCCAGTAAGGCAGACATGACATGAACCGGTTCGATAAATTGATGATCTTTTCCCAACGCCAGGCTTTGCGCATCGCTTAATGCCTGCTGGAATTTACTGGTTAATTTATCCAATCGCATTTTATACCTCAGATATTTTGTAGTTATTAGCAAGATGGGGCGAGGAATACTGCTTTTCAAGTAACCGATCAAGATCAATACCCACATTACAGATATTCGCTTATAATCCGCCTCACTAAACATGGAGGAAACACATGCCTGTCGATATTTTACTGACAGTGATTGCAACTGCGATAATTCAATCAGTATTTGGTGTTGGCGTTTTATTGTTCGGCACACCGATTCTGCTTTTGCTTGGATATGATTTTGTCGATGCGCTCAGTGTGTTACTCCCCATCTCTCTGACTATTAATGCTTTCCAGATTCTTAAGCACTATCGCTATCTTGATTTAGATTTCTGCCGCAAGGTCTTGCTCTACACCATACCGTTAGTCGTCGCATTTTTATTTATTGCAATCAACGGCAAAATCAATATCAACCTGATCGTCGGCCTGTTTCTGGTCTTTGTTGCATTAAAAAACACACTGACACCCGTTGCCAACCTGCTCACTCCATTAATGCGACAGGAGAAACTTTATTTAGCTTGCATGGGTCTAGTGCATGGCTTGACCAATTTGGGCGGTGCTTTGTTGACTGCGATTGTGCATCATAAACATTATGATAAACACACAACAAGGGTGACAATTGCTGTCTGTTATGCCGGCTTCGCTTTTTTTCAACTGATCATCCTGTTTTTTATGGGGCGTGAGTTTGAATTCAGTTATTCAGAAAATGTCTTTTTTCTGCAAACAGGCGTGATAGTTTTTCTGTTTACTGAAGAACTCGTGTACAGTGAGCTCGACAATGACAAATACAACACATTTTTCGCCGCATTCTTGTTAGCATCTGGTGTTTTACTAATAACAAAAGCCTTTTAAAGAGGAGAATAATAATGAAAAAGTTCTTTAATTACTTTCTGATCGGTGTTCTTGCCTTCCTGCCGGTCGTCGTGATTTTACAAATTGTCTGGTTTGTAAAAGCCCGGCTTACTGATATGTTTCATCTGGTTTACGGGTATTCTGAAAACTACCTGGTCACCTTCACATTATTCCTTCTCAGCTTTGCCATCTTTACTTATATTGGCCTGCGTGTCAGCATGGGCCGTTCATCCATTATCGCGGCGATTGACGCCATCATTCACCGCCTGCCTTTCTTGAACACGGTTTACCGAGTGTGCAAAAAAATCGTCAATATGTTTACCGGCCATGAAGGCCAGACTAAACGTGAAGTCGTTTATGTTGAATACCCAAAGGAGGGGTTATGGGTTCCTGCCTATGTCACCAATACATCGGGCGATCACTATGTCTTGTTCGTTCCCACATCACCCAACCCGACGTCCGGCTTTACCGTCATTGCACATGAGTCCAAAATTGTTAAATCTGCAATGGACATTGAGCAAGCCACCAGTTTTATCGTCAGTGTGGGGGTTGATTACGCACAACTGGATGAAGTTAATAAACTCTAACTTCACATGCTTAACAACAAATCAGCATTAATTCTGGGCGTCAGCCTGATAATCGGGCTGACAACATTAGGCTTTTTGCTGAGCGATGCCGTTTTAAAATTCAAAGCGGCAGAACGCACAGTGACCGTTAAAGGCTTGTCTGAACGTGAACTGCCTGCCGGGACAGTGATCTGGCCGATTCAGTTTTCCGCCACGGGTAATCAACTGTCTGAACTATACACTCTGCTGGAAAAAAACAATCGCTTGATTCAACAGTTCTTAACTGCTGCCGGTATCCCGACAGAAGAAATTTCCCTGACCGCGCCTGCGATAACCGATAAGATGGCCCATCATTATGGAGGACCGCGTGCTGAGTTTCGTTATTCTGCATCACAAACGGTGACAGTGTATTCAAGTCAAATCAAGCAAATGCGAAGTCTGATGAAACGCATGGGAGAACTGGGCAAGCAAGGCATTGTTTTCAGTGCGCAGGATTATCAAAACCAGGTGCAATACCTGTTTACCCGGCTTAACGAAGTCAAACCGGAAATGATTCAGGAAGCGACCAAAAAAGCACGTGAAGTTGCTTTGAAATTTGCAGAAGATTCAAACAGTCAGCTTGGAAAAATCAAGCGGGCCTCGCAGGGGCGTTTTTCCATTTCTCCACGCGACAGCAATAATCCACATATCAAGAAAATTCGCGTAGTATCGACAATTGAATACTACTTATCCGATTAACACCGGCTATTTTTCAGACACCTTCCACATAACTGAACTGAATTCCTTAAAGCGGCTTGCATTCACACTTGTTCATCTAAAATTAAACCAAGTTGAGTATGATCTGTCTCAATAATTCATCCATTGGAGGAAATCAGATGAAAAAAATAATGCTTGTCGTCATGACATCAACCCTTATCAGTGCCTGTGCAACGGACCCCTACACACGTGAGGAAAAAGTGTCCAATGCTGGAATTGGCGCAGGCACGGGGGCTGCCATAGGCGCAGCCACCGGAGCCCTGCTTGGTGATGGCGAAGGGGCGCTGATAGGTGCTGCTGCCGGCGCCGCACTGGGCGGAGGTATCGGCTATTATATGGACAGACAGGAAGACCAGTTACGCGCACGACTTGAAGGCACCGGCGTCAGGGTTCAACGTCAGGGTGACAACCTTAAGCTGATCATGCCGGGCAACGTCACCTTTGCAACTGACTCATCAGACATCAGCCCGTCATTCTTCTCTGTGCTGGATTCCGTTGCTTTGGTATTAAATGAATTTGGCGATACCAGTATCAATATCTCCGGTTTTACCGATTCGACAGGGAGCGAGATTTACAACCAGGAACTGTCCGAAAAACGCGCCAACAGCGTTGCCAGTTATCTGGTCAGGGCACGGGTTCATCATGGTCGCATTCAGGCACGCGGTTTTGGCGAACGCTACCCGGTTGCTTCAAATGATTCGGAAATGGGACGCTCACAAAATCGCCGTGTGGAAATCAGCATCCGTCCCCGCTAACCCCCCCGGGATTGCAGGCCTTCTGCAATCCCCCTTCATTCCCCACAATAACCTTACCTTTTTGTTGGTTTTACCACAAGCCCTCCACATTCCAGCCTCACTTGTTAAATCAAACACAGCTGAATCCTGCTGAAAAACGATCAACCCTTTGAAAATTCAACATTAATTCACTGGCCCGAATCCTGCTGGAGGGCTGATGTAACTTAAATTTTCAGAGGAGAAACCCGTGTTAGAAGTCGTCACCCTTTTTATCATCATGACATTAATCGCCATTCTCGCCTTTTTACCGTTTGGCTATTCGCTATACACTGCGCCCAATAATGTAAACCCACCGGCATTCGATCTTAGTCGTCCAGCCAGCGCTACGGCGCACCGCCCGATGCCTGAAGACTCCACCTTAAAACGTCATTTTCTGTCTTCATTAGAGGCTGAAGTCAAGTCAGCTTATGCCTTTCAACCTTCTGATTCCATGTTAAAGCGTCACTACGATGCCCAGGTTGCTGCAGAAGTGAACAAGAAACTGTCTGCATTTGCCTCCTGACATCCTTCTTAGCACCCCACCCGGAACCTAATAAGATAAATGACAACATTCAAACTGGCCGTAGCCAGTAAAGAAGGCATCTCGATCAGCGAACACTTTGGACATGCCAAACTGTTCTGGATTTATCAGGTCTCTGATGCATCCTGCGAACTGATCGAGAAGCGGGATGTAGAGCATTATTGCAAAGGTCATCATGGCAGTGATTCGGCTATGGCCAGAATTCTTGAAACTATCAAGGATTGCCATGCGGTATTCATTGCCAAGATCGGGGAAGGGCCAGCCGATAAATTGGCCACTATCGGCGTGCAATCTGTTGCCGACTATGCTTACGAAGCCATTGAGCCCTCGCTACAGGAGTATGTGGAAAAACAATCATGCGGGACAACGTCATGACTCCGCAACATGTGGCTGACTGGGTCAATACACACCCACTGTCTGCTGAACACGTTGATTGTGCAACCGCGGTCATGCTCAAAATTCTGGATGGTAAATGCAAAATGAAAAGTGACGAAAAAATCGTCATGTCTCTGTTGTATGAACAGGTGAAAGATAGGCCTGGCAAGCTGCTGGGCGATGACATTCACGCCTTGATCTCATCCGCCAAACACCCCCTTGATGATGCCATGCGTGATCATATTTACGAAAAAAGAGTGCTTGCTGAAACGCGCATTTCGCGCCCGGTAATGAAAGCCTTTAAAGCCATGATTCGGCAACAGGGTCTGTTTGTCCCACTACACACTGAAGAACACGTATGAACATGAAATTTTACATGACGCCCGGTTCATGCAGCACCGGCATTCACATCCTGCTGGAAGAAGTCGGTGAAATCTTTGAAGCCCATCTGGTCAACCTGTTAGCCGGAGATCAAAATAAAGAGGATTACCGCCAAATCAACCCCAAAGGCACCATTCCCACATTGATACGTAAAGATGGTTTTGCTCTCACTGATTTCATCAGTATTGCCTGGTGGCTGGGTAAAACTTACCCTAAACAGCGCCTATTGCCCGCAAGCCTGGAAGATGAACTGCAGGTATTAGAAACAATGAACTATGCGGTCAATACCATTCACGGCCAAGGCTTTACCCGCATTTTTACCACCGATAAATACAGCTCTGATGAAAACGAACAAGAGAATGTCAAAGCGCGTGGCAACTATATCGTCAGACAAGGTTTTGAATACATCGACAAACAGCTGCACTCTAAAGACTATGTGACAGACCATTTTTCCATTGCCGATGCCGCCCTGTTTTATGTTGAATTCTGGGCCGACCGCATTGATATTGACTTGCCTGCCAACTGCCAGCACCATTATCAACGCATGTTAAATCGCCTTTCAGTAAGCCAGGTACTCAGCGAGGAAGGCTATGGCGCCATGTTTGCCAATTAGCGAAACACAAAGCTCATGACAGAATCTGACCTAAAACACTATACCCAACACGTCACATCGCTGAAAAAAGCAGCCCAACGTCACTATGACAGAAGCGCCAATAAAGACTTGTCTCAACAACAATGGCAAGGGCTGTTTGGCAGAAATGTCACTCTTACCTTGAACACGTTATATGAAGACGCACTGCCTGTCATTCAGCAAGCTGTATTGGAAACCAACAACAAGGACGATATCCTTGCCCCGTTTACGGGTGTGACGGATGAACTGGTGCAATATGCCCTACAAAAACACCGCACCTCCTGTGCATTTTCCAATTTCCCGGACGAACACACGCCCAGCCAGGACTATATCTCTGACACCTTACTTCAGGCGGAAAAAGACTGGTCAACATTTTGCGAGAAAATCACTGCGCTTATTCAATCAAAAACAAACTAAATAAACCAAAATCCCCTAGTTTTCTTGTTGGTATATGTTTTGCTCTTCTCTAATCGAGTTATTTGAAACACCTTAGAATCAGGTTTTTACCGACTGTTCCTGTAGGTTTTTGTACAATCCCTTTCTCTCAATGTCAGGGATAGTACAGCGTCCACAGCATACATTGATAAATACCCGCATTCTTATCGTCTTCAAATAGATCTTGAATAATATTTAGAGAGGATTTAATCATGGCCGAATTTTATATCGAAAAAACCAACCAGCTTATTCACAAATCAGATTGCAGTTTGCTTCCCAAAGACAAAGAAGCAACCCAGTATCTCGGTTCGCTTAGCAACTGCGGTGCCGCAATCAAAAGAGCAACTGATTACTTTAAATCTGCCAATGGCTGCCCGGAGTGTAATGCTGCTTTTCATGCCGCCTGAAACTAACGCGTCTATTTGCAAAATGAAAACGGATGGAGACTGTTCTCTTCCATCCGTTTATTCACTCAACACTTACTTGCCCTCCGATACAGACTCATCTTTTTTCTTCTCTGTCTTGTGCCACAACCCACCTTCTGAAAAACAACGCCAGCCCCACTTCAACCAGTTGAGTAATGACATCGCCAACCACAACGACCACAGCAACATTAACACCCGATACACCATTAATGGCACAGACACTACCGTCGCTGTTGGCAATATTTCAGCCGCTCTGTCCTGATACCACTGCAGATTAAAAGCCCCCGATTGATTACCACTGATCTGCATATCCGGTGAGCCCAGCAAGCCCTGTTGTATGGCGAAAAACAGCAACAATAATGACACCAGACTGAATAGGGCGAGTATCACTTGCAGTAAATTAAAGTGTGCTGATGTTTGCCAGTGATATTTCTGCCGCATACCCAGCAGCATCAGCCAGGCCACCACCACGGCAGCGGCGATCAATGGAATCTGGCTTAATCCGATCAATAACAGGAACCATGACCCAAAGCCCAGCGGCGTCAGTTTGATTTTTGCCAAACCGACGGCGACCGCGCACAGAACGATCAACACGCTCCAGAACAATACCGCCGGGCCAAATTTGGGGCCAAAGGCAAACAGCACCCAGCGATCTTTACCCAATATCACATGGGTATGGCTGTTAACACTGGCATAGCCAAGATTGATCTCCGGCGTCGTCAACCAAAAGGCATGCGGCAACGACTCATGCCACAACAGCTGAACATGCTGCTCACCCGGTTTAACCGGCAGTGTCACCTGGTTACCTTGTTGACGAATCGGCTGGGTCACGCTATTGATGACGACCGACTTCAGCTGCGCCTGGGACGGCAGTTGCACACTATGTTGCCCCCCCTTGGAACTGCGCATGCGAAAGCTCAATTCACCATCCTGCGATCGCTTGCCCTGGGTAATTTTGACGGTAGATTTATCCATCGTCAGCGTCGCACCTGCGACTGCCTGCGGACGACTCATCTGCAAGCGTACCTGCTCGCCCGGCCACGGTCGCCATTCCGGTAACCAGCGACCACGATTATCCTGATGGTGCACCACGGCAATGCCCTCGGTTTGTAGATGCCACACCGGCGAGACATCTGCCCGCCACACGTCCATCCATTGGCCTTGCGCACTGGCCTGCAACACGATTTCGTCGGACTTTTTCAATGCCGACTGCCATTGCAAAGCGTTTTGACCAACCGGCATATTCACCAATACCTGGCGCTCTTTCACCCGTACATGACTGCTGGTCACAGACTCGCCCGCCATTAACGGAAAGGCAAATACTATGGGGGCCTTACCACTGCCAAGACGGGTAATGCGGGTGTGTATCGTCCAGTCCAGATCCAGCGCCAAGGTGCGCTCGACACGAACAAAGGGTGGCAACACACTGGGTTGAAAGCTTTCTTCCTCGTGCGCACGCGCCTGCCGCTGTTTGCGGGTAAACTGCAGCTGGCTGGCACTGCGTCCATCTTCATGCAGCCCACTCACTTGCCAACCCTGCTGCGACAATGTTACCCGATGCGGCAGCAACGGCAGCGGCAGAGTAAATTGATGCGCGGCATGGAACACACCGCTTAAGGACACCTGCTGTTGCCCGGCTGGCAATAACAGCCACAATTTGGACTGATGGCGAATCAGCGCACTCGCCTGCTCACCATTTATCTTCACGCGTTGTGGAAACCACTGCCCGTCCTGTGCCGGTAACGGTATCGCTGTGGTCTGATGCGCATCGGCCAGTAATTCAATATGCATGCGATTGCCTTCAATGCGGATAGCCATTTTCGCAATCTGTGCACAGGCTGGCAGGCAATCCGGCGCTTGCAGCAAACGGGATTTTAATTCCTTAAGCATTTTGTCATCTGGAAACGCCGCCTGTATCGGCGTCGTTGGCAACATCCCCAACATTGGCACTATCAGCCAGCACCAGGTCGGCATTTGCAGTTTGCCGGTTTTTTTCCACATGCCCAGCATTAAAAAAGCAAACACGACCACTAACGCGGCACGCAGAATATTCAGCGCCATATTGACCGGCGGCGACAACAACCACAATTTTAGCTGCTGCGATTGATCCACCTGTCCGTTCCACGACAGCCTGACGGTATGCCACTGCCACTGTGGCAACCCCGGCCCGGTCTGAATATTGGCATCGGGATCGATGCGTTTATAGATATCGCGTTTTTTCACCTGTGAGTAACTTGACGTCTTGTTTAAAGACATGACTCTGGATTGCGGCATGACAGAAGCGGCTTCATCCATCATTTGCGGCGCCTCAGCCCCCATATCCGCAACCTCCTGTTCATGACTGATACTACGCCAATGCTGCAACTGCGGATACAACGCAAGCCGCACCTGGGTCACCATAAACGGCAGAATGATCAGCACCATCACGCCCCAGCATAGATTGCGATACCCGCGTATCCACTGTGAAAAACGTCCCTCTGGCAACACTCTGAGCAATGCGATGGCAGCCAGTAAATTAAGCCAGATGTAGCGCGGTGCTTCGGCCTCATGCCAGATTAACGCGAGAAAACACAAGGCAAACACCCCCCAGCCAATCGACCACAATCTCGCCGTCGCCAGCGCCGCAATCAGCACCATGAACAAGTCCAGCAATGTCCAGCGCGAAATCCAGCTGTTCGGCACATTATCCACCCCGGCGGTCGCCAGCAAGCGCCAACCGGGGGGTAAATTCAATTCTGCTGAGACCTTCTGAAACGCCTGTTGCCAGCCCACGGCGCTGATCTCAGTGGCCACACCCTCCAGACGGCTATCCGCTTTCAACTGAATCTGTCCCTTGCGCACTTCCACACCATACGGCTGCATGCCTGGCAAGCGCGTAATCAATTGACTGCGACCATTCAGCTGCACCTGACCCACGCGGGTTTGCGGCAATGCGTTCAAGCGCCAACCTGCCGTCATTTTGCCGTTGATGCGATCCTCCACGGTATACCCTGCACCATCAAAATCCAGCCATAGTTTTCTGGATAACTGCAGTTGGTTGGGCTCCGGTTCGGGATCGCCACGGCGGATCAACTTAAACTTCATCACCCCGCCCTGCGGCATCTGATAGGCAGGCAAATTGTGCCATGCTTTCGGTAGATTGGTTTGACTGGGGTCGAGTGACGCCACATTATGCACTTCCACTACACGTTGATAAGGCATGGACTGGAACGACCAGATTTCCGACCTTGGCCAGTCTGCATTGTCAATCGCCAACGTCAGTTGATTCAACATCGTGGGATGACGTGCTTTCAACTCCACCAGCCATCGCCCCGGTTTAATTTTCAGCAACAACCGCCCCTCACTATCCAGTCGTGCTGGCAACGGGCTGTTAATTGAAACCGCAACAAAACCCTGCAATAGTGCATGTGGCAACATGATTTCCCGTTGTTGACCCGACACCTGCAACTGGAACACACTGACGACCTGCAGCGGCACATCATCAATCACTTTTCTGAACACTTGCACATCCATGCTATTTTCGACGCGCGCCTCCGGCTTTTGAGACTGACTGGTTTTGCGCAACCATACACGCCCTTGCTTAATCATTGGAAACGGGACTTGACGACCTTGCACCTGCAAATCAAACACACCCGTTTGTTGCGGGATCGCCAAATTTTCTGGGATACGGTTCCACATAAACTGCCCTTCAATGTGTTGCTTACCCGCCCCTAAATACACCACAGGCTGATTATTCTTTAACAATACTGGCACCGCCTTCTGATTAACGCTAACCTTATGCGGCCAATGCTTTTTATCCCCCGGCAACGCCACCCAACCAGCTGTGCTTAAATGCCATAAACTGCTAAATTCTGCGCTCTTGTTTTGCACTGTTAAAGCCAACCTGCCCGGCCAATGACAGAATTTTTGCTTAAAGTCATGATAAACAAACGGACAGCCGTGCTGCTGCTCAGCATGCAGCACCCAGTCCACCCACGGCCGTAAGGGCTCCGGCACATTTACATCCGTCCCGGCCTGCAGTGGATTCATCCCACTGAATAAATACAACACCACCCACAAACGAAACCCTACCCGCATCACAGCCACCCTTGACAGATTACACTCTCCTCAATTGTAGCAATAGCTCTGAGTGGCGGCTATGCTCTACTTTAAGCAGGCCTATGCTTCAGTAATTGATACGTCTCCTGCATCATAAGAGGACTTTCAGCCTAGGAGGCTGTCGGCTTATCGATGATTCTCCTGCAGCGATGGGACATCGGCTGATTTTTCCGGTCTTTTTCTTTACGTAGCCTCACTATGCGCCTCAAAAGATCAAAATAATCCGCTCGATGTCTCACTCACCTCGCGACGAACCCCATAACCCGACAGCCCCCTAGTGCCGACGCCCTCTACCTGCCAAAAGGCCGAGTCCGCTCAGCATAAACCAGAAGGCCGCTGGCACAGGAACGGCTTGTACGCTGATAGTACCGGTTTTATAAAGGCTGCCGAAGTTCCATTTTAAACCCGCGTTGAGTATCGCGGCAGAGGTGTCGATACCGCTGAAGATGCCATCAAGTTCGCCCCAGTCCAAAATATCGAAGCTGTCTCCGGCTTCCGGTAAGTAATCATCCAGCAGTACCAGATCAAGGATGCCGCCTAAAGTCAGTTTGCCTTTCACATCATAGTGGTCATATTCTGATCCTAATGTTTCACCGGCTATTTCTATTTGCAGTGTATTTCCTGCACCAAACACAGCATTACCATCGTCTGTGACGACACCCGGGGAGCTGCCCGGCGTAAATGAGCCTTCAAAATATTTGATGCCTGCGCCGGTAAAACTGCCGGAACCAGTGACATCTCCGAAGAAAACGACCCTACAGGTCGCACAGATTTGTGCTGTTCCTTCATTGTCCAGGTCGTCATAGATAGTCGTGTTACTATTGCCGGAAAAAATCATTTTGTCGTTATTGACGATGTTACCGAATACAGAAGATTCACCAAAGGTGACCAGTACCTGACCGTTATTGGTCAAACCATTTCTGAAATCCGCGCCACCATCGTTTAAGATCAAACGGCCACCGGCATCATTGTTAAATGAACCTTTGATCACCGTTTGCGCATTTTCTACCTGAAAACGTCCCTGATTCGTATGCTGGGTACCGGTTAATTTCAATGTGCCGCCGTTTTCCACCTCCGCAATGCCGTCACTGTGATTGGTTAGACGGGCATTCAAGCGACCGCCCCCCGTGACCAGGCCGTGGTTACTTAAACCATTGGGTAAGGTTAGATTATTAACATGTACCTCGCCATTATTTTGCACCGCGCCCGCACCGGTCACGCTGCCATCACCACTAAGGATACCCGTATCCTTGATCAGGGTGCCGTTGCTAGCCGTCAGCGTTGCGCCATATTGTAGTTGTAGCGTCGCAACACCGTTGTTGCCGCCAATTTGCAACGATTTTACGGTGGTGTCGGTTGTCGGGCCGTAGACAGTCACACTGGCTGTCGGGTCAATCATGACATCATGCACTTGCGCGGGGTCAAGCCCCAGCGTCCAGTTTGAACGAGAGCTCCAACTGCTGCTAAATGAACTTCCCCAATGCACGTCCGGGGTATACACGACCACCGCAGTAGTGCCGTCAGTAAATCCGGCCGAATAGGCCAATTGGCCATAATCATTAAAGCCTGCGCCGTGGCTGTCACTGGTGGGTGAAGCATTAAATGACATAACGCTGACTGTTTTTCCGTTCAGTATGTCACCTTCTCGCACCACCAGCAGATGGTCGCCATAGCGACCGGCCAGCCATAAGCCATTATTGTTAGTGGACGTTGCATCGCCGCTACCGGTTCTTAAAAAAGCTTCATAGGCCAACTGGCCGCCATTGTTCATGGCAGGAGAAAAAAAAGATGAAAATACGGTGCCGTCAGTCGTTCCGGGTGCCTGAAAACCTTCACGGGCGATTAACGTGCTGCCTCGCCAGAGGCCGGAATTATTGTCTGCGGTGACATCACCGGTAGTAGTTTTCAGGAATGCTGAATAGGCGACATCTCCAGCATCATTCAGTCTGGGGGCGCCAAAAGAAGAAAACTGCGTGCTGGTTGGCGTCCCTCCGGGGCGATTACCTTCGCGCGCAATGAGCGTATTATCGCGCCAGAGGCCATTATCATTGTCACTTGTCACACCACCACTGCCTGTCCTTAGCCTGGCTCCATAGGCGACCTGACCCTTGTTATTCAGCGTGTCAGTTGCAAACGATGAAAACTTGGCGCCAGATGGCGTGCCAGGCGCTTGCTGATCTTCCCGGGCAATTAATGCCCCATCACGCCATAACCCTTCTTCATTCGTTGAGGTAACAGGGCCGGTTACTTTTAAATGACCTTCAAAGAGAGTTTGTCCGTGGTTATTAAGCGTTGGAGCATTAAAGTAGGAGAATTTACCCCCTGAAACGGGTGCAGAGTTGTCTTCACGGGCAATTAAACTACTGTTGCGCCACAGGCCGTTATCATTGCTGAGGTTAACACTGCCGCCTGGGCGTAAAAAACCTTCATAAGCCACCTGCCCCTGATTATTAATGACAGGGAAAAACAGGCTGTTAAACAGGCTGCCTGATGCAAGCCCGCCTGCTTGTGAGCCTGTCCGTGCGATCAATGTATTTTCTTGCCAGATGCCACTATTATTGGTTGTTGAGCCAGATAAAACCCCTATATACGCCAGTTGTCCACTGCTGTTCATGGTCAGGTTGCCAAACCCGGCATATTGTCTGGATATTAAAAATGACCCACTAAAATAACTGGTTCCAGGTGCAAAACCTGATTCACGCGCGATCATTGAATTATCACGCCAGATACCCGCATCATTTGAGCTGGTGACACCGCCAAAACCTGGTTTTAAATTCGCTTGAAAGGCGACATTACTGTTGTTATTGAGTAAAGGCGCTGAAAATGTAGAAAACTGGGCACCGCTTGCCGTCCCCGGCGCCTGATCACCGGTTTTATAGATAATCGTATTATTGGCCTGCGCTGGTTGTGCCAGACCCAGGCAGGAGAGGGCCAGTAATGCACTGATTGGTTTAAGTTTAAACATAATACTTACCTGTTGATGTTGAAGTTAAGTGTTTGGGTGATCCTTACCGTTTGTGTTGTTGCTTACGCCACAGTGATAATGTCCCCAGGGCACTGATTAGCATCCAGATTGACGCAGGCAGTGGAACCGGTTGGACAGCGGCTACAGATGGGGTGCTGAAGCCAGTTAAAGAAGCCACGCGGATAATGCCGGTGTTATACAGGTTGCTAACATCCCATAAAATGCCACTGGCCTGGGTGGTGTCAAGCTGGTCAAACACGCCACTGGAGGTGCCCCAGTCCAGAATGTCGAAACTGTCGCCCACTTCTGGCGTGTAACCGTCCAGCAGGGCAAGGGTTAATGTACCGCCCAGCTGCAGATGGCCTTGTACGGCAAAGTGGTCGTGCTGTGTGCCAATGGTTTCCCCGGCAATTTCTATAATCAGCTCTGCGCCAACGCCTAAGGTGGTATCACCTTCGTCTGATACAAGGGCGGTCGAGTTACCGGGGTCAAATACACCGAGGATTGTTTTGTGACCACTGCCGGTAAAATCGCCACTGCCGGTCACGGTCTCATAAAAGAGGGCGTGAGCATGATTGGATACGCGAATGTTGCCCTGGTTTTCCATCCGGCCAAAGAAATGGGCGGTGCTGTTGCCGCTGATGATAATGTCCTTGTGATTTTTGATGGTACCAAAGACATTGCTTTCTCCAAAGGTATTGAGGAGTTGGCCAAAGTTGTTGAGATGATGTGTAAATTCGATTTCGCCATCATCCAGCAATATACGACCATGGTTGAGGTTGTTAACAAACCCGCTAAGGTTAAGACGTCCCTTGATGACATCAATTCGACCGGCATTCGTGTGATTATTTCCCTTTATCTCCAGTGATTGCAACGGGCCTGCTTTTATCACCCCGTTGCTTTCATTAATCAGGCGCATGTTGATGACCCCCTGTCCCCCGATCAAACCACGATTAAACACCGTGGCGTTCAGGGTCAGGTTGTCTGCTTCGATTTCACCCTCATTTTCAATGCCACCCGCGCTCTCCAGAGCGCCCTGACCGGTGAGGATGCCTTGTTGCTTGATAATGACCGATTCATTGACGGTTAATTGTCCCCCCGCTTGCAATTGCAAGGTTGCAATCCCGAGTCCTCCACCCAGTTCCAGTGATTTGATGGTGCTGATGCCTGTCGGGCCATCGACAGTCAGGCTGGCGGCCGGGTCAATAAACACCTGATGCACATGTTCTGGGTTCAAGCCTAATGTCCAGTTGGCCTTATTACCCCAATCCCCATTGAGCGCAGGGCGCCAATGCAAGTCAGGTGTAAACAGGACAATAGCTTCATCGCCCCCATAAAATCGAGCTTCGTAGGCGAGTTGGCCGTAGTCATTAATGGCGTAACCATGACCATCGCTGCTTTTACCATAGCGAATGGCAAGGGATTTGATCTTGTTACCTTCGAGTTTATCGCCTTCACGTGCAACCAGTACGTGATCACCAAATAATCCGCTTATCCATAAGCCATTGTCATTTGCGCTCGTTACGTTGCCTGAATCGATACGCAAAAACCCCTGATAAGCCAGTTGACCGTGATTATTCATGACAGGATCGGAAATGTAATCAAAAACATTCCCAGCCCCCGTCTGCGGGGCCTGGTAACCTTCTCGTACAATCAATTGATTATCGCGCCAGATACCACTGTCATTACTAGAGTCACTCCCTCCATCGCGTATTGACGCTTTATATGCCACCAAGCCATCATCATTTAATACCGGCGCATTAAAGTGGGAAAATTCGGAAGCCAGCGTGCCTTCGGCTGAGTCACCTTCGCGTACCATCAGTGTGGTATCACGCCAGATTCCACTGTTTGCCGCATGATCACCACTCAATTCCGCACCATAAGCGACTTGCCCCTGGTTGTTTATAGAAATAGAGGTAAATGTTCTGAACCTGGCACCATCTGCAACGCCAAAAGCAATATTATCTTCTCTGGCCAGCAGGCGGTCAGCACTCCAGACACCCAGATCATTGAATATATTCACACCTCCTGATCCTCTTCTCAAATGTCCGATAAACGCGGTTTGATCATGATTGTTAATCACCGGATCGGAAAAAAAAGCAAACAATGTATCTGGGGCGGTATTCGGGGCCTGATTGCCTTCACGTGCCTGTAAGGTGTTATTTAACCAGATGCCCTGGTTATTTTCAGGGGTCGTATCTGCAGTACCTGTACGTAATATGCCACGATAGGCCACACTTCCATTGATACTCATCTGTGGCGCATTAAAACTGGAAAAATGTACACCGGTTAGTGCATCAGGTGCCTGAAAACCTTCACGGGCAATCAAGCTCTGATCCTTCCAAATCCCTGTATCGGTTTGAGAAATAAGGCTTCCCGTGGTGCTCAATAACTTTCCTTGATACACCAACTGACCATTATTATTCAGTGTGGGAGAGTAAAATGAAGAGAACACTGACCCATCAAAAGTTGAATGCGCTTTTTCACCTTCGCGGGCAATCAAAACATCATCCAGCCATATGCCTGAGTTGTTAGCAGCGTTGACGCCACCACGAGTGGGTAGCAGAGTAGCCAAAAAACCGATCTGGCCATTATTATTGAGCACGGGCGTTTGAAATCCGTAAAACTTAACGCCAACAGCCGTACCCGGCGCATCAATCCTCGAGCGATACACGACGTCGTTTCCAGCCATGGTTAAGCCCGCAAGCAACAACAAAACGATAAATAACAGAGGACGAGAATGGCTAAGCTTTGACATTTTGATTTCCTTGATAGGTCTGACTTCATCAAGCCATTGCGCCATTGAAAACTACATGTGTAACTACGCCGCAATAAGCTGTGTACCCAATATATGCGATACAAATCACAGTTTCAATGTGAAAATTACCGACATAAAAAGTGAACATCTTGATTGAAATTGATCGTTTTTTAACTGACTTGAAACATGTTCTTTGTTTTCAATCAGTAAGGAATATTAGTGCCACTGCAACCCCTATTCGCCTCTTACTGTCAATAATGATTTAATCTTTCTTGAATACTTTTATCGTAAAATAACACGCGTTGATTGTATTAAGGTTCAAACAGTGAATTATTCACTGACTCAACAGAAAGCAACTTGTAACATCAACAGACGACATAGTTTGGTGACTAATTTACCAACAGGTATTTCCAATCAAGGTTAACAATTATGAAACTCAACGCTTTTTTTACTCTATTTGCTATGTGGATACTCTTATATGTACCACAAACCTATGCCACAGATATATATTGTGACGGACAAGGTGTTAACTACTTAATTAACGAAATTGGGCAGGGCGAAATTTTTTTTCATCCATCCATTGCAACCACTATTCATGGAACGTGTGAAATCAATCAACCCATTATAATAGGCCATGGGGTAAACAATCTTACTATCCAGGGTGATAACAAAGAAGAAAGTAAAATTGTTGTCGTCGATATTGACGGCGTGTATTCTTCAGCTTTTAAAATCGAGGGCGCAACGGGAATTACAATAACAAATTTAACTATTGAAAATGGAAACCCTGGAATTTCGCTAGCTCCATTTATCTCTGGCACTGAGACTGTTTTTCCCTTAGTCAATGTTACAAATGTAACGGTACTAAACAGTCAAGGCTCCGGACTTGTGCTTGATGGAAACAACACCACATTTTCCACATCACAACCGACTCAATTGTTAAGCTCTGACATGTGCGCAAGCGGATTTGGATTGTGTGAAGAAAGCATGGTTGATGGCGTCCAGGCACTGACATGTACCAATACTGTGGCCAACATTTGCGACGCTGACTTTATTGGCTCAACAGCAAATGGTATTCATTCGTTGGGCGCCCAATTAAGGTCATGCAACCCGATTGATGATAATGTCTGCCAGTCTACTATTTCGAATAATCAAATTGGGATGAAAATTGAAAACATCTCTTTTTTAGACATCTTAAATTCTAATATCTCAATTTCGGATAATGATTCAATGGGGCTGTCAATCACAACGTCAGCAGCAAACATATTGAATCACAGTATTATTTCAATCAGCGATAATGGTGATCAGTCAAATACAGACCCTCAAGATCTGATTTCAACTGAAGTGCTTTATCAATGTGATGAAACATCACAAATAAACTCCGCGACTGAGGCAAATATTCAAACCAGTTCGGCAGAACAAGCACTTGCCGCAGAACAATGTCTGATAATCAAACCTCCTGTTGATTCCGAATTGATTCCAATACCTTGGGCGACGTATGTGTTGATGTTTTTCTCTTTCAATCTATTGTTCATTAAATTTTCAACAACAAGCCAGCGACGTTTATGGGTAATGCTAGCTATTCTGCTTTTCAACCCAGTGCCTAACTCTCATGCTTTAGATGTTGATTGTAATGGTACGGAGATGAATTATATTTTCAAACTCATGCCTGATGGCTTTCCAGATGAACCTGTCACGTTTGATGGTACTTGTTTGATCGATCAACCCATTCATATTGTAAACGCCAGTTTTGCACACTTGATTGGCAAAAATCGGGACACTAGCCGAATTGAAGCAGCCAATAATGATTTTCCTGCCATCAATATTCTCCGTTCTACTGGCGTTAAACTGGAAAATTTCTCCATACACAACGGAAACCCCGGTGTTATTGTCGTTCGAAATGAAGGCAAAGGTTCGCAAGTCGATATTTTTAACGTCGGCTTTTTAGAGAACAAAGGCACAGGGCTGTGTGTACTGGATGATCCAAATGAAATAAAAGCCACTGAATTAGGCCCACAGGGTTTAAGACAACTTACCCTATGTAACATAGACCTACCCCATCAGGCTGTTTTAAAAACCGCATCTACAACAACGCAGACTCAACAACTCACAAGCGTAAATGCCGCAAACGTTGCTGACAGCTGTCCTGCTCCTGAAAGTTTATCCGCCTGTTTCATCAATAAATGGGGTATTCTTGAATGTAATAACAATGTCGTTAACATTTGTAATTCTGACTTCATAAAAAATGAAGCCGGTATGCTTTCAATTGGCTCCTACGTGCTGTCATGCAACAATAATTCAGACAGCGCCTGTGCTACAGATTCGACCCATAATTTACAGTACGGAATGTCATTTGATTTTTTCAGTCAACTGGAAATTAGAAACTCCCAGCTGATTATCAATGAAAATGGCACGACTGGATTGACTGTCTATAATACCGCTGCTTCGCTGAAAACATCATCAGTCATATCAAGCAGTAAGAATGCAACTGATCAGGACGTTTTTATTGATACTTCCGTTGTTTTATGTGATGAAACTTCACAAATCGTTTCTGAGTCTCCCGCAAATGATAAAACTGGATCCAATTGTTTTAAAGAATCAGAACCGGAACCCTCTGCTGAAAAAATTCCGTTACCTGTTTATTCATTGTTATTACTGACCGGTCTGGTCATTTTGACAGCGGTCTTTCGTTTACGATGGACAACATCATGAAATATTCTGAAATCGCAATAGTGTTAGCCGGATTTTTTCCACATTATTCTTATGCCATAGATACCACTATCATTGCTGACAACAGCCTGGGGACAACGATTGTACAAACCGGTAATACGTTCACAATAAAAGATGGCTCTCAAGTCAGTTCAAACCTGTTCCATAGTTTTGCTCAATTTGACCTGGGGCCGTCGTCCACCGCTTTATTTAAGGCCACACCTGCTCTGGCAAACGTATTCGCCAGAGTCACTGGAGGCGAATCTTCTGACATCGATGGAAAGATCCACGTTGAACATTCGGCCAATCTATATTTTATGAACCCTCACGGCATCGTCTTTCATGACAATGCAAGTCTCGATATTGATGGGTCTTTTTATGCCACAACGGCAGACTACATAACATCAGCTCAAGGGGAAAAGTTTTTTGCCGATTCAAGCGCTGATTCTTCAGGCACATTGTTAATTGCTGAGCCTAGTTCGTTTGGCTTTATCTCTCACGCTAATGGTACGCCGGAAGGCAGCCTGACCCTGAATAACACAAGCAACCTGTCGGTTGGCACCGGCCAGACGCTGGGGTTATCTGCAGATCATCTTTATATCAATAATGCCACGATATCTTCGCCTGACAGTCATATCTCGCTGACAGCCTTTTCAGACTCAGGTGAAGCCCCTGTCTCACCAGCCGTAAATACGTTATTCGACACTCAAAGTATCAGAACATCAGGCCAAATCTCAATCACGAATAATTCCAGCATTAATATCGATTCTTCATCTTCAAACCAGTCCGGCAGTCTGGTTATTCGCGGTGGAAAAATCATTCTGGATCAATCAGAATTGTCAGCCACTAAATTTGTATTTGGAGATGTTGATGCCGGTAAAATAGATATTCAAGGCGCTACTGTTGAAATTAAAAATGGGTCATTAATCGATGTCGCCGCATTAGGCTTTGCAAATTCAGGTGAAATAACAATTAATGCCGCTGATAGCATTACGCTTGCAGGGACTAAAACGACCGGATCTTCACTGACGCCAAGCAGTATTATTGCGCGTACGTCCAAATTTGTGGACGGAGGTTCACGCGGTAAAATCGAGATGGCATCACCGTCTGTTTATATCCTGGACTCAGCCAAAATTGAAACCATTGCCAATGGTAAAGGAGACTCTGGCAACATTAATATATCTACAGATTCACTCATTGTTCAGGGCAATAACACTAGATCAAGTAACATTCTCGCGTCTACATTATCTTCAGGAACAGGCGGAACAATTACGATTAAAGGCTTTCAAAAAGATAACGCCTCTCTGGTGTCTTTATCACATGCTCAAATAAACAGTCGTACTCAGTTTTCAGGTGATGGAGGAAACATCGCTATCTCTGCTGATCAACTCCTGTTGCAACAAGAAAGCCAGGTTTCTGCCGCAACATTATTCACTGGCAGTGGCGGGGGTGACGGGGGGGACATGACCATTCAAGCTAAAACACTTTCCTTGTCCGGAAACAGCCGATTAACGGCAGAGAGTACAGGTACCGGAGCTGCGGGCACTATTTCTATAAAAACTGAAAATTTACTGATGGATGCCAGTGATATCGCTCTGGCATCAACACTATCTGATGGGGGTGACATTACCATCGAAGGCAATTCGCCAGCCAAACTGGTATCCCTTGATAATGGCAGTACGATCACGGCTTCGGTCGGTGGCGGAGCGTCAACCACCGGTGGAAATATCAGCATAGACTCTGACTTTCTTGTGTTGAGCAACAGCCAGATTACATCTCAGGCGTTTCTGGGAAATGGCGGCAATATCCAGATCACCTCTCAAGGGCTGTTTTCTGGCTCTCAAAGTATTATCAGTGCTTCGTCTGAGCTGGGCGTGGATGGTGTGGTGGATATTGATTCGGTCGTTGAAATTATTGAAACGGCTCTGGGTTTGCCCGATGCTTATGCCTCTGCCATCAAGTTAAACCAGGAGCCTTGTACGTTAAGAAGCGGCACACACACGATCAGCAGTTTTGTCATCAGTGAAAAACAAGGCATGCCAGCG
This sequence comes from Methylococcaceae bacterium, assembly GCA_006844705.1. Taxonomy (GTDB): domain Bacteria; phylum Pseudomonadota; class Gammaproteobacteria; order Methylococcales; family Methylomonadaceae; genus Methylomarinum. Next base: position 73,366 of record SPJS01000199.1, on the reverse strand, counting down.
TCTCCGGACACGATGATGAGCGCAGATTTCAGTGATCAATATTCACTACGTTCAGCCCTATCGAATGACCGGGCACAGGCGCTGGCCAGCCAATATGCTGAACCGGTAACCTGTCGTTTTAGTGCTGGATAAACGGTCAATAACGTGCACTTAAGTCTGCAACTTAACTTATTTTCCAATACAGAACGTACCAAAAATTTCACCTAGTAAATCATCTGAAGTAAATTCACCGGTAATTTCTGACAGATGATTTTGTGCCTGACGCAGGTCTTCTGCGGCTAAGTCGCCGGTTGCTTGCTGAATCTGCATCATGGCGGATTCAATAAACTGTTTAGCCTTGGTTAATGCCTCAATATGGCGGCGACGCGCTATAAAAATTGTGTCTGCATCCTTCATTTCAAATCCGACAGTCTGTTTTAAGTGGGCTTTCAACATCTCAATGCCCTGACCGGTTTTTACCGACAGATAAATGCTGTTACCCGCTTGGTTCTCAACCTGTTCCGCATCAATACCCAATAAATCAATCTTGTTGTAGACTTTGGTTATTCGCACATCATCCGGTAGCGTTGTTAAAATGGATTCGGATTCAGGAAACGTGCTGTCGATGATCAACAGCACTATATCTGCCTGTCTGATTTCTGCATGGGCGCGGCGAATACCTTCCATTTCGACACTATCTCCACTCTCCCGCAAACCGGCAGTATCAATAATATGCAAAGGCATACCGTCCAGTTGAATGCATTCGCGCAGGACATCCCGGGTGGTTCCTGCAATATCTGTCACAATCGCCGCATCATGTCCGGCCAATGCATTTAACAAACTGGATTTGCCCGCATTCGGTTTGCCTGCCAAAACCACTGTCATTCCATCACGCAGTAATCGTCCTTGCTGGGCACGGCTAAGAATGTGATGAATTTTGTCCTGCAATACCTGAATTCTGTTTTCCACAATTCCGTCACTGAGAAAATCAATTTCTTCATCCACGAAATCAATTGCAGCTTCAACATACACACGTAGCTCTATCAGCTCATCAACCAGCTCATTAATCTGCTGTGAAAAAACACCTTGCATGGAATGCTGTGCCGAACGAACGGCTTGCTGTGTACTGCTATTGATTAAATCTGCAATGGCTTCGGCCTGAGCCAGGTCAATTTTGTCATTGAGAAAAGCGCGCTCACTGAATTCACCGGGACGCGCAAGTCTGGCGCCCGCTTTAAGCACACACTGCAATATCATGTCCATAACCACACTGCCGCCATGTCCTTGCAGTTCTATACAGTCTTCACCGGTAAATGAAGCAGGAGCGGGGAAACACAGTAACAGGCCAGCGTCGATAACCGAGCCGTCATGCGCCTTGAATGTTGTATAAACGGCCTGGCGGGGAGAAGGTTTTTTTTGGGTAACTTGATGGGCAATGCTTAATGCATTTGGGCCGGAGATCCGGATGATACCGACGCCGCCATTACCTGGCGGCGTTGCAATTGCAGCAATGGTATCTGGTACTACAGCGTTTGTCACCGGCCTTTTTTGGTACCTTCCGCTTCAATCTGACGCGTGATGTACCATTGCTGGATGATAGACAAGGTGTTATTCCAAATCCAATACAACACCAGCCCGGCAGGGAAATACAAAAAGAAAACAGTGAAAATAATTGGGAACATTTTCATGATTTTCGCTTGCATCGGATCAACCGGCGGCGGATTTAACCCCTGCTGAATTTTCATGGTGATTCCCATCAGCACCGGTAGAATATAAAATGGGTCTTGTGCAGATAAATCCAGTACCCAGCCATAAAACTCGGCCTGTCTTAATTCTACTGTTTCCACCAACACCCAGTACAAGGAAATAAATACCGGGATTTGCACCAGCATAGGCAGACAACCGCCCAGCGGATTCACTTTTTCGCGGCGGTACATTGCCATCATTTCAGAATTCAAGCGTTGCTTGTCTTCTTTGAATTTTTCCTGTAATTCCTTCAGTTGCGGTGTTAATTTCCGCATCTTGGCCATTGATTTGTAACTGGTTTGAGATAACGGAAAAAATAACAATTTGATGCACAAGGTCACCGATAAAATCGCCAGCCCCCAGTTTTCGACTTTGTTATATACTTTGTTTAATAACCAATAGATCGGCTTGGCTACCACTGTCAGCCAGCTGTAATCAACCGTCAACTCAAGGCCTTCAGCGAGCGCTTCCATTTCAGGCTGGATCTTTGGTCCGGCAAACAAGGTGGAACTCAGCACTGCCGAATCTCCAGCGGCCACATCAACAGCAGGCGAATATGAGCCGATGACATATCGCCAGCCTTTCAGCTCTTTGGTGTAAAAATGATTCTCTTCTTCATGTGGAGGAATCCAGGCTGTTGCAAAATAGTGCTGAATCATTGCACTCCATCCACCCAGCGTTGCCACACTCAGGTTTTCATCAGCCATATCATCAAATTCTATTTTCTGATATTTGTCTTCCTGGGTATAAACCACGCCACCGGTAAACGTACGGATAAAGTTGTTGGAATTTTCTTTTTTGAAGGGCTTTCTCAACAATTGAGCATACTGCCTTACTGTCCATGGCATTGCGCTATTATTTTTAATTTCCTGCTCTAAAACAATGTCGTACTTGCCACGCGTAAACACAAAACGCTTGATCACTTGATGACCTTGCTCGTTTACCCAAGTGAACGGAACTACCAAAGTCTCTTCACCTGCCTGCATGGCATAACTGTCTTGCGCAGACTGAAAAATCGCATGATGATCAGGTGCCGCTGCTGACTGTTTGCCTGTAATCAAACCACTCTGCGCCAAAAACAGCTTCTCGTCACTGCTGTCCAGCAAACGAATAGGGGAATCATCCATACTATCTGGCTCCAATCCAACGAAAGCCAGCATCTCGTTATAATAAGCATTAGGCTTTTCTTTTGGATAGCTCAGTAAATCCAGATTCTGAATTGTCGCACCACGCGTATCAATTTCCATTGCAAACACATCGGTTTCCACCCGAATCAGTCTGTTTGGCGCAATCGCAGTAGCCTGTAAAGGTAACGCTGATGAACTGTCTACATTTGAATCGCCAGTCGCTGTCGTTTCTCCACCAATACTTGGCAGGGAATCGTCCTTTTCAATAATGGTTGGTGTTTCAGAAACAATCTGCTGTGGCTTGGGGCCATAATCTATCTGCCAGGCTTCCCAAAGCATATAGGTAACCATCACGAATGCCATGACGAGTAAAAATCTGAGATTGTCCATTGTTATTTCCGGATATTTTAAGGATATTGCAGCTAAAGAGCGCAAAAAGGAGGTATTTTACCAGTATGGATTCATTAGCCAATGACAAATTTGGCTAGCGAGCGGAATAACAGAAAATTTAGATGGTCAAGCGTGCTGGTAGTTCGTTTCAATGACTTCCTGACTACGCCTGCTAATCCTGAGCCAATGTTTTTCCAAGGATTTTCTTAGTTCTTCAGGGGATGCCGATCCCGCGTCTCTTCGCGCCAATACTACAATATCGATATGGGTTAATAATTGTTGTTGTAATCTGAATTGTTCTCTTATTGTTCGCTTCAACAGATTTCGAGTCACAGCCTTCTTGATATTTTTTTTGGCAATTGCCAGCCCCAGTCGTGGGTGATCCAAATCATTATTGATCGCCAGCAGGGTAAAATATCTGTCTGTAGACTTTACCGGGTCGGCAAAAACTTGCTTGAACTGGGCCGGTAAACGTAACCGCAGTTCAACAGGAAAACTGAAATCTTCTCTGTCCAATTAGACGGTTAAAGACTTACGACCTTTAGCTCTACGTGCATTGATTACACGACGGCCATTTTTTGTTGCCATTCTTGCACGAAAACCGTGTGTTCTTACGCGCTTGATATTGCTGGGTTGATACGTTCTTTTCATTTGCTTGCGGCCTGTTTATTAATTTACAAAAATGAATCAAAAAGACGCGGAATAATACTTTATAAACATCAATAATGTCAATCATTTAAACTGGTAATTTTACCTTGGGCTCATGCACTGTCTTTGCGATGATAACTTTATGCCTTATTTATTGGAGACCATCCCATGCCGCCCAGAACTTCTCCCAGACAACGAAAACGTTTAAATGCAAAATTGTTGGGCGTCACCAATTCGGTTGATGCATTTGAATGGGTTGCCAAAAAATTTGAACGGATCAATATTATCATTGAAGGGGAATCCTGGTTTGCCTACCCCAGTGAATGGTTAATTTTTGGCCCTCACTCCAATATCGTCGACCATATTTTCCGCCAATTAATCGGCAAAAAAATCGTCAACACCTTAAGCCTTGCAAGTAATGGCGATACCAGTGAACAGATGTTATCTGGTAAACAGTTAGATAAATTAACCCGTTTACTTGAAAAGCGTGGGTATTTGATTGATTTATGCCTGTTTTCTGCGGGTGGCAATGATGTGGTCGGCCCAGACGACTTATCCCCTTTAATTCATGACTATGTCGATGGTTTAGATGCCCGCCAATGTATAAATAAAACACATGTCGATAACAAAATGGAGCACATCGCCAGCAATTATCGCAAACTGCTAGATTTGCGGAATCTGCATGCACCCAACATGAAAATCCTTTGCCATACCTACGATTTTATTCAGCCACGTGATCAGGGCGCTGAATTTTTGTGGGGGGTGGAGATTGTAGATCCGTGGATTTATCCGACGCTGGTAGAAAAGCAGATTCCGCAACATCTTCATTTCGACATTATTAAGATCCTGCTGGAAGCCTTCAAAAACACGCTGTTAACCCTCGAACAGGACTATGATGATTTTTATGTTGTTGACACACAAGGCACATTAACCCCGGGCAAAGAAGCCGATTGGGCAGACGAAATTCACCCGTCGCCGTCGGGATTCAACCAAATAACGCAAAAAATCTACAAACAGATGCGCAACTTGTTCCCTCAATTACCAGACTACAACGCGACCCCTTAAAACTCACTCACGATAATTAGAAAAAGTAAGATAATCGCAGCTGCATAAAATCATCACGGTTTAAAAAGGCAAACGGCTGGCTGCGGTCAACCTCAAAAAACAGGCGTGCATCAAACTCCAGTTTCCACCCGAGCCTGTATTAAAACCACAGATTCAAATTAATTTAGTTGAGCATATTTTGCTGATAAATCTCCTGTGAAATCTGTAGCAATTCTTTTTTGCCTAATTGACCGACTAATGCGTAGCCCATTTCACCATCAATCCAGTAGAACACACTCGTATTATTCTGATTTGAATAATGAAACGTTGTTTCACTGCTATCCCATACCCCTCGCCTGATATAGAGCGTAATACGACGGCCATCATGCTTCTGGTACATGAATTGTGCTGCCATTCGATTGGTTGATGGTAATAAACGTCCTCCAATCAAATCAAAATTATTTTTTGATAAATCGGCCGCTTTAATATCAGTATGTAATCGTTTTGACAGCCAGCCGACCAAGTGTTGTTCTTCTTTAGCTGTAACTTCCACGGGATGACGGGTTTCGGTTGAATACACAACGTGTGCAAAGGACGCAGGGAGTACTAAATGCGTTTCATGCTCATCAGTAGGTTTTGCCAGCATCAGCCCAGCCGGGTGGATACCCCAGCCGACAATGCCACCTATCGTAAGCCAAGCCAATGAGGCGGCAACTTTTAGTAATTTGCGTTGCTTGGGCTTTCTATCAGATTGTGTACGCGCGTATTGTTTCGGCGGTTCCTCGTCCAGAACCGGGTCATAAAGTGCCTGAATTGATCTGTTGAGAAACTGGTAATCTTCAATCAAAACAGCCGTTTCAGGATGGGTTTGAATATAGGCTTCAATTTCACGGCGTCGATCAGGGTCAAGCTGGTTATCGACATAGGCTTGTATCTCTGAATCAGAAATTTCAGTACGGTTGTTCATTTTATCCTCCGCAGATGCGGGGCATCATCTCTGTGGGTCAACTTGCGCAAATGTTGGCGGGTTCGGGATAGTTTTGACATGACAGTTCCAACTGGCATGCCAAGCATATCGGCCACTTGCTGATAGGGCAAGCCTTCCAATGTAACCAATAACAAAATTTTACGCTGTTCAAGCGGGAGTTTTGCAATCGCCTGTTGTAAATCTCTCAGTTCCAATCTGGCCGTTGATGCGTCATTTGTCATTTCATCAATTGTTTCGGGTAATTCCACAAAATCTGGGCCATTACTGATTCGACGAATCTGATTGGCGTAAACATTATGCATAATCGTAAAAAGCCAGGCGCGCAGGTCAGTTCCTTCACGAAATTGATGGGAACGCGCCAGAGCGCGTTCAAGCGAATCCTGCACCAGATCCTCTGCCATTGAACTGTGGCCTTTCAACAAAGCCTGGGCGTAGCGACGCAACCTTGGAATGTACGCTACGATGCGTTGATCTATTGCAGTCATCTGGCATCGGTTATTTTTTTTCGGTATCAAAAAAAACGGGCGAGGTAAAAACATAGTCCCTATTGGCAACCGGTGTATGGCAAGCGACGCACCCCTGCTCAAAGCTTGCATCTTCGCCCCATGGTTTAAGCTCTTTCCCCCGCCAGCGAGCAAATCCCCAGTCTTTGGTTGCAGCGTATTTTTTGCTGTCTTTTATCATGAATTCAACCTGCCAAAATTCACCAGGCACGACTGCGGCTGGCCAGTTTTCATCAATGCGTTGATTCCAGGCTGTTTTAGCAAGTATGGCACCATCCGGCCAGGGATTTGTTTTTCCGCTACGAGCGGCTTCAATCGCAATAGGGTTGCCTAAAATAACACGCACAGAGTCTTTATCGGTACGGTGAGACAGGCTAATAACCTGCCATTTTTTATAACCTACAGGAAACTCGATTCCGTTCGGAGCAGGCGCAATGTTTGTAACAGGCTCAGACAGGCTAATTTCACTCCATATAACAGCAACGCTACAAAGACACAATAAATAGGTTTTTTTCATAACTTTCTTCTCCTCAGTAATCAATAAATACGCTTGTCTACGTTAACACCCGAATATTAAAAAAATTCCCTGAATATCTTTTTTTTAATGGAATAACTGGGTGGTGAGCGTGTTAGCTTGATTGATGACTAATTCATGAGTCGTCAATCAACAATGATTATCACTTCACATTTATTACAGAGGTTTACCATGTTAAAGCAATTGATGAGGCCTGCATTGGTCACTGCAGTGGCACTTAACCTATCACTAAGCAGTTATTCGTTAGCTTATGCTGATGCACCCAATCCTGATGATGTTCCCGGTCTATCGACACTCTCATCTTCGTTTGAAGATTTTTCTCAGATTTCTGATTACGCAAAAAAATCAGTTGTGCGTTTGGAATTACTGGGTATATTTACCGACCAAAAGTACTTTTCCCCCCAATATCCAGCCAACAAAACATTTGCCAGACAATTGTTGGGGACATTGAATGATTTAGGTACGGGTGACGTCAGCTTCGCAGAAGCTAAGCACCTTATTACACACTATCTCATTAATACTGACCCTGATGTCATATTGTCTTTTGAGGGGTTTCTTTCCAAAAAAGGCTATCAGGATCATGACATCATCACCCGCGAAGATTTGGCTTACATGGTCGCTCATGCCCGTGAAGCGGATGTAATCGATAAAGGTATTCCCATCCATAATCCTGCTATTGCAAGTCCAGGGCCATTACTTGGACCGACCGTTTTCCAGTCAGGTGAAAATGAAAATGGGCCGGTTTTTGATGGCAGTACGGTCTCATTATTTCACCGCGCCAAAGATGGCTTCAACACCACATTCAATAATTCGCCTGTCTATACCCTGCAGATCCATCCTGAAGTTTTTAAATCAGTATCGGTCGGCGGGATTGCGGTTGATGCATTGCAGGATTTGTCGGCGCAGCTGGAAGTGGAATTAAGCGATGGAACCATTCATCGCACACCTTTAACCTCAATGGTTCCATTTAGCATCCACGGTGCCGATGGTAAGGCCGGGGTGATCAGAATTGAAGATGGTTTGCTGGTTCTGGCAGAGGATTTACTGGGTGATATTGACCGTTTTACATTGAATGGTCATGAGTTTAGCGTGGAAGAAACCATTGATAGAGTTAATACGCAGGCTTATTATAATGGCGATAAAAATAGTGACGAGGTCGTTGCTGTTGTGGTTGATGAACTTGAGAGCAAAGGCTTTTCATTGCAAGACAGACGCTTGATGTCGCACAATTTAATTCTGACCAAAACGGCCTTGCAACAGTCAGGATTATCACCGCTAAGCGCGCCATTTAACACCATTGCAGGTCCTAGCAGCGGCTCACGAAGCTTTAAAGACGGCCATCTGTTCACCACCTATCAACTGGTTGAAGATCTGCGCAATATGGCGGAAGCCGATAATACCCGTGGTATTCGTGAGGCATTGAATAATGTCGATACTCAGCAAAATTTGTTAACCGGAACAAAAATACTGACTGCCGCCACATTGTTGCCACACATTACAGCATTATCAAACGCGCCTTTTTTGCCTAATGAAGCACTCTCTTCCCGGGTAAAAAAATCAGGCGCATTGTTGCCGAGTGAGCCGATTTCATTCCAGTTGGATCGTTTAAAAAGAGCGGTCTATGTATTGCTGGATGATGCTTTGTCTGCTGGAAAGGCTGCCCACTTGGTCACCCATGGCGAAATAATCAAGCGTGAGGACGCTGAATCTCAGGCTTTTGCTCTAAAAGCAGGTCATTTCGAAGCAGTCCCTTTGCAAACGAAACAATCCGTATTAATTGACGCTGTCTACGATTTTTCACAAGCCTATGAGGAACTGGTTCGTTTGGTTTCAGGGGTTGAATTTAAAGGTTCTTTAAATGAACTTAGTAGCCAAAACCTTGCTTCTATCAGCTCTGCTTTTTCGCGTCCTATTCTGAATCCACAGATGGCTGATGTGAAGATTGGCGATTTGGATTTCAAACTGGATATGCTTGCCACACCGTCTCATGTGCTTGAAAATTTATCACCTGCCAATGACCTGACGCAAAGTCGCCAATCAGAAGGCTTTGCTCTGGAGTCAGCTTTAGATCCTTTCCCTATTCGCCTGGCAGAGTATATATGTGAAGGTGAAGTGGTGACGGATATGGGAGAACTGATTGGAAAGTCGAAACTCAATCCGCTAGAACAAGGTGATTTAATTAGTGACTTTTCATTTGCTCAAGATGAAGATTGCAGGTCAGCTGTAGATGGCCCAAGATACCATCAATTGTTGTTTGTTGATAATTTTCAGTTGCCGCCTTTTGGTTCCGGTGCAAAATTCATCTCTACGCAAGGTATTGAAATTATCAACCGCTTGTTGCTCACCCCTGTAGATCCTGACCTGGCTATAGCCGATATACGGTTAAGTTATCGGCTGACAGAAGCAGAACTGAATCAGGCGCCTGTAGCTAAAATAAAAAGCCGTAAACGAGGAAGGGTTGGGCAGTTAATCAAATTGAACGCCAAACATTCATTTGATGCAGATGGCGATGCTTTGCAATACCAATGGAAAATCAAGTCAGGTAAGGCCATCATTTTACATCCACGATCTCGCTCTAAAGCAAAGGTTTTACCATTATCGACAAGCGACCTGGTCGTGGAACTGCAAGTCAATGACGGAACGGCTAACAGCAAAATAGTTGAAAAAACTATCCGCATCAAAAATAAACGATTCTCATTTTTTCGATATTTTTTCAAACAACCGTTTTTTGAGATATTTCGTTTTGCGGGTTGGTAATACTGCCAAATAAAACAATTGGATCATTAATCATCTAAATTCCTTCAAGACGGCAGGCTGGGAGACTCTCAACCTGCCGCACTCGTTTCAAAGCTCCTAATTGTCATACTTTTTGTTCTTAATATTTATGGTGACTGTGCATTTTTCTATTTTATTAAACTCTAACAGGCTGTCGGACGATGGGTATAATTTCAATTCATCGCTTCATTCACTCCTGGGCTATTGCTAAACAATGAAAAAAGAAGAAAACAACTCGGTTACCGACGCAACATGGCTCAACTTGCCTTCTCTTAATCTGACAGTAAAAAGCTTGCTTACCAGTTATTTACTGGTCATTGGCTTAGGCGCGGTACTCGCCACCGTGCAAATATTAATGACTCATGGGATGGCCGATGGCAAGGTAGGCTTGTCTGTGGATGACATCGTTTATAGTTATCATGGTGACCCGGCGCATAGCAAAATTGAAATTAAACTCAATGGCTCAATGAAGGACAAGGCATCTGCTGCAGACCAAATGAAAATTATTAAATGGGTCAGAAATGGCGCTCCGGAAGAACAGTGGAATGAACAGATCAAGGATGTTTTTTATCAAAATTGTATTTCATGTCACAGCACTATTCCGGGTTTGCCGGACTTCACTCAGTTTGAAGAAGTTAAACGTGTCGCAAAATCCGATAAAGGTGCCTCTGCGGCATCATTAGCACGCGTTTCACATATCCATATTTTTGCCATTTCATTCATTTTTTTCTTTAATGGCATTATTTTCAGTTTGACTACCGGTCTAAAGCAAAGCTTTAAAATTTTCATAGTCAGCGCACCCTTCTTTTTTATCAGCATTGATGTTTTTTCATGGTGGCTGACTAAAATAGATGCCGGTTTTGCATGGCTCACTATCATTTCCGGGGTTGGATATAGTCTATGTTCTGCCGTTGTTTGGATTGTATCACTGTATCAAATGTGGATTTTGCCCAGATTTGCAGCGCCTTATAAGGTTAATACCTGGAAATAACCAGCCTAATACACCAAGCAATTTAGAAAGGAATTATTTTGATACCAAAACGATAAAGTCATCAGGGGGGGATGGCGTTGCATCACGATGACATTCAAGGGCACTACCTTTCACACTGTCTGCTGTTTGAAACTTATCTGCCGAAAAAAAGGCTGGATAGTACAATCAAAAAAAGTATGACAAACGCAGCTGCATAAAATCATCACGGTTTAAAAAGGCAAACGGCTGGCTGCGGTCAACCTCAAAAAACAGGCGTGCATCAAATTCCAGTTTCAAATGGTCATTCAGGCGGTGACTGGCTTCCAACAAGACGGATAGACCATTTCCGCCCAAATCAATGACCGCACCACCTAAAAATTCGGTATCGGAGACATTATTCAACACATAGCGTGTGCCAATAAAAAAATCATTATCAAACAAGGTTGCCGGTGAGGCTGCATTGCGTCCATCATAGTGGTATTCGGCCAATACGGAGACATCCTGATCACTGTCGTTGATACCGAAAAACGTATATTCAAAGCCGCCGGTTAGCGCGACAAATTCGTCATTTTCGGAATGACGATAAATCGCTTCCAGCTTCCACAACCAGGCGTCTTCGGTGTATTGCGCATCCACTGACGTCTGATTGATGGTTTGATAAAACGGAATGAAGTGATCATTTTTTAACTGAAAAACCGGCGCGCGCGCGGTGCCGTGAAACTGCGCCACACCAATATCCCACAAGCCAAAGCTATGTTCATAACGCAGCGCGAAATTCGGATACCATTCTTGCATACTCTCTTCAAACGCCGGCTTGTCATCATCGACCACCCATGCGCCGCGTAGCCGCCCTTGTGCACCAGGAAAACTTCTCACCCGAAAATACGGCAGATAAAAAAAGCGCAGGCTGCCCCAATCTTTAAACAGAGCTAGTTGCAACATTGGTTGACCGAGGCGATCTTCCTCGTCTACATCTTCGACCGCATCAACCTGATTAATGCTGTCTACCAGATGACGCGATTCCGCTACGCCCCAGTAGACCTTGCTGATACCTGCACGGATTTCAAAATCGCCTTCGACAAAGGTCCAGTCGGCCTGGCGAATATCAAAATGGGTGCGTTCGTCATCATTCGGGTCGTAATGAAAAAACAGTGTTGCCACCCAGGAATGTTTGCGGTCGTCACTGCTATGATAGATTTCGGGCTCCACAATCAGCGACGGCATGGCACCAAATTCCTGTTCGGCAAATTGTTCCGATTGAAAAAACACCCGCTCTTCCAGCGCGATGTAACCGCTGAGATCAAGGCCTGAGGCCTTCGTGCTCATCACACTAAACACCAAACTCAACATTGCCGTGCGTTTTCGCATGAGCTTACTTTGCAGGCGTTATCAGGCAAATCATCATCAACGCACCCGTTTCAAGCTGGCCTTGCTGAAATCGCTATCTGTCAACCCGGTCTTGAATTGATAGCCTTTAAAAAACAACTCGGTACTCTTTCCGGTTTGATGGTTGACCATTTTCCACACGTCGGCGCGCCAGAACTTGTTTAAATATGCCTTATAACTATGGAAGGTCTGGGTTTTGATTAAAGCATCTTTGCGGTCATAATAATCCACCTTGTCGGCACGAAACTCTTCCACATCGACCCATACAATACGCTTGGTATAGCCGGAATGTTCATACTTGGGCACGGTGGTCAATTTAAAGCATTCCAGATTCGCCATCACCGGACAAGGCTCCAGGCCATCAAATCGCCAGCTGTATTTGCCGATTTCATTACCGGTAATATCCTCAAAGGCAAACTCGGAGCCGACAAACGGCCCGGATTTGTTTTTGGATGAAATGCGCTTTACACGCTTTAAGGCCGGTAAGTATAACCATTGCTGATCCGGCTCAAGAATTTCGGCAAACGACAGCAGGGCAGTGCCGTTTATATCGCGCGGATTAAAAAACACCAGCATGGATTTATCGCCCACCGTACGCTCAGGCCGCTCCAGAATGCGGGTCTCCATTTCACGGCGGTTCTCCTGCCCATAGGCATTACGCAACACCATTTCCATTTTCGATACCTGACTGACAAAGCCAATATCACGCTCGTCCAGTTCAATGGCAATGGCTTCACCAATCACTTCAGGGCTTTCAGCGGTAATCAAGTCATCTTTGGTTTTTTCTGCCTGCACAGCTGCGCTACTGATAACCAATACCAAAGGGATACCAGCCCTTTTCCAATTCATCTTCATGCGGGTTTTCCTCGTGTAAAAATCACTTTTAATTTTTTAGAAACATCATCCAGCCAAATCAGCAGGGGGGGCAGTAGGAAATAATCCAGCAACAGGGCACAGGCAATCACTATCGCTGTCAACAATCCCAGATAGCTGTTCATTTGAAAGCCGGATTGCGCCATCACGCTAAAGCCGCAAATTAATATTATCGTGGTCACCCACATCGCACTGCCCACCGTATGAAAGGCATAATGCACGGCTTCTCGCGCAGTCATATTCTTTTCCCGCCGCGCACGAATATATTTGGATAAAAAATGCACGGTGTCATCAACAATAATCCCCAGACAGGCGGCAAAGCCAAATGCTGCCGCCATATTGATCTGGCCGATCAACAAACCCCATACACCAAAGCCAACCGCAATTGGCGCAAGATTGGGCAACATGGAAATCATACCCATACTAAAGCTGCGCAAAGCCAGCATGATAATGCCGGAAATCAGTATCAACGAGATCAAATTGCCTTTTACCATCGCACTGATATTACGGCTGGAAATAAATGAAAACATTACGGCTGGGCTGGTGGCCAATGCATGCATGTAGTCTGGTGCATTATCCTGCAACCACTGTTCGGTCTTGATTTTAAAGGCGCGCAACTCCCGAGTCGATAAATCCTTCACCGTCACCGTCACCCGCGTGGCACTTTTGTCGATGTTAATACGATCATTCAAATCCAGCCCGTAGGGAAGGGAAAACTCATAAAGCAATAAATATTGTGCGGCTAAATCAGCATTCTCCGGGATGCGATACCAGTGCAGGTCATCGCCGTGCATGTTTTTATTTAATCGTTTAAAAATATCCGATAAAGAAAAAACATGATCAACCTCTGGCTGCTGTCTTAGCCACTGGGTAAATTTTTCCAGATGATTCAAGTATTCCGGTTCGCTGATTTTTTCTGCACCCAGGCTGGCAACTGAGTACTCAACAGAATAAATACCACTCAAATTGTTCAGCATAAACTCGGTATCCGGACGAAACGCGATGGACTCGTCAAAGTACTGCACAAACTGATCATTAAGTTCAATCTTGCTAATCATTGCGCCTATACCTACCGTCAGCGTGATACTGATAATTAATAAAGGTGTACTGAATTTAATAACAAAATCAGCCAGATGATCCATTGCACCTTTATGGTCATCCGGGTGTTGTTTGACACGGATCGGTAAAATTGCCAGCAGGGCGGGCAACAACACAATCGAAAACAAAAAAGCGGCACACACACCAAAAGCAGTCATATTACCCAGATGCCAGAACGGGGGCGCTTCGGAAAAGTTCAGGCTTAAAAATCCAATCGCCGTCGTTAAAGAGGTTAAAAACACCGGCTGAAAATTAATCCGCAACGATTCAATAATGGCTTCTTTTTTGGCCATTCCTAATTGCATGGCTTTTTTCATCGACATAATAATATGGATGGAGTCAGCAATGGCCAGAGTGAGCACAATAGTTGGTGTAATGGCAGACGGGGGGGTTAACGGGAAATGCAACCAGCCGCCAAAACCTAACGCTGCCATTGCGGAAAACAGAATGACCAATAAGATGGCCAGTGTTGCTGAAATTGATCTGACCATAATTACCGCGACAACAATCAGCGTGATAAACATAATCGGCGTTAATATCATCATGTCCTGCATGGAATTTTCCATGAACGCATTATTCATAAACACCATACCGGACGGGCGGACTTCTATGTCTGGATAGCTTGCTTTGAATTGTTTAACCAGTTCCCGCGCTGCATTTGCCGCTTCCGGTACTTCTTCCATGTTCTTCCCAGGCAGGTTAATCATTACATTAATACCGGCGGTTGATCCATCATGACTGAGGATTTTACCCACGAGCAAGGCTTCATTCATCGCCGTGGTTTTTATCTGTTCAATTGCATCCATACTCAGTTGCAGAGCATCTTTTTCAACCAGATCCGCCACCGTTAAATCGTCGTCCTGTGCATAGGAATGCTGAAAATTAGTGATGGAATCCACACGTTGGGAATAGGGCAGCTTCCACCCTTCTGCCGTCAATTCCTGCATCAATTTCAGCACCTGCGGCTGAAACACATCACCTTGCTTCGGCTTGACGGTGAACAAAATATTATCGGTTTTAATATACACCCGTTCTATTTCGTCAAAGGCCGCCAGCTGCGGGTTTTCCTCAGCGAAAAACACCCGATAATTGGTATTGAATTGCAGGTTTTTTCCGCCATAGCCAATGCCAGCCACAATAAGCAAACACAGGAACACCATAAGCCATGGCTTGTACACAATAAAACGAGTCAGGTTAACGCTGTTAATAGCCATAAAGAATCCATTAGGTTTTTTATTTAAGAATACTTATTCTTTAATCGACTGTCAATGTATCACCGAAAAGTTACCGGCCTTTTTTTATCACGTTGCGAATTCTTGCTTTTACTGAAGGTGCTTCATCGCGCATCGCCATGTCGATAAGTTGTTTAGCCTCTTCCAGATATTGCGGGTATTGCTGTGCTAAATGATAAAACCCACTATAGCTCCAGGCCCTGACGAATTTGTTGTTCTCCATCAGGCCGTTCCTAAGAAACGTTTCCACAATAACTCTAGTTTTCTCTGTAATGGGCAATACGTTAAAACACTGCAACACATGCAGCTTTGCTTCCCAGCCGTCCAGTCCAGGCAACGCTAAATAAACAGCGTTGGTTTGCTGGCTATTTAGCACATAGCCTTCTTCCAGAAAGGCTTTCAACAACCAGGTCGCAACTTTCTGGGTCTGGTTCTCTTGCAGCAAGCGGATAACTTGATTTGCAAAATTGGGTGTTTGATGGACGTTAAGGTAAATGCGTCTTATCGCATCGGCAGATTTTCCATCCCATGCTGCAACGTCCTGCTCCAGTGTCATGAACTTAATCTGCTTTCCAGATCGCTGATTAAATTATTCAGGGTATTCACCCCAATGGTCCGTGCCAATGTGGTTTTTGCCATAACCCCCAAGCCCATTAACGTTGTAGCATATGTATCGGCCAGCCTTTCGATATCATCTGTCGCATAAAGCTCCCCCTTTAAGCGGGCATTAACAAACACATTGCGAAATCCCGCTCGTTGAATGTCCAATAATTCGGTGAGCTTGCGGGTAATTTCCTCATCCTGCCCGGCCATTTCAATGTTGCTGTTACAGAACAAACACCCTCTGGACAAGCTGTCCTGGCTTTCAAAATACTGTTTTAAATCTTTCAAAAAACTAATCAATTCCGCAATGGAAGCCCCTTCGGCACTCAGTACTTTTAAAAAGGGCTGCATGGTCTCTGTTTTGTAACGATCCAACACCTTTAAATAAATCGCTTTTTTATCGCCAAAGGCTTTATACAGACTGGCACGGCTCACGCCCGTACCGGCAACCAGATCATCGTAAGATGTCCCGACATACCCTTTTTCCCAAAACACACCCATGGCATCCGTAACGGCTGCCTGCGGGTCAAATTCAATCTTTCTAGGCATAGACTTTTCAAAGAACCACTATTCTTTAAATATAGCGTTTTAGCAATCGCAGTACAATAGCCATTTTCAGTACTCATAGATTGTTGAAAAACGTTATGAGCGAAGCTAAGGCCATAGGGGTGAAAAAGTGCAGTTTACACGAGGTAAATGAGCATTTTGAGTTTTTTTAACGCCAGATTGGTAAACGCAATAATTGTTCAACAACCTGTTAACGGAGCCAGCCGCTTGAACCCGCATATCACACAAATTATCATCACCTCAACCGGAGCGACTTCAATTCAGGCTTGCTATGAATTACAAAGCCTGTGGAGTGGCTATGGAAGTATTCTGCGCGCATCTTTACAGGGAAAAGATTGTGAAAGTGTCATCGTTAAACATATTGACCTGTCCGTACACAGCAATCACCCCAGAGGCTGGAACAGCTCACTTTCCCACCAGCGTAAACTGCGCTCTTATCAAGTGGAATCGGCCTGGTATCACTATTGGAGCCAGCAATGCCCGCCCGAGCATTGCAAAGTACCGCGATGTTTGGCCGTCGAAAGCTGCGATAACACCCTGGTAATCGTGCTGGAAGACCTGGATGCCACCGGTTTTAACCAGCGACGCAACTCAGTTTCCTTGTCAGAAGCCAAGTCTTGTCTAAAGTGGCTGGCGAATTTCCATGCACAGTTTCTCGGCGTAAAACCGGAAGGACTATGGCCCACCGGCACCTACTGGCATCTGGAAACCAGACCGGATGAGCTGGACGCACTTACCGATATTCCATTAAAACACACCGCGGGTAAAATTGATCAACGGTTACGCAACAGCCCCTACCAAACGCTGGTGCATGGCGATGCCAAGCTGGCCAACTTCTGTTTTTCCGCAGACGGCAAAAACGTCGCTGCGGTGGATTTTCAATATGTCGGTGGCGGCTGCGGAATGAAAGATGTCGCTTACTTTATCGGCAGCTGTTTTCATGAAAACGACTGCGCCCGACTCGAAGACGAACTACTGACCTGCTACTTTACTGCGCTGAGAACAGCTCTCGACAAACAACAAAAACCCGTCGATGCCAATGCACTGGAAGCCGACTGGCGCAGTCTATACCCCGTCGCCTGGACCGATTTCCACCGTTTCATTAAAGGCTGGAGCCCGGGGCATTGGAAGATTCATGGCTATAGTGAACAGCTGGCTCGACGGGTAGTAGCAGAGTTAAAAGATCAATAATAAAACAGGCTAGCATCGCGCTGCGTGCTAATACCGTTGTCATTTTAAAAATTCCCACTTTCGAGAATGACAAGCAGCTAACGTTTCATGAGTGCATGTTCCCACATTCATCTGTGGGAACATGCACATCCTGGAGATTACAGAATTCAAGCCACTTCTGTTGTCGATTCTGTACCAAGCCAACGATAAACGACACCCGCTAAGGCCGCACCGATAATGGGTGCCACCCAAAATAACCATAATTGTGATAGCGCCCAGTCACCTTGAAAAATGGCGACTCCGGTGCTTCTTGCCGGGTTTACTGAGGTGTTGGTGACAGGGATGCTAATCAAGTGTATAAGTGTCAAGCCAAGACCGATAGCAATTGGGGCAAAGCCTTGCGGAGCCCGTTTATCAGTCGCGCCTAGAATTATGATCAAAAACATAAAGGTCATAACGATTTCAGTGACCAATGCCGATACTAACCCATAACCGCCAGGCGAATGTTCTCCAAAGCCATTAGATGCAAATCCTTCGGCAGCATCAAAACCGGCTTGCCCACTGGCCATAACAAAAAGCACTGCGGCCCCTGCTATGCCACCCACGACTTGTGCGGCAATATACGGCCCCAGCTCAGCAGCTGTAAATCTTCCGCCAGACCAGAGCCCTATCGATACTGCCGGGTTTAAATGGCAGCCGGAGATATGGCCAATTGCATAAGCCATGGTTAACACCGTAAGCCCGAATGCCAGGGAAACCCCCATTAAACCAATACCGACATCAGGAAATGCAGCCGCGAGCACAGCACTGCCACAACCGCCCAAAACCAACCAAAATGTACCGAGAAATTCTGCGTTTAGTTTTTTTATTAATGCCATGATTATTCCTCTTGTTATGTAAGATCGTTATCTAAAGCATAATCCGTGGGAAGCCACGAATTAAGGTTAAGCTTATCTACCTGGGAAAAGGCGATTGCGAGATTGTTTAGCAGGCTGTTGAAAGACTATTGCGCTTGCCAATTCGGTGTTAAAAAATGACTCAAAATGCTCATTTACGCCATATGAACTGCGCTTTTTCATCACTATTGCCTTAGCTGCGCTCATAACGTTTTTCAACAACCTGTTAGACTCCAGATTCAGGCTGGAGAAGGCATGCCCCCTCACCCGCAACATCATTTATGCCCAAGAGATGCCTTCTGATAGCATATAACTACTGAACTCAATATGAACAACGCGCCGGTGTTGCGGTTTAACCGCTTTGCCTGAAGCATGCACAAGATGCGGTCTCATCATCACGGTATCCCCCGCATTCACCCGGCAATAGTAAGCGTCATTTCTGCCACCCGTTTGTGAATGTCTTGCTGGCAAAGCAAGCCTTGCGCATGCGATCCAGGGACGACCTTTAAGGAACCTCTGATTAAGTTGGTTAGAATTTAGCGCAGAAAAACTGTCGCTATTTTTCGCGAAGTGAGCAGTAATAGTCATTCTATTGCGCCGATCTTCGTGGAAAATAGCGACAGTTTTAGCAAGCTAAAAATAATTGGACTTGATCAGAGGTTCCTTAAACAACCATTGTACTCGTCAGCCGGATCAAGATGCACTCGAAAAGTTAACATCTTATTTAGCACTTCCAATGGCGGTTGAACATGGAAAACACCTTCTTTTACAGACCATACATCCCAGCCTGAGCCAGTGAACTTTTTATTTAATGCGACGGTTTTATCCTGATGCCACGTCACCCGCCAATTTTTCTCTGGAGTTTTATCAAAAAAAATCACACGCACTAAAGAGGGCGTTTGCTGCAGTTGTTTTGTTGCCTCTCTAATCAAGTTCTCAGATTTTACAGGTGCAGCAATCGACGAAAATTTCTTGTCCGCATGTCTAATCCCGTGGGTTGGCATTGACAGGTCAGTTTCGTACAATTCTGCAATGACAGCATTCATTAATTCTTCAGAAACAAGTCCTCTCTGAATTTCTACGCCATCATCCTGCACATTCAGCATGCGCATGATTTTCCGGATCCTTTAGTCGTTATCGAGCTCAAAAATAAAAGACTCCAGGTTACACATAAAGTGAATTCACCCAACAGGAGGGTATAAAAAATAACCACTCCATAGGCATCACTTATTGTTGCGCTTGAAGGCTGTCGGGATATGGGGTTCGTCGCGAGGTGAGTGGGCCATCGCCGCAGCAGAATTATCCATAATCCGACAGCCTTCTAGTGGCTTATTTTAAAATGCTCTGTAGTGTTGCAAGAGAAATAATTCCCCGAAACAAAATAGCATTATTTTTAACCAGACCATAACACTCATAAGTATCTGATTGATCAGAAATATCCAGGGATAAAATATGCAAGGTATCATTGCTCTTTAGTTTGCTTAACAGCAAGCGATCTAACGTGATTTTATGGCCGGTATAAACCATGGGGTTTTTCTCAAAATCATGCTTGTTTTTAAGTGCTTTTTCCAATAATGCACACGAAATCAGACTGCAAGGGAACGTCTCAGGAAAGTGAGCTATATCATTCAGTTCATCAAAAAAATGGGATTGATTGATCAAAGATCCGCAAAGAAAGTTTTTTGCGTTACTGGTATTCATAAACTTTCGCTTTAGAAAGAAATCAGTGTCAGGGACATAACTGCGATCAGGCAAGTCTGATAAATTGCCGATAGTGGAAAAATCAGCCTCCTCAAGAAACAATGGCTGATTTGAGTCTTTTTTATACCCCATCAAGGCAAGTTTTTCATCCGCTTTAACCATCACGCGATTACTTAAAACGATGCATTCTTCAGCGCCTTTAAACTGAGAGTTTTTTATTTCGACATTTAATTTCTGCCCCGGCTTAACTGCGTTGGCAAAAGAAAACTGATAGTTGCTGAATTGCAGCTGGTGTTGTTCAATCAATTCCAGGTCATTATGTTGGGCACGGAATTGAGAAACAGCATGTTCGACTAAAGATTCCAATTGAAAACCCAGGACAATGGAGCCGTTAAAAGGGTTATTTTTAATCTTATGCCACTGGTATGGATCGTGGAATAAATTAAAATCATCGGTCGCATTACGCGCAACATCGATATGAATTTGCTGAAAAGATACTTCGAAATTTTCTCTATGCATCTGAGCTTTCCTGGAATTAACAATAATCTTATTTCACCTTGCCTGCCTCTAAGTGTAGTCTGAATCAAGCCAAATAAAACGCTCTAGGAGGCTGTCGATGAAGGATGATTCAACTGCGGCGATGAAATCGGTCGCGTTATGTCTAAACTCACGAGCGAAGAATATGCCCAGGGGTTTTATACTGGCAGGCCAATACCTCTTGAACATCATTTTAATTGATCCTTTATCACCCTGATGAAGGAGAGAGGACTGCTTTAATTTGTTGTTGCAGGCGAGGCACAAGGATTTGCGCAAACCACGGATTTTGTTTTAACCAACGATTATTGCGTGGACTGGGATGAGGTAACGGAAATATTTCAGGCGCATAGTTTTGCCAGGCTTTAACCGTTTCGGTCACAGTTTGCGAATGATTTTCTCCTAAATGCCACCGCTGAGCATATTGGCCGATCAACAAGCTCAGCTGAATATTGGGCAATTGTTTTAACAAGAGGCCCCGCCAGGTTTCGGCACATTCCGGTCTGGGCGGTAAATCACCTGAACGTCCTCTACCAGGATAGCAAAAACCCATTGGCAAAATAGCAATCGTTTGCGGGTCGTAGAAAATCTCATTAGAAACGCCCATCCATTGCCGCAGACGGTCACCACTGGCATCGTTAAATGGAATACCACTTTCTTGAACTTTCAGCCCCGGCGCCTGACCCGCTATCAGAATTTTTGCCTCAGGATGCACTTGCACCACCGGGTTAGGGGAGGGAATATGAGAGGCGCACAAGGTGCAACCTCTCACCTGTTCTAATAATTCAACAAAGTTACTGGTTTGATCATGCATGCGCCATCATGAATTTTTTATCCTGAAAAACAAATCCTGAAATCAAGACCAGCACACCCAGTCCCAGGTGTAACCAATGATCTGCCGGATTAACGTGGACCACCCACAGCATCGTACTGCCTTCAGATAGCCACCCGACAATTGTAATGCCAATACCACCTAATCCCAGCAATTTCAAAATCCTGCTTTCATGCCCGGGAAATTTGAGCGCACCCAGTATGAATACGCCTCCTAATACAATATGGACACAATTATGCACAATGTTGGTTTCAAAAAAACCAGTGTGTGAAATGATCGGATTTGGCGTAAAACCTAAAATCCCAACGGCAATAAAAATGATACCGTACAACAAACTCACTTGATGTGTATTCATCTTTCTCTCCTGATATTAACGACCGCTACCGGCCTGGCCTCTTGCTTCTGCCGCACGCAAGACCGGGTAATACTGAGTAAATACCTGGTCTTTTGCAGCATTATGCTGATGACAGGTTGAACAATTATGTTCTGCCTGCGCAGCGGCTCTGGCATGTAATTCATCACTGTTTTCAATGGTGAAGCGGAAAAAGCCCCAGTTGCCCGGCGCTTTAGGAAACTGCTGGCGACTTTTTACCATCGCCTCCAATCCAATATATTCACCTTGAAAATAACCGTTGCCACTGACGGCCTGCTTGCCGGATACACTGACCAGCTCCTTGACAATCACAGTTTCATCCTTGAATTCCCCGGTCCGTTTCCAGTAAGTCCAGCTCACTGGGTCAATGTAGACGTTATGAAACTCCGGAAAAGCCGCCTTGCCATTATTCATATCATTCGGCGTGAGCGGAGCACCTATGAAAATCCACTCCCGATAGCCCGTCGGGCGGATCAATTGCCCTTGTTGATCGAAATTCAGAAATTTCATGGGTTCTGCAAACGCGCTAAAACTGCCTGCCACACTTAGCATGGCGACCATTATTGCAGGTTTGATAGTATGTAAAGAAAACATAAACACCTCCAGACAAAGAAAAGTAAACCGAATTGTTTACTTGCAGCTCAATGTAAACCTATCTGTTTCCTTTGTCAACTTTTTTGTAGACCAGTCGGTTTCCGTTTTTTTTAATACTGATATGCTTTGTGCTATCGTGTCTTTCATTTACTCATTTCCAGTTTCAGCCTCATGCCGACGCAAACAAAACAACAGGATATAGTCGAAGCCGCTTACCGCTTATTTAAGGAAAATGGATTTTATGCCACAGGCGTTGATCTAATTATGCGGGAAGCGGGGGTTTCCAAGCGTACCCTGTATAAATATTTCACCACCAAAAATGACTTGATTGTAGCTGTAATAACGCATTACCACACCACGTATCAGCAACATCTGGCCAATATCCTTGAACAAAGCAACGCTACAGCACTGGAAAAAATCGCCCTGATATTTGAGGATGCCGCCACCTGGTTTGATGAAGCCAGTTTTCATGGTTGCCTGGCCATTAATGCAATGGGAGAATTTTATGGTAAAAACGAAAAAATTGAGCAGGCTTGTCATCAGTTCAAAACGTGGGAGTTGAGTTTATTTGAGCAATTATGTCGACAAGCAGAGACACCCAGCCCCGAAGCCCTTGCCTATAAATTGTTTGCCTTGCTTGAAGGCATGGTTTCGCTGGCCTTGATCGACAACGAGCATGCCCCGGTTGACTTAACCGCCTTCGCCAGGCAAATCATTGCAAGCCACCAATAACGCCTTATGAATCTCTCAAATCAGGATTTATACCTTTTATGTCAAACAGCTATCTCAGCAGCGATGCAGGCCGGGCAGGTCATTGCTGAATACAGCCAGAAGAACTTTCAGGTCAGCAATAAAGACAGCGGTGACAGCCTGGCCTCACAGGTGGTCACTGAAGTTGATCATCTTGCTGAACAAATTATTGTGCAAATCCTGCAGCCATGCTGTGATTATTTTGATCTTGCCCTGCTGTCGGAGGAAACGCCAGACAACAAAGAACGTCTGCTCAAGGGTTATTTCTGGAGCATTGATCCGATGGACGGCACGCTGTCGTTTGTCGAACGCAAACCGGGCTATGCCGTATCTATTGCACTCGTCGCCCAAGATGGAACACCCTTTATTGGCGTGATTTATGATCCCCTGCGTAAGAACCTATACTGTGCAATCAAAGGACAGGGTGCATTACGTAATGGTAAAACCTTTGTTTGCAAGCAAACACTGCCTGCTGCTCAGCAGCCCCTGCGCTTTTTAACTGATCGCAGTTTTGCTCAGCATCCTCATTACACTTCAGTCACAGTAGCTCTGGAATTGATTGCGCATGATCTTGGCTATGCAGGATTACAAGTTTTATTGCAGGGAGGCGGGGCAATGAACGCCTGTCAGGTACTGGAGCAGGGGGCTGCCACTTATTTTAAACTGCCCAGGCAAGGCGAGGGCGGCGGAAGTTTATGGGATTATGCCGCAACGTCGTGTCTGTTTCATGAAGCACAAGCTTTCGCCAGTGATATTTTTGGCAAACCGCTGGATTTGAACCGAGCAGATTCCACGTACATGAATCATGGCGGGGTTTTGTATGCCAGTGACAAACTATTAGCAGAAAAAATAATGACATTAAATGCCAAGCTAACCCATTGATTTCATAACATTGTCATAAATGAGAGATAGGCTGCACACACTGATCGAGATTCAGGCCTATGCAATTATCCTTACTCACACTTAACCTGCACACTTATCAACAACACCCGCGCCATTGTCCCTTTGAGACCATGCATTTGCATGAGTGGGAAGTTCATATCATTGCCGAAGCCATTTGTCAGCAGAATATTGATATCATCTGTTTTCAGGAAGTCGGTGAATACATGCATGACCCTATCGCCCATCCTTATGGTGAAGCTCCATCCAATATGGCATTCCGCATTTGCCAACGGCTGCGCAACTGGGGACATTATTTTCACATTTATCAGGACTGGAGCCATATTGGCTTTGGCCACTGGCGCGAAGGCACGGCAATATTAAGCCGCTACCCGATGCATCATAATTATTCGACCTATGTCTCTTACGACCAGCGCAAGGATAATTACATGTCGCGCAATGTCACGCTATCCTGCATTGATGTCCCCTGGTTCGGTTTGCTGCATGTGTCCAACGTACATTTAAGCTGGGCGCATCACGGGTTTTATGAAGAATATCCCCGCCTGAAACAGTTGATTGATTCGCGTTATCATTTTGGTGTGCGCGGTGATTTGATGGTGGGCGACTTTAATGCACCAGCGGGCGATCATAGCTATCGGCATATTGTCCAACATCAGGAATATGTGGATCAATTTTATATGCTGCATCCACACCGTTTTTTTGAACCCAGCTATCAGGGCAAGATTGACGGCTGGCGCAATTCACCGCCCAAACGGATTGATTATATTTTCAAACGCAATGGCGGGCCGTTTCATGTCTATGCAATGGATGTGATATTCAACAACCATTTTTATCCTAAAGTCTCGGATCATTTTGGTTATCTTGCCCGTTTTCATATGAGGTAAGCCACTCCAGATGTACAGCGTGACGCCCTATTGAAATTTACCTGAATCCGTGATTTCAATGCAGATAGCAGAGCGTAAGATCTTGGCTCCACAGAAGGTTTAAAAAATCTTAGCTTCACCCATAAGGTTAAGCGGGTATTTTTTTGACCGCTGTAGAATCAAAAGCGTGCGTTCTGTGCCGTAGTGAAGTCACGGATTCAGGATTTACTGATGACTACGCATCTGAACGTGATGCACGTTTCCTTTCGTGTTCTTTCAGCAGTTTTTTTCGCAAACGAATGGATTCCGGCGTCACCTCCACCAGTTCATCATCATCGATAAACTCCAGTGCCTGCTCCAAGGTCAATTTCTGAATCTTGGTCAGCGTCAGATTTTCGTCTGAACCGGCTGCACGAATATTGGTGAGTTGTTTTGCTTTCGTCGGGTTAACCACCAGGTCATTCGGGCGCGAATGAATACCTACCAGCATGCCTTCATAGACTTCATCAGCATGCACAACAAATAATTCACCGCGTTCCTGCAGGTTAAACAAGGCGTAAGCCAATGCTTTTCCCTGTACCATGGAAATCAGTACACCTCGCTGACGACTGCCCACTGTACCCACCTTCATCGGCCCGTAATGGTCAAATACATGATAAATCAAACCAGAACCGGAGGTGGCGGTCATGAATTCGGTTTGAAATCCAATCAGGCCGCGTGACGGCATGATGTATTCCAGACGAATACGCCCTTTGCCGTCCGGCTCCATGTTTTGCAAATCACCTTTACGTTCGCCCAGCTTTTCCATGATAGAGCCCTGATGCACTTCTTCCACTTCAATAGTCACCATCTCATAGGGCTCACATTTTTCACCATCGATGTCCTTGATGATGACTTCCGGCCGCGATACGCCCAGCTCAAAACCTTCTCGGCGCATGTTTTCAATCAAGATAGACAAGTGCAATTCACCCCGTCCTGACACCTTGAATTTATCCGGGTCGTCTGTGTCTTCAACGCGTAAAGCCACATTATGTTGCAGCTCTTTTTGCAGGCGATCACGAATCTGTCTTGACGTGACAAACTTGCCTTCACGTCCGGCGAAAGGTGAGGTGTTAACCTGAAATGTCATGCTCACCGTAGGTTCATCCACCGTCAATGCAGGTAAGGCTTCAACCGCATCCGGGTGGCACAGGGTGTCAGAAATTTGCAAACTCTCGATGCCGGTAAAAGCGATAATGTCCCCCGCTTGCGCCTGCGGAACCTCAACTCTTTCCAGGCCATGAAAACCAAAAATCTGTAACATGCGTCCATTTCGCGTATTGCCTTCACGGTCAAGAATGTTCAGCTGCATATTGGTTTTTACGGTTCCGCGTTTGATGCGGCCAATACCGATGACTCCGACATAAGAGTTATAGTCCAGACTGATCACCTGCATCTGAAACGGTTTGTCCGGGTCAACATCCGGCGGACTGACTTTTTCGACGATGGTTTCAAACAATGGCGTCATATCACCACCGGAAATATCGTCTTCCAGTCCGGCGTAGCCATTCAGCGCAGAGGCATACACAATCGGAAAATCCAGCTGCTCATCTGTCGCGCCCAGACGATCAAACAGATCGAAGGTTTGGTCAATCACCCAATTCGGGCGTGCGCCGGGGCGGTCAATTTTGTTTATCACCACAATGGGGTTCAATCCCAGTGCAAATGCTTTTTGCGTTACAAATCGGGTTTGCGGCATGGGACCGTCCACTGCATCAACCAGCAGCAATACACAATCAACCATCGACAACACCCGTTCAACTTCTCCACCAAAGTCGGCGTGCCCCGGTGTGTCAACGATATTGATATGGTAGCCGTTCCAGTCAATCGCGGTATTTTTGGCCAGAATGGTAATCCCGCGTTCTTTTTCCAGATCGTTGGAATCCATCACCCTTTCATCGACTTTTTCATGCGATGCAAAGGTGCCGGACTGCTGTAATAATTGGTCTACCAGCGTGGTTTTGCCATGATCAACATGCGCTATGATGGCGATATTTCTAAGTTTTTCAATCACTGTATTAATGGATAAATGGTTAAGGAAAATAGATGTTCAGACAGCCAGAAACGGCTGCCTCTGTTCGCCAGCGTGTTGTTATGTTTGTATGTGAGAACAGTTATTCGTTAGTGGATATCAGTTTTGCTGCCAAGGCAGTCCATGAAAACGCCAGCCCCCCAGATTGCCTCGGTGCTTGTTTTCATCCTGGGAACCTTCAAAGCCTTCCACGATATTAATTAGATGCTGATAGCCTTCTGATTGCAATGATTCAGCCGCCGCAACAGAACGCTGACCACTGCGACACAACAGCAATAAAGGCGTCGCATGATCGGGTACGGTTTCCTTGATCTGTTTGACAAACGCCGCATTCGGCTGCATGCCAGGAAATTCTTTCCAGGCAATATGGATGGCGCCAATGGGTTGGCCTACAAAACTGTGCTCAATGGCTGTCCGCACATCAATCAATACCGCCTGCGGATTATCCTGCATAAATTGCCAGCTTTGTTTGGGATCAAGGTTTTCTCTCATATCGGTTATGCTTTACGGCCTATGTACATGGCCTCGTTACGCTCTCCGACACTCAAGTCTCCTATACGAGAATATTCCCGATAAAACACCGTCTGCAATGGAGAAAACATATGTAATAATTCGTTGTTTTTGAGTAAAAAGTCAGGGTTACACGGCCCACTCTCAGAGACTTTATCCTGCACAAAAGTCTGATAAAAGAGCAATCCCCCCGGATTTAAAGCGGCTATTATCGCATGAGAAAGTGAGCGGTCAAGAAAGCGGCTAATCACAATCACATCGAATGAGTGGTTCTGTAGTGTTGCAGGTGTGATGTCACACGCTCGAGGGGTCACGTTGAGTTGTTTCCCGGCAGCCTGCTGATCAAGCTTTTCCAATGCAACAGAAGATATATCCCAGGCCTCAACCTGTAAGCCTTCTCTGGCCAGCAGCAATGCACTGGCGCCCAAGCCACTGGCCAGATCCAATGCATGTCCTTGCTGTGGCAATAAAAAAAGGTGCTCACTCAGTACATCTGCTTCCTGTCCAGCGCCTGTTTTCTGTTGATAAATATTATCCCATTTATCGCGGATCGCATTCATCGCATCATGCCGACACGATGCGGTAACCACTCCTGAATAAAATCAATAAATGCGCGGACTTTGGCTGACAAATACTTGCGATGCGGATATACCGCATGAATATCAAGCGGAGCAATTTCGTAATCCTGCATGACCGGCACCAGCTTGCCTTTTTCAATATCACGACCGACCATATATTTTGGCAACATAATCAGCCCCAGCCCGTTCACTGCCGCTACCCTGATCGGGTCGCCCATATTGGCATTCATTCGCCCTTCAACATTGACTTCTATTTCACCAAGAATACCCTTGAATTTCCATTTATTACGCGGCGGAATGGCCCAATTTATCAGGCAACTATGTTTGGTCAGGTCATCCGGATCCATTGGGGTACCGTATTTTTCAAGGTAATCAGGCGATGCGCATACGACCAAAGAAGAACTGGCAATTTTTCTGGCCACCAGGCTGGTGTCACTGATCGGGCCAATATAAATTGCAATATCAACGCCTTCATCAATTAAATCCACCTGACCGCCTTTTAACAC
This sequence comes from Methylococcaceae bacterium, assembly GCA_006844705.1. Lineage (GTDB taxonomy): Bacteria > Pseudomonadota > Gammaproteobacteria > Methylococcales > Methylomonadaceae > Methylomarinum. Next base: position 44,624 of record SPJS01000199.1, on the reverse strand, counting down.
GATGTCTACAGACAGTTCAGGATAATCTTTTAAATATTCAGTTAGTGCAGGGGCAATATTCGTCGCACCAATGACAGGGGGAGCACTGATTTTAAGCAACCCTCGTGGTTCATTCTGCAAATGCGTGACGGCTGCCTCCATATCTTCAACATCCAGCAGCACCTGTTGGCAACGTTCAAGATAAGATTCACCTACTTCGGTCAAACTTAAACTACGTGTCGTTCTATTAAATAAGCGGGTGTTTAACTCGCTTTCCAGTTGCATAATATGCTTAGTGGCCATCGCTCTGGAGATACCTAAGTCTCTGGCTGCACCTGCAAAACTACCTGCTTTTGCCACTCTAACAAACACATTCATACTGGTTAATTTATCCATAGACACATCTCCTGTTTACAAATCATGACTCCACATTTTAATTGTTTCTGAAATAAACACAATCAATTTATAACTAGCCTCATTGTAAACTCAACTAAACCCTGTATAGTATTTACTAAATCCACAACAAAATGTTGTGTTTTTTATACACCTTGTTGTGATTACCCAGTTTCTAGTTGCAGCCATTTGCAATGATGCGTGACAAGGTCGCATACCTTGTAAGTTTCACACTTATGTGTGTTATTTATACCTCCTTGGTGTTGTATACAAGTGGATCCTCCTCAAATCACTCCACTTGATTTTTTACCCTCATTCTCTGAATGGGGGTTTTTTTTGTCTGCTGTGTTTTCATATTCAGGAACCAAACCCTTTAGCTGATTCAGGATACCATCTATGTCCTTCTTCTGACAGGCGTCAGTTAAATCATTCACTTGTTCAAGGACGCGTTGTTTATCGTATTTTCTTGCTGCTGCCAAATGCAGTTTATCAAATTCGGTATTGATTAATTCCTCTTGCTCATAAAATAATTCTTCAAATAGCTTTTCCCCAGGACGCAAACCAATATATTTAATATTGATATCCTGATAGGGTATTTTTCCACTCAACTTAATCATTTGCTTGGCAAGAAATGAAATTTTGACCGGCTCACCCATTTCTAGCACAAAGATTTCCCCTCCTTCGCCGACACTTTCAGCCTGCATGATCAACTGGCATGCTTCCGGAATCGTCATAAAATAACGCGTGATTTCCGGGTGAGTAATGGTTATCGGGCCGCCACTTTTAATCTGCTCTCTGAACAATGGCACAACACTACCTGCCGAATCGAGCACGTTGCCAAACCTTACCGTGGTGAAACGGGTCGAGTTTTCTGCGTCCAGGCTTTGGCACAATATCTCGGCAGCTCTTTTTGTTGCGCCCATGATGTTAGTCGGATTAACAGCTTTATCTGTCGAAATGAGGATAAATCGATTTACGCCGTTTGCCACTGCGCTTGCTGCGACCGTTTTGGTTCCCATCAGATTATTTTTAACGGCCTCTCTGACCTGTTCTTCAAGCATCGGCACATGTTTATAGGCCGCTGCATGAAAAATAACGTCCGGTTTGTATTTACTGATAACAGATTCTACTGTTAATTTATCTGTGACATCACCAAGCACGATGCGTCTTGGCATCTCAGGAAATTTATTTTTTAAATCAGCGTCGATTTTATAAAGATTAAACTCTGATTGATCAAAAACAATCAATTCTGCTACTCTGATTTTTGCCAGTTGCCGGCATAATTCTGAACCTATCGACCCCCCTCCGCCTGTCACCAACACAGTACGGCTCAACAATCCCTGTTTGATATGTGTCCAATTCATTCTGACTGGGTCTCTGCCCAGAACATCCTCAATAGAAACATCACGCAGATTTGCAGTCGTCACTGTTCGACTTAATAACTCCCCGACAGAAGGCAATGTTTGAAAAGGAACAGAACAACTTTCACAAATAGAGATAATGCGTCGCATCTCTGCATCATTGGCAGATGGGATAGCGATCAAAATATGTTCAATATCCCATTGCTCAACGATTAAAGGAATCTTATCAATGTTGCCTGCGACACTTAATCCTCGAATCTCGCGCTTGAATTTATCTTTTGCATCATCGGCAAACACAACAGGCGAATAATCATCAATATGGTTGGACAACAAATCACGCGCCAGCATTTCACCGGCCACTCCTGCACCGACAATCAGCGCTCTTTTTCCTTGCCGTTCAATGAACGCTTTTTCTTTCCAGAATCGATAAATAAAGCGGGGGACACACAGTAGCAACATCAGTAACCCGGCATACAAAGGCACTACAGCTCTTGGTACACTGGCCAGACGATTATAGAGAAAGAAAGTGATCGCAATAACAATGACGCCAATGAGCACTGATTTGGTGATTCTTATGAGGTCAGGTAAGGAAGAAAAGCGCCAGACCCCTCGATGTAATCCAAAATACCAGAAACAGCACACCTGAATTGCTATCACAACGGGTAATAATAAAAATGCGGGATACCAATACTCATCCGGAATCATGCCTAAATTAAATCTAAACCAGTAAGCGCCCAGCCAGGCAAAAGGAATCATAAACAAGTCATGAATAAAGATGGTGGTACGCGATTTAAGATTAATTTTCACTTATTCTTGAAGACGGCCAGCCTTAAAACAATGGGCCAAGATGATTAAGGGCAAGTAAGCTACAGCCAACCCGATCACATTATATTCCGGATTATGCATAACCCCGTAGGCCATAGGAAAAAGCCAAAGGATATTTATCGCCCAAACCGTTAATAATACGTTTAAATGACTAAATTTTTTTGCTGCACGTTGATAAGCATGAGTGCAATGTGCCTGCAAACAATTTTGGCCATCAACATACCGATATAGCAAGGTATAACTGGCATCAACTACAAAAACACCAAATAATATCAGCCCACCAAATAATACCACCGGTTCCTTAATAGCAGAGTGCAAAATAACCAAACTCATTACAAACCCCAGGAAACCACTGCTTACATCCCCCATAAAAATTTTTGCCTTTGGCCAGTTCCAACACAAAAAGCCTGCTGCTGAGCTGGCAAGTATAAGCAATACGGGCACCATATCCGGGTTGATATCGCTAAGCAGAATAGCCAGTGCCAGACACAGAAAAATTGTTTCCGATGCTGCAATGCCATCAGTCCCATCCATGAAATTAAATAGATTCAAGCCCCAGGTTAACCCAGCCACGCCGATTAAAACAGCGACCAACCCGAGCTCAAATGACGGCTCAACAACAGTCATTTCCGGCATGCCTGAAAACATCAGCATCACAGCAAATGAAGTGATGGTATGCACTAACAGTCGCCACCGTGCAGGAATATCAACATGGTCGTCCCAAAAACCGATAGCAGCAATACATAAACCAAGCCATAAAAATACATTCAACTGAAAATCAACAACTTCAGTTAAATTGAAAACTAACAGGCCCAGATAAAAAGTAATAACGATCGCCAATCCGCCTCCACGAGGAGTTGGCTGTTGATGGGAACTTCGCGCAGTGACATTATCCATCACATTATGCTTCAACGCATACGTCCTCATCACGCCTGTAAATAATCCGGAAGCGAGAAAAACAAGCAAGCCTAGCGTTAACACGTTCATCTCATAATGTCTTGTTATCAACTGTGGCATGCAGTGCTTGCTGCATGCATACGACGGGTTTCCAACCCAATTGTTTAACCGCTTTAGAATTGTTTATCTGTAATGACCCTAAAACACGCTGTGCAATGTGTTGACGCCCTGACAAACGCGCCAATACTTTAATCGCTAAAACAGGGCAAGGAAACAACAATGCCTTCTTATTCATTGCCCTGGCTATGCGTCTGACTAATTCCTGGGTAGACACATCATCACCGTCGGCGATTAAAAAGGTTTCATTTGATGCATTCTTATGTATTGCGCAAATATGGATAAAATCAACCAGGTTTTCCAGCGCGATCAATGAACGTGCATTCGACACCGATGCAAAAGGTAAAGGAAATGATTTTCTAACCAGTTTGACCAAGGTAAGAAAGTTTGCCTTGACTCCTGCGCCATACACTAATGGAGGGCGAATAATGACATATTCTGTATTGCTTTTTGAGCTGAGATCCTTAACCAGGTTCTCAGCTTCCATTTTTGAGATCCCATAAGCATCTAAAGGGGCAGGGGGATGTTCTTCGTTAAATGGTGTTCCTGAAGTACTTTCTCCATTGACTTTTATTGAACTCAGAAAAACAAAGCGGTGAATGTTGAACTCAATAGCTGCTTTTAACAGACTTTCAGTGAAACCCACGTTGATCCGTCGATATTCATTCAACGGGTCTTTCGTTTCATCATAAATCACATGAGCTCTGGCCGCCAGATGGATAACACAGGCCACATCCTCCAATATTCCTTTCCAAATAGCGGACTTAGAGTAATCTGTGACCACAATTTCCTTGATATTGGCAGGTGACTTCATCATGGCACCTGCCTGCCTGACAACGGCTTTTACCTCATACCCGTGATGTGCCAAAGTCAGACATAATGCTCTACCCACAAATCCATTTGCACCGGTTACCATTATCACTTTATTCATTAAACAAATTGCTTGCTTTTTAAGCTGTCAGCATTATACGCAGTTCAGGTTTACACTTCAGTGAAGATCGTTTGCAATTATAGATCAAACAATGCCACCAATTTGCTTTTGTCGGGGGATTTAATAACGCCTTGCTCAGTAATCAAACCGGTCACCAGCTCTGCAGGCGTCACATCAAATGCAGGGTTTCGAATGGAAACACCCTCAGCCGCCCAGTGATAATCCCGAAATCCTTTCACTTCATCAACCGGGCGTTCCTCAATCGGAATGGCCTTTCCATCATTTATCGACATATCAATCGTAGACAAGGGGCAGGCGACATAGAACGGAATGTTGTGTCGTGACGCTAACACAGCCACCATGTAAGTCCCTATTTTATTGGCAACATCCCCATTGGCTGCCACTCGATCAGTACCGACCACCACCGCATCAATTTCTCCGGTATTCATCATAAAACCGGCCATATTATCGGAGATCAATGTCACAGGAATATTTTCCTGCACCATTTCCCAGGCTGTCAGTCTGGCGCCTTGCAGAAACGGGCGGGGTTCATCGGCAATCACCGAGATATTTTTACCCGCTTCCACCGCGGAACGAAACACCCCCAACGCAGTGCCATGCCCGGCGGTGGCAAGCGCGCCGGCATTACAATGAGTCAGCACACGATCCCCTTCTTTTAATAATTCTGCACCGTAAGCACCCATGGTGCGATTAATGGCAATATCCTCATTCATAATCGCATGGGCTTCATTGAGTAATTCATCAGCAATGGTATTAGGCATTTCGGTTTCTATGGACTGCCATTTTTTTTTCATACGCTCCAATGCCCAGAAAAGATTCACTGCTGTCGGCCTGCTTTGCGCGAGAGTTTCAATCCCTTTTGTTAAGTTGGTTGAAAAGTCCTGTAGGCGCTGACGGCTTAATTGGATTGCTTCCAATGCCACACCATAAGCGGCTGCCACACCAATTGCCGGCGCCCCCCGCACCACCATGTCACGTATGCCTGTGGCGACAGATTGTGCAGAATCGTAGGCAATGTATTTAAATGCAGCCGGTAAAACACGCTGGTCGATCATCTCCAGTTGATTATTACGCCAGCGTAGCGTTTCTACTTTGCTTGCAGTCACCTCAATCCCCTTCAAATTCAGCCAGCGCGAAAACTTTATGCCCTTTATCTTCCAGACGCTTTCTACCGCCCACATCAGGCAAATCAATCACAAAGGCGCATTCAACGATTTCCCCGCCAATCTTGCTGATTAATGAACAGGCTGCTTCCGCAGTGCCCCCGGTGGCAATCAAATCATCGACCAATAAGACTTTTTCCCCAGGCTGGATAGCATCGGTATGGATTTCTATACAGTCTGCCCCATATTCCAGCTCATATTCATGATCGACTGTTTCCGCAGGCAGCTTGCCTTTCTTTCTGACGGGCACAAATCCTACACCTAGTAAATAGGCCAGAGGTGTGCCTACAATAAATCCGCGTGCCTCAATACCCGCCACCTTGTCGATCTGCATGCCAGTGTAGCGGTTAACCAGCTCGTGAATGGTAATCCGCAAACCAATCGGGTCTTTCAATAACGTGGTGATGTCACGAAACATAATACCTTCTTTGGGATAATGCGGAATCGTGCGAATTCTGGATTTAATGGGCATACTGGCTCCTGTTATTTAGTTTGTTCATAGACTTAATAGTCGTTACTTTTTGTTCCACTGACCATAGCCTTTAAATTTTTTCTGCACGTCAGCCATTTGCTCATCGGATAACACAACAGGTTTCCCAAGCTGTAAAACCTGGCAATATTGCTGACTGAGCAATTCAACTTCTGTGGTAATCGACAAGGCATGGGCAAGGCTTGTCCCCAGCGCAATCATGCCATGATTGGCCATCAAACAGGCTTTGCGGTGCTGTAACGCTTGCAACACATTATCAGACAGCTGTTGGGTACCAAACAAGGCATAAGGGGCACAACGGATAGAATCACCTCCGGCGACAGCCATCATATAATGGAAAGGGGGGATATCCTGGTTCATACAGGCCAGTGATGTCGCATAAACCGAATGCACATGCACGATAGCCTGCGCATCTTTACGTTGCCGAAATATATCACAGTGAAAACGCCATTCACTGGAAGGCTTACCTTCCGACAACACCTTGCCTTGACCATCCATCAACACCATGTTGTCAGGCGTCAACTCTTCCGCCGGAACTGCGGAAGGTGTAATCAAAAAACCATCATCAAAACGTACTGAACAATTACCTGAAGTCCCCCTGTTTAACCCTGTCTCAACCAGACGGCAAGAGGTTTCAACCAGCTGTTGACGTAATTGATGTTGCAAAGACAAGGTCATGCTATTAAACGCTGGACAACACTCTTCCCGCAACCGCATCCAGTTTTGCCAATAACGCAGGGTCGCGAACTTCAGGTGCCGTAATCAGGGCATGATCTAACGCAGATCGGCAACCGCATTGTTCAGCACGAGCATCATCAGCCAATGCAGGTGCAACCTTTTGCACCAAGGCGCGTGCGTTTTCGGCATTATGCACTAACACCTTGATCACGTGCTCAACAGTGACCGCATCATGATCAGGATGCCAGCAATCATAGTCAGTCACCATAGCGACTGTGGCATAACACATCTCTGCTTCACGGGCCAATTTGGCCTCTGGCATATTGGTCATGCCAATGACATCACAGCCCCAGCTGCGATAGAGTTCAGACTCCGCCAGAGTAGAAAACTGCGGCCCTTCCATCGTCAAGTAGGTGCCACCACGAACAACTGGAATATCCAGTGCTTGAGCAGCGGCTTCCAAATGGTCTCCCATACGCGAGCAGACCGGGTGTGCCATCGATACATGGGCGACACATCCACTGGTAAAAAATGATTTGTTGCGGGCAAAGGTACGATCGATAAACTGGTCAACAATAACGAAGGTTCCGGGGCTGTATTGTTCTTTTAAAGAACCCACTGCGCTGACGGAAATAATCTCACTGACACCCGCCCGTTTCAACGCATCAATATTAGCCAGATAATTGATTTCAGAAGGCGATTTTTTGTGACCACGACCATGCCGAGGTAAAAAAACCAGTTGCTGACCGTTAAGTTGGCCAAACAATAATTCATCCGAAGGCTCACCGAAAGGGGAATTGATTTTTTCCCAGCGGGTGTTTGTCAACCCTTCAATGTCGTAAACACCACTACCGCCTAGAATGCCTATCCTGGAATTAAACTCGGTCATTTTGTACATTGCTCCATAAAAATTGAACGAGAATCAGCCTCTCCTCAGTTTGAGCATGAGTACCCCATAAAGCTTAATAGGTAAACGACACAACACCATGAAAAGGTTTGCATACACACCATTCTCTTTCAAGCCTCTGAGTATTTCCTCAGAAATGACGACATGGCTGTTAATGCCAGACGTACTCACACCGCCAGTGCGCATTTTAACTAAAGTCTTATCTAACTTCAGATATTTAACCTTGTTCACCAGAAACATGCGAATCAGAATTTCATAATCCGCCGCAATTTTATAATCAACTTTATACTTGCCAACCCGTTGGTAACATTGTTTTTTTATAAAGGTCGCCGGATGTGCCGGCATAAACCCATATTTAAGATGCCAGGGTTTGAATTTAGCCGAGGAATATTTTCGAACTGTTTTAGCAGCATCTTCAGCTGACACAACATCCACGTTCCCGAATAGCACATCAATATCAGGATAACGGCTGAACGCCTCAACCACATCACTGATTACATGTGAATGCGCATAGAAATCATCTGAATTTAACACGCCGATGATATCACCTGCAGCAAGTGCCAGGCCTTTATTCATTGCATCATAGATGCCCTGGTCTGGCTCTGAAATAAATTTAGAAATACTTGATGCATGGGCAACAAGCTTCATCGTTTCATCTGTTGATTGCCCATCAATTACGATATGTTCTATATGTGGATAATTCTGGCGAGCAACTGAATCAATAGTATCAGCAATCGTTTTATCACTATTAAAGCTGATGGTGATAATAGTTACCCTTGGCAATCCCTGCCTGTCTTGTTGCAGATTCATAGTTCCTGGTCAACCGATGCTTGAATAAGTGTCATGCTGCCGAATGTCTGTCATTATCGATAAGAGTAGTGAATAATGCGGCATATTTATCAGCGACAACATCATAAGAAAAATTCTTTAGCGCATAGTCGCGGCATTGTTGTTCCAATGCAGTATAACGTGCGTGTTCTTTTCCTGAATGGCTTAGACAACCCAGTACCCATTCAATACCGGCAGCAAGATCATCACAATCGAATGCGTTTGCTAAATACCCGGTCCGACGATGTTGAACCAGATCTGGTAAGCCGCATGTATTAAAAGCTACCACCGGGGTTCCACATGCCAAGGCTTCCACCCCCATATTGGGAAGATTATCCTGCCGTGAAGGAATCACCAATAAATCTGCTGCATTGTAAATCTCTCTCAACTTTTCTTCAGAAGACACATGCCCGGTAAAATATAACGGAAACCCAATCTCAGGATAATTCTCAGGAGGGTTTTGGCCGACAACAATCAGCCATAAATTATTTATCTTTCCTTCAAGATTGTTAAATGCCTGTAACAATAATTCAAAACCTTTACGGGGATCTTTTCCTCCTCCAATCGCACCAAACATGACGACTTTTTTGTGTTCAGCAATGTTTAAGGCCAGACGCGCTTGTTTTTTATTGAGTGGGCGCCAGAAATCGGTATCGATTGCATTATGAATGACTGAAACCGGCCAGCCCTTCATCAGGGCTGAGTTCTTCACACACTCGGCTAACCAGTTTGAAGGCGTCACAATGTGGAACGGCTTTTTCCAGTATTTTTTTTTTCGCTCCCATACCCAGCGATTCAGATCCCTCCCTTTATCGTCTTCGGAGCGGTTTTCTGCCAAATAACCTTCTTTCCAACGCATGTGCTCAGAATAATGTTCCGCACCAGAAAATGCCCACATATCATGTAATGTCCACACAACGGGTTTTTTAATTTTTGCTAGATCTGCAATAGACAACATCTCACCGTTAACCCAGTGCAAATTAATGACATCATATGTTGAATGATTTAATTCACCCGCTAAAGATGACGATAACAATGCCGGGGACAGCGTGCCTTCCTTGCGCCACAATATCAACCTGGCCAGCCCTGTCCCTATCATATTTCTGACAACAGGAACCCAGCGAAGGCGTTTAATAAAACGGTTATGAACATCACTATGGTCGGATTCGGCTGAATTAACAAGCATCGTTACACCCATTCCATTTTTATGCAGCGCGTCAAAAATCCGGAATGCTGCCCGTGCAGCACCGCCTTTAATATCATGCCGATTAACCACGGCTACTTTCATCGTCTGATCAACCGCCGTTTTACTTTTGAGAATAATGTAGACAATGGATTATTCAAAAGAGGGGCCATTTTACGTGCGACGTGTTCTGCCTTTCTCGCTGCCTCTATATCCGGGTTGTTTAACTTGAGAAAGACCTGAGCATGATACGCGCCTTTGATTACACCAAGGTATTTAAGCCCCATCCTTTCCATTACCCAGGGAAATGTATGTCTCAAATGAAACGTAGAAGGCAAATGGCATTGAATATATGGAAAAAAACAGTTGGCAAAAATTAACCGTCCATCATCTTTTACAGCGCGCGCAAGATGCGCCGCCAACATTATAGGGTCTTCGATATGTTCCAACACATCCTGAGCGATAACCGCATCAAAGTTTTTCTCAGGCAAGTCTGGCCTGATCTTTACACTGGATGCTGATTTAAGTCTTTCCAGTCCATATTTGGAAGGATAGGGCTCCACGATAGTTACGTCGGCATCAGCGATGTCTCGCCTTAAAGTAAGTGCCATTTCACCAAACCCGCCTCCATAATCAGCTACCTGTTTAGCGCCATGTTGTCCCAGATAATTCGCAATCGCGCAACGGTGACGGGCCGAAACCGGATCCTTATGCGTGAAGACACCGTTCATCAACCAAGCTGGATGATTGTAATAACCTGCAACATTCTGTGCAGACAGCGGTTGACTATGGTCTAGTCCGAATTCATCCCAGATTTTATCAAGTTCATTCCATACCCACTGCACATCGGGTAATTCTTCAGGTAACCCCGTTAAATATTTTTTTTCTTCCTCAGTCAGGCAGTGAGCGGGGATCTTAAATCCCCAGAGAGTTAATTCATCCATTTCACAAGTTCATGTCAATATAGTTTTTCAAGCCTCTGACCAGCTTAATTAATGGATGGGATGGCGCGGACGACTGAACAAATGCCTGAATATGCTGGACGGCAATTTCTGATTCCTTTATTGCAGTGGGAAATTCCAAATTACGCTTGCAATTTAATTCCTGAAATGATGAAAAATGATCTGCCTTCCTGCAATTTTCCCCGCTGCCATCATGGCCAGTATTCACAACATAACTTCGTGATGGATTTAAACACAACCCCTGGTTTTCAAAAATGGAAGCATACCAAAATATGGCCCACGTATTTAATTGTCCTTTATGATTTAGAACCACCTGCTTCCAGAAATTTATACGCCCATCCAGGTTAAATCGACGAATATCCTGTTCAGACCACGTGGATATCAACCTTACGGGGTCTTTTTTAAAATGATCCCAACGATCCCGCCATGTCGCCCATCCCCAACAGTTCATCGCGCGCCAAAAAAATGCATCCCCTAACGCAGCCTGCTGTTCTACCGGGTAACTCCAGCCACTAATATGCCATATGTCTTTTTGGCTTTCGTAATGGTTCAAAGCACGGTTCATATAAGCCAAAAATGCAGGGCTGGTAACCAGGTCGTCTTCAAGCACAATCACACGCCCATGATGTTCACACAGTGTTGTTACGCCCTCAATAATGGAATTGGCCAATCCCAAATTCTGTTCACGCTCAATGACCTTTACGTCCCCAAACCCGTTCACTTGATGAATATAGTTTCTTACCTCACCAACATTTTCATCATCTTTCTGGTTTTTTGCAGCATCTGAATAAATATATAACGTTGAATCCCTGGCTTCGGGATTCTTTTGTAACGCCTCAATGGTAGACCGTGTATGTTCAGGCCTGTTATAAACAAACAAGACAATCGGGGCCAGCTCATTGTTAATCGACATCGATTTCGCCTTTGACATAAGCCTTGATCACGTCCACCATTCTTGCTAATGATTTACCATCAGACGGCCCAAAAAATCGTGCCGAAAACTGCTGCATTTTGTTTCTGGTGTCTGCAAAATCATGCGGACTATCATGAATGTGAGTTATCACTTCAACTGCTTCTTCAACTGAATGACTGATCAATGCCGCACCATGTTTTTCCGGAAAAGGATAAACGCTATGCTGCTCGGACAAGTGCAAGATCACCGGAATCACACCACAGGCAGCAGCCTCTGATAATGCCGTGGAAAAAAACCCTGTAGCACAACTCGATAATGCATAGGTCTCTGCAAGAGAATACTGAGGCGAATTCATAATTCTAATTCTTCCGTTATGCCTGTCCGCCAATCGTTCAAAACTCTGATGTGCATCAACAGGATGCTTACGGACGATAATTTCAAGGTGACTTGCATTCTTCAACATTTGCTCAGCAAGAATGACCAACTGAGCATAATCATCTTCACTGATTTCCTTACAGACAGGTTGTGTATATATGGCTATCGACTTTTTTTTATCCCGATCATTTTCCAGTGTTTTAGCCACATATTCATCTAATAAAGGTGTGCCGCAAATAAAATATGCTGGAGCCTGGGATACACTTTTGTAGCGTTCTACAAAATCCTCACTCCAACATAACATGGCATCAAACGACATATTACGATAACCACAATGCAAAATACCTCCTCGTCCACTTTGCACTCTGATCGTTGGAATATTGAGTTGGCGGGCAGCCTGAGAAGCCAGCTCGTCATAATGGGAAGTGCCTTCAGCAAACAGCAACACATCAGGTTTAGCCTGATGTAATGACCGACTGATTTGCGCATAAAACAACATCAAACGAAAATACACCGGATATAAAGGGTGAAAAAACGTTAACTTACCTTTCAGGAGCAAACCCATCGCAGCCTGCATGGGGACAGAAGCCAGCTGTATTTCCGATGTTTGATGCAGCCCGTCATTCATTGCGCGTGCGGGTAAAAAGAACTGATGTCGGCTATCAAGCGCAGCCAGCAAACGATCAAAAAAACCTATAAATCTTTTATTGATGGCAAAGAGTCCAATGCCTCCTTGCGTATTAACTGGCGCGCTTCCGATACGGACAAGCTCAAGTTGCGCATTTTTGATCAAATCAACAGCAACACGCCCCCATAGCAACAACATGATCTTGATTAAACTCAACCCTCCGGTATGGTGGCTACCCGCGTAATATCGATCGAATACCTCTGCTAAATGATGCTGGTCATGTTGATGTCGCCAGGCTTTTGATGCTGCTAATATTGGCCATAGAAGTTGAGGCCGGGCAATCGCATCAATATATAAATAGCGTTTGAATGCGCCCGTTAAATCTGCATCCTGAAATATCAACACGTCCTGATGCTGTGAGTTAAACCAATCAAAAAGTGTAGTCGTCAGATCGGACAACTCTTCTTGCTGAGACATGTATCCTTAATTATTAGTTGAATGCAAAATGGTCTCAGCGACCTTGAAATCGATTTCATTATCAATATCCACAGAACCCTCCCGGCTCATCAGATAGGGCTGTGCATTCTGATATAAAGTATTCAGCCCTGGATCGCTTAAATCCGCGACTTTTCTTATATAAATGGCTCCATTGGGATGATATGCGGTTTTTTGATCCTGACTACGCGTATTGCCTGTCAACATAGGATTGTTTTCAAGCACAGGAGTCCACTCATTCTCACTTTCCTGATAAAAAGCAAAGGAGATTGGAAATCCATATTCAGTCGCAGAAAACACCGGTTTTTGGTTTTGTTCAAACAACGCAATTGCTTCTGTCACATGCCTGGCATTTCTTAGCGGGACTGTTGGCAAACCCATTAAAAACACATCGTGCAGATCAGAAAAAACAGTGGCTCTGTTTCCTTTCAAATAGTCAAATATTTTGACGTTGTCACCTGCCTGCTCAGGGGCTCTGAAATCCAGTTGCAGTTTTTCACTGTCAATATATTCATTGGCCAAATCCCAATATTCTCTGGCATCAGTAGACAGAATAACGGTGCTGATGTTCTCGCATTGGACAAAGGCCTCTAACGTCCAAACAATCAAAGGCTTATTGGCCAGCATTTTGATATTTTTTCCCGGCAATCTTTTTGATCCTGAGCGCGCAGGTACAAATGCAACATAAGCCATCAGTTAAACACTCGTTTTATTTCAGATGAGATTTGTTTATAAACACTTTCAACATCCTTGAATTCATCATCACTAAGGTGCTTTAAAGGCATACGATCCCGCCGATGCATAAATCCCGCTGCTTGCAACAAAGCCTTGTTTGTTCTGTGCCAGCCATATTTTGCAGCACAGTTTTCAAAAAACGGGGCTTCCAGTTTGTTCAAAATGTAATCGATCATCTGTTGATCATTTTCTTTCCACGCCTTCCAGAAGGCCTCGCCAATTCTCGCATCCAGCATGGAGATTCCATTCAAGTATGACATCGCGCCATATGGACGGTATTGCATCAACGAAGACTTTATTCCGGCAATGACTACTCGGATTCGGGGCTCCAGCTCTAATGCCAGACATGTGGTTTCAAAGTCTTTGGCATCTTCCTTTAATGCAACGATCTCAGGGATGCTGGGCAATTTTTTAAACAGGGCATGAGGCCAGTGCATTTGAATACCATTAAAACCCGACAAAAAGGGCATTTCATGCACCAGAATAGGCATCCCGGTCGACGCCCCCACTTCAGCAAAATGCTCTAAAATCTGCTCGTCGGTAAAATATTTTTCTCTGACAATCAAAGAAATCAAGTCTGCCCCCGTCTCTTTGGCATGTGCAGAAAACTCAATTGTTTCCTTGGTAGAACAATGAATCGGATCGGCAACAACAACCAGATTATTTGGGTCAAGCTTTTTCAGAAACACGATACAGTGTTCGTTCAACTGCATGATTTCTTCGTGTTTCAACTGAGAATAACGGGAGTTATACGCCATCACATAAAATTTTCTGGCACCTCCCTCATATAGATGTGTTAAATAACGCTCCAGCGATTCGTAATCAATATTTTCCTGTTCATCAAACGGGGTAAATACGGTATATACGCACCCTTCAAGACGTTGTTTCAGACCTTCATACATTTGTGATTCCTTTGTTTCTTCTATCGATATCGACCATAACCATTTCACTCGCCATGTCTGCTACCGGCCGTGATCCCTTCCAGTCAATATGAGTGTTCAGTTTTGTTGTATCGCCTGCTCTTGCGCTGGTATCAAACGGTCGAAAATAGCGCTCTGCGACCTGGGCAATCGTGGCCCCCGTTGATTTATCGATACATATTTCGGTGGCATCTTCACCTTCAAATACAGGATCGAACCCGGCAGCAGAAGCCGCATAAGACAAAAAGCTACGAACACTTGTTAAATTTCCCGTAGCGAATACGTAATCATCTGCCTGTTCCTGCTGAACTGTTTCTATCATTGCAGCGGTATAATCCTCAGCTGAACCCCAATCCCTGCTGGCGGATAACGAACCCAATTCGATAGGCGCTCCTCCCTCCAGTTTCAAACGGGCAAGGTTATAGGTCATTTTCCGCGTAACAAAGTTTCTTCCCCGTAATGGGCCTTCGTGGTTAAACATGATGCCAATTGAGGCATGCAGCCCATATTTCTCACGATACATTTTGACTAGCTGTTGAGCAGTCATTTTAGATATGGCGTAGGGATTTCCCGGATCAACCAGACTATCCTCATTAAGCAGGGTGCCGGGCTCTGGCACAGCAAAAACTTCTGAACTAGATGTAAAAAACAACCGCGAATGTGGCGCGATATGCCGTATGGATTCCAGGAGAAATAAAGTCCCCATACTGTTGGCCTGTAGTGTTGTCACCGGGTGAATAAATGAATCAGCCACAAAACTTTCACCGGCAAAATGGTAGATATGATCCGGACAGATCGATTTAATGACATCCGTCAGGTTAAAAGGCTCATCAATATTGATATTGACCAAGGTGACTTCATCCAGAATCCCCAGATGAATTAAGCGCCATGTCTTTGAGGCAGACCCTCGCCTGAATCCACAATAAACATCCCAACCCTGTTCAAGCAACTGTTTGGCAATATGGGCACCATCCTGACCGGTCCCCCCAATGATCAACGCCTTGTTAGATTTTGCCATCATACATGTCAGTTAATGTGTGTAATGCCTTTGCGAAGCCAGCACCATCATCAAGATGGCCTTGCCACACTTCTATGACTTTCATGCAATCAAAACGCATGGAAGCCTCAATCGCGGGTAAGTTTTTTGGATCGCCTTCGCCAAAATGCAGACCTTCGCCATCAATCCCGGCCGCATCGGCGATATGAACGTGTTTAATCAAACCACCCAGTGTATTGATCACGGCACCCGCATTGAAATCAAAAACACTATCCCCCATGCATAAATGACAAACATCCATACAGACGGGTATTTGATGTTGAATAATCTGATCGATATCTTCCGGTTGATTCATTACATTCAATGTCACCGACCCACCAAAATACCAGGCAATGGGTGGCAACCATTGCGGCATAATCTCAACCCCATGATGTCTAAATCCTGCAAGCAAGGATGCATATTGTTGATAGAATTGATCCAGACCCTTATGAACCACAGAAAAACTGCCAACAATAGGCACCTGTTTTCCCGTCAATTGTTGCAAATCGTCTGCAAAATTAACGGTGCGCTGCAAAATATTCTGGCTTAATTCAGCCTGATTAACATCTCCTGAAAAGGGATCCATTAACTGCGTTGGGCTGATATAGTCTGGCAAATGGATGCTATAGGTATGCTTGGGACTATATCTGCCCGCATCCAATTCAGACAGCACTTCTCCAAAGGATAGATGAAATTCATAGGATCCAACCGGGAATTTTTTTTCAATGTCCGCTAGATCATGCAGCCGAACTGGAATAGCTAACTTATTTTGCCGGGAAAAGTTAATGACATTATCAGCAATTCGTTCGCTCTTCACAAAGGCGGATCGACTGAGTACCTGTCCCGCTTCAATTCCACGTACTGCTTTCTTATTAATAAACTCATTAATGTCATTTTGGCCAAACCCGACGCGCGGAGAACTCAGGGTCACATCATTTTCAGTGACTGTTTCGCCTTCCTGAATCGCTTTAGTGACATAATAACTTCTGCCCAGATTTTGCAAATTGAGCAACTCTCCCTGATTGACCACTCTGGGACCATCACCCGCCATGACCAAAGGCATATGCTCTGCAAACATTACCATTTTCGCGAATTCTTCAGGCGTTGAACTGGTGGTATGGTCTAATCCTCTCGCGTGTTTGTCGAAAGTGATATGCCGTTCAATCACACTGGCCCCCATACTCATGGCTATAAGTGTAACTTCCCAGTTATCATCATGACTGGAATACCCAAACGGGCGGTTCCATCGAGTAGCCAGATGTTTGATATACCCTAGTCGCGCATTGGCTAATGAAACCGGGTAATTTGATACACAATGTAATGCGGTCCAATTGTCTCCATCAAACGCTGTAAATGCATTCTCAATCTCATGTTCATTATGGCAACCTAATGAAATGAACACGGGCTTGCCTTGTTGCAACATCCTGTTAATCAGTGTGTTATTCGACAACTCCACAGACGGTGATTTAAAAAAATCAAACTCGGCAAGGTGCTCACCAAAGTCACCCATATCTCTGGCATCAAAAAAACTTATCCCTGTGTTTAGACCCCGTTTTTTGGATTTTTCTGTTAACTGCAAAATCACTTCTGGCGACAGATAATTCCGTTTAATCTCACTGATGAGCATCTCATCACCAATTTGATTAGCTTGATCTGCATACGCGTTATCCAGATTGCGATATTGAAATTTTATTCCCCAGACACCTGCCTCTGCCGCCGCATTGATTAATGCGAATGCATGTTCAGCTTCGCCATTATGATTTATGCCTATTTCGGCAATGATTTTTATACCCTGCATGTATTGGTTTTATTAGCTTTTATTTTGATTTCTATTGATTGTTTGATCCTGTATTTTATCTCCGAGGATTCTTGTCGATGC
The DNA here is from genome assembly GCA_006844705.1 of Methylococcaceae bacterium. GTDB lineage: Bacteria > Pseudomonadota > Gammaproteobacteria > Methylococcales > Methylomonadaceae > Methylomarinum. The sequence continues at coordinate 26,908 of SPJS01000199.1, read as the reverse complement.
ATGTCCTGCCCATTTGTTTAAATTCAAAAATGACCGCAACCACCATCCGGAACTCAATGGTTTATCACCATAGCGCCGCTGACCTTTTGGATGGGTGTGCCCTCTCAAAACTCTTCTTTCCTGACCAGGCTGGACTATTCCACCCCGATGAAAACCATCGGGATCAAATATCAATAAATCACCTGCCTTCAATTCTATAGATACCGGATTTCTGACCAGATCTGGATCAATATCATTAGGGATATTTTCTACAGCACCCCCCTGAGACAAATGAAACCCTGCACGATAATGGCCTTCCCAATGTGTTCCTGGACAATATTCAAACGCGCCATTTTCTTTTGTGGTATCCGTCAGATTAATCCAAAACTTTAATGATTGAACTCGATCAAAATGCCAGGGAAGTATTGGTTTTTCGCAAGGTTTCTCATGCGTTATAAAAACTTCATCATTAAAATCAATCTTGTGGGGAGAAAAATAGTCTTCAGCCATTTCTCTCATCCTGTCATTTCTGAACAGATTAGAAAGTGCAGGAAAATCAGTTAAAGCATCTTTATGCCATGGAGAAAACCTTGCTGTACGTCCTTTTTCGTTGATAGGGTGTTTTTTTTGTGAAAAAACAGCTTTTGATGACGCCGTTAACACCCTGTCAAATTCCCCATTCAATATTTTAAGTGTTTCAGAATTTATAAAATGCGGAAGATGAACAATACCGTATATCCTTATTTTTTTTCGGATTTCCGCAATATTGTTTTGACTGGTAAATTTATAAGAAAACACGTTAATTTTATTTTGCTAAAGGCGACCATAAATGAGGGATATAGTCGACTTCAGATTTCTTAAACACAATGATTTTTTTCATTAACATTTTCTGATAACTATATTTTCGCTGGTCTTGGATCAATCCCAAGGCCGTCAATAAATTTCTCAAGGCAACTTTAATTCCAGTTAAGCCTCGAGTTTGTCTAAAATCATCATAATAAATTAAATCCAGGCCAGAAAATGATGCAGCAGTGATGTATTCCGCTTCCCTAAAAAAGCAATCATATCTCTCGCCATTTTTTATCCGTAATCCATGCATAGTTTCAACACTATTGTACTTATTAATATAGTCCGTATTACTCGTTGTATTTGGCATAACAGGTTCTTGAGCAATTAGATATCCACCTTGTTTTAAACTTTTGCTTACGGACATCATCGTCGACAACAAACACCTGGAATGATGTAATGCGCCAAAACTAATTACAAAATCAATTTCTTTCACGAAAGGCAGGCTATCAAAACTTGCATGCAACGGTTTTACCTTATTTTCTACATGATGATGCACTATGTTACGAGGCAATAATTCTTTTACCGCCATTTCTGATGCCTCAATGGCAAAAACCATTTCAGGCTTTAAAAATTTCGCCATCCAGATAGATGCATAACCATTTCCACATCCAATATCAGCGACTGTTCCTGAGACCTTCAAGTCTAATTTTTTTTCTAACTCCTTAAAGACGTTGACCCGCGGGGAAAAAATATTCTCCGGGCTTATTGCCATCATTTGTTTATGAATTTCTCTATGTAACTTCTGATCACTCTCATTCATAAATTCATTCATAAGTGCACACTCGTTTCATTTACTGATGTAATTCTTCCCTGTTCAATTTTATATATTAAATCACACTCGTCTAATGTAGATAACCGATGGGCAATTATTAATATTGTCCTTTGCCCTTTTAACGCTGTTACCAAATTCATCACTGCCGTTTCGGTATCAGTATCCAGCGCACTCGTTGCTTCGTCCAATAATAAAATTTCAGGGTTATGATACAAGGCGCGAGCGATACCCACTCTCTGTTTTTGTCCGCCTGACAATCGTATCCCGTGTTCTCCTAAAATTGTATCCAAGCCATTAGGCAGCTCATCAATTAACTGACTCAATTGTGCGACAGAACAAGCCTGCTGAATTGCATTGTTATCAATCTCATGCTCAGCCAATCCAAAAGCAATGTTGTTTCTCAACGTATCATCCGTTAAATAGATAGATTGCGGCACGTACCCAATATTTTTTTGCCACCCTCTTAGATTGTTTTTAATATCATGACCATCCACCACAATCTTGCCCTTGGTAGGAGATAACAATCCTAATAAAAGATCAATTAATGTACTTTTGCCTGATCCACTTGGCCCAGCAAACCCAATCATTTGGCCTTTTTTTAAAGATAAATTGATATTGTCCAAAGCACTCTTCTCTGCTGACGGATATTGAAATGATATATCCTCCAGCGAGATGTCTTGTTTAAAGGACATATTTTCATGATGAGTGATATCTGATTTTAATTTTGTGTTATTAAATTCCTGAAAGATCACTTCAGTGACGGCATGCCCAAACCGTAAATGGTGAGTAGCACTCACAATACGACTTATTGATGGCATCAAACGAAACGACACTGCGGCAAACAAACCCAATACAGGTAGAATTTCATTTAGCGATTTACCCTGTAAATACATGCCTGTAAACAATAAAGTTAAACCTAAAATTGCTAAAACTTCTAACCATAACCGAGTTAAGCTATGAACAAATGAGTTGCGCTGGTTCATCCGCAGACTTAATGAAGAATGTTTTTTATATTGTTCGAGAAAAAACATTTCTTTGGCAAAAATCTTCACATCTTTAATTCCGATCAATCCCTGTTGCGCGTGTTTCATGCGTAATTCTTCCTGCGTCTGTCTTTGCTTGCCCCAGTTACTTATCCTTTTTCTAGTCAGTATCAAAAATAAGCCGCCAGCGACCAGGTAAATTCCAAAAGCCATCAAAGTCCCTACAGGCTCATAAACCAGCAAAAGCCCCACTAGCCCAAATACGACCATCCCCTCTGCAATAACCATCATGCCAGGACTTAACATATAAACAATGAAGAGATTTAGCTCTACTTGCAGGTTATTGATGAGCGCTGCTGAATTTTTTTGAATATGATAGGTATAGGGCTGATACAAATATCTTTTGAATAGTTCGCCTGATAATTCTATTTGAGTATTAAATATGAACTTCGATTGTATCCAGACCAGAACCGCTAGATAGGCATTCTTCAAACTGTATACAACAAGAAGAAAGAATACTGCAATCATCATCAATCTCGTCTGGCTCGGATATTCCAGAAAGGCCAATATGTTGAGTAAATACGGATTGTTTGCTGCCAGCTGAGTATCGTTCAGCAGAACAATTATGGGAAGGATAAACCCGACACTTAACATTTCCAGCAACATTCCAATAATCATCAAGCCAAGCAATATAAGAGCTTTTGGCTTTTTCGAGGTAGGTAAAATACTCCAGACACGTGAAAGGTCATGGAATTGAAGTTTTTCTTTTTTTAGTACAGATTTTTTCTTGATATTATTCAACTTTCACCTGTATTAAATGGAGAAATATGTTTATAAATATTCATTCTTAGCGCAAAAATGTGCCTTAATTCTTAATTGAAACTATGTCACAGAATTAGAGATTGTGAATACTGATACTGAAAAAGAATCACATGTATTTTTGCAATACTTTAAGTATGAAGCAAACCTATTTTGACTGAACAAAAGATTTATCAACCATGTTCATTTTCATCAGACGTGATGACGCTGATATCTGATTTGTGCATGTTCGCAACGTGCATCATTTAAAATTACTGCTGATTGTGAGTGATCAGAGTACGATCGATGACCTACCCGTTCAATACAAATCAACATTGACAAAAAAGCTCAAGCCTTGCTCTTGCAGGGAGTCCTCTTCAGCTTCTTCAACATTTCTCAGTGGAAACGCATAGTAGATTTCGCTGTGAATTTTTGGGGTTGGAGTCCAGCGCAGGCCGAGGCCGACTGAGGAGATGTGCTCGGGGATAGAGCTTGATGTTTCCAGATTTTGTTCGCCCCAGCCAAAATCGTAGAATGCCGCCAGTTGCACGCTACCATCGGATGGCGCATCGTGTACCCAGGGGAGGGGAAGTTTGAACAGCGGGACGCGCACTTCCGCCGAGGTGGTGACACCAATATCTCTGACCAGTTGATTTTCTCTGAAACCACGCACGGAACGTGCGCCGCCCATGGAAAATTTTTCCATGGGTAACACGTTTTCATCGCTTAACTGGGCATTAGTGCGTAGCAGAAATTGAATATCAGTGTGCGGAATCCGTTGCACCCATTGAAACTGGCCCTGCCAGGAAAAGAAGTGGTCTTTGTTGATTTGTACGTTATCAACCCGCAACGGGGTGACATCAAACCCAAAATTCATCGTGGAACGCAATGCGATGACATGATTGGTTGAGCGATGACGCCATTCCTGTCTGAACCGAAACGCATACAACTCGGTTTTGCCATCATCGGTCACCGAAGGAAAGGGTTCGCGAGGACTGCCCGGCAGCTGGAATGTCAGCGTGCTTTTTCTGCGCTCCAGTGTGAGTGAATTTATCAACATGTTACGTGGGGAAAAATAAATTGGCTGACTTAATTCGATACCATAATTCTTGTTGATACTCTGGATGGCAAGCAAATCAAACGGTTGCTCAATAATATTAGCATCATTCTGATCATAGTAGATGCGCAGACGGGTGTCGTGCGCGGTCAGCGGGATGGAATAATGGGCTGCATAACTGTCGATGCCTTCAGTTAAGGCAAACCGGCCATAAAGGGCGTCGCCATAACCGGTGACATTATGGATGGCGGCGTTGAATTCGCCCTGGTATTCACCGATGCTGGGGCTGCGGTGATTATTGAAAGTGACCCCGAAATCAAAAAAACGGCTTTCTTCAACCCGTACCTTCAAAAGGCTTTCGCCAGGCTGACCGGCGGGTGTCAGTTCCGCATTAATCCGTTCAACCAGCTTGTCCTGTTGCAGCACTTTGATGCGCTGTTGCAGTTGCTGAATGTTCAGGACCCGCTCATTGCCAATGTACAGGCGGTCGCGAATATAGCTCTTTTGTAACCAATTGTCACCCGCAACCAGAATATCGTTCAGCGTTCCCTCAACAATATCAATGTACAGGATGCCGCCATTTACGGACTGATCAGGAATCACCGCGCCGGAATTTACATAACCCGCCTGAATATAAAAATGGGTCAGCAAATTGCGTAAATCAAACAAGTCTGCCGAGCTGATGGCCCGGTTGAGATAGGGGCTGATGATATGGACAAGGTCGTCATCAGTGAAGACAGTGTTGCCACGAAGCCTGATGTGTTTAACCTGAATCGTCAACATGGATGATAATTGCTGATTGCTGGGTTTGGGTAAAACAGGGAGTTGCAGAGGCTCGGGTTGATGGGTTTCTGCCGGAAGCTCGGGGAGAGGGTCTATGCTGTCATCCGGCAGACTAAGCGTATCGACAACCCGGTCAGGCACCGAAGGCGTTGCCGCACCCACCAGGTTAATACTGGAACTGAGAATTAATAGTATCAAAAGTCTCGGTTTTAGCACGCCAGATAACACCATATTAATTCAGTTCGATCAGTCCTATCTGTCGGAGAAAATCAGCGCGCAGCTGCACTTGCATCGCATCTGATGTGTTATTTGGCTGTTTGCCCATAATCAGCGTCAACGGGTCATACCAAAAGCCCTGCTTTGCTAGTTCAGCTGCCTGTTGTACGTTTGTCAGAGGAGACGCTACGCTCACGCTGAATGCTGAATCATCCATTTTTTGTAAAAACGCTTTTTCCACGATATCACCTGATGTCGGGTACAGATGAACGGCATCTTTTATCAGGCTGACCGACCATTCATAGGTTTTGCCCGTCTCTAAGCTGATGTCGTAATCAGCCAGTGAAACTGAATGAAACCCTTTGCCGGAGGATGGCATGACTTTTTCGATCAGTGGGTTGATCGCATCAACTTCGGTCAACGTAAACAGCATAGTGAATTTGCTATCGCCCGATAGATGCCAATACATCATAGGCTGTGGATGTAAACTGCGTGCAACATGATTTGGACTCAGCAGGGTCAGTCTGAGCTTTTCAGTGCCTGCGCTGTAGGCGCTTTCTACAGCGCGCGTCCCCCCGGCACTGGTACGCATGGTCGGACGGCCTTTATCCAGTGACGGCGGAATATACACGACCTGTAAAAAGGGGGATTTACGCGGGGCTGCTACAACCGGAGCTTTGTCTGCTTGAGAGGAATAACCAGGGATAGATACTGTTTCCTCTGCCAACACAGGCGCACTGAACATGGACAGAGCGAGAGGAACGCCAGATAAATAAAGTGTGTGTTGAATTTTCATAAGCTTATTATTCCTGCGCGTTGAATATGCGGTATATTTTACTGATTTTCGTGCGCCCTTTAAGGTAATATTCACCCATTAGTTGACAATTAAAACGATGAGAAAGCATTTGTTTCGTAGAATCATCGATAAGCACTCTGTAGGCATCCTGTTCCTGATCAAACCCTTCCTTATCAAAGTTTTCCAGTCGCGCGGCAACATTAACAGTGTCTCCTATCGTGGTATATGACATTCGATGATCACTACCGATGCTACCCGCTGTGACCTGGCCGCTGCAAATACCCAGGCGCAATTTATTCAATTTGATTTCATCTGCAGTGAAAGACTGATTTAATTCGACGAATTTTTTCCCCATCGCCAGGGCGCATTGCGCCGCGTTATCCGCATCTTCGATGATTTCATCCTCCGATCGTGGCAAAGGCACGCCAAAGCAGGCTTTGATACCGTCCCCGGCATAATCCTCCACCATCCCGCCATGAGCCTCTATGATTTCCGTCATCGCCGACATATAACGATTCAGCCAGATTAATACCTGCTCGGGCGGCATGCTTTCAACTGCGGTGGTAAAATTTTTGAAGTCGGTAATCAAAATTGTAGCGGTGAGTTTCACCGGCTTTGGGCGACCGCCGTGCAAGAATAAATCGCGTTTTTGCCATAAATCCATCGCGACTTTTTCAGTGACATATTTGCCGAACAACATCATCACCATTTTTTTCTCGCGGTTTTCCATATAGCCACAATAAATGCTGCCGGTGAAAAAAGAGGATAGCCAGGCCAGCGATAATCCAATCACTGGCAGCCATAGGCCGTAAATAAACAGGGCAAACGGGAGGCCGAATAATGCAGCAAGCCAGCACATCAAGGTCATCGTCATCTGTGGGATAGATCGGTAATAAACGCCCATAAACGCACCGCATAAACATAATGTCGCGATCAGAAGATGTTCCTGCCATTCCGATATGAAGCGAAATGCACGGGCAAGGTTCTGGCCGCTACGCACCAGTTGATCTACGATATGTGCATGAATTTCTATACCATAGCGGGGCGCATTATCTACGGCGCTGAACGGCGTTTCGTGGCTGTCCTGCACCGAACTGCTGGTTGAACCGAGAATGACAATGTTGTTACTTAAGCGAGATAATTCGGCCTGTTCATCGAACAATGCTGACAAGGTGATGTGTTCGAATGACTGGTTGCCATACGCATAATCCATGAGCAGCTGGTATCCGCCATCATCAACGCGTGCATAGCCGCCGTGCTGTTGTTCAAAACGCGAAATGGCGGTGTTGCCCAGACGAAATCCGCCCGCTGTATCGGGATCAGCCGACTGGACAATGGCGGCCTGGTTAAGCCAGCTTAACGCCAGGCTCATGGCCAAAGACAAGTGGGCCTGTTGCTGGTCATCCCAGTACATCAACAGTGCACGGCGAATCACGCCATCGTGATCCGGCACAAGATCGGAAAATCCGCTGACAACCACGGGCAGCAGGTCATCAGGCAGTAAGACCTGCTCACCCAGACGCTTTTCAATCAAAAAAATATTGGAATGTTCAGCAAGTAACTGGATAAATTCGGGGCGACCACGGCTGGGCAGGTCACGGTAAATATCAACGCCAATGACGGCAGGCTTGTAGTGCAGTATTTTGCTCAAAGCCTGCGCCATGGTCGCATCGTCCAGCGGATGACCAAAGCGCTGGATATCGGTTTCGGTAATGGTGACCAGCACGATAGGTGGAGAAGATGATGCTTGCACCCGATAGGGCAGATAGCGATCAAACACCCACAATTCAAAAGCTTGTAAAAAGGCATTGGATTTCAACGCGATCACACTGGCACTGATCAACAGCGCGATAAACACGCCCATGACAGGACGGCGTGAAAAAACCTCAATAAGCCTGGACATTAATTACAGCCAGTTATTGATCAATAAAAAGGCCGACCAATACCCCGGATGGCGATACTGCAGATTTTGCATGACCGATATTTTTGCCTGTTGCAACGCGGCGGCTCTGGATATGCCGGGTTGTTGAAATTGTTGATAAAATTCCGTCATTAACTGGGTGGTGGCACCATCATTGACTTTCCAAAGAGAGCCAATAGCGCTTCGTGCGCCAGCACGCACGGCAATGCCGGACAAGCCCAGTGCAGAACGGCTATCGCCCTGCGCGGTTTCGCAGGCACTTAATACGAGTAATTCCAGTGGCTGCTCCCTGAACTTAAAGCGACCCACGAAATCAGCCAGTGAATTAATGGAAATCTTGCCGTCATACGTCAGTAAATAACTGTTATCAACCGAATTGCCCAAAAAGCCGTGAGTGGAAATATGCAGCAGGTTAATATCCGGATCGCTCAGCGAGGCTTCCAGCAAAGCAGGCTTGAATTGATCATTCAATAACAGGTTGCCACCATACAGTTTGTTAATGAAATCCAGTTCTTCTTCCACATAAATAAGTGGCGGATAGTCATCTACGGATTCACTCAGGCCGCCCAATAGAGGCTTGATTTTCTGATTGGAAAGCGGTGAGGGGTCAACCAGCAGGATCCCCGGCGTAATTGCCGTGGCAAATTGTTCGATTAAATGTTGCTTGCCATCGTATAGTGCACCCAGTGGAATACTGAATAACGCACCATCGGGGACAAAAACCAGCGTGTCAATCTCGTTTGAGTTGATGGCCTTCACGATGGGGGTGATTAACAAGTCATACAGCTGCTTGCCTGGAATACGATATTCATTGGTTGTGCGTTTTTCCAGAAAGATGCGGAACTGGCGTACTAATCCGCTTAATTCATCCAACGGCATGGGGATGCGGTGCATGTGCAAGCGGCCATCTGGAAAATCCATCAACATGATGGAGCTGTCTTCCATTAACACCGGATAAACTATCACCGCACGGGTGGATGTCTTCCACAAAGGTTTTTGTTTGGCTTTCAATGCATCAACACAGGCATCGCCAAAATAATCCCTGATTTCAGCCGCTTTCAGGCTTTCTATGGTATCGCGGACGAGCGTCAGATTGGCCGCATACTGACTGCTGTCCACCCGGTTGCTGTTTTGCTCAATCAATAATTCAATGTATTGCGAATAGACCGGCGCGATCATTTCGACGAACGCGCTACCGGCAGGGCGATATGACACCAACAGCTGAAAACGTAAGCTGTCGAGTAAGCCGAGCGCATGCTGATAGCTGCTGATCGCAAGGTCTGTTTTTTTCAATTGCTGAAACAATCTGGCCTGCTGCCAATACCAGCGATACAACAGATATTTATTGCCTTTTAACTGGGCTGCAAACAAGGCCTGTTGCGTAAGTTGCAGGGCTTCCTGATGGCGTGCAGACAACTCATAGATTCTGCCCAGCAATCCTTTGGCTAAAGACACACCCTCCTGATCCTTGGCGGCTTGATAATGGGTTACAGCCTTGAGCAGTAATGGATAACTGTCAACAGCATAGATTGTTGTCGTCTGCGTAGCGCTTTCCATCAATTCAATATACGTGCTGGCCAGATTAAGCAGCAGCTTGTGTTTAATGCTTTGATTGGTGATTGAATTGACCGCGAGCATGGCCTGTTTGAGCGTTTGTTCCGATGAGTTAAATTGCCTGGCCAGGGCCGAAAATCGTGCGGCATTGGCTAATGATTTGGCCGTCAGCACCCGGTTATTTGATTTTTTGGCAAACTCCAGACTGCGGTTAAACGCATCTTGTGCTTGCTCAAACTGCTGCTGGAATGTAAAAAAATTCGCCAGATTTATCAGGCTGCCAGCGATCAATTCAGCCTGTCCTGTTTCCCGTGCCAGCGCTTCGGCCCGGGTCAGAAAGTTTTGCGCGATGTGTTGCGGGCCGGTGGCGACATACAAATTACCCAACGCGCCATAGACTTTGGCAGATAATGCTTTGTCTTGGTGTTGTCTGGTCTGGTCGAGAGCCGCATCAAGAACTTTTTTGGCCGGGGCAAAGTCACCGCTGTTTCTTAGCCGTTCTGCAGCGGCCAGAAATTCTTCTACCGTTCCGTTGAAAGAAGAATCAGAAGCCGCTGACGGTTGTTTAGCCTCTGCTGCATAAGTAATGCATAACAGGATTACGATGCACAACAATGGGAAGAACTGGCGATGCGTTCTGCACATCAATTTGATTGCAACACAACCGGAACAGGTCTTCTTTTTTTTCTTCACGCTATTGTTATTCATGAGGTTGTGTATGGACAGCTTGCCATTAACTCTTGGTTCTTGACTACTTCTATAATTTACAGACTATGATGAAATATGGCTTAAAAAACCACAGCTGATTTTTTCTTAAATTAAAATATGTTATTTAACACACTCTTGGCGTTCAATAAAGTGACGCAGGACGTCAGGCTGGGCAGCTACCTCTCTCCCTACCCATTAAACGTATTCATCAAACCGTGATAGATATGGGACTCGTGTGTATCAGTTTTGCAATATGGAGGGAAGCAAAGCAGATTTGAAAGACCCTGATTTTTTGGATTCACCAGGAGGTTGTCGGATGATGGATAATTCAACTACGGCGATGGGAAAACGGTGCAACCCCCATTCATAATTCTTGATTGACTCAATAGCATTATTAACTCATTATAATCACTAGGAAGCTGTCGGATGAGGGATATTTTACTGTGGCGATAGGATATTGACCCAATATTCCACTCGCCTCGCGACGATGCTCAAAAAACGACAGTGATCCAGACTAAAACTATCCGCTCTCACACCATTTTTATGTCTTTACAAAACGCTGAGCTTCGGTCAAAAATTTATGCGGAAAAAGTTGAGTACCTGTATTCAAATGCAGGCAGGGTCTTTGCGTTAACCCTGGTTGTCGGTTGCTTCTTTGCTTTCCTGCAATACTCGGTTGTTCCTGTACATTTTGTTTTAATATGGTTAAGCAGTTTAATCATTGTTGCAACAGGCCGTGTCGGCTTGGCCTATTTCTATTTCCACCATGACTCAGCCAAGTTGACCCCCCGCCACTGGCATTTCGCTTATTCCACAGGCAGTTTTTTAGCTGGCTGCATGTGGGCCAGCACCTTGATTTTCATGTTTCCATCCGCCAACCTGCCACATCAAATACTGGTTTTTTTTCTACTTTCAGGCGTCATCTCCACGGCAGTCTCTGTATTAAGCAGCAGTTTGAATTCTTTTTATCTTTTTGTCACGCCAATTATCATCACGGTTATCGCGCAAATTTTTTTCACATTTACTGATATCAGCCTACCTCTGTGCCTGATGGTGATCTTCTACATTATTGGACAATCTCTGTCAGCCCATTCCTTCCATAAATCACTTGTTTCTTCATTTACTTTACGTTTCAACAATCATGATTTATACAAAGAAATTTTAGTCAGGAAACAAGCCCAGGATCAGTTGCACCAACAACAGGAACGCTTGCAGATCACCTTTTCTGCCATGACCGAAGGCGTGATTATTGTCGGCCTTGACAGCACCATCGAATACATCAACCCGGCAGCTGAAACTATTTTCGATTTACCAACGCTTGGCGTAATTGGTCAAAATATTAATGATATTGTTTTCGCAATAGATAGAAATACCAAACTACGCAGCCATGCGGCCTGTTTGACGACACTAAAAAGCAATCATTGCGAGAAAAAAACCTTCCATATTGAAACAGAAAATGAAATCCACAAGGTTATTGAAGAAATTTCCACGCCCTTACAGGATAGCAACGGAACCATGGTTGGAGCCGTATCTATTTTCAGAGATATTACAGAAGCGAGTGAATATAACCGGCAATTGGTACACTTGGCTAATCACGATTCATTAACAGGCTTGCCAAATAGGGCATTACTCTGCGACCGACTTGAACATGCCATAACCAAGGCATCGCGAGCAAAAACTTTGATCGCAGTATTATTCCTTGATTTAAACCGCTTTAAACACATTAATGACAGCTTGGGGCATAGCGCCGGTGATCGGCTTTTGTGCCATGTTGCCGAACATATTTTGCTCAGTATCCGTCAGGAAGACACGGTTGTCCGCTTTGGCGGTGATGAATTTATTATCATTCTGGAAGACATTGCCGAGCGGCAACAAGCTGAAGAGGTGGCCACAAAAATTATCAATCATATTGCTGAACCCATTACGCTATGTAAACAAACTCTTTCTGCACAGGCCAGCATAGGCATTGCCATTTTTCCTACAGATGGGCGGACAGCTCCCGAATTGATAAAGAACGCTGATAGTGCAATGTATCGTGCTAAAGACTCTATTCAACATCACATTCAGTTTTTTAACGCCGACCTGCATTTGGCCACCGCAAGGAAACTTAAGCTTTCACAGCAACTTAGTCAGGCCATAGAAAAAGATCAATTTGAAATCTTCTATCAACCGCAACTATGCCTTGATAAAGATAAGATTATCGGCTTTGAATCGTTATTACGGTGGTACGCATCGCCTGATGATTTACTCACACCGGAGGACTTTATTGACGTTGCCGAGGATTCCGGCAGTATTTTAAAAATAGGCCGCTGGGTATTGCAACAGGCATGCAGGCAATGCCATATCTGGCACCACGCTGGGTTTGACGGTCTTTGTGTTGCTGTCAATCTTTCCCCTCATCAACTTTGGGATGACAAACTGGTTGAACAGATTAAACAAATTCTGCTGGAAAATGACCTCCCTCCCCACGTTCTGGAACTTGAAATCTCCGCACATGTTTTTCTAAGCGATCCGGACAAAGCCCTGCGCCAGACCCAACGATTAAAAACCTTGGGCATAAAACTGACGATTGATAATTTTGATACCGCTCTCTCCTCATTTTCTTCTATTGACAGGCTATCTATCGACAAAATAAAAATCGACAAATCCCTTGTACACGCGCTTGCAGATGATTCAACAAACGTGGCAATAACCCGCTCTATTGTTGATCTGGGTAAGACAATGCACCTGATCGTGGTGGCTGAAGGTGTGGAAACAAGCGCCCAACGAGACCAGTTAAAGGAACTCGGCTGTCACTGTTATCAAGGTAATTACTTTAGTCAAGCTATACCCGCTAAGGAAGCTACACGGCGACTTAAAAGCCACCAATTTTCATTTCAACAATCTTAGCGCTCATTGTGACTACCTTATTATTAGCACCCAAAAAAAGCATACGCTATGCAACCTTAGCAGTAACGGTTTTACTAAACGGCTACACCTGCCCGGTAATCGCATCCGGTTTTGCCTTAATGGAACAAAGCGGCACAGGACTGGGCACGGCCTATGCCAATACGGCAACTGGCGGTGAAGACATCAGCGCCATGTTTTATAACCCTGCCAGTCTGACACGTTATCGTGGTACTGAATTCATATCGACTTATTACTTGATCATAAGCGATACAACAGTCAATCTGAGTCGCTCGACAGACATCTTAAATAACCCCATAAGGGGTTCTGATAAGACGAACAGCAAACAGTCTGCACATATTCCAAATGTATACTTTGCTACCCATCTGACTGAACAATTAAGATTGGGACTGGGTCTGACGGTGCCTTTTGGCCTTTCTATAGATTATGGTACTGCATGGCAAGGGCGCTATGAGCTGACCCATGCAGAACTATACACGGCAGATATTAATCCTGTACTCGCCTATCTTGTTAACGACAAGCTATCTATCGGGCTGGGTTTTAGCGCGCAGCATATACAACTTGAAATGAATCAAGTTCTGGATTTCGGTTCGATCTGCCTGTCCCAACTTGGCCTGCCAACCTGTAGCAGCCTTGGGTTATTGCCTCAGTCAGCGGATGGAAGTGTTAATCTGGAAATCGAAGGATGGAGCTGGGGATACAATTTTGGTGTGTTATATCACCCCAGCAAAACCGTGCAACTAGGCCTCGCCTATCGCTCAGACGTTAACCATAAGCTTGATGGAACTGGACACATCGACGTCCCTTTGCAAGCCACGCCGCTCACAACGACAGGTGCATTTCAAGATTCCAATGCCAACGCCACAGTCACAATGCCAGCTCATCTTTCATTAGGGCTCGCCTACCAGGCGACCGATCAGCTCAAGGCACTACTGAGTTTGACGTGGACTGAATGGAGCGACATTAAAGCCTTGGGGGTAAATTATGAAAACTCTGCCCAGCCCACAACGCTTATTAATTTAAATTTTCAAAATACAATTAAAGTCTCATTAGGGTTTATTCTGCAATTAAATAATCACTGGTCAATTCAATCAGGTTTCTCTTTTGACCAGACGCCGGTCAAAAATGCCAATAACAGAACGTTTTACGTCCCGGACAGCAACCGCTATTGGGCATCATTTGGGATAAACTACCAAGCGCATCAGGAGATACTGCTGAATTTAGCCTATGCTCATGTGTTTTTTGATGATGCCCACATAACCAGACAAACAACACGAGCGCATATGATTGAAGGCGAATTAAATACCCAAGTGGATATTATCAGTGCTCAAATTCGCCTCGCTTTTTAACAAAAGTGAACTCACCTATTTTAAAATATGCGTTATACAAAGCTGTTCTGGCCCGCTCACTTCCACGTCCAATGATTTTAGCAGGCCGCTGTCCAGCGCATAAATAACCCCGTGAACGGTTAGTTCATTTCCCGCGCGCCAGTAATTTTGCACAATACTGGTCGTGCAGACGTTGGCGACTTGCTCAATGACATTTTTTTCGCACAGCACATCCAGCTTTGCCTGCTCTGTTGGCTGGGCATCGATGTCCTGCTGATGCATGCGGTACACATCCTTGATATGGCGCAGCCAGTTATCGATTAAGCCAAATGAATCGCCTTCCAGTGCCGCTTTCACCCCTCCACAGCCATAATGTCCACAGACTATGATATGTTTGACGTTTAACACTTCTACCGCATATTGCATGACAGACAGGCAATTCATATCGGTATGTACCACCACATTTGCCACATTCCTGTGAACAAAAACTTCTCCAGGCGCGAGTCCAATTAGCTGATTAGCAGGAACCCGACTATCTGAACAGCCTATCCATAGATATTCTGGTGTTTGTAGTCTGGAGAGTTTTTTAAAGAATTCAGGGTCACCTGCGACTGTGCTTTGCGCCCATTGACGATTATTTTCAAATAATTCTTCTAATTCTTTCATGTTACACGTCTATCCATTTTTGAAAACTGTATTGTATATCTTGAATGCCAAAATTGATGCCGCCAAAATAAATGTGACTGAATTAGCGTAAATAATGGCGTTGTCTCCAAGATACAGACCATACACCAACCACAGTAATACGCCGAGCGTGAAGGCACTGTACATCCCCAGGGAGAGCGCCTGAGTATCACGTGTTTTAATGGTTTTAATAGCTTGCGGAAAAAAGGAAACCGTCGTCAATAACGCGGCAGCATAGCCGATAATTTCTGAATTCATATTACTGTTTTAGAGTCAATAAATGCGTGCCTCGGTAGCCACTTGCAATCGGGTAGCGGCGGTCGCGACCAAAAGCACGGCTGCTAATGCGTACGCCTGGTGGAGACTGGCGGCGCTTGTATTCGTTACGATCTACCAGCGATATGGCACGCGCCACATCCGCCTGAGTGTAACCTTGTGCAGTAATGGCCAATGCATCCATGTCCTGTTCAATATACATTTCCAGAATGCGATCCAGTACCGAGTAAGGCGGCAAGGAGTCTTCATCGACTTGATCCGGTGCCAATTCAGCTGATGGCGGGCGGGTAATCACCCGTGACGGGATCACCGGGGACACGCTGTTGCGGTATTCGGCCAGCTTGTACACCAGCAATTTAGGCACATCCTTGATCGGCGCAAAGCCACCGGCCATATCGCCGTAGAGTGTGGCATAGCCGACACTCATTTCGCTTTTATTACCGGTGGTCAGCAACAATTTACCCTGTTTGTTGGATAGCGCCATCAATAGCACGCCACGGGAGCGCGCCTGTATATTTTCTTCAGTCGTGTCTTTTTTACTGTCGGCAAAAATGGGGGATAGCATTTCAGCAAAAGCATTCACCGCTGGTTCAATCGGCACAATATGATAGTTGATACCTAATGCTTCGGTTTCCAGCACGGCATCTTCGTTACTCATATCCTGCGTGTAACGTGACGGCATCAACACCGCTTCCACATTGTCTGCACCCAACGCATCAACCGCCAACGCCAGTACCAGCGCAGAATCTATGCCGCCAGACAAACCCAGAATCGCTCCGCCAAATCCGTTTTTGCGCACATAATCCTGAATCCCCAACACCAGTGCCTTATATTCACTGGCGACTTCTTCATACACTGGCGCAATGGCATCAGCGTGAATATCGCCCCCGGTAAAACCTACCGTCTGCAACGAGGCTTCAAATTCTGCCGCACGATAAACGACTTCACCTTTGGCGTTAACTGCGAATGAAGCGCCATCAAAGATGAGTTCATCCTGCCCCCCTACCTGATTGACATAAACCAGCGGAACCCCGGCCAGCGACACCTGTTCGCACACCACCTGTTCGCGTTGATGAATTTTACCGGCATGAAAAGGTGAGGCATTCAGGGTCATAATCAACTCCGCACCAGCCTGTTTATACTGCTCAATCAATCCCGGCTGCCATATATCCTCACAAATGGTCAACGCCAGCTGATGACCTTTGACTTCAAACAACGTCAGTGCATCGCCGTCGGCAAAATAACGGTGTTCATCAAACACGCCATAATTGGGCAGGGCCTGTTTGCGATACATCGACAAGATTTTTCCATCCCGCAATACTGCTGCACTGTTGAACAACTGATCTCCTTGTTGCTCCGGAACGCCGAGGACGACATCAATCCCTTGCGTGCTTTCGGCGATGATTTGAACAGCCTGCTCGGCCAGTTGAATAAAGTCACGGCGAAAAAGCAGGTCTTCCGGCGGATAACCGGTCACCGTTAACTCGGGAAAGACCACAACATCCGCCTGCAATGCATCACGCGCCGTGCATGCTGTGTTAATAATCAGATTCTGGTTCGCTTGAATATCACCGACTGCGGGGTTGATTTGTGCCAGCGCGATGTTGACTGTCATGGGTGTAATGCTTCCAATTTTAAATTAGGGGCTATTATATCTTGGAGGTCAGTATTGATTGGAATGAAATCTATTTATTCAGCCATTGTCTTTCAAACCAACACCCTGGTTTTCTAGTGTGGCGCATAACTGCAACAATATAAATCGTGTGTTTGTTATTCTTGTTGATGACAGCAAATGGAAACTTGGCGAGTACACACCTTCGCCTAATCCAATTAATTGATTGATTTTCATACCACGAATAAGAAGCCTGAACTTCGTCAGTTATATCCGGATGAAAAATTATGTTTTTCAACGTCGCTTTTACTTGATGTCATCCCATGACCCCTTTTGACTTTACCCGACTGGCGTTCTGCTTTGCAACGCAAGCTTGCATCATTTTCGTTCAACACCACTCTCTTGTTTTTCATCCAGTGAAGCAATCAAGCAATGGGTAACACATGCTTTCTCATTGGCACTAAGACATTCAATGCCCTCAAATACTTGTTTTAATGCTGTTGAGCGTTGAATCCGCCCTATATAAAACACACACCATTTCTTAATTTAAAAGCTTGATAAACCAGGCTGGCCTCATATTTACAACGTCCGTTCTGAGATTGTCAGTGGCATCTGGAGAAGAATCCAACACAAAGGGGAGATCGTTCATTCTTTTAAAAACGACCCAATGCCAGTAATTTATGTCTTTAATCTGGTGATGTTTAATCGCCAGCAAGGCAAAATCGGGCAGGTTTTCCCAGGCAACAAAAGGTACTTCACCTTGTTCACTTTGGATGCCATACGCCTTGAGCAAAAGGCGCACATAGCCAGTTTCACAATACAAGCGTTCATCTTCAGCAAAAATACCCATTGCATTGGCTCTGGCTTTCACTTCTGCATACGGACGTTGTACGACATTGGCGACGGCAGCAATGCCGCAGCCGGTAACTTCTTCCTGGATGATGACATTCATGGTGTCAGGTGGATTGGGCATAAAAAAACCACGCACTTTTTTGGGCACCACATTCATCATACAGACGTTGCGCAGTCTGGTTGGACTCAGCCGTCAGCCATTGAAGGCGAGAAAAGCCCATCGATTTCGCGGTGGTGATCGCATGATCCAGCAAGGCCTTGCCGTAGCCTTTTCCCCGGTATTCAGTTTGTACAAATAAATCATTGAGAATGGCAACCGTTTCAGCGCGCGTGCTGGAGAAACCTTTGTACACAGTAGAAAACCCGACGACTTGCTGCTGAACACGATAAAGATGCAACACGCCCTGGTCCTGGTTTAGAGCAAATTGGGAAAAGAAGGCCTTGTTTTTCTCGTCATCAATGTCTTCAACACCGTAAAAACCCTGATATTCCCTGATAAGCGGCAGGACTTCATCAAGATTGGTTAAAGTGACTTTTTCGATCATTTTGTCTTTGAATGTTGAATTGTGAAAAGTCAGGCGTGCTTTTTTGCTTTTGCATAGACCCGTCCTTTTTCACGCTTGTCTACGGTAATAACACGTACGTAGCTTTCTTCATCATTAACGTCATAAACCAGACGATAACCGGCTGATTTCAATTTGATTTTATATACATTGGTAAAACCGTGTAATTGATTGGTCGAATTTCGAAAGTTCTCCAGCCGTTCAGTTAATTTTTTTTGAATTGTTTTTGGAAATGACCACTAAAATGATCAACCGGAGATAAAAGCCTTTAGCTAAAGATGTCATTTTCATACTCAGATGTATCAAGAATACGGCACTTATTGTTCCCACGCCTTGGAGCATGGGAACAATGTAAATCCCTTTTACTTCATCTTTTCCATCATCGCCAGCCCTAAATCAGCCGGTGAATCCACTACCGTCACGCCAGCATTCTGCAAGGCTTTCACTTTGCCTTCTGCAGTGCCTTTTCCACCGGTGACAATTGCGCCGGCATGCCCCATGCGTTTGCCTGGAGGCGCAGTACGGCCAGTGATATAGCCAACAACAGGCTTGGTGACATTATCGGCAATGTAATCTGCGGCTTCTTCTTCCTCGCTGCCGCCGATTTCGCCAACCATGATAATGCCTTCGGTTTGCTCGTCTTCCTGCAAACGGCAAATCACATCGGTAAATGTCATGCCATGTACCGGGTCGCCGCCGATGCCGACGCAAGTACTTTGCCCTAGTCCCTGATTGGTCGTCTGGTAAACGGCTTCGTAAGTCAAGGTGCCGGAACGCGAAACAATACCAATTTTACCCGGCTGGTGGATATGCCCTGGCATAATGCCGATTTTACATTCGCCCGGAGTAATCACGCCGGGACAATTGGGGCCGACCAATAAAGCATTACTGCCTTGCATTGCCGCTTTCACGCGCAGCATGTGTAACACAGGAATGCCCTCGGTAATACATACGATTAAGCCGATGCCCGCATCGACAGCTTCCAGTATCGCATCGGCCGCAAAAAATGGCGGTACGTAAATCACGCTGGCGTTCGCGCCAGTACCATCCACGGCTTCCTGTACGGTATCGAAAACCGGTACGCCTAAATGGGTCTGGCCGCCACGTCCTGGCGTCACGCCGCCGACCAGTTGCGTACCGTATGCAAGCATTTGTTCAGAATGAAACGTGCCCTGTTTTCCGGTAAATCCCTGGCAGATCAGCTTGGTGTCTTTGTTAACTAAAATACTCATGCTTGACCTCCTGCAAGTGCAACGGCTTTTTCGGCAGCCAGATTTAAGTCCTCTGCGGTTTCCAGCCCGAGACCGGATTCATTTAATAATGCCAGGCCTTTTTCGGCATTGGTGCCTTCCAGTCTGACCACCACCGGAATATTCAAATCGACCACTTTAACCGCGGCCAGAATACCTTGGGCGATCACATCACATTGCACGATGCCGCCAAAAATATTGACCAGCACGGCTTTCACGTTTTTATCGGACAACAGTAACTTGAAGGCTTCCGCGACTTTTTCTTCATTGGTGCCGCCACCAACATCCAGAAAGTTGGCCGGTGAGCCGCCTTTGAATTTCACCAGATCCATCGTCGCCATCGCCAGCCCTGCACCGTTGACCATGCAACCAATACTTCCGTCCAGCGTGACGTAGTTGAGATCAAATTCAGCCGCTTTGCATTCTTTCTCGTCTTCCTGACTCATATCGCGCAAGGCCAGAATATCCTTATGCGCCGGCACCGCATTGTCATCAAAATTGATTTTGGCATCCAACGCTAAAATGGCACCGTCTTCGGTTTCCACCAACGGGTTAATTTCAATCTGGCTGGCATCTTTAGCGATGAACAGGTCGTACATGCCTTTCATCACGGCTGCCAGCTGTTTACTTTGTTCTTTGCCCAAGCCCAGTACTTTTGCCACATTGCGGCATTGGTACGGTTGCAGGCCTGCTGCCGGATGCACTTGAATCGTAGTAATCTTTTCCGGCGTTTCTGCCGCCACAGCTTCAATGTCCATACCACCAGCAGCAGATGCCATAAACATGACGCGCTCTGTCGCTCTGTCCAGTAACAGGCTGATATAAAACTCGCTTTTGATTGGGCTGGGGGCTTCCACCATCACCGAATTGACCGGCAAGCCTTCTGGCACTGTTTGTATCGTCGCCAGCATGGTACCGAGCATATCATCGGCAAATTGTGTAACTTCATCTGTTGATTTTGCAAACTTAACGCCGCCCGCCTTACCGCGCGCGCCTGCATGAATTTGTGCCTTGATAACCCAGCTGTCGCCACCAATGTCCTGTGCGACCTCTGCCGCCACTGCGCCGCTGCTCGCTTCTGCGCCTGCCGGAACGGGAATACCAAACTCTCGAAACAGTTGTTTGGCCTGAAATTCATGTATGTTCATGCAATGCTCCTGAATACAAAATGCTTTTTTAAATGAAGATCACGGGTGAATGCTATGCTTAACTCAAAGAATCAGTAAGCACTGATCTATTTAGCATTATTCTAGTTAAAACTGCATAAAACAAGCGCATTTTATGGCTTTGGATACTCAACATACAATTTACCCCTGTCCTTTTTCCAAAAATTACGGATTGCCAGAACAGCAGGCCTGGTTGCTGCTTAAAATCTATTTTTTATATCGGTTTGTTTCATCCAGCTTGTTAATAATGTTGTCTTACAGTGCATTCACCAATGATGCATTTGATATTTTTAATACCTTGTTGTACGAATCTATCAGTTATAGCTATCTCATTTTTATTACCATCACGGCGACTTTTTTATTTCGGCGGATGTTTGCATATAGCACGCAAGCGCAAATTACGATTTTTTCAGATATTGTCATTGTTACCCTGCTTATGCATGCTTGTGGAGGTGTCACCAGTGGTTTAGGTGTGTTGCTTGCATTTCCTGTCGCGGCGGCAGGGGTGCTGATTGGTGGCCGCTGTTGTTTATTGCTGGCTTCCATCGCAAGTTTTGCTGTGTTTACTGAGCAAATTTATGTCATCAATGTATTTAATAAATCTTATGCCTCTTTAAGTAATGCGGGGTTATTGGGTGCGTTGTTTTTTACTATTGCTGTGTTGTCCATGTTAATGGCACAGCGAACAGAGCAATCTGAAAACCTGGCCAACCAACAACAGCAAACCATTACGCGGCTGGAAGAATTGAATCGGTACATCATTCAGCATTTGCAGAGTGGTGTTGTGATTTGCGATGAACTGCAGAATATTATTCTGTCCAATGAAGCCAGTTTACGCTTTTTTCAAGTGTTGTCGTCTGTTAAAACCATTCCTGAAATCAATGCTCAATTGGCAAATGATCTTGCCGAATGGCAGACGGGAGCAGGTAAGAATGAGTCTTTCATATCATTAGATGTGGGAATGTCTGTGCAAGTGCAATTTTCCACATTGCAATTAAATGATGAAAACCTGGTTCATCTGATGATTGAAGATATGGCACTTTATAACCAGCGATTGCAGCAGAATAAACTGGCATCTCTGGGGCGATTGACGGCCAGTATCGCCCATGAAATTCGAAATCCTCTGGGTGCAATCAGTCATGCGGGACAATTATTGTCAGAAGAAGATGCATTGTCAGATGAGAATAAGCGTCTGACAGAAATTATCCAGAATCATTGTAAACGGGTTAATCACATCATTGAAGATATATTAAGGTTATCCCGCAGGACACCATCAACCAAACAAAAAGTGGTTCTGGAAACCTGGGTACCGGAATTTGTTCACAGTTTTTCTGAAGAATATGTTTTACAACCGCAACAGATAAAACTCAATGTGCTTGATCAAGGCATGACTACGCTGTTTGATGAAGGTCAGTTAAGACAAATTCTGGCCAATCTATGTAGCAATGCAATTCGTTATGGGAACGATGAGAGTTGTCTTATAGAAATTTTAAATATTAACAATCGCCCCTGTGTTCGTGTCATTGACCAGGGCAGCGAACTGGATGAAGACGTCATTGATCATTTGTTTGAGCCCTTCTTTACCACTTCCAGCCAGGGCACCGGATTGGGACTGTATATTTCACGTGAACTTGCAGAACTCAATCAGGCAAAATTAAGCTATGATTTAACTCATCCAAAAACCTGTTTTTCTCTGAGTCTGGTTGATGCAGATTTAGGTGTAATGAACTTATGAGACATCCGACAGCACTTATCGTAGACGACGAGCCCGATATCAGGGAGCTACTGGAAATCACGCTTAAACGTATGAATATTGATACGATTTCTGCCGCTGATCTATCCCGTGGCAAAGAATTATTGATTCAACAGAATATTGATCTGTGTCTCACCGATATGCGCTTACCGGATGGAGATGGACTCGTCCTGGTCAAGCATGCACAAGCTTGCGAGCGTAATATTCCGTGCGTGGTTATTACGGCACATGGCAACATGGACACGGCTGTTAAAGCAATGAAGAGCGGTGCATTTGATTTTTTATCCAAACCGGTTGATTTATCTGCACTACGGCAATTGGTCACTAATGCGTTGCAGCTTTCCCACCCCAAGCAGTTAAGCAAAGAGCGTCGAACCCGGCACCAGTTGTTGGGCGATTCACAGCTGATGCGGGATATACGTTCCAAAATTGACAAATTAGCGCGCAGCCAGGCTCCTGTCTATATCAGTGGAGAATCAGGGTCAGGCAAAGAATTGGTTGCTCGATTGATCCATCAGCAAAGCCCTAAAAGTGACCATCCCTTCGTTGCTGTAAACTGCGGTGCAATCCCACAGGAATTGATGGAAAGTGAATTTTTTGGGCACAAAAAAGGGAGTTTTACCGGTGCTGTCAGCGATAAAGAAGGGCTGTTTCAAGCCGCAGATAACGGGACGCTTTTCCTGGATGAAGTGGCTGATCTGCCATTATCACTGCAAGTAAAATTGCTACGGGCAATACAAGAGAAAAAAATTCGACCCATTGGTGAGCAGAAAGAAATCAATATTAATGTCAGGGTACTCAGTGCAACCCATAAAGATCTTGAGGAAATGGTACATGAAGGCAGTTTTCGGCAGGATCTGTATTACCGCCTGAATGTGATTGAACTGAATTTACCGCCTTTGCGAGCCAGAACATCAGACATCCCGGAGCTGACTGAATTTCTGCTGGACAAGCTTTCAACAACCAATCAGCATGATAAACCTTCTATTTCTGCTGGAGCTGTCAAGGCCTTACAGAATTATCAGTTTCCAGGCAATGTCAGGGAACTGGAAAATATTCTTGAACGTGCGCTCGCGTTATTTGACGGACATCAGGTTGAACTTGATGATTTAAACTTGCCAATGATCAGGCAGGTTCCGGAAGCGGCGGAATACAATCCTTCCACTCAGTCCCTGGAGGATTATCTTGAAGAGATAGAGAAAAAAGCATTAACAGCGGCTTTAGAGCAAAATCGCTGGAATAAAACGGCGGCGGCTAAACAATTGGGATTGACCTTTCGTTCATTTCGTTATCGATTAAGTAAATTGGGTCTTGATTAATCATCATTTAATCTAAAAATATACAATATCGAGTTTTATCGAATCACCGTGTAAGATTGGCCCGTTGAAAAGCTACAGGAGCATAACGTAATGAATTACTGGTTGATGAAATCAGAACCTTCCGCATTTGGCATTAATGACCTTATCGATATGCCTGATCAAACTGACCACTGGGATGGGGTCAGAAATTATCAGGCACGCAATATGATGCGGGATGATATGAAATTAGGTGATCAAATCTTTTTTTATCATTCCAACTGTAGTGTACCCGGCATCGTCGGCATTATGGAAGTGGTTAAGGAAGGTTACCCCGACCATACAGCGTTTGACCCTGACTGCACATATTTTGACCCCAAAAGTGACCCGGAGAAGCCTCGCTGGATCATGGTCGATGTCAAATTCGTTAAACAATTTGATCGTACAATCACCCTGAAAGAATTAAAGGAGAAACCTGAACTGGAAGACCTTGCATTGGTGCGGCGGGGCAACCGGCTCTCTATCATGCCTGTCTCCGAGCAACAATGGGCATTCATACTCAATTTGGTGTAGCTGTTTATTATTTCAGAATACTTAAAATCATTGCATGACCCACTCCCATCAATTTGTATTGCCTTTGTCGTTAAGAAGAAGAGCCGCTTATAAAGCACTCGGAACAGTCCTTGACTATGACAAGCTAATGAGAGCCATGTGGATGCTTGAGGAGCGAGCCCCAAATGCAGACCGGCTTACGTTTCTCGGATTAATCAGTGTCATTTCACAAGTCTTTAATATCGATAACCAGATTGTTTCCAAAATCATGCTGGACACCAATCGCTATCTAGCTGAGGATGAGGCCCACTTACCGCCTGATCCACTGGCCGAGATGAATCGGTTTCTTAATAAGACTCAAGAACCTGCTCCTATTGACCGTGGTACCTATACATATTCAAGTGTATGGAATGACCATAATATCGCTGAATTTTGTCAACACTTGGCAAATACCGCTTCTTCACAAAACCAGAAGCATTTTATTTTGGCACACTCCTCACATATGATTGACAGCGAAATTATCGCTACTTTTGCCAATCGTCTTCAGCAACAAGGTTGCATTGTCTATCGTGCAGGCAATTTACCGTATTCAATCTATAACTTTATTGTTGCCAGTTCAGCTATTGGCAATGGCATTTACCTTGTAGCAAACCAGGGAAAAGAACTTCAGATCCAGGTAAAAGTTGCTCTAGCTGGCGATTTACAGCGATTTTCTACAGATGGCGTATTGATGCCCCCTCAAAGCGACATCACACATTTTACCCCCATGGAAAGCCCATTGGGTTTTCCTGTATATGCCAGTGATTATCTGGCAAAAATTTTTGACAATATATCTCCACTACGCCCTTTTTTTGTGGCGATTATCAGCCCCAGTCAATTGGTACTGGAATTTGCAACTGAGTTGTTTACTGAGTTCGGATGCAAAGTTCGTGTGTTAAATCCTCGCGAAAATGCCAACAATATCCCTGTTGATAAAAGAGATCCGGTAAATGTGCAGTTAATGGACTTAGCACATTTTATCGTTTTAAAAAAAGCGGATGTAGGTTTTTATTTCAATCATGATTGCTCATCACTGCGTGTAGTAAACAAACAAGGTAAGGTTCTCAGTCATTTTGACGTCTCTTTATTACTCCATAAGGCTAAGCAAAGTGCTGTACCGCAACACCTTTCCTTGATTGACTCAAAATGGCAACCGTTAATGTCGAATTTATCAACCGAGGATAAGAAGCATTTAGTTTTGGGTGACGAGCCTGAGTTTCTTCCTTCTATCGCTAAAGATAGACAACTCTCATTTACTGCGAATGATCAGGGTCATTTTCATTTTTACGACCGCTGGCATGGCTTGAATGATGCCTTTTATAGTGCATCCAGGGTATTGGAAACGTTGTCTACGTTTAACAATGACGATGTGTAAGTAAGCCATCGCGGGTAACAGCCTCGGTCTATTCCATACTCTTTTGATCAACTTCTCAAAATAGCACTTCTTTCTTATCCTCAGGTTGAAAGCTGTTAATCTTTTAATAAATTAATTTATATTATTCAAATGCTTAATTTATTAAAAAACAAATTGTTCTGTCTTGTGCTGGTGTTATTTCCACTCTCAGTATCAGCTAATGAACCTGGCGAGCCATTGCATTCATCCACAGTCTGGATTGCCATATCAATTGCTTTGGTCTTTTTTATGCAGGCAGGCTTCGCTTTACTGGAATGCGGTTCTTCCAGAGCGAAAAATGCAATTAATGTCATCATGAAAAACTATACTGATGTCTGTTTTGGAAGTCTGTTTTTTTGGGCATTTGGCTACGGACTTATGTTTGGTGACAGCTTTGCAGGCATCATCGGAAGTTCCAGCTTTTTTCCGGAAGATTTCAGTAATGACGACATCGTAGCACTGTTATTTCAATTGATGTTCGCCGCAACAGCAGCCACAATTGTCAGTGGCGCCGTAGCAGAACGTATGCGTTTCAGTGCATATCTTATTTGTTCAATGTTTATCTGTGCATTCATTTATCCTGTATTTGGCCATTGGGTGTGGAATGAACATGGCTGGCTGAACCAACTAGGGTTTGTTGATTTTGCAGGGGCAACTGTCGTCCACTCTATTGGCGGGTGGTGTGCGCTGGCTGCGGTACTGGTATTGGGGCCACGTTTAGGACGGTTTTCCAGAACAGGAGAAGCTAGAGATATCCCTGGACATAATCTGCCGATGATCGCATTAGGCGGGTTTATATTATGGCTGGGCTGGTTTGGATTT
>SPJS01000281.1 GCA_006844705.1 Methylococcaceae bacterium | reverse complement strand
GATAAATCAACGCCTTTTCGCCAGCACCGACGTTTTGACAATCGACCACCCATTTTTCAGGTGTAGAAGACGGGCATGAGAGATTATTGCATATTCTGGCCCATCATGAACACTGATTCTGACGTATCGTGAACACCCATTCTGGTTCATCGTGAACGCTAATTCTGATTTGATCGTGAACACTTTTGGTGTTTTTCCAGAATAGGTGTTCACGATCAATCAGAATCCTTTCCACCATTGATTATTGTCCATTGCTAACCTACCTGATTTTAATTGGGACGGGTAATGCCAACACAGAGAATATCAATGCGTAAATTACGAGAAGTATTACGACTTCGACTGCATGCCAAACTCAGCATGCGTCAGATAAGAGATAGCCTTAGATTAAGTCTGGGAGCTATACAAAAAGTAACTAGCAAAGCTGATGAACTAGGACTTGATTGGGAAGCCATCGAACAACTCAATGACCAACAGCTTGCCAGTCAGTTTTACCCCGAGTCAGATACCCGACCCTCTAATCAGTTTCAGTTGCCTGACTGGGTAGAGGTCTATCGTGAGCTGAAAAAGAAAGGGGTGACTAAACATTTGCTGTGGGAAGAATATACCCAGCAATACCCTAATCGATGTTACAGCTACCCTCAATATTGCATGCTGTATCAAGATTGGCTAAAGAAACAGAAACGTTCTATGCGTCAAACACACACAGCAGGCGAAAAACTGTTTGTGGATTATGCAGGACAAACAATGCCTATTGTCTGCAATGCCACGGGTGAAATAAGAACCGCACAGATATTTGTCGCCGTTTTAGGTGCATCCAATTACACCTTCTGTGAAGCGACTTGGAGTCAAAAACTACCCGACTGGATTAACAGTCATGTCAGAGCATTTAACTTCATTGGTGGTATCCCTGCGATTGTCGTGCCAGATAATTTAAAAAGCGGTGTCACCAAAGCCTGTCGCTATGATCCAGAGATTAACCCTTCTTATCAACAACTCGCAGCTCATTACGGCACGGCTCTGGTACCAGCCAGACCACTCAAACCCAAAGATAAAGCCAAGGCCGAAGTCGGTGTACAAATTATAGAGCGATGGATACTGGCACGATTGCGGCATCATACGTTCTTCTCTCTGGCAGAGTTAAACCAGTGCATTAAAGCACTCTTGGAAGAAGTGAATAATAAACCGTTTAAACAACTGAAAGGCACAAGACAGCAATGGTTTGAATCTATCGATAAGCCTGCTCTTTTGCCGCTACCTAAGCAAGTCTATCAATACACCGATATTAAAACCGTGAAAGTGAACATTGACTACCATCTTCAATACGATAATCATCTTTACTCGGTTCCACATCATCTGGTTGGCGAAAAGCTTGAACTGCATGCCAAAGAGCATTTAATTGAGCTTTACTTCCACAACAAACGAATCACTAGTCACGTCAGAAAATATCACCCAGGCATGACCACAGTTCCTGAGCATATGCCGATTAAACATGAAAAACACCACAAGTGGACACCAGGGCGACTGATGAATTGGGCAAAAGATATCGGTGATGAAGTTTTGCTTTGGGTTAAAACGGTACTCAATCAGCGACAACATCAGGAACAGGCTTACCGAGTCTGTCTTGGGCTGCTAAACCTTTCCAGAAGTTATCCTGCTGAGCGTTTGAATAAAGCCTGTGCCATCGCCAATAAAAACAGTTTGTACAGGCTTAAACATATTAAAGACATTCTGCTGAGTAACCAAGATCAATTATTGCATGAAAACAAAGAATCACTGCCTACCTTACCTCAGGCCCATGAAAATATTCGTGGCCCCAAAAGCTTTCATTAATCACAAAGCACAAAGCCTGTATAGGCCTCATGTAGAGATAGTGACGAATAATAGACGAGACTTATTATGATAGAACAAACCATTACACAACTCAGACAACTTAAACTCTCTGGCATGGCCAATGCACTGGTCAACCAGATGGAACAGCCCAATACCTATGACGGATTACCCTTTGAACAACGTCTGCAATTACTGGCAGACAGTGAATATCAGGACAGAGAAAACAGGAAACAACAACGCTTGCTGAAAGCAGCCAAGCTTAAACTTGCGGCCAATAGCAATGGCATTGATTATCAGCATCCAAGAGGATTAAAGCAAGCCATGATGGCTACACTGTTGCAATGTGACTGGCTGAATAAATCACAAAACCTGCTGATTACAGGGCCTTGTGGCAGCGGAAAAACCTATCTTGCCTGTGCCATGGGTCATACGGCTTGTATGAAAGGTTATAGCGTTAAATATTATCGACTATCCAGATTAATGCTGGAACTGACACAGGCAAAGGCAGATGGTACTTATAGCAAGGCGCTACAATCATTAGCCAGACTTGATTGTCTGATAATAGATGACTGGGGACTGGAACCGTTAAAAGCGACACAACGTAACGATTTAATGGAAATTATGGATGATCGTCATGAAAGCGCATCCACCATCATGATTAGTCAATTACCCACTGACCAATGGTATCAATCCATTGGTGATAATACACTGGCCGATGCAATTTTAGATCGGCTCATGCACAACGCTCATCGCATCAAGTTAAAAGGAGAATCACTGCGAAAAACACAATCAGAATTGACTGATCGTGAACACTTAGAGGTAAAATAACCAAAACCCAATGCGTGGACAAGGGAAGTGTTCACGATGGCCAGAATCGGTGTTCACGATCACCAGAATACGCAATTATCTTTTGCCAGACCTGATAGTATTTTTGCACGAAAAACCTTAGCCAGTGCTTTGTGGTTAAACAGGTACTTGCCTTTTTTTGTTCGCCAAAGCCGATTATTTTTATCAATTATTGCGGCAGGCATCACGGCATGAATATGGGGATGATAAGCTAAAGCGCGAGAGTGGGTATGTAAAACAGCTACTACGCCCGGATCGCCTTTAACCT
>SPJS01000279.1 GCA_006844705.1 Methylococcaceae bacterium | reverse complement strand
CCAAACTCTATGACGACTTTATTAAATTTTTTTTCTGGCAAAAAGATCCAAAAATTGCCAGATACTATGAAAAGGGTCTCGGAGGCATCAACAAAGGTTTTAAATCCACGATTATCAACGGCCAAAAATCGGGGGAGATTTCAACCGACAAAGACGTTGTTGCACTCGCTGGTTTTCTAACCGGTCTTTTTTACGGCTTACAAGCAATGGGAAGTGGCGTTATTCCAAACCAAAAATCGCTTAGTCATATCATATCGAATGCATTAAGTGATTTGGATTAGTCCATGCTCATTATATTTAGATGTATTTTTATACCCATAAAATACCAATCGGTACAAATAAAGAGTCGCAAACTGCGACGAGGAGTAAATCATGTCAACGACTAGCTTATCAACCGGTTTTGATCGAGAAACCGCAATGGTCTCCAGGATTTATGATTATCTAATCCTGGTATTAGCCGGATTTTTATATATAGGCTCTTATCACCTGCATTTTATGTTAACAGTCGGTGACTGGGACTTCTGGCTCGACTGGAAAGACCGGCAATACTGGCCACTGGTGACACCCGTGCTGATGATTGCCTGGCCCGCAGCCGTGCAATCGGTTTTGTGGACTCATTTTCGCTTACCGATGGGTGCCACCTTATCGGTCGTGGGTTTAATGCTGGGTATGTGGATCACTCGCGTGACTGCCTATCAGATTTGGACTCATTACCCACTTAATTTTGTGCTTCCTGCCACCATGATTCCAAGTGCATTGGTACTGGATGCAATTTTAATGCTGTCACGAAGCTTTCTGGTAACCTCCATAGCGGGTGGAGCTGCTTTTGCACTTTTATTCTACCCAACGAACTGGCCGATTTTTGCCATGTTTCATGTTCCCATTGAATGGCAAGGTGGTTTGCAAACCATCGCCGATCAATTTGGCTTTGAATATATACGTGCGGGAATGCCGGAATATCTACGTATTATAGAACGTGGCACCTTACGAACCTATGGTCAGATGGCTGCCCCCTTGTCCGCCTTCTTTGCAGCACTGTTGTGTATCCTGGTTTATCCAGCTGGCTGGTATATCGGTAAAGCGTTTGCCACGGTTCGTTATTTAAAACGTGTATAGGAGAGATAAAATGAAATTGTTTAAATTTTTATTTTTGCTGTTATCCGTCTTGAGCGGACTTTTGCTATTAACGCCTCCTGTGTCGGCACACGGTGAACGCTCCTTAGAGCCTTTTGTTCGGATGCGAACGGTTCAATGGTATGACGTTAAATGGTCAGCCAATTCGGTTGCAGTTAATGATGAACTGATCATTACCGGTAAGGTCCATGTCGCCGAAGACTGGCCCAATAGCATTCCAAAACCGGAAGCTGCTTATTTGGGTGTCATCGCCCCAGGCCCAGTATTTCTCCGCAAAGAGCGCTGGATTAACGGAGAAGCACATCTGAACTCATTGCCACTCAAAGTGGGTCGTGACTATGAGTTTAAAATGAAGCTTAAAGCCAGAATTCCTGGGCGTTACCACATTCATCCTTCCTTCAACATTATCGACACAGGGAATGTCGCAGGACCTGGACTATGGGTTGAAATTACCGGTAATGCCAATGCATTCACCAACACTGTTGAAACCGTGCATGGCGAAACAATTGATTTAGAATCCTATGGCACGGCCAATGGTGTTCGTTGGCACATGCTGTGGATGATTTTGGGTGTAGCCTGGTTAGTTTGGTGGGTTCGTCGTCCTCTGTTTATTCCGCGCTATGCCATGGTGAAAAATAATGAAGAAGATAAGCTGGTGACCTTGACCGATAAAAACTTGGCTAAAGCCATATTAGTCGTAGTGCCTGTCATTGTCTTTAGCGGCTATTTTATGGCGACCAGCCAGTATCCGGAAACCATACCATTACAAGCTTCACTAGACCTTATTCCACCGCTACCTGAACAAGCCAGCCCTGTTAAAGCTAAAGTAAAACGTGCAGTTTACAATTTTCCGCAAAGAGCTATGACTATGAATGTGGAGATCAAAAACGAAGGTTCCAAACCTTTGCAAATAGCTGAGTTTACTACGGGTTCGGTGCGCTTTATTAATTCAACTATGGACATTGATGCCAGTAATACACCGACAGAATATCTGGCGAAAAATGGTTTGCACATTGAACCAGATGATTTGATTCAAGCAGGTGAAACCAAAATTGTAAAAGTAGTGGCGGCGGATGCCGCCTGGGAAAACGAACATCTTTCCAGTGTCATTCGTGATGCAGATAGTCGCTTTGGTGGCTTGTTGTTCTTATTCGACGATCAGGGTAAGCGCTACCTGACAAGTGTTTCGGCGCCTTTGATACCTGAATACAAATAAAACAACTGATTTTTAACAAAATATTAAAGAGGAAATCATTATGGTTACTGCAACTGAAAAAACCATTCAATCGTCTGGCACTGAAACCAACAATAGCCGGTGGTATCTGAAAGAGTTTAAACGTTACGCCGCGGCTTTCTCGGCGATTTTGCTCATGTATGTCTCGATCACCGCCTATCAATACACCTATGGTGCTGTCACGGGCCTGGATTCAACCGATCCTTTATTTGAGGAATACTGGATGAATCTGTTTTATATCGAGGTCGGTTTTCAACTCATTTTGATTGCGGCACTGGGCTATTATTTTTGGAAAAATCGCGACCTGAACCTTGATCAATTGACCCCGCGTGAAGAATTGCGCCGTTATTTAAACCTGACTATGTGGATCAGCATTTATACCTTTTCCGTTTATTGGGCAGGCAGTTATTTTGCCGAACAGGATAACGCCTGGCATCAGGCCGCTATTCGCGACAACATTTTTACCGCTAATCATGTCGTGGAATTTTATCTGTGCTTTCCGTTTTATACCATCATGGGCATTTCATCGTGGCTTTATGCACGGACCCAATTACCTTTATTCGCCGAAAAAATTTCGTTACCGCTGACCTTGGCTGTGGCGGGCCCCTTTATGATTTTTGTGGCGGTTGGCTTTAACGAATGGGGACATACC
>SPJS01000280.1 GCA_006844705.1 Methylococcaceae bacterium | reverse complement strand
GCTGATTTGTGTTGGTGCAGTGCCCGGTGTTAGCGTGTCATGATGGGTTGCGGTAAATAATGGTTTATAATTTGGCCCCTGTTTATGAGCAATGTTCCAGTTTCCAGTATTAGAACCGGTCAAATCAAATGCCCACAGGTTTCCTTTTAAGTCACCCGCATAAACCCGGTCAATAATTTTATCGCCATCCATATCTACAGCTTGCGGGGTGGATAGCCCGTTGCAAACGCTACTGGCATTTGTACAGTCACTGGATACAATTGAGCCAACACCAGTAGATATTTCCAGATAATCTGTGCCAGCAGTCCAGGTACCATCAAGACCGCCATCCAGAAACAGAATAAATAATTTAGCCTGACCATCTCCGCTATTGTTGTAGCCATTTCCAAATATTGCGGCCCAACGGTCATTATTTAGCATTCCAATGACTGGTTTGCTGAAGGTATACCCCAGGTCTGCATCGTCATTAGAATCAAATTCCCATAGCACCAGTTTGTCAGCATGGGTTGAATCTTCAATAAATTCCGTTGGGTCAGTAATGTCTAAAGCAAAAATACCCCGACTACCCGCACGCCCTCCACCAATCAGAATAGTATGCCAGTCCAGATTAGTGCCATCGCTGTTTTCATCGATGCTATCAGCTTTATCTATATAGATATCTGAAACGGCAACCGGCATATCAACATAATATCTATGTGCATAATTGGGATCCGTTAAAAAATGTAGACCTTCTGTTGTCGATGCTGATGAAAAAAGATGGCCCGGAATATAGGCCATAACTTCTGCACCTGTGGAAGAATTGAACCCGTGCAACATGCCATCGTTGGCACCTACATAAATAATAGGCGTTCTGGAATAGGCTGATCCTGTCTTAAAGTCTTCATAGGTATCAGTTCCAAGGGTATCTGGAAACGGTGATTCACCAGGCCAGTATAATTGAGGGGTGCCCACATAAATGGGGTCTGAATGAATGATATCGCCTAATAATTTAGACCGGTTACGAAAACTGTAGGTACCACCTGCACCTTTCTCGTTTGTGCGATCACCACGTAAAAAATTGAGTCGTGCCTGGGCTTTCAAATCAATAGCGCTAGAACCATCAGGATTAATTTTTAGATCTGCTTGTTGTGCTGTTGTCAGATTAGCCCATAGGAAAGGGACACCTTGTGTGCCGTTGTAGGTAAAGATCGTTCTGTTATTTACGGGATCTGGATCGCTATCCAGAATCGAAGCAGCAGACCAGGAAGGCGTTGAATTTACATTTCCATTATGCGGGTCTAATGCAAAGGACAGTAAGTCACCACTCCATTTACTGTTGGTGCTATTAAACTGCGCCAGATAGACAGAGCTTGAACCGGTTAATGTTGTTGTGTTGAATGCGACTGAGGCGGCACTACCTGCTCTATCGTTGATATTGGCTAAGGCATCAGATAAGGAATTTGAAACTTCTTCAGGTGTAGATGCTGATACAAACGTCCCTTTGGAATTAAAAGAAGCATGCCATAAATCATCAATCTTGGCGGGTGTTGAATTGTAAGGATCTCCCCAATCATCCGCCTCACTTAAACCTGGGTCATTTCCTGGCCAGCCATCATTATCAGTATCAGTCAAATTACCTTGCACACCAAAAGCAACGGAATAAGTCACCATATGTTGATGCGTTGCAGTATCAAATTGATTAGGAACGACATCGTCATCTAATGAACTTAAATCCAGGTCATAAAAATATTTGGCTACATCGGCGACGGTTAGGTTATAACTATCAGCATCCGCGTCACCGATACTTGCTGTAGGATCGTTGCCATTCCAGTATCCATCAGTAAATAGAACAGTATAATTTTGTTGACATGAATTATTGACGGGGTCGGTTCTACCATCAGAATTATCAAAATAATTTCCAGCACGTTCCAGGCCTTGTCGTAATGGTGTCCCAAAATTTGGCCAGACAAGATTAAACAACCCATCTAATAATAATGAATTGGTAGAGGTCGAACCTGTACCTGATGGTACTTCTACAAAAGAAGTTGTTGACCCGTTATAGGTAAATGAAGAGTTATTAATAAAATTCAATCCATAGCGAAAATCAGTGTTATCTGATACGACGCTGGCTATGGCTGATTTGGTAACAAACGATCTTTTTCTGTAGTACTGATACCAGTTGGCAATATTTTGTTGCACTTCGGCAATGGTTTTATTTCCCAATAAGGCATGAGAACCAGTACCCGTAAGCGTAGTCGTCGAATTAACAGTTTCAGTATTACCATTTGTTCCGGTATAGGTAATATGTTCAACGACAATGGATGATGCATTGACAGTATATTTTAAATGTTCATCCCACCAGTCCATCAGACCATTTGCACCTGATGTTTTATTTGTCGTAAAGCCGGTTGGGTTATTGCCGGAATAACCGTGTGTATCTGACCACACGTGATATTCAAAACCAGACAAATTTTCTGTGTTTGTATATCCGGTTTTACCTGATTGCGGGTCGCTTCGTGCTGCAGAAAAAACGGCATCTGAC
This sequence comes from Methylococcaceae bacterium, assembly GCA_006844705.1. Lineage (GTDB taxonomy): Bacteria > Pseudomonadota > Gammaproteobacteria > Methylococcales > Methylomonadaceae > Methylomarinum. The sequence goes on along the minus strand of SPJS01000280.1, from coordinate 556 downwards.
ATCGCTGTCCCATCTCCGTTTTCCCAGGGTTCATAAGTTGAATCCGGATTGTAATAAATAACATTAAAAGAAGATGACAAATTACGCCAGTCATAAGTTGCTGTTGTTATTGGGCAAGAGCCAATGGTTGCTGCATCATCCGCTAAGGAAGGCACACATACGTTGGTGTAGGCATTGTCAGTATTATCATAAATGTATCCAAAATAAGCCCAACCTACCGTACCAGGAACAACAGGTGTGCCAATAGGAAGAACAGGTGTACCTTCTGTTACCCAAAATACGCAATTATTATCAATCCAGTCGTAGGTACAACGATGCCAATGATTGACATTTAAAAATTCCCAATCCATAGAGCCGGAATCATCGACTTCGAAAAAGACATTGGGTTGTGCGTTATTTGAGGTAAATAATGGTGTATCGGAAATATCTCCCGGTGCTGCATGGGTGGGTGAATTGATAGCGACCAATAGCGTCAGGGAAAGACATTGGCTTTGTAAAATCGATTGTATTTTCATGACGACCTCTAATCGATGAAAAAATTAAAACTTTTTAGCGT
>SPJS01000282.1 GCA_006844705.1 Methylococcaceae bacterium | reverse complement strand
TACCCCAGGGCGTGACCGGTTTTGATCCCGCATGTGTTTCTTCAGTATCCAGCGCCAGAATACGTAATGCTTCCTCAACATCCTGACCAGGCAATTTAACCCGAATGGTATCCCCATCCACCACCCGAACAAATTGCACTTGAAGATGTGTACCATATAACAATGTCATGATCATTCCCCTGTGAATAGAAACTGTAAAAACAAATGTTCTGCCGATTCTATGCACTGAGGGGAAGTCACTTCAAGGCATTAATTCACTTTCTGCGGAACAGCACTACGCCCAACCAGGTTACACCTCCAAACAAGATTAAACCGATCCCGGATAACATGGGAATTTCCATGGCATCCAGCGGATTAGGACTTGATCCCATAACACTTAACGAAGTCCCTTCTACATCTTCAAACCCGGCTAAAGCAAATTCTGCTTTGTCAGTAGAAATACCACTGTGAAAATTAACATTAATTAACTTAAGTGGCTCTGGAACCAATTGAACCGCAAATGCCGCTGCCGCAAACTTATTGGGTAAATCGGTAGGACGACCAAAAAAATCATATTCAATACTTAACGCCTCGCCTTCAAACACGGGGGTTAATTGTAAATCAAGATCATTACTAAACTGGTTGTTTCTCATTGAATAGCTTGTCGTAATATTCAACTCTCCGCCTGGATGAACAAATTTGCGCGTTTCTCCCAGCGGAACTTCAACATGGTTCTGTTCAACAAGCTCACCCTTCTCATCTTGCACTGACACAACCTGGCCAAAATCATATTTAACCAACAGATTCGGGGTAAATTCATACACTTCAGAAAAGCCCAGATAAACCGCCGCATCCAGATCAAGAATATTTCCGTTGACATTAAACAAAGTGATATTGCCGTTGGAATTCTTTTTGTCCGCACTTTCCGAATCATCAGCTGAATCCGTCAACGTATTGTTTTTAATCGGCGCCTGAATACCAACATTGATGCCTAAGGGGACTTTGGTGATTAAGGTCTGTAAACCATCCAGATCCACTTCCAATTTAGCCGCATCTGTGGATTTATAACCATCCAGTAACAAACTGGCCAAGGTCAGCCCGGTTCGATTTCCCGCTTTTAAATGGTTGGTGATTTTAGTCCCGTCTGCCCCCGTTTCAATCACCGCCTGTGATCCATGATCACCATAAAAACTTGTGGGTGCCGTTTGTTCGATACCATTCACTTTGAGAAAACAGTCAATGACGCCGCTACAGGAAGTATCTACGGGGGTTGTAAATGAAGGAAAACCTAAGGCGACCTCGAAAATCGTGTATTCCAGCGAAATGGGCGATTCATCAAACTTAGCCGGTACGCCGGTTAATGATTGCGCATAGGTATATGTCCACATGCCCGCCGGATTTGAAAAGATGGTATTGCCTAACACATCCAGTTGCGCACCGCTGGTAGACAAGGTCAATTTGGTCAATGGATGATCGGGATTTGGCGTTTTTTCTCCTTGAGTATCAAAATTCATAATTGGAATAATTTCTCTTTCCTGCGTCATCAAACCCGTATCGGAAATGCCTGGGTAGGCGACATCGGCATTGATATTGACTTTGGAATCCATATAAGTATCCAGATACACTTCCACACTGGGGTCATGTGTATTCAGACTGAGTGTCGAGGTGGCCGTATTTTGGCTTGAACTCAGGATAAACATATCCTCTGGTCCACTATGTGACGCGTCTTTTTTGACCTCAACCGTGATCTGCGGTTTGTAATCCACATCCACCGAGCCACTGTTAAGATTGAGGCCTCCCGACATACCCCATCTTATTTTCATTTCGTAATCAGCAACAAAGCCTACTTCTCGGTCTGGGTTGGACAGATTCTCGCCGACTTCCAGTGCAAAACACACGCCGTTCTGATCTACCGGGACTAACGGGTTCCAGATATGATCCGTCGGACAGGTATAACATTTACCGGTAATCACATCGGCAAACTCACCTTCTCCACACAAGAATTGTGGATCTCCGGTAGTGGCCGGTAAAGATTCATTTAAGGTATAACAAACCCCGGTAGTAGTGGCAGGAAAAATTGGATCATGCAACTGGTTTGCGCCACAGGTATAACAATTCTGTGTGCCTACATCAAAAAACTGCCCCGACGGACAAATGAAAGTGATATTTCCTTGCAGGGCTGCAGTTGTATTTGTTCTTTTTTTACAGATGCCATTCTGATTGAATGGTACTAAAATATCATGGTTATAACCCGTGGGACAGTCATAGCAATTCCCCCCGCTGGCGAGCTCACCAAATTGACAGTTCTGATATTCTCCCGCGTAGCTGGCTGTGGTGTTAACCCGGGAGGTATTTTTAAAACAGATTCCATTCCGATTAAATGGCACCAGAATATCGTGACTGTATCCTCCGGTACATTTGTAATAAGAATTGCCGCTCCAAATACCCCCAGAAGTGGTGCCAGAATAATCCCAGCCACCAAAACACACTCCCAGCACGACAGTTTTACAAGAATTCCAGGTCCTTGAACCTACGTTTGACATTGTCTTGGTCAGTTTTTGAGACGGCTTATAACAAATACCATTCAAGTTATATGGAATAAGCGGATCATGATTATAACCTGATGGGCACGTAAAACAGTTATCACTGACCGGGTCATATAACTCCCCCGCATCACAACCGATTTTACGTTTATAGTCCATGTTATCCGTATCATTTTTATAACAAACTCCGGCTATCGTTGCGGGTATCAATGCATCATGTGAATAACCAGAAGGACAGCTATAACATTTCCCTGTAGCAATATCAGGAAATTGCCCTGAAGGACAAATAAACTGAGGTTCACTTTTATAGGTTGCTGTTGTTCTATTTGTTATTTTGGTACAGACTTTTGAATTACTTGCAGGATAAAGCGGATTATGAACATAAGTGACAGGACATTCGTAACAATCCCCACTGGCTAAATCAATAAAACTACCTGTAGGACAAATAAACTGAATATCGCCATGTGGCGAAGCTGTAGCCAAGCTTAGTTTTGCGCCCAGTATCGTTCCAAACTGGCCATTGGTATCAATATCAACGATGTCGGCTTTCCAGGGTAATTCGGTCACGCCTTGACCTGGCCCCCATAAGCTTTGACCTGATGTCGTAAATTCAGGCGAATCTTGAGCTGTCACTGCATGCGCATTCACAGCGATAAATGATAAAAGGGTTGATAAAAATAAAGTGCAGGTAAATTGAATGCTGGTATTTTTTATATTCATGGCTTTCACATTAACGTGGCAATATAAAGCTTGCG